>DASXHH010000020.1:0-50512 GCA_036488585.1 Candidatus Saccharimonadia bacterium | reverse complement strand
CGGCGAGCTCGATTAGAACGACACGCTGCCAAGTGCCGAGCACCAGTGAGCCGTCCTGCACCGGCAGCGTCACGGACGGCCCCACCACCGAGCTGAGGAGATGAGCCGGCGCGTGGGCCGGATTATGTGGATGGCGCCAGCGAACGGTCGGGATGATTCCTTGCAGAAAATCGAGCAGGTCGAGATCGGTGCCGGGGTCGAGATCGGCGGTGGTGACGGCCGCCGTGGTGTGGAGTACCGTCACCACGACCACGCCGCCCGCACCGGCCGGTAGCTGTTCTTCGATCTGGTCGGTGAGGTCAACCACTTGGCGCTGGGAGTGGGTGTGGATCTGAAAGTTCATTAGTTATTAGTTATTGGCGCAAAACATTGGGCACATCATGCCTGGCTTACGATTGCCGCCACAAGTGCCACAGGCAGGTGAAGGGCTGGGGCTGGGCGAGGGGATGGCCGAGGCTTCGGGGGTCGGGCTCGGACTGGCCGATGGCGAAGGTGTGGCCGACGGGATGGGCGTGGCCGATGGGGTGGGCGTGTAGGTGCGGCGCATCATGGGCACTTGGCCCGAATTGGGTGACGGACTAGCCACCGGCGAGGCGGTGGCGGCCAGGTCTGGGCGCGGAATGGTGGGCCCAACACCGGACGGCCAGTGCGCACCCGCAGCCCAAGAGCCTCCGAGTAGCACTAGGCCGAGGAACACGATAATTCGCTGCATTTCGCTCTCCCCTTTCTTGCTGCCAGCATAGCCCGAAATGCTACTAAATCAAAGCAGAGGCGGTTTAGAGAGCCAAAATTAAGCCGGCCAGGACCATGCCCACCAGATGGTAACCCTGGTCGATGAAGAACAATTTCTTGGATGCGCCCTGAAATACGTTATTAACGAGAGCCGTGGTGGCGGTAAATCCAAGCCAGAGCTTGCCTCCTAAGTAGGCTCCTCGCCAGGCGCTAGTGGTGCCCGTGGCTTGTACCATGTAGGCCTCAACGAGCACGAGCACAATCATGGCTCCGAGAGTAGCGAACATGGCGGTGCTGGCGCTATCCGTTTCACCGGTCTTTTTGCCGAGCTCATGAGCCCAGGTTCTGGCGAACAGAGCCGACGAATACCAGACCGATCCAACTGCAAAATAGGCGATTACGGCCAATATCACCTGCCACCAATGAGCCGAAAACCACATTTGACATGCCCTCCGTTACCTAACCCTTAGCATAGCCGTGAAGGGCTCTCAGAAACAAGATGGACGATCGGTTTAGGCGACTTTGGCGGTTTCGGCGCGAGCGGCTTTGAGTGCATCCGTCCACCAAGCCAGTTCGCGCAAGGTAGTGGCCAGCGCCTCCTGTGGGCTACGGCCGGTGACGGCGGCGGCGTTGAGCAGACCGGACTCATTAAGTATCTCGCCGGCGCCGATGAATGCTACGGCCTCGGGTACGACGGCAGCCTTCACTTCCACAAGCATTTGCTTGAGCTGCTGGGCTGCCCGGGCGCCGCCTACGGTCCCGTATGACACAATAGCGACCGGCTTCTTCGCAAACTGCCAGTCCAGGTAGTCGAGGGCGTCTTTGAGTATGCCCGGGACGGAGTGGTTGTACTCGGGTGTCACAATCACGTAACCGTCGGCCCTGGCCACCTTGGTCAACCAGCGCCGGGCAGCCTGATTGGGTTGCCGGTCGGGGTTGAACCGCGGACTAATGGGCTCGTCGAAATGAGGCAGGTCGTAATCGGCCAAGTCCACCAGTTCGGCGTTGAATCCGGGCTGCTGCTCGGCAGCGGTGGTTACCCATCTGGCCACCCGTTCACCCACTCGGCCCGGACGAGTACTGGCTAGTATTACCTGAATATTCATTAAACTACCTCCTGCGCTTTACTTTGTATAGTTATACTATAGTCGCATTGCTATACATTGTGAAGTGTTATAATGCGGGCATGTGCCCATATGTGAAAGACAGCGACTGCGGAATAACTAAGGCTCTCGAAGTGATCGGGGCCAAGTGGACGTTGCTGATCATACGCGACCTACTGGAAGGCCCGCGCCGGTTTGGCGAGCTGGAGGGTTCGCTCGAGGGCATCTCGCCGCGCACTCTGGCAATTCGGCTGAAAGAGCTCGAGCTCGATGGCGTGATCACTCGGGACTGCAGCCTGGGCGAGGCTCATCCCGTATACCGCCTAACCGATAAGGGCAGGTCGCTGCAGGATATTCTCGACCAAATGAGAGCCTGGGGCAACCAAAAGCTCACGGCTTGACTGAGCCAGAGGAATATGGCAAAATCTTCGGGCGCCTCTCAGACCCTGAGAGTGACACAAGCACACCACACTATATGTGGAGGGCACGTGGTTTCGAGCACAAATCTATATATAAGACTCACCAGTCAGGTAACGGGCGTGATACTCGGCATGGTGCACAACTACCTAGTGCAGCATAACACGGCCGAGGTAGCCACCAGCATCGAGTCTGAGCTATCAACGGCGCTCAAGCGAGCACAGGGCGAGATACTGGACGTGTTTGTGCTGGTGCGGACAATTACTGCCTGGCTCGGCGAGGTCAGCGCCGAGGGGAGTCAGAGGGAGCCGCTCGATATCGTAAAGGGGCCCCCTCAAAGTTACGATGACAGACGCGAGCTCGCGTACAAACTACGCCAGGAACTAACGACTCAGGTGGTCCAGCAGGGTCGGCCGCAGTAAACGCCCGCGGGAAGAGCCAGTGGGGAGGCAACGACGCCTCTCCCGGCCCTTCGCGCGGGCTCCTTTTAATATCGGGCCTGAGAGTGCTAGCCGGACCGAGACGGATTGGGAGCCGGCTGGTCGGTGGGGCAGTAAAACGTCTCGCTGCCACCAAGTTTGCGGGTCGTGAGTGGGCTGCCGCAGCGGGGGCAGGTTTTGTCGGTGCGGCGGTGCGGAATCAGCCAGTCGCCCGGAAAGCGCTCGACATCGGCGTCGAGCTCGATGGCGATGCGAGTGACGGTTTGCATGACGTGGAATAACTCAGACAATTTCTCGCGGGGCAGACGATCGAGCTTGGTGTTGGGGTGGAGCTTGGCCTGCCAGAGGATTTCGTCGGCATACTTGCCGCCGATGCCGGCAATAATTTTTTGATCCATGAGCACATCGCGGGCTCCGCGGCGTTTGCGCGACAAGGTGTTAACGAAATAATCCTCGGTGACGTCAAGCTGGTCAGGGCCGAGCATTTTTTCGGCCTTGAGTTCCTCGAATCGGCGCAGGTAAATGCGACCGAGGTGGCGCTGGTCGGCCATGACTAGGCGAGTACGGTTGTCGAGATCGATGGTGAAACAGGCATAGCGCGGTAGTTTGTCGTCTGGGGCTTGGATTTTAAGCTTGCCAGTGAGCCCGAGGTGAAATATCAGCTGCTCGGTGGCGCCGAAATCCAGATACAACCATTTGCCATAGCGGTGAACGGCGGTGAACGGTCGGCCTACCAACTGCGCACGTAGCTGCTCGATGTCGAGCCTCACCACCCGCCAGTCAAGGGCGTCCACGGCCGCGACGGTAGGTCCGATTAGGCTACCGACGAATTCCTGCTTATAGACTTCGAGCTCGGGCAGTGAGGGCATGGTGTTATTTTAACAGCACGAAGAGGGGGAATTTGCGATAGATTCTAGGGTATGACGTAACTCTTCACCGCGGGCATGATGGGGTCAGCGGCGGTGATATTTTCGTAGACACAGCCGCTCTCCTGCTGTCCGGGAGCTGTGTAGAGCCAGAAGCCGACATAAGCGAGGCCAGCATTAATGTAGTCTGTGGCCTTGTGAGTCAATAGGAAGTTTACCCGATTCTGGAGTGTCAAGCCGGCACTTTGATTGTCCCAGGCATTTTGGATATTGGACGAGCTGCAGTTCGAGCCCGCTTCCACCCCTGCCTCATCGATCATATAGGGCTTGTTGAGCGCTTTGCCAATTTGCACTAGTTCAGACAACTCGTTGCTATCGTAGGCGGTGCTCCCTCCCAGGTCTCCTGAGTAGTCGTGGTCATCCACTACATCAATATTCTTGAAGATGCTTTCCATGCCGCTGACGCCTCCTGTCTCACCGATGTCGGCAGGTCCCAGGGTGATGAGTTGCTTGGGACTGCCGGCGCCAGCCGTCTCAGCGGCGCGAATGATCGCGGCGGCGGCATTGGTATAAGTTGTAGCTCCTGCTGCCCCGCCAGCCTGGCTAATGGTAGCACCGCCATGCCAAGGCTCGTTGACGATCTCCCATATCGCCACGCCCGGGTCGTTGGCCAGTGGGGTCACGACTGACTTCACCCAGTTGGAGTAAGGGCTGCCAGACTTCACGGCGTCGGTATAGTACGCGGCAGTTTTGCCGCTGCCAGTGGAATCGGAATCAGCAGCATCACACTGGCCGTACACGCCGGCAACGGACAAGGATATGAGTAAATGTATGTTGTATTTGTCGGCTTCGTGCACAATACTCTCGACTAAAGCGACCGAGTCGGTGCCCCCGGGGGGAGCGAAGAAGCGCGCTATGCTGTTCGACGGTATGGCGGCGAAGAAGGTATCCATCTGGGCAGTGGTCCAGTTTGAGTTCCAGCAAGAGCCGACGGGGCTAAAGTTGAAGCTAACCGATTTGTACACTTTGCCGTTTTGCATGAGGTTCGTACCGGAGGTAGTAATGAAGCCGGTGCCGCCACCTGTGGGTGGGGGCGTGGGAGCCGGGGTTGGAGCGGGGGTGGAGCTGGAGGAGCTAAACTGAACGGCCTGGCCGCCGATGGCGGAACTATTGCTTACGACTTTGGCATTCCCCGATAAGGCGCCGGACTGGGGGCTAAGCAGAATAAACCAACCGCTGGTAGCGGCGTAGGTTACAAGTAAAACAACCGCGCCAACTACGCCAAACAGTGCCATAAAGGCAGTGGCGCTAAGTGGACGTGGCCGAAGCTTCGAGCCAATCAAGCGACGACCTTTAGCTCGGACCGATCGCTGAAGTTTCAAGAGTTGCATGCGAAGTGAAACCTTTTTCTTTGTTCTCACGAAACCGGCGGTTTGGTGTCCGACGACGGCTGATACTCTTGTGCGTATGCAGGCATCGGAGCTTGGGCCGGATCCATTGGGAGCGAGTCTGGTGCCGACGGAGCGACTGGGGATGGCTCAGAACTTGGCACTGACGGAGCCGCCGAGGTATACGGTAGGGCCGAATCATACGGCACGGATGGGGCGGCCGGCGCGGAAGTCGGCGCCACGTTCATAGTGGCCGCCCGCATACCCAGACGAATGGCTGCGATGCGCGAAATTATAAATGATCCTAGACCAAGGGCGGCAAGTGGGGCTGCAATCCAAATTATGATCGTCCGGTGGGCTTGAATGAAGGAGGAGATTGGACCCACGAAAGACTTCCAAATGTCGCCGACATTGCTGGCGCCTGCAGCACCGGCACCGAGGATGCTGTCCTGGATTGCCCCGACAATGCCACTAGGGCTGCCGCTCCCGCTGCTTGACCCAGTGGAACCACTGCCGCCGGTGGACGAGGAACCACCGGAGGTGCCGCCGGTGCCGCCGGTGCCTCCGCTAGCATTACCCGAAGAACTGCCGGACCCCGAGGGTGTAGCGACGGCACCTTGTGTACAGTTGCTGCCATCGCCGGTGGGTGTGCAAGAGGTGTCCATAAGGAGCATAACCTTGTCGATTTGGACACCGCTGGACTGGCCAGACAGAATGAGCTGATGGTTGCCGGCGCTCAGTGAGGCGTCGACGACGCTGCTAGTAGATCCACCTTTGTAATCAACCCAGGTCCACGAACTGGCCTTAAGGCTAGCGCCGCCCATGCTGATGCTGCAGAGGTTGGCGTCAGCGATTTGCAGATAAAAGCTAGTGGCAGTGGCGCTGGATGGGTCTTCGTGCACCCATACCCGGTACGATCCAGTCGACGGCACACTAATGGTGAGGGTGTCGGTACCGAGTGATGATGGCGGGCTGGAGCAGGCAGCCGCCGCAGTAGGGACCTGGATTATAACCGCACCAATGGTGCTAGATAGTACCAACCAGAGAAGCAAGCTCAGACGATAAATACGTAGCGCAAGGGTAGCTATGATTGTGGCCCCAGTTATTACACTTATGCTAACAGCATACTAGATCAACGCATAGAAGCAACAACCAAAGGCGGCCGGTGGTAGAATCGGAACATGCAAAATAGCTTTGATATGCCCCCAATTCTAAAGAGCAGACTGGTTTACGAGGTTTACCCGCGTAGTTTCCGCTCGGCACACGGCCGGCCGGACGGTGACATTAATGGCATTACGCAAAAGCTTGAGTATTTGGACTGGCTGGGAGTCCAACAGGTTTGGTTACCACCGGTGTACCCGTCGCCGATGCGGGATGGTGGCTACGATGTGGCCGATTATTACGGCATAAATCCGATGTTCGGGACGCTGGCCGAGTTTGACGAGCTGGTGAGTGAGGCGAGGCAGCGAGGTATTGGCATAATTATGGACCTGGTAGTGAACCACACCTCGATAGAGCACGAATGGTTTCGCGAGGCACTGGCTGACCCGGACGGCCCCATGCGCGACCGCTATGTGTTTCGGCGTGGGAAGCCTGGTGGTGGCCTGCCCAATAACCACCTATCAGTGTTTGGTGGACCAGCCTGGGAGCCGGTGCCGGGTGAGCCAGGTGTGTACTACTACCATAGCTTCTACCCAGGGCAACCAGACCTAAACTGGGAGAATCCAGCGGTACTCGATGAGATGAGCAAAATAATGCGCTACTGGTTTGACCGGGGCGTAATGGGTATGCGCGTAGATGCTGTGCACTTTATTGGCAAGCCGGCGGACATGCCGGACGAGCCTGTAAACCCGGATTGGGACGGTGAGGACCAGTTCCTGCAGCTCAACCACGTTTACACTCAGTATCAGCCCGGAATGTACAAGCTGACGAACGAGCTGTGCCGAGTGGCAGCGGGTTATGGGCATGACCGGTTTGTGATTTTCGAGACCAGCACGACTAACGTTGCCACGGCCACTTACAATCAGTTTTACCAGGAGGCAATAGACCGAAGGGTGGCGGCGCCATTTCATTTTGGGCTGTTTAGGACGCAGTGGTCGGCCGAAGCCATGAAGGCGCACCTGGACGAGTTTTTGAGCGGAATATCGGACGATTCCGTGCCAGTGTGGGCGGTGTCCAATCACGACCAGCACCGGGTAGCCACGCGCATCGGCCAGCAGCAGGACTGGGTGGCGCTGGCGTTAATTTTAACGCTTCCCGGAGTGCCGACCCTGTACTATGGTGACGAGATTGGGATGGTAGACGGTCTGCCGCCCGACCCCAGCCACAACCACGACCTACGCTCCGACGAATTTTCGCGGGATGTGACTCGCACGCCCATGCAATGGAACGGTGACAAGGCAGCGAGTGCCGGATTCACTAAACCGGGTGTCGCGCCGTGGGTGCCCGTGAATGCCGACTTCCGCACCCGCAACGTCGAAGACATGCAGCAAAATCCGCGCTCTATCCTGAACTTCACCAAGTTATTGATTGAGCTGCGAAAGATGGTGCCGGCGATCGAGCGCGGCTCATACGTGCCGATGGACAGTGGAGCCAAGGGGGTCTTGGCGTTCGGCCGAAAGTTGGGCGTTCACCAGGCGACCGTGTTTTTGAACTTTACCGGTGAAGCCCACGAAGTGCGGGTGCCGGAGGCCACACCGCGGCTACTGTTTAGCCAGCGGGCGGTGCCGAGCTCGCTCCATGGCACAATCACACTAGCCCCAAACGAGATTTGCGTATTGCACAGTCAGCCCCAGGCAAGCTAGCGGAACAAAAGAAAAACGGGCTATTTGGGCCCGTTTCTTATTGATAGCTTTTTTGAGTAACCAGCGGTACCTGCAAGTACCCAAAGGCCGGTCTCCACACTCACAACGCTACCTCTTTGGTTATAACGCTTACGCTTTTAAAGCGCAAGCGATTTACTCGGCACGGTCGGCAGTCTGGGGGTGGGTGGCTTTAGGGTGAACAGAAGCTTTGACCCGGCGGGTGTGCGGCCACCAATTGAGGCGGCCAATTAGGCCCATGAGGGCGGGCACAAGCAGCATACGAATCAGGAAGGCATCGATAAAGACAGCCAGGCCGAGTCCGATGCCAATCTCTTTGATGAGCTCGATTTTGCTGGTGGCGAAGGCGCCAACTACCACGATGAAGAGCAAGGCGGCCGAGGTGATAATGCTGCCGGTACGGTGGACGCCTTCCATAATAGCCTTGGCATTATCGCCGGTGGCTTCGTATTCTTCTTTAATGCGGCTGAGTAGAAACACCGAGTAGTCCATGGACAAGCCGAACGCGATCGAGAAGATGAGCACGGGCTGGGTTGCATCGAGCGCACCCACCGATTGAAAATCGAGCAGCCGGGTAAGGTGGCCTTGCTGGAAGACCCACACCAGGATTCCGAACGCGGCCGACAGCGAAAGAATGTTTACCACCAGGGCTTCGAGCGGCACGACGGCACTGCGCAACATAATGAAGAGCAAGATGACAAGAGCGCCGGCCACCATGATGGCCGCATACACAGCGTGTGACCGCAGGCTTGAAAGCAAGTCGACTAGGCTGGCAGTTTGGCCGCCGACCTGCACGTTCCAGCCGGCCGGCAAATTTAGGGTACGAATGTTGGTGACTAAATCGCGGGCCAAGGGTTGGTCGTAGACCGAATTATAGCCAACATTTAGCACCGCGTAATGAGGTACAGGCTTGGCCTGCATGGGCGAGACGCTGGTGACGCCGGCCAGTGATTTGAGGCTGACTGCGTAGGAGCCCAGGTCAGCCGGAGACGGTGCGTTGCTGTCGGTGTGGATGACGACCTGGATAGGGTTATCGGAGTTGCCGGCAAAATCATTACCCAGGGCATCGGCCACGCGGCGACTGGAGGCACTGGTGGGCAAGATGCGGTAATCGGCCGACGAGAACTTCACCTGCAACACAAACTGGCCCATAAATACTAGTGGCAACACAACCAGCCCGATGGTGAGGACCGGGTAGCGCATGGCAAACCGGGCAACGCCCGACCAGAAGTTGGGGGCATCGCGGGTAACGGTGTGTCCGCGCTTGATGGCGAGGTAATCGGCGCGGACCTGGCCAAAGGACAAGGAGTTAATTTTATTGCCTAGCATGGCCAATATGGCGGGCAGAACAGTGAGCGCTCCGAGCACTGCCACCCCAACCGCCGCGCTGGCGCCATACCCCATGCTTTTGAGGAAGCCAATCGGAAACACCAGCAGGCCCAGTAGACTTAAGATGACTGTAACGCCGCTAAAAAAGACAGTGCGGCCGGCAGTGCGCATCGTGTTGGTGAGCGCCTGCTGGGTGGGATGCTGGCGCAGTTCCTCCCGGAAGCGCGACACCATAAATAGGCTGTAATCGATGGAAAGGCCGAGGCCGAGCAGAGTAATGACGTTGATAGAGTACTGGGAGATAGTGGTGAGGTAGGTGATGCCGTCGACCACCAAGAACGCGCCCAGGACGCCGAAGGCGCCAAGCAGCAAGGGCAACGCTGCGGCCACCAAGCTGCGGAAGACGATTACCAGCAGAACGGCCAGTACTATGAACGAAATCACCTCAGCTTTGGCCAGGTCCTGGCCGACCTGGGCGGTAATGTCAGCATTGACGGCCGGCTCGCCGCCGGTGTCCACTGTGAGCGTGGAGCTAGAGAGCTGGGGGCGGAGGCGTTTGGCGGCGGCCATGGCCTGTTGGGCGCTACCCTTGAGGTTGATAACGGCGTAGGTGCTGCGGCCGTCGCGGGAGACCAGTTTGGGCACGCTAGTGTGGTAGTAATCGATAATACCGGTAACGTCTCGGTCGCCGCGCACCTTGTCTAGCGTCTGCTCGGCTGCCTGACGGAAGGCCGGATCGGTAACCTTCAGGTTGCCCGAGCTAAGCAGCACAATCAGCGACTGAGCGTTGCCAAATTGGTCGTTAATGGTTTGCTGGGCCTGGTACGATTCAAAATTATTACTGGTGAACCCGCCGGTGTCGAGGCGGTTAAAGACATTTAGGCCGAAGTAGGCTGCCGCAGCGCTGCCAGCAATGGCCAGGATCAGAACTATCCAGCGCCCTTTATAGACGAGCGCGCCTAACGCTTTAAACATAACCCCAGTGTAATGGGATTACCCGGTATGGTAAACATTGTGGGTTACGACCTGAAAGCTCAATGCGAGATTGAGCGCTCGGGTCGGTTGCCCGCCGCGCGTGAACGCGGCGGGCTCCCAGATGTGCTCTTGATCTAGCTGGGCAGTCTTTGGAGTTTCCTGTTGGCCGCGAGCTCGATCATGTGGACGTATTTGCCCACCGTCACGAGTTCGTCAGGATCCGCGCTGATGCCACGCTGGATGAGCTGGAGCACCAGCTCCAGCGTGTGGTCAAGCGCGGCCGCGTCGAGCTGCCAGAGATCGCGCAGGCGCGCGTCCATGACGGCTGCTGCCACGAGCCGTCCATAGCCGTCCGGTTCGAGGAGAACCAGTGTGCTCATCAGGTCAGCGAGCAGATCGGTTACGAGCTGGCACACGGAGTGCTCGGGGTCGGCGAAGATGGTGTAGGCGCCTCCGGTGGGGTCCCACATCACGGCGAATTCGCCGAGATCAGCGACGAGCTTGCTCCCCCCTTCCTGGGGCTGCCAGACGCCGCCGACTTCTGGCTGTGCAAGCACGATGTCATAGTGCTTGCAGACCTGGCGGAGCACACCTGCAGGGATTTTTCGGCTATACACGCTGCTCATGGGATAGACCTCGTTCCGGTTGGGGGCGCTTGGGGCTTGATCAAGGAACGTTCTGGGTGTTCTGCGGCAGGGCGATGAATCGCCGGCATTGCTCACATGAACCGATATATTATAAAGCTTAAGCTAATATTTGTCAAGGGTTTTATTGAGCAAGAATAGATGAAATGGGATGAATTTCGGTCCAACCGTGAGGTTGATCGATGACGTACGGGCCCTTCACGACCACGTGGGTGCCAACGGCCGGAATTCGGATGTTTGAGTTGAAGTTGTGGCAGGCGGCGTCGGCGTCCGATTCGATGGGCGGGCGGGCGCACACGGCCTCGGTAACGAGGGTGGCACCGGTGAAAAGCAAGTTTTTGAGGTTCATGAGTTGAATGTACCTGAGGTCGGGGCGCAGGAGGATGTGGTAATCGCCGTCGCCCATGACGGCCTCGCCGGCGATGGTGCCGCTCACCTGCAGGCAGTTGTCGAGGATTTTGAGACGGCTGGGCTGGTGCACGTGCTGCCACAGCGACTGGTCACAGCCCGGGCTCGAGGTGACAGAGGCCGGGACGGCTGGGACATTGTTGGGGTAGATGCCGGGCTGATTATCGTCCGGGTCGAAAGTGGCCAGGGTGCCGGCATTGTGAGCGCTGTATAGGGCGGCACCGACGATGGCGGATGTTAAGAGCACGGCCGCAGCGAGTACGGCAAAGGCGAGTTTAGGTTTGGAGCGCCGGTGCTTGAGCTTCATACCTAAATACTAACACTTATGCTTTGAGCGAGACGTTCTATACGTAGTCCTGGTCGATGTAGCAGTAACGCCACTCGGTGCCGCCAGCCGGAGCGGACTTGAAGGACTCCATGATGGGATGCTGGGTAGACTCGTAATGCTTGCGGGCGTGACGGCCTACCGAGCTGTCGCAACAACCGACGTGGCCGCAGGTGAGGCACATGCGCAGCTGCACCGGGTGGGTACCCTCGGCCACGCATTCCTGGCAGGTGTC
This sequence comes from Candidatus Saccharimonadia bacterium, assembly GCA_036488585.1. Taxonomy (GTDB): domain Bacteria; phylum Patescibacteriota; class Saccharimonadia; order UBA4664; family UBA4664; genus DASXHH01. The sequence goes on along the minus strand of DASXHH010000020.1, from coordinate 38,828 downwards.
GCTTGAAGGCTTAACCTCTTTGATTTGATCTTGGTGTGTGCACTTGGTTTGAGCTTCGGCCATTGGGTTGGGTGTCTCCGAAATTAATACTTATGAATATCATAACAATAATTGCGTTATCACCGGCAGTCCCGGACCCAGGCAGGTGGTTGCCTGAATCCGGGGGTCTGCGCGGTTGGTGAACCGGTTAGTGCACCGGCTCGACTTGGATGCGGTCCGCGAGCTCAAGCGCCCGCTCGGGGCGAATGCGGCCGGGACCGAGGGTTTCCGTATTGGCTTGGGCGACACCCATTCCGAGGCGAGCCGCCTCCATGATGCTCTGACCCAGCGCCAGGCCAACGCCCGTACCGGCGACCTGGGCATCCCCGCAGCCATCGGTCTTGATGATGGTCGGCGAGTGCTCGGACCTGAGCCACATGCGCATGGCGTCGTTCGGCTCGACAACGAGCATGCCATCGCCACCACAGGTGACAATGAGGCTTGCGCTGGGTAGTACTGACCTCGCCTGGTTTACCCAGTCTTCCGGAAGTACCCGGTCTCCGACCAGCTTCTTGAATTCCGACCGATTCTGCTTGATGACGACCCGGGCGAACTCCATGGACTGTTCGCCGAGAACGGCCTTCAAGTGGTCGAGGATGACCAGCATGATTTCTGGACGGGTATCGATGATCACACGAGCCTTCTTCTCTGCGAGCACCCAGCAAATCAGCTGAGCGTACTCGAGAGGCGAAACAAGGTTCTTATCCGGCAGGCTGCCAGTGAATGCCACCACCTGGCCGGGCTGAACCGAGGCGAAGAACCCGCGATACGTCCGGATGTGGCCCGGAGTGATTTGGAGCTCGCTCGTTCCAAGCTGAGGCTCGGCCTGGCAGCTCTTGCTGAGATCGAGCGTGTTGCGACGCAACTTGCCCGGCACCATGAGCCCGTCGAACTGCACGCCAACTGCATGGAATTCCGTGTAGTCGGGTGGGTTATCGGAGCCGTAGAGCGTTGCCAGCCGTATCTTCTTGTACATGCCGACGTGCGGAGCCAGAAGTCCGGCGGCCAGGGCGGCGTTGACGGGTCCACCGGCAAAGTACACGCGCACCAAACCGTCGGGGCCAATCATGACGTCGTAAGCGGGGTGCATCCCGCTGAAGATTGGGGGATGCACTGTGCTCGGGGATGCCAAGGCAGGCATTAGCACTCCTTGATGATCTCGATGCTTATAGTCTCGGAAGTCTCTTTTTCAGGTTCCACTTCATATTGAATAGAAAGCCGCTATGATAGTGCGCTTATGGTTTATGTATGTCAACAATAATTTACGGATTGGACAAAAGGGAGTTTGGCCCGGTACCACACGCCCGAAGACATGGGTACCGGGGATGGGTTTAGCGCTGGATTGCACTAGACCGGTTGGAGTTGCTCGAGGGCAGCGGCGGCAATGGTGGCCGCCAAAATACGGCGGTATCCCTCTTCGCCACTGGCGATGCCACCTGCAAGCAGATCGATGCCGCGCAGACGGTCGAGACTGATCTGGCGGGTGCGGGACAGCAGGCTTTGCACGAAGAAGAACCGCTTCTGCGCTATATCCGCCACGGCGAGGTCAAAGACGGCCTGGGGCTCGGCCACCGAGGGTTTGGCCTGAAAGGGACGTGCGACCTCCTCGACCAATTTGGTAAACAACCGGTCGTTGCCGGTTTCTGAGGACATAATGCCACCTCTCACTTGTCCCGAAGCTTAGGCAAGAAACCTGAGATAACTATGCCACAAACGGCTTGGATTGGCTATTTGCGGGGTGGCAGTGGCACGGATAGATGTTTATAGCTTTGTTACCCAAAATTGACAAAAGCGAGCGTAAGCGCTACTATTGGTGGCGTCTTTGGTGCAATCACCAGCGGGGAGTTATACGTAACACCACAAGCTACCGCAGCCAGGGACAGAGGCATTTTTACATCGATCGGGGCATGCCCCGGAAGGAGAGCGGACTGCGATGGACGCTGTCATCGAAAACAACACCGACCTCGTCACCGAGTTCAGGAGGGTCTGGGACGACGTGACGTCTGCCCTCAAGTCCGGCGTGACCATCGACGTCGCCGTCGCCGACGAGCTGCTGCTCCTGGCGAGCCGCATACCGGACGACAATGCCAGCTACATCTCGGACAATGTCAAACTTGCACTGGAGCGCGCTGCGGGCGCCGTCCGGTCGGATGAGTTCGACGCGGCCACGAGGATACTGGACCAGGTTAGCTGCTGGCGGCCGGTAGGCGGCGAAGTGAGCGACGCGGCCGTAACGGCCATCAAAGTAGCAGTAATGATCGTCGGGCTCTTGCCCCACATGCAGACCGTCTAGCACCGCTGCCTCACCTCCCTGGACCTGGCCGCCACCACCGGCGGCCGGGCCCAGGGCCCAATCTGAGTACTCAAGTAGTTGAGTTCTGGGATTGGGCTTTTTTGATGGCCAAGCGATATAATTCTTATGATGACAAAACCGGCTGAAGCAAAACCAAAAACCCGGCGCCAAAAGATGGCGCCATGGCTACTTGGGTTAATGGTACTAGCGGCTGGAGCGGTGGCCACCTGGGCAGCGTTTGGCAACTCCGTGATTGGCCGGGCCGATCTGTTCGTGAAGCTACCGGTATGGACACTGGTCTTTGCACTGAGCCTGTACGCGATTACGCTGCTGTTTGGTGTGATCGGGTGGTACATAGCCCTGCTTGCAGGGATTGTCGGCGTGGTGGCGGTGGTGGCGGGACACTTGGCGCACAACGACTACGCCTTCTACTCCGGCTGGATGCTACTGATTATCGCGGCAGTGCTCGGAGGGGTGGCGCTACTGTTGCGGGCGTATATTAATTACCGCTAGATTCTATGCGCTCGAGCAGGAATACTGGCAGTTCGCGCGTAGTCTTGGTTTTGTAATCGTTGAACTGCGGGTACTGCTGGGCATGTTGCTCAAACAGGCGCTCACGCTCCTTGCCGGTGACCTTAATGGCGCGGGCCTGGAATTTGTTGGCGCCCACCTCCACCGTTACCTCAGGATGAGTGAGCAGGTTGTGGAACCAGTCGGGGTTGGTGGGGGCGCCGCCTTTAGATGCCACAATCACCAGGTGATCGCCGTCTTGCGTGTAGGCCAACGGCCGGGTGTAGGCCTTGCCGGTTTTGCGGCCAGTGACGGTGAGCAGTAGCAGCTCCATTCCAGCAAAGGGTCCGCCAACTTTACCGTGGTTGGTCCGAAATTCATCAATGATGGGTGCATTGTCCATGCGCGTCTCCTTGTATTAATAGTTTAACACTTAAAAACGCTAGTGTGTGGCTTCAAAGGGCTTCCTCAACGGATACAAGTCGCTTGGCACGGTGGGGTTTAGCAGCCACCAAGCTCCATCACCCAGAGCGGACCTTGGGAGCCAGCCTGCCCGGCCACGCCGAGGTCGCGGTAGTCGGCATTAAGAATATTGGCACGGTGTTCGGGCGAATTCATCCAGGCCACGAACACGTCGTGGGGCGAACGTTGGCCCATGGCGATGTTTTCGCCATAGCAATGACCAGCGTAGCCGGCGGCTAGGATCTCGTGTTCGAACGGCAAGCCACAAGCCGTGTGGCCGTAGCCGCACTTAGCCATGTCCTGAGCTTTAGCCGCAGCTGCTGTAAGCAAGGCCTGGCTGGCTGTGAGCGGCTTCAGGCCGTGAAAGACGCGGGCATTGTTGGTGAGGCAGGTGAGCGCCGGCACGGTTTGGGCGAGATCAGATTGGCCGGGACATGTGGCCTCCGAGGCAACTTCGGCCGCGGCAGGTGAGGTGGACGGTATGGGCGATGACGCGGTAGAGGCCACCGGCGACGGTGTGGGCGTCGTGGCGGAGCGTGTGAGCGCCGGTTTGGGCGCGTGGTGGCTTGGCGATGCGCCAGTGGTTGCTCCCCACCCAAACAGCGCCAGGAGTGTCATTACCCAACTGATAGAGATTTGCATAGTTACCCTCAAACTTGTTACGGTCTGATGCTACCACGCTGGATGGGCGATATCTGAAAACATCACAAAATTAATACGGGCATAACCGGTTTGGCGCTATGGGTAGAGATACCGATATTGAAAAGATAAGCACGAGCGTAATACCGCCGAGTAATCTGTTAAAATAATGTCGACATTAAGAGAAAGGGGGTGGTCGTTGCAAAGTCCTAAATCTAATGGGCTCGTAGTGAAGTCGGTAACTTGTGAGGCGGTCGTAAGTTAACCGGCCAGTTCTCTCGCATCTGCGGCCCAAATAGGCCGAAGCCGCTAGCTCCCGTGCTCCGCGCCGGGAGCTTTCGTGTGTGCGCTGCCAGCCGGCCAGCTAGATAGAATGATCCCAGCTAAGAGAAGCCAGGATGCCAAAGCCGTTACGGCTAAAAAATGTGCAATTTTTAGAAACTATATTGGCGGTTTAACGGACTGACTGGAGATTAGTGATAATTGCTCGAGCAGTTTAATAAGGGCGCCCGGGCCTGTGAGGTGGAGCGAGGCCTGGCTGTGGCCGCGGCCGATCTTGATGGTGTAGGCTTCTGGCGGCATGGCGGCGAATAGGTCTTCGTCGGTGGTGTCGTCGCCGGCAGCCAGCACAAAGTCGTGGGCAGCGGGGCCCAGCCAGTACTGAGCAGCTTGACCCTTGTCGGCGCTGGCCACCCGGACCTCGAGCACCTTGTGGCCAGGAACGGATTTTAGTCCCAGCTGGGGCGACTGGGCCTGCAACTGCCGATGGAGTCGGTGGGCGGCAGATTCAGCCGAGCGCGGGCCACGGCGGTAATGCCAGACCAACGCCGAGGCCTTTTCCTCGATAAGGGAGCCGGGGTGAGTGGCGGCGGCATCTTGCAGTATGGGCCGAATGGTGTCCTTCCAATCGTTGCCCACTTCCCTATCCGATTGCCATTGTCTACCGGCGGTTTTAGTGAAAACTCCATGCTCGGCCGCCAGATGAAGTGGAAGGTGGCCTAGTACCTGGTCGAGAAACTCGCGGTCGCGGCCGCTAATAATCACCAACTCGTTGGCTGGATCGGCCGCTAACTGGGCCAAGACTTTGAGTACGCGTTTGGAGGGAACGGCCTGCTCTGGGAGCGGCCTAAACCCCACTAAGGTGCCGTCATAATCCAGAAACAGCAATCTGTTGGAACTTCGCACATAGTGGTCATGTAGTGTCGTATCCATACTGTCCGATAGTAAAAGGCTTGAGAGGTTTATGGTAATGAAGAACTCGCGCGTTATTGTAGTGTCGAACCGGTTGCCAGTGAGCATGAGCGAGCACGACGGGCGCATGGTGCTTAAACGCAGCGTGGGCGGACTGGCCACGGCCCTGAATTCGGTGGCCAGCCGGCGCAACCTGTTGTGGATTGGCTGGCCGGGCACGGACCGACTGCTGAGCCGGAAAGAACTGGCGGATTTGAAGTTTCCGAAAGAACTGGTGCCGGTGCAAATTCCCAAACGCTTGCTCACTGGCTATTATCACAGACTAGCGAACGGCGTACTATGGCCATTGATGCATGGACTTAAGCCGGCCATCCGTGAACAGCCTGAGGACCTGGCTGCCACTGAGGAAGTTATTGAGCGGTTTACTCGGGCGGTAGAAGCCAATTGGCGGCCTGACGATACGATTTGGATTCACGATTTTCACCTGATGCTGCTACCGAAGAGCTTGCGGCTGCGGGGCGTGGACGGGCGTATAGGCTTCTTTGTACACACCCCGTTTCCAAAGCCGGAGGTGTTTATGGCGTGGCCCCACCACCGGCAGGCGCTTGAAAGTCTGGCTGCGGTAGACGTATTGGGGCTGCAGACGCCGCGGGACGTACGTAACTTTAAGGCCTGCCTAACGCAGGCCGGGCTCGCGATGCGATCGGGAGCGACGGTGCGGTCGTTCCCGATTGGAGTGGATTTTTCGGCCTACCGCACGGCCGATGCCCTAGCAGAGGTAAAGGGGTTCTTGCGCAGTTTTCGAAGCCTCAAACGCCGTGGCAGCCAGTTAGTACTATCGGTATCGAGACTCGATTATACCAAGGGTATCCTTCAGCAGCTGGCGGCCGTGGAGTCGGCGCTCGAGCGGTACCGGCCGGCCAAGTTGCATTACAAACTGGTAGTGGCGCCGTCCCGGGACGAGCTTCCTGAATACCGCGCATTGAAGGATAAAATTGAACATAAGGTTTGGGAAATTAACGCCAAATACCGTGAAAAATGGCACTACGAGCCAGTGTCATATGAATACCGCAGCTACGGTTTTGAGGAGTTGAACGCACTCTACCGGCTGGCTGATGTGCTGCTCGTGACGCCAGTAATTGACGGCATGAACCTGGTGGTAAAGGAATACGTGGCCGCGCGAGGCGCACAGCTGGGTGCGATCGTATTAAGCCGCACGGCCGGAGTGGCATTCCAGCTGCGGGATGGCGTAATTGTGGAGCCAGGTGACGCCCGCCATATCACCCAGGGGCTCGTTCAAGCGCTCGAAATGCCGCTGGTCGAGCAGGCTTGGCGCTGGCAATCTTTGTACCGAAACGTGCGGCAGCAAGACGTGTTCTGGTGGGCCGGATCGTTTCTGGCCGCACTGGAGCGCCGTGGGGCACGCCGGGCGCCGCAGGCCGACACGCAATGGGCGCTGAATTCGGCGGCTGGGCAGGTTTAAGGCACCCGGTAGCGGCAAACGGATGGCTTTCAGACTATTGTTATGGTATAAAACTTGCCAAGCCGATTCGACATGGAGAGGGGTGGTGGTGGTGAATGGTCGCATCCTGTTGATAGGTGGCCAGCCACGCACTGGTAAATCTGAGCTCGCCAAGAAGCTTTGTAGCCAGTTCGGCTGCAAAGGCCTGGAGACCGACCACATGCGGGTATTGTTTAACGGCGACCCGCAATCTCCTATTAGCTACGTTAGCGGCGCTAAGATCAGCAAGGCCAAGAAGGCTGCTGTGCCTTATCTATCCGCCCTGATCTTGGGGCTGGATGAAGTCGGTGCGAACTTCGTGATCGAAGGTGAGCTGGTGACGCCGCAGCTGGTGACTGCGTCCCCCATCCGGGACCGGCTGGTGGCGGTGTTCTTTGGCCAGTCAGACATCGAGGTAGCACTGGCCAACATCCGCCGGTTCTCGCAGCCGCCGGATTGGACCACCCGCTTCAGCGACGACGAGCTGCGCCCGATCCTGGAAGACTTCGTACGCCGGAGCCGCAAGCTCGAAGCCCGCTGCGCCGAGTTCGGGTACCCGTACTATTCAGTGACGGATGGGTTCGAAGCGGCCCAGGCAGCGGCACTCCAGGTGATGACTGTCACGGGCGCCAAGGTTGCCGCTTAACGGCCAAGCGAACTATTCTGCCCCCGACAGGAGCTCCCGGCTTCAGGTCGGGGGCTCCTTTAATGCTTAGCGAATGCCGGAGTCGATGGTGAGCGGGAGCGTAATGGGCTGGTTGGTGATGGTAAACGACCGCGATTGATCGCCTGTACCAACCCGGGGGTTGAGAGTGAGCAAGTAATTACCCGGTGGCAGATAGACGGTGAATTTGCCTTGGGAATCGGTATAGGTTTTTTCCGGAATTGGTCCCACGATGTCCACCTCATGGTTGGCAACGGGCGCAGTGCAAGGCTTGGAGACGGAGCAAACGGGACTCGACGGGCTAAGGGTGAGGGTACCATCGACTTTATAGGTGGCAGTGATGGGCGAGATGGTGGGCGTGGGAGTAGCGGGATGGACAGATGGACTACTAGATGGGCTACTACTGGCTGTCGTGGCCGGGCTCGGTTTTTGGTCCGGGCTGTTGCTAGGAGTGAAGCCTTGCGCTTTGAAGTGAGCGAAACTCACGCTCGGACTCGAGCCACCGTAGACCGCAAACGCAATAATCACCAATACAATTCCCGCACCAAGCAGCGTAAGAACTAAAGAGTTTTGCTTTGACATGGTTCTATTATAGGAATTTGTCTGGGGTGACCACAACTCGTTAAAATAGGTTGATGCGCGAATTTTCGAATTGGTTAATCCACAAAGCATTGAAACGACCTTACCCGCTGCATGTTCGGCTGGACTCGGGCAAGGGCCGTACGGTACTGCTGTTGCACGGATTGGGAGCATCGGGTCGGGCCTGGGAGCACGTGGTGCGGGAGCTGGAGGGGGCACCAGTGAGGCTTGTCGTGCTCGACATGCTGGGGTTCGGCGACTCACCCAAACCCACCGACCCCTGGGTAAACTATAGCGCCGAAGACCAGGCGCGGGCAGTAATACGGGCGCTCAAGCGGCACCGGGTGCGCGGGCCGATCACGATAGTTGGCCACTCGATGGGTTGCCTGGTAGCGGTGGAGGTAGCAACTATGCGCCCGAGGCTAGTTCGTGATTTACTACTGTACGAGCCGCCATTTTATGTGGGCCTGCCGCCTAAAAACAAGTACCGGCTGCGGCTGAAGGCGTATTTTGTGCTGTTTAATGCGATCTTAAAACGGCCGCCCAAAGACCCTGAGGGTTTTCGCCGGATCCAACGGCTGATCGGGCGCCGGTATCACTTTGAGTTAACCCCCGAAAACTGGGTGCCGTTTGAGCGCAGCCTGCGCAACGCAATCATGCAGCAGACGGCCCTGACAGACCTCAAAGGGCTGAGAACGCCGACACAGATCTTATACGGCACACGTGACCGATTGGTAATTAACGACAAGAAGAACCTGTTTTTTAACGGCGAGGCGGAGCACATAACCTCCGATCAAGTGCGCGAACAACACCGGATTACGCCCCGCGCTAGTGGAGTAATTGCGAAGTTAGTGCTGGGGTCGGGTAACTAGTCGGTCTGGAGGACGGCCAGGATGTTGCCGGCCGGGTCTTTGAACCAGGCGATATCCGGTCCCATACCCGCCTGCCGGCCGCGCGCAATGCCCTTGTCGTCTTGGTGCAGGCCGTCATAGCGCTCGAAGCTAACGCTGCGACTGATCAGCTCGTCTACGGCCTGGTCAATGTCAGGCACCACTAAGTTGAGCATGGTGTAGGTAGCCGGATGGTGATCGGGCTTGTCGTACACGAATACTTCGCCCCCGTGAGGTAGCTTGAGGCGCAGGCCCATTTGTTCATCGGCCAGTTCCAGGCCGAGGGTTTTAGTGTAAAAATCTTTGGCTTTAGCCAGATCGTTAACTGAAAAACCGGTAAAGGCTGCTACGGGCTTAAACATGAGACTTCTCCGCTAGTTGTAGCGATTATCGCAGATTATTTATAGAGGTGAAACTGACTGAACGACAAAAATGCCGATAACCAGCCAAGCAGAAAACCGAGGCAAATTAGAACAGCGCTTTTAAATTTCTCGGCTCGACCATAAAAACGGACTGCCAGTAATGCCACCGCCATTATTACGAGTACAGGCAGGATGTAATGTGTAATGTAATTGCTCATGGTTTTTACTTTACACCGAATCAAAAAGCCCCCTAGTTAAAGGGGGCTTTTTTAAGTTTATGTTTATCGAATTTACTTTTGCTTACGACTACGGATGTAGGTCATACCGGCCGCAACCATGGCGCTGAGGCCAAGGCTGGTGCCCGCCAGGCTGGCACCAGTGTCGGGCAGGGTGGAAGTGGTATCACTCAGTACCTGCGGGGACGGGCTGGGGCTAGCGCTGGGGGTAGGGGTCGGGGTGGGCGTGGGGGTCGGGGTGGCCGAAGGCGTAGGAGCCGGCACCACCACGTTCACGTAGGCCAGGTCACAACCCTTCTGGGGCACTTTGTGATCGATGGAATCGCCTGTGAAACAAGCCTGATTCTCAATGACCTGCGCGGTCTGAGCGGTCACCTGCACAGTAATGGTGCGGGTAACGCTCGTGCGCTGATTTACGGTGAATTTAGTCTGCAGATCATCTTCCGTAACGAGCTTGAGGCCCGCAGGCAGTTGGTCGGTGATGAGCGTGTTGATCATCTGGTCGTCTTGAGCGGTGGCCAGGTCAGACACGGTGATCTGGTAGACCAGGGTGTCACCGGGGTGGACGGTGAGGGCAGAACCGGTGGTGTCGGCCTTCACAAAGGTAGAACCGGTGGTGGTGTCCTTAACGTCCTTCTGGATTACGCCCTGGGGGTGGCAAGCAGCTGCAATGCCCGTGCCGAGCAGAGCTAGCGCGGTCGCTGCCACGGCCACCTGGGCCGAGCGGCGGACAGAATTGTTGACAATCATCTAAAATAATTACCTATTTAACTTAGATGAGCATTATACAACTCATTTTCTAAATTGTCAAGAGTAAGGGTCCATTACTACTGCAGGTTGACCGTAAGCTTGGTGCCGTTAACGGCCGTAACCGCTCATCTTGGCTGAAGTTTGTGCTTCAGGGCTTCGAGCGATTCGAGAATGTTCTGTTCGGTAATGGCCTCGACTACTGGGTGCGCCAAGGACGTCATGGCTTTGGAGTGCTCCAATTTAATCGCCACCTCAACCAAGCATTCCGACTGGGACGTCTGGGTGAAAACGGTCTTGGCCCAAAAAATCATGACCTTGGTGTCCGACCTAATCGAGATTTCCTGATCCGGAATCATTTCCAAAACCCTAACGGTGGAGGTCACTTGCTTGCCCGCAAACCGATTGGTGGTGTCGTAGGTGAGGCCCTCGTGCATACGCCCGGCCCCAGAGACATGCAGACCTGGGCTCCAGGAAGAATACGAAGAGAGATCACACAAGGCCTCATACACGTCGTGCACCGATCGCTGGAATCGCATCGAAACTTTCGTCGTGTAGGCCATGATTGAAACATGTTACCAAGCTAATAGACCCGCGTCTTCGGTCGATACAGCAAAGGGTCCCCGGAGCATAATCGGCACTATATTGATGAAACCGGTTTATAATGGAACTGATAATGGAAGAACAACAATGTCCGACAAGGATCCGGCCACAGACGAGCTAGCTGAAAAAGAGCGGCCCGAGAAGGCACAGCCCGAGAAGAAAGTTAAGACTGAAGAGTGGGGGCGGCCGGTTCATCCGGGTGGGGAGCGCTTTTTCTACAGTGAGATGACGCGCGTTGTCACCATGCTGTTTGTAGGTGTAATGGCCCTAATGACCTTCCTACTCACTGTGGGACTGCAGCGACCGCACGGAATGTTTAAGGAGGCCTTGTATACGGCCCTGGCGCTGTTGCCGTTGAACCTGATAGCGTTTGTGTTTGGAAATCTGCTGTCAGACAATGCCAAGCGACTGCGTATAGTGCGGTTCGTACAGATGCTGCTGTTTGTGCTCACCGTACTGGCCGTGACCTGGTTTGCTTACACGGCCGCCCAATTCTTCTTCAACCTCCCGAGTCAGCCCGCCCAACCAATGTAGTCGTCTCTGCGGTTACCGTTTTGCTATTAAGTCCACTTCCTACGAGGTGGGCTTAATAATTTGTAGACTTCAAAATTGACGGATGGATGTGCACATGTTATAAAGGAAGTGATCTTGAAGAAGGCCTTTGCTCATTCCGGACCACAAAATATTTAGATGTTCCGGAATTTTGTTACCGCGAACAATGGGAGTTACATGCAAGACAATAAACGTCTTTTCGTAGGATCACTATCCTACAACACTACCGACGAGAGCTTAGCTGAGGCGTTTGCCCAGGCTGGCACCGTCGAGTCCGCCAAGGTCATAACCGACCGCGACACGGGCCGTTCAAAGGGCTTCGGATTCGTGGAGATGAGCACTGTGGATGAGGCCAAGGCCGCCATCCAGATGTTCGCCGGTAAGGATCTGGACGGCCGCACCCTGACGGTCAACATGGCCAAGCCCATGGCCGACCGCGGCGACCGCCCTGCCCGCAACGACCGCTATGACCGCCCGCGCCGCTACTAATCTAGCGCCCAGGCAAACAAAAACACCCCCGCGGGGGTGTTTTTGTTGTGTCTTGCGCACTCGGACGCTTAAGCTTTCGGTTTTTTGGGCTTCTTATTCTTGGTTTCTCTGCGCTTGTCTTGGCCTTTTGCCACGATCTGCTCACTTTTCTGATTACTGCTGCTTGTAACTGTACCACGGATTAATTTAGCGCTTAATGCGGTGTGCGCTACTATAAGCGTATGAGCGCACAGATCTCACCTAGCCAAATCGCCGTCATGCGCGAGAATACGCCGAGCGCGATGGCGCTGCGGCTCGAGGAGCAGGAAGTTACCAGCTACTTCGGAGTCATCTTCTCGCCTAAGGGAATTCAGACCCTGACCAAGCAGGACATGACCGGTTTTTTGAGCTACAGACAGAACAAACGCTGGCGGGAGATATCGAAAGAGGATGTTACCCGCGACATGGACCGGCTACGGGCGGCACTGTTGGTGCTCACAGATGAGAGCCGGGTGGTCTCTGAGCGGCTGGATTTACTAGAGCCAGGCCGAGGTGGGCTAGCGGTGCCGCACCTGGGCAAGGCCAAGCTGACCCCGATTCTGCTTGTGACGCAGCCGAAATTGTATGGCGTATGGAACGATTACAGCGAGCGGGCGCTTCGGGGTATGGGGCTATTTCCGGAGTTTGCCGATGACCTGCATCTCGGCCGCCAATATCAGGCCGTAAACGAAGTGCTGACGAGCCTGGCGGCCGAGTACCGAGTGACGCTGTGGTGGCTGGATGTAATCTTGGAGCGACTGGCACGGCTGGTGCGGTAGCCGGCACCCTGTCATAATCTGGGTTGTGAATTACTCGGTTGAATTTGCAAAGATCGTGGGCGAAGGAAAGGCGCTAGGCTACCTGGACGGCCGAGCGTGTTTTTGCGTGGGGCCCTTACCAGGCGAGACTGCGCTAGTGGAGGTCGCGAAGACCAAGAAGACCTTTGTGGAGGCGACCCTTCTAGAGGTCACGAAACCGTCGAGGCATCGGCACGAAGCGCGGGAGGAGCATTTCCGGCTGTGCTCGCCATGGCAGGGTGTGGAATACGGCTACCAGCTGGAGTTAAAACGCGGAATGCTGGCGGAGATCTTTGGTCGGCCGGAGCTTGAGCTGGAAGTCAAAGGTCTGGTGGCGGCGCCGGAGCAGTTTGGTTACCGCAACAAGCTCGAGTTTGGACTAGCCACAAGGGAAGATGGACGGCTAGAGCTGGCGTTTCATGCCCGGGGCAGCGAGACCCATATGGTACCGCTACCGCGCGGATGCGTGCTCGGATCTGCAGCCATAAACACAGCCGCGTTGGCGATGGTGGAGCAGTTGAATCAACTGGAGATTGGTGAGGGCGCTAGCCTGATGATCAGGGAGAGCCACACGGATGGCAAGATACTGGCCGTAGTGGGTCTGGGCCGGCGGATCAAGCGGGACTGGGGTCGGCTGCAGATACCCGAGGCGACAGGGGTGGTAGTAAGCCAAGTGCGGCCGGGACACGCGCATGAGAGACTGTGGGAGGCCGGCGAGACCAACCTGCAGGAGCGGGTGGGCGGAGTGGACCTGCGCTACCCCTTCGACGGTTTTTTCCAAACCAACGTACCGGCGTTTGAGCACGCGCTCGAGCGGATACTGGCGGCGGTGCCGGCGAAGGCACGAGTCGTGGATCTGTACGGCGGAGTCGGGGCGATTGGATTGCCGGTAGCTAAGATCGCGCGATCGGTTGTGGGCGTGGAGATTAACGGCGGCGCGGCAGAGCAGGCGGCGGCTAACGCGGCTCGAGCGGGACTGACCAACTACGAAGCGCTGGCCTTGCCGGCAGAGCGGCTGCCGGTAGAGGCCCTGAAAGGCTCGGAGGTGGTGATCGTGGACCCGCCGCGAGCGGGGCTAGACCGGCGGGTGGTGGCGGCGCTATTGGAAACGGCGCCGAAACGCATTATCTATCTATCCTGCAATCCAGTGACGCAGGCCCGAGACATTATGATGCTGGCCGAGAAATATCGGGCGGGAGCGGTGACGGGGTTTGATTTCTACCCCGGCACACTCCACGTTGAGTCGCTGATTGTGCTGGAATGTAAGGCCTAGCAGTAACTCTAAAAAGAAAACGCGGCCTGGAGGGATCCAGGCCGCGAGGGTGGCGAGACCGTGTGCTCGCCGATGCCCTGTCCGTCGCTGCGGGTAAAGGTTACTCGTCCGGAAAGAACTTGTTAAGTACTGAGTCCAGACGATCACGAATCGCCCGTAGCGTGCGCTCGTCGAGTCCGGTCATGATTGCAAGAAGGTTGTCGCCGGCCACCATATCCTGCATGGCGAGGCGGCGCTCAATGACTCCACTGGAATCAGCCACCGGTAGTCGGGGCCCCAGATTGAGCGGACCTTGGCCCAAAATGAAGCAGGCGTACCAGTCCCGAGCTCGTCGCCGAAGTTGTGGGTCTTCGAGCAGTGCCAGGAGCTCCGGAACGCGGTGGACCGTGGTCTTGCCCCCAGCGATGTTGGTGCCTGTATGCAGTCCCATTCGATGGCTCGCGTCGACGATATTCTCTTGGCGCCGGTGCCAGTCTGGGGGTGCGTCGCCACGGGGCCAGCCACCCGGAGGCGCAATGGGGTTGACGACGAGTTCCTTGACGGTAGGCCCGTAGGTACGGAATGCGAAATCCGTATGGTCGGCGGCGAGCAGAACGGTGACCGCGAACAACGCAGCCTGTATGGGGTTAAGGTTGCCGACGGCCTTGTCCGGTGGCACCGATGAGGCTAGGGCTAGCTTGACTGGGGCGAGGTCGCTGGCTGTGATCTTGCGAGTAGGCATGAACACGCTTTCTCTCGGAGAACAGAGCAGGTGCTACTTTACGGATATAGCAATGCCTAGTCAAGTCCGCCTCGTTTGGACTATTCGCGGCGGAGAGCTTCGATGGGGTCGAGGCGGGAAGCACGCCAAGCCGGGAAGGCGCCAGCGAGGAGGCCTATAAGCGTGCCGAGAGCGATGATGCCGAGCATAAAGAGTGGCGGGAAGCTCAAGATTTGTTTGCCAGGAAAGCCGGTGAAGATGGTTTTAATGAGCAGCGGGTTAGCGACGCGGCCGATGAGTTCGCCCAGGAGTACACCGATGACTCCACCCCAAAAGCCGATGCTGCCGGCCTCGATGAGGAACTGGAAGAAGATGCCGCGGCGGCGCATACCCATGGCTTTGAGTAGACCAATCTCCTGCACGCGCTCGAAGACGGCCATGAGCAAAGTGTTGACTATGCCGATCATGGCGGCCAGCAGCGCGATGCCGGCGAAGGCGGAGAGGCCGAAGGTGACGATGGAGAGCTGCTTTGAGAACTGCTTGAGCACGTCGTTGAAGGTCATGGCGTTGTAGCCCTTGGCGTCGAGGGCGGCTTTGATAGTGTCGAGCTGGGACGGAGTAACATCTGTAGCAGCAACGGCAACGATGTCGGTGTACTGGCCAGGGTTGCCGGTCTGGTAGTCGATCATGTCACCCATGGTTTTGTTATCGAGGTAGGCGCTAGGCTGGTGGGCGGTGTCGGGGAGGACGCCGGTGACGGTGACCAGGTAGTCTTTGCCAACACCTTTAGGGCTTAAGATGTGCAGCGTGACGGTTTTGCCGATGACGTCCTGCGGGATTGAGCCACCGAGGGCCTGAACGTACGGGTAGGGCAAAACGAGCCCGGCCTGGCCGTCTGACGGGAAGCTGCCAGCAGCGAGGGGGGTGGACTCACCGGGGACGGAGGCCTGGGTCGAGAAGACGAACTTTTGGCCCGAGCCGAGCTGGATGTAGTTAATGTTGAGGTTGGTGTAATCGGGGTAGGCATTTTGCACGCCAGCGATTGCCTTGACGGCATCGAGGTCGGATTGGTTGAGGGTGTAGATCGCCTGCTTACCCTCCCCGCCACCGCTGGTAGCAGCCTGACGGCCGTCTTGGTAGATAGGCACGCCGGAGCTGGAGGTCTGAGTTTTAGTAGAGCCGACGCGGACGTTAACAATATTGGACTGGCCGTAGGCATGAAGCTGGGTATTGATGTAGGCACTGATACCTTGGGTGAAGGCGGTAGTGAGAGACAGCGTGAGGGTGCCGATAATAAGAGCCGAGATAGTGAGGGTGGTGCGAAGCTTGGCGCGGCGCAGGTTTACCTGAGCATCGTTGACGTAATCGAGGAATTTCATGAGGCTAGCTTCCCATCGCTAATATGAACGCGGCGATCGCAGAGTTTGGCCAGGTCGGTGTCGTGGGTAACTACCACAAGCGTAATCCCCTCTTTTTTCTGGAGTTCGAACAGTAATTTTATGACTTCGTGACCGGTCTCGGTGTCAAGGTTGCCGGTGGGTTCGTCGGCGAAGATGATTTTAGGATCGGTGACGAGGGCCCGGGCGATGGCGGCGCGCTGCTTCTGGCCACCCGAGAGATCGGTGGCCCGGTGGCCCGCCCACTTGGTGAGGCCGACTTTTTCGAGGGCGGCGTGAGCTTTTTCGAGACGGGCGCTCCGGCTGAGACCGGCGATTTTGAGCGGCAACACCACATTTTCGGCCACGGTGAGAGTAGGCTGGAGGAAGAATTGCTGAAAAATAAAGCCGACACTCTGGTTGCGGAAGTTGGCCATTTCGCGCTCCCGCAGCTCGCTTAAGGGACGGCCGGCGTACGAAATAATGCCGATCGTGGGGCGGTCGAGCCCGGCCAGGAGATGCATGAGGGTGGACTTGCCGGAGCCGGATTTACCGATAATGGCGACTGATTCGCCTTGGCGGATGGCCAGGTCGACGCCGCGCAGGGCTTCGTAGGCACTAGAGCCTTTGCCGTAGGTTTTATGAACTGATTGAGCTTCGAGAATAGGTGTGGTGGTTGCCATGGTTTCTTCAGCATAGCATGAGCGCTAAGCCTGAGAGTTGGCTGAAGGCCGCCACAAAAAGAAGACCCAAGCCTGGGTCTTCTTTTTGTGCTTGCTGGGTAAACCGTTACTCGGCCGGTTTGTCGGTGTTGCGGCGACGTGCCTTGCCGCCCTTCCGCCCAGCCTCAACCGCTAATTCCCGATTGACTGCGAATCCCCCACCGCGAGAAATCTTGCCGCCCTTGCGGCCGATCTGTTCGTAGAAGTTGAGACCGTAGCGCACCTTATTCGTGGCGGCAGCCTTGCGACCGCCTAGTTCAGTTCCTGCCATCTCTACACTCCTCGTTACTGTCGGTATTGTGCCAGAAACGGGTTTATTGGAGCTTTAGCAGTTCTGCCAAAAAGCCTGTGATAATAGCGAGTTTCATTGGAAAAATAGTTGTCTATAATTTTATTTTTCTGGACAACGCTAACGCTTTAGCGCATCATAAAGCCAATAACCGCAAGGGGTGCGAGATGACGCTGGGTCGAAAGCTACTAATCGGGGTGGGGAGCCTGTTTAGCTTGGCCGTGATTGGGGCGGCCTCAAACCCGCAGCCGGCCACCACGCCCATACCGAGCTCCACGCCGGTGGTGCTGGCGGCGCAGGCCTCGAAGAGTCCGACTACTTCTCCATCAGCCACGCCAACACCCTTGCCTAGCCCAACGGTTGCGAAGACCCCGGTGCCCACTCCCCTGCCGACCGCTAAACCGGTCGTGGCCGTGCCTGCAACATCCAGTTCCGGGTACACCAATAGCGACGGCAATTACGTTCCGTCCCCCACTCACGCTGCGGCGCCGCCGGCCGGCGCCACTGCCCAGTGCGCGGACGGCACCTACAGTTTCAGCCAACACCGCTCGGGCACCTGCTCCCATCACGGTGGCGTGGCGCAGTGGCTGTAGTCTATTTACTGCTAGATTAAAACAGCCCGCTGGGCCGTCCCGAGGAGTGTTCCCGGGGACGGCCCTAGCGGGCAACGGAGACCTGCGCAGATGTGCGGGTCTGTGGGGCTTGAACTAGTGAAGGACACCGTAGACAGTTAGTTCCTGCCAGGCGCCACGAGCCCAAACAGCAAGGAAGATGAGGATGCCCAGCACGATGCCGGCCTTCACCCAGTTGCTGCGCTCGCGCAGCAGGCGCCTGACCTCGTCGCCGTCGAGGTCGTTGGTCCTGCGGATGAGCTCGATGTAGTAGGGCGACAGGAGCAGGTGGTGGTACCACCGAATGCGATTGCCGTGGCGCTTGACGAACGCCTGCGCCCGCCACTTTTCGAGCTCTTCCAGGACCGGAATGTCGGGCCGCCGGGCAAGCGGCGCCACGAGGAGCCCGATAACGAGGTAGATGACCGAGCCGGTGGCCGGGTCTTCGAGCAGCCGCACCCACTCGGGGCCCGTTTCGGGGATCGAGAGGTGCAGTAGCCGAGCGGCCAGGTGCAGGAGCAGCAAAGCGGCCCACCCAGCGTACAAGAACTGCCAGAAGCCCCAGGTCGCGGCGATCTGCCAGGCCGAGAGCTGCGGCAGGCCGAGACGGCGACGGTACTCGTCGTCGTGCCGGTTGGGTACGCGGGCGTGGTACTCGAGAATGTCCCACCAGTGCGGCCCACGCTGAAGCGCCAGCATGCGCCCCAGCGAGTAGGCGTTGTAGGAGACCGACAGGCCGACGATCGCGATGACGATGCCCTCGCCGGTCTTGCGGTCCCCGTGCCTCACCAGTGGATCAGACACAAAATAGTGCCACAAGCCGGTGGTATCCAGGAGCGGATGCCGCAAGTGCTGCCAGAAGAGCCAGCCGGCGAGCACGAATGTAATGGCGGCGAGCACGAACATCGGCCTTACGAGCCGCCGCCGCCCAGGCCCGACCTTCATCAAGAGGATGAGAGCCAAGCAGCAGATCACGACACCGATTAGCGCGTAGGTCATGGAGGCCTCGAGCAGCGACCGGTGCGTCTCAAGCACGAGATCGTACAGCCCCCACGCGAACGGGGTGGCCAGGACACCGTAGATGATTGCTCGGACCAGTACGTCGAGCCGGCGCGGCCGGGGAAGAACGTAGGCCGGCTGGCCCAGACGTTCGATTTCGATCTCGAGCGTCTCTCGGCGCATTGCCTGGCGGCGCTCCTTGCCTTCGAGCGTGGGATTGACGTACATGGCGGCTTCGGCGCACAGAGCGTCGTAGTAGTCGCGCCGTTTGCCCCGCAGCAGCGGGCGACGCATTGGACGTACCAAGGGAAGCTCCCTTCGATGGGGTTCGCCCGACTTGCCGTCGGGTCAAGTAGCTTTCCGCAAGCGTATTGCAGAAAGTATTATTTATACCATCGACGGGCGCAAAGTGCAAGCCGGTGCGGCTAGGAGGTAGAGGTACGTTCCCCCTCCCACACACCGTCCGTAATGAAGGACGAATCGCGGATGGAGATAGTGGATGATATGACGCGCGTTTTGGGTGAGAATCTGAGCATTTATTAGCAATCAACCTATTCGTTTAGACAAGCGCATAGGTTGATTGCGGATCGTGTCGTCTCAGCCCTAGTGGCTTAGGAGCTGCGCGAGAGCATCTTCATCCAGCGTCTGGATGCCGAGTTTTTTGGCTTTGGTAAGTTTGGAGGCGCCAGGAGAGTCGCCGACGATGAGGTATGTGGTGTCTTTGGAGACGGAGTTTTGCTCCTTGGCGCCGAGAGCAGCGAGACGGGCGGCGACTTCGTCGCGGGTACCCATTTCCAGGGTGCCGGTGATGACGAAATTGACGCCGGTGAGTGGGCCCGTGGTTTTCTGGAAGGATTGGGGGTAGACGCCGAGATGGTCGAACTTGGCGAGGAGGGCTTCGTTGTCCTCGTCGGCGAAGAAAGCCAGGATGGATTCAGCGACGACCTGGCCGATGCCCTCGACCTCCATGAGTTGATCGAGGGTGGCGTGTTGGAGCTTCTCGAGGGAGCCGAAGTGGGCCGCGAGATCTTGGGCGGTTTGTTCTCCAACATGGCGGATGCCCAGGCCATAGATGAAGCGCGGGAGCTCGGGGGTTTTACTGGCCTGGATGGCGTCGACGAGCTTCTGGGCGGAGATATCGGCGAAACGGTCGAGCTGGAGAAGCTGGTCCTTGGTAAGAGTGTAGATATCAGCGATGTCATGGACGAGTCCGGACTGCACGAGGGCGGCGACGTTTTTCTCTCCCAGGGTGTCGATGTCGAGGGCGGATTTACTGGCGAAATGAGTGAGGTCTTTTTGGAGGAAGACCGGGCCGGTGGCGCCTTTGACACGGTAGACGACTTCGCCTTCGGGTTTTTCGAATTCGAGCTCGGGGTATTGGCGGGCGAGTTCGGCTTCCATGTTAAACGGCTTTGAGTCTTTGGGGCGGAGTTTGGGCAGACTTTGGAGGACTTTGGGGATGATGTCGCCGGCTTTGTAGATAATGACCGTGTCACCGACGCGGACGTCGAGGCGGGCAATTTCGTCTTGGTTGTGCAAGGAGGCATGCTGGACGGTGGTGCCGGCGACTACGACGGGGTCGAAGGTAGCGATGGGGGTGGCGGCGCAGGTGCGGCCAATGGAAATGACGATGTCTTTGACGATGGTAGTGGCTTCTTCGGCCGGGTACTTGTAAGCGACGGCGCCTCTGGGGGCCTTGCCAACGGTGCCGAGCTGGGTATAGACGGCGCGGTCGTTGACCTTGATGACGGAGCCGTCGGTGTTGAACGGCAGGTCCTGGCGGGCTTCGGCCCAGTGATCGATGAACTGCATGAGGCCGTCTAGGGTGGTGAAGGTGGAGGCGTGACGGTTCGAGGAGACACCGAGCGCGCGGACGGCTTCATAGGCGTAGGAGAAGGTGGAGATGTCTTGAGGGTTGTCGCGCAGCAGGTCGTAGGCGAAGAACGTGAGCGGCCGGGCGGCCACCAGCGCCGGGTCGAGCTGGCGGATGGTGCCGGCGGCGAGGTTGCGGGGGTTCATAAACAGCGGCTTGCCCTCGGCCTCTTGGCGGGCGTTGAGTGCCTCGAAGTCGCGTTTGAGCATGACGATCTCGCCGCGAATTTCGGTGCGGCCCTGCAAGAACTGCTCGTACCCCTGGGCTGGGCGCAGGCGCAGGGGGACGTTTTCGATGGTGCGAACATTCGCCGTCACGTCCTCACCTACCTGCCCGTCGCCGCGGGTGACGGCCTGGGTGTACACGCCGTCTTGGTAGACGACGGCGCAGGCCAGACCGTCCATCTTGGTGTCGGCGAAGAGCTCGGTGGTGGCACCGGGAGTGAGTTTGTTGATGCGATCGGCCCAGGCCTGGACCTCCTCGCGGCTGAAGACGTCGTTCAAGGAGATCATGCGCTGGGTGTGACGGACTTTAGCAAATTTTTCGGACGGGCGGCCGGCCACACGCTGGGTGGGGCTGTCAGGGGTGACGAGGTCCGGGTACTGGTCCTCGAGTTGGGTGAGCTCGTGCTTGAGCTGGTCGGCCGCGGCCTCGGGCATAATAGACTCGTCGAGAACATGGTAGTGGTAGCGGTAGTCGTTGATCTGGTCGCGCAGCTTGGTGATGCGTTCGGCGGCTTGGGAATGCGTCATGGAACAATTATACCCGGTAAGGTGCTGAATTTATTGCGAGATGTTTGAAATGTGGCTAGCTGCAGCTAGAATGCTTAGGTACGAAGCTCAGGACCGTCTACAAGGAGAGGATGATGACGGCACCTTTTGAAATCGCACCAGGTCGCAAGGCGCCACGGCGAGTGCGCGAGTCTGTTCACGGCATAAACCAGACCATAACGGATATGGACACCATCTGGCAGGAGACCGCAGCGGCACAGCGGGCAAGCACAGCCAAGCTCACAGCATTTATAGCCGTTCTACTGGTGGCGATAGTGCTAGCGGGGCTGCCGCTACTATACGCCACCCATGACCTGGGTCTAATGCTCCTCGTGCCCTTTGCGGGACTACTGGTCGTGAACTTCATCGGCTGGCTGTTCTTCGAGGAATCGCTCACCGGGTTCGTTGCCTCGGTTGTATTCGGGGTCGCGTCGTCTCCGCGGAAGTACGTCCTGCGGGCGGTCCGCCAGGGCACAGTGATAGCGGCCGACGCGTCATATGTGCGATGGCTACAACACTGGCCTTGATCTCATGACGATCCCAATGGGCCCTGCTGGTTACTCTTCGATAAGGTAACTGGCGGGGCTCAGATTTTTTAGATCCGGCGTAGTTAAGGTGGATTCATGTGCAAACTTACAATCTCTGCGGGATCAAAATTAGTTTTTTGTGATTTTGTACAATCACATTAATGCTTTTTAGGGCTAACCTGTACACCGCACTAACATGGAGGTCTTGTTATGGCCACACGCGTGATTCGAGAGGAACGACCGGTGGTTCAAACGGTTGAATCCAGAGGCGATTATTACCGGGGAGCCAATATCGTATATTTGATAACCGGATTGGTAGAGCTCATGCTTGGACTAAGGTTTGCGTTTTTGCTGCTGGGGGCCAACCAGGGCAGCGGATTCGTGACGTTCGTGTACGCGCTCACCTATCCCCTGGTGGCGCCGTTCAACGGCATCTTCGGGACGCCAAGCATTGACCGGTCGACGTTTGATCCGGCGACGCTCGTGGCGATGGTGATCTACGCCGTGATTGGATGGGCTATTGTCCGCCTGGTCGCAGCCGCCCACCGTACCCCAGCCGACGAAGTTTAGATTGAAATATAATCATCTGCATACGATCGCCACCGCAAGGTGGCTTTCGTGTGCCTATGGTTGGGAATAAGTCATTTTTGAGCAAAAACAAAAGACCCTCCATCGAGGCCCTTTGTAATAGTTGGGGTGGATTTTGTGTTAGGCGTTTTTGTGTTAGCCCATCACTGGACCAAGATTATAGTAGGGCAAGCGTAAGGTCTTTGTGCATAGTTACAGGGACGAATTTTGAATGATTTTTTTGTGAGCTACTTTCGCTTTTACAGATAGACATGTGGGCCAAAATGCGATAAAGCATAAGCGTGATATGATTTTGACATGGATGAACCCGCCTCCTCTTCTCCGCTCAAGCATCGACTAACCGCCCGCCAGCGCGAGCTAGTGTCGGCCGCGATTGAAGGGATACTGCTGATCGGGGTCTTGGTGTTTGTGGTGAACGTGTGGAACCAGAAGCACGTCACAGTGAAGAACCATACCGTGACGGTGCAGGCGAGCCCCAAAATCGTAACTCTCACTCCGACGCCAGTGCCGGCGCCGAAGGCGAGCGAAGCGCTGAGCGTACCGATCGATTCGTTGGTGGCGGGGTACAAACTGACCATGCAAGTGCCGACGGCCTGGCGGGCCGTGGACATTCGGTCATTGGTGTCGGCTTCTGATTATGCCGACTACAATATGAACGATTTGGCGGCGATACTGCGGTTTGTGCCCGAGCACACGGAGCGGGCAACGCTCTATCCGGCGATCGAGCCGATTAACACCCTGGATGTAGTCGGCACCTCGAGGTGGGCGACGGTGAACGATGGCGCGCCATTAACACCCGCCAACAAACAGTCCTACCTAGGGTACTTGGGGTCGCTGAGGACGGTGAGCGACATCGGGGCGGCTAAATGCACGCCGATTAATATGGACGGGTCAGTGTGCGCTGACGCCAAGGTGAGGCCGCAGATTATACACAGTGCGGACGGGACGCTCAGCGGAATGGCCTACCTGGTTTTGGGTACACAATCGGTGAGTTATGACCCGAGCGTGGTGGTGGAAATGGTAGGCAGTGTGGCCGGCAAGCCCGTACACGTGAGTGGCGTCTTCAGGGTATACGATGAGCAGTACACCACGCTGGGCGGCGATGGCGTGAACACCAAGTCCAATGCGGCCGATTACGTCACAAAGGTGCAGGAGTCGCGGGCAGCGTTTGCCAATAACCCGCCGGCCGACACACTCGACATTTACAATCGCATCGTGGCTGCGGTGCAGTCGATGCGATTTTCGAAGTAAACTAGCCCGAGTTCAGTCCCGGGCCATATTTTCTTGTAGAGACTGCACCAGATGAACTAGGTAGAGGTTGGTCACCGGCAGCACTAAGATGGTAGTGACGGCTTCGAATACAAAGGTGGCGACGGTGGTGAGCTTGAGTAAGCTAAAAATGACGGTGAGGATGGTGGCGGGGATCGACAACAGCACAACGAAGATGCCGAGCATGAAATAGCGGCCAAGTACCCGCCAGAAGCGACCGAGCGTGAGGCGGCGGCTGAGGCGCAAGGCGGCCACCGGGCGTAGACCGTCGCGGATGGTGAGCAGCGGCGCCAGGCCGTAGCGGGTCATGAGGTAGATACTGGGAGTGGACAGAATGAAGGCCACGAGCCCCACTAGGAGTAACTCAACGATTGAAACGCCAGTGCTACCGGCCGCACTGAGGGCAGCCGAATACAAAGAAGCACCGAGACCGGCCGGAAATAGCATCACCACCAGAGCGAGCGTAACAAGCAGGAATCGTACCAGCGCCACGGACGAGTCGTAGTAGGCGGCGGCCAAACGCGGCACCTGGCCGGTCTCTTGGCGACGCAGGATAGCCCAGATGATCGAGACGTTCATGACGATAGCGGCGAAGCTGGCAAAGGCCGACACGGTGGCGTCGCCGGCCAGTTGCGGGAATACCGAGGCCAGGTCAACCGGCACCGTTACCACCAGCATGATCCAGAGGTACGGCCGCCAATCGGCCCGAACGTCTCGGAGGGTTTGCCGGAATAACACGCGGGAGGTAGCAAATTTGGGTGCTTTGGGTTTTTTGGCTTTGGGACGGCGGCGAGGCAGTTTGAGAGCGGGGGCTTTGAGGGTCGGGGCCTTCATTATTGATGGATCTCCATTTCGCGCAGGCGTTTAATTCTGTCCTCGATGGGCGGGTGGGTATCGAAAAGGCCAGCGAGGCTACGGCCCTTGAGCGGGTTCGAGATATAGAGCGGCGAGGTAGCGGAATTGGCATGCTGCATGGGAGTGGGATTATTGGAGATTTTTTGAAGGGCGCGGGCCAGGCCTTCTGGATAGCGCGTAAGCAAGACGCCTGAGGCATCGGCTAGGTATTCGCGCTGGCGGGAGACGGCGAACTGAATGAGGGCGGCGACGATGGGCGCCATAATTGCTCCGACAATACCTAGGATGATGAACAACTGATTGCCCTCTTCGCGGTCGTCACGACTCCAGAAACTGATGCGCAGGAACAGATCGGAGACGACGGCCACCACGGACACCAGCGCTACCACGATGGCCATGAAGCGAATGTCGTAGTTGCCAACGTGGCTGAGCTCGTGCGCGATTACGCCTTCGAGCTCGTCTTTTTCGAGCAGAGGCAGAATGCCGGTGGTGACGCAGACCACCGCGTGCTGGGGATCCCGGCCGGTGGCGAAGGCATTGGGCGAGGGGTCGTCCACGATGTAGACCTTGGGCATGGGTAGACCAGCCGCGATAGTGAGGTTTTCGACCGTGCGGTACAGCTCCGGGTTGTCCTTTTTCTCGATCGGCTGGGCTCCGGACAATCCGAGCGCGATCTGGGCCGAGAAGAAGTAACTAATAGCCGCATAAATGACGGCCACAAGCATTATGGGTACGAAGAATGACGGCTGGTTGAAGGCCCGAGCGAATACGTAATCTAGAGCACCAACCAGCACCACAAAGCCAAAAACCAAAAAGAGGCTTTTGCGCTTGTTACTCGCTATCTGGGTGTACATCGGTGCTTACTTGGATATGAGTGGTGACGGCCGGCTCCGAAGCCGGCATTACCGGAACCGAGCTGGGCTCAGTGCCGGATGGGGCGGGCTCAACGGCGCCGGCGTGCTCGGCAGCCGCCTCGGAGTCACGCTCGGATTGTGCCACCCGGGGCTGAGGTTCGACTGAGGGGCCCGCGGTTGGGGTCTCGCGGCTCAGAAGTTGGGCGGTCAGCTTGTCGGCGGCGGTTTTGGCGCTGGCGGTATCGAGCGCGGGGTAAACACGGTCGATGAGTTCGAGCGCGGCCACCAGCTTAAGCGCCTGCAGGTGGCGAGTATTACCGCCGTGCAGCAAGTCGTCGGCCACGGTGGCCGGCAAGTCCACCATGATTTGGCGCAATTGCATGCCCAGGCCCATCTGCTCCGAAGCCGGCATGTCGTCGGCTAGGGCGATGAGTTTGGGGCCGATGTTGATAGCCGCCTGCCAATTTGCTGATTCTTTGTACTGAGTCACTGGAATTCCCCTGTCTATTAGAATTTAACCTCTACCGGCTTATCGGCCTGAGCCTGGTCATCGGACTCGAAAAAGTCGCGAGCGGTGAAGCCGAGCATGCTCGCCAACAGGTTGGTCGGAAAGACCTGGAGCTTAATGTTGTAGTCGCGGACCGAGCCGTTGTAGAAGCGACGAGCGGCCTGGATTTTGTCCTCGGTGTCTACCAGCTCGTCCTGGAGTTGCTTGAAGTTTTCGTTGGCCTTGAGCTCGGGGTAGTTTTCGGCCACCGCGAACAGGCTCTTGAGGGTACCGGCCAGCTGGTTTTCGGCCTGGGCCTTCTGAGCGATACCGGTGGCACCCATGGCGGCGGTGCGGGCAGCGGTAACGTCCTCGAACACAGTTTTTTCGTGCTTGGCGTAGCCCTGCACGGTGTTGACGAGGTTCGGGATGAGGTCGTAGCGGCGCTTGGTCTGGACGTTGATGTCCGACCAGGCCTCGTCCACCCGAACCCGCGAGCGCACCAAACCGTTGTAAACGGCCACCAGCGCGAGCACCAGCACGACAATAATTACGATGACGGCGATGAGCATATCTAAGAGTCCTTTGTTGTCACCTTACAGTATAACAAATCGCTTGAGAATCGCCGTTTATAACAACGGCCTGATCGTCGTTTAAGGTACGGACCTGATAGCCGTCGTGCTTGAGGCGGCGGGCAGAATCTGTTACCTCGGCCTTAAAGTCGGCATTGTCCCAGTGTGGCATGGGTACGAAATTGACGAGACCAAGGCCGTCGTAAACCACCTCAGGCAAGCCGGTCGGATCGTCGGCCTTTTCCAAATACTTCAGCGTGGGGCCGGCCACCAGCGCGCCGGCAGAGTCGCCGCCGTAAGTAGTGCCGGAAGCAAGTGCTGCCCGGATAGCGCGGTCGAAGCCGGAAATACGCATAGCGTATCGCAGGTGGTAAGTGTTGCCGCCTTTAGCCCAGAGCAGGTCGAAGCTACCAAGATAACTCGCGATATCACCGGGGTGGAGCTTGAGTAGATCGATATCGGTGAGGCAGGCGCCACGTTCGCCCCAGTACGAATGCCACTCATCGTACTTGGCCCTGTAATCGTCCGGCGACATGTCGTCCATAGCGTTTAAGATGTACCCAATCTGCATGTTGGATAACTCTTTACCAACCAGGTCTTCAAGCCTTGGCATGTTGGGCACACCGTACGACGACAAGTAAAGTTTCATGCCTGCAATTGTACGCCTGCTTGCGTTATTAATGTTGAAAATATCTAACTTAGGCTCTAAAACGGTGTTCTTCAAAAACCTGGCAAAATAATGACTTTGGTAGGCGGGGTGGGATTCGAACCCACAATCCTTGCGGCGGGGGATTTTAAGTCCCCTGTGTATACCATTCCACCACCCGCCCGGGCGGTTCGCAGTTATGATACCATTCCTCTCCTTTTTATACCTAGGCATCAGGTATGTTTTGCGTTAATGTAAGTTGTCCCATCGCACATAGGTAGGTGAATAATAATGGACACCGAAGGCGAAGTTTATGTTTTTATGGGCTCGCCAGAGGGTGGCAAAACTACTCAAGCCAGGCGGCTGGGCGAAAAAATTGGCGGGGTCTGGATCTGGAACGAGGACATTATGTCCCAGCTGGAGGACCCCGACCTACTCTGGGAGGTTCTGGAGGCAGCGATGTCCCAGGTGTCGCCCGCCCAGCCGATCGTGCTCGACGGTGTAGTGACCAACGAGGCTGACGTCGGTGATCTGATGTTCGCACTGAGTCGGATCGGTCGGCGACTGGTGCGAGTGATTTGCTTGCACATTTACGAAACCGAATCGCTGCAGCGGAATAGGCTGCGGCTCGGACGTCCGAGCGTGGCGGCGGCCCAAGTAGCCCGATGGAAACTATATCGCATGTACGCCCTTCCAGCTCTGGATATGTTCAGACAGTTGAAAATGGTGAGCGATATTGAGGGGAACGGTCCCGAGGACGAAGTGGAAATGCGCATAACAGCGGCGCTGGCCAGTCCTCCCGACCAACTCTAGGCCTTCGGGCGGCATGCGAGTTCGCGGCCGCCCGGGGGCCCGCATGCTATTTAGCTGAAAAATAATTGCTGGAGGCACCTAGGGGAATCGAACCCCTGTAAAAGGTTTTGCAGACCTGCGCGTAACCACTCCGCCAAGGTGCCATGACCGCCTGATTATAGCCTAAAGCGCCGTTCCACAGAAGTGGACGTTCGTTTGATGAGTTGACATATTAGCATTAATACAGTATGGTTACCTGGTTGCCCTGAGGCATGATTACTTAATGCATGCCAAAATGGGTGGTTCTTCAGATCCTACGATCCGCAAGGAGGGAACGTGAAGTTCTCGCTACAATCCGGACTGTCAGTGCTCGCGCTGGCCGCTGCCTTGGCTGGCGGCGCCACCGCATGTTCTGCAGGCAGCAGCAATGACAACAGTGCGGCTGCGGCCGCGGCCGCGCCTGCAGCCGTGACGTACGCGGACCCGGTGAACCCGGGCTACGCGCACATCAACGGCGAAACATTCTGCGTCTACGTGTCAGTGCCGCAGGAATGCCAGATGAGCGGGCTGCCGCTGACCCAATGGATCAGCGTCGCCCAGCTCCAGAACCCAACCGGGTACTCGGGCATGTACGACTCGGACCTGCCCGACCTGCTGACCTGGTACCTCACCTGGCACCTGTGGTTCGACTCGCCGCGCTACTACAACACGTACATCGTCCACAACCACTACGTCCCAGCGGCGGCGAGGACGGCCGCGTACAGCACCTACCGCACCCGAACGACCAGCATCGACAACACCTACCACTCGCGTGAGTCGACTCTGGACAGGCAGGCCAGCTACACCGTGAACGGCAAGACCGTCACGGGCACGCAGGCCGCGAAGATGGGGGTGACGGTGCGCAACACCGGCGGTTCGCGCTCGGCGACGAGCCTCTGCGCCATGATCTCCGGCCCCAACAACACCACCAAGGTCGTGCTGACCGCCTACGTCGGCAAGGGCCCGAGCAGTTCCGGTGGCAAGGTCGGTGGCAATCCAGCCCCCAAGCCGGCCACCGGCAACAACAAGCCGGTCACGAGCAACGGGAACAACCCGGTCACCAACAATGGGAAGCCCAGGACCGGCTCCGGGGCCCCTGCCTCGGGGGGCAACGTCGGCGGTAGCCGCAACAGCGGCACCACCAGCAAGGCCCCCTGTGGCTGACGCCTTCGACGAAGCCGCCTGGAAGGCCGCGTGGGCCGCGGGCGACATGCTGTCGTTCGTCTTCCTCCGGCGCGGCGAAGCCGACCGGCAGGAAGATCCTAGCCGCTGGATCCGCGACAAGTGGGTCTGGGGCGACGACCCGGGCGAATACTTCGCTCTGTCGGACTTCGTCAACGACGTGTTTTGGGTCGACCGCGATCCGTACACTTGCCGACTGCTAAGCATCCTGCAAGGCGACGTCTACTGCGAGGACCAGCAGTTCATCTACGCCGACGAGCCCGGGCTGTGGGACCCCCGAATCGGGGGCTACTCACTCGAGTGGGCCGAACGGCTGGAAGAGTACAATGTCCGAATGGCGGCCAAACCGTCGCTCGGACAGAAGTACACCGTCATCTTTGGCTGGGAATTCGGATGCCCGCCGCCCAACTGCAAGCGGAATTCCGAGTTCGTTATAGCCATAGATGCGGTCCACGCCGAGCTACTGGTCCGCGGTAAGCGCACCGACTCGCAGACTGCGCCGTTGGTGGGGTCCGTGCACAAGCTCTGGGTTCACCCCGTAGACTCGTGGGAACTCGACGTCTACACGACGCCTAATGGGCAGCCGCTCGAACCTCCACCACCGCCGGCACCACGCCGGAAGCGGCGGTTCATACTCTTCTAATAACTGCCCCCGCCTGCGATATGGCGGGGGCAGAAAGAAGCCAAATTTAATGGCCCGGGAGCAGCAATGCTGTTCCCGGGCCGGTTTTTTATGGCCGCTCGGTGCGGCCATATTCAGTTATTCCACAGAAGGATGAGCTCGTTGACATGGAGCGTATGCTCGCTGGTATATACCAGCGAGCAGCCCGGCCCGGCGGAGACGCCACGGTGCGGCGCCTTGAAGCGTCGGCCATCGGGGGTGATGAAGCCCATGTACCAAGCGTTGAGGGCGGTGAGGCACCGTGCGAGGTCGCCGACGCTGAGAGGGCCGGAGTAGGGTGGCACGATGGTCATTTTCATGCCGCCGTCGGCGGCATCAGCCAGATCATCGAGCCAACCAGAGGCGCCCGGCATGCAGACCTCGGCCGCTAGCAACTTGTGTGATTCACCGTCCACACAGGCTACGGAGCGTTCGCCCGGAACGTTGGCGAAATTGGTCTGGTTGCGCATCCGCTGCAAGCCAACCACAACATGAAGCCGGGGCAGGTGCGAGCGAATAGCTAGAGCGATCGCCAGAGCCTCGCCGTCGTCGCCGGTATTGATCACCACGCTAGACGCATCGGCTAGGCAGGAGTTACGGATCATGGTGGCGCCGTTGAGCACGGGCGCGGTACGGAAGACCGGATGCGTAAGCTCGTGGCCTTCGAACGGGTCGATGGCGCCATCCTGGGCGACAACCATGATGTTGTCTATACCCTGAGCCTTCATCTCCTGCACGAGCTCGTGCAGGATTTCGCTGAGGCCGATGATCACGACGTGCTCTTTCATTGACAAGTGGAACAGTCCTTTCAAGCGCCTGGCGCGGCGGTCGCCGGCCCGGTCAATAACCAGACCGAAGATCCGTGTAAAAGCGATGATGATGCACAGCTGCATAAAGCTGACACAGATACGGCCACCGGTGGTGGTCGGGTAGAAGTCGCCGTAACCGATGGTGGTACCGCTAACTTCGGCGAACCACCAGAAGTTGCTGGCTCTCGAGATGGCGTTGGAGGCCGGCTCAAAGAACCGGACGCCCCACCATCCGACCGTGAATCCGATGCCCATCAGAGTCACCGGAACGTGCCAGTCGCGTGAGCCATAGTGGTGCCTAAACCGACCGAGCATACCCATGAAGAAGAACGGCAAGCGACTCACCCCCTCCTTGTAGTTGGTTTGGAAGCATAAAAGCACGCTTGCTTGAACTAGTTTATATCATGAAATGAGCTTAAAGTCAAAGGTTCCTGGAAGAGATCGTCCGGACAAGTATTAACCCACCGGGTTTATAAGTCGTAATACTTGTTGCGGAGGTAGTCGTTGTAATTGACCTTCTGTTGCTTGCGAAGAACCAAGACAATTAAGGCCACAACGATGCCAGTAATAATAAGAACAATGGCGACCGCGTTCCATGGTATGCCAGGCGCAACCGATGCCAGCACCAGGACACCGTCGGTGGCAGAGCTGGTGAAACTAATGGTGCCAACCGAGGCAGTATAGTTGCCGGATTTTATGAGCGTGACATGGCCACTATCGTCGACGGTGTAGGCCACGGGCGATACTAGGCCCTTGAGCTTGGATTTGATGTTGAGGGTCCAGGACAGAGGCTGGGCAAAGCTGGAAATGGCGAGGCCGCTCGAGTCTTTGCAGATGAGCGCATACGGGCCTACAACTAGGCGTTTGCCGCTGGGGATGGTCTCGTTGCCGGTGGGGTTGGAAACGCTACAGTCCGCCTGGCTACTAACAGCACCCGACGGCATGGTGATGGTTACAACGTTGTCGTCGGAGTTGTAGGTGATGTTTTGATTACTGCCTGGATCGCCAGTGTTGGCGGTGAAGACAGGGGTGGTGACATCGGCCGTGGCGTAGGGCGAGGAGCCGGCACTGTTTTGGGCCATCAACCGGTAGTAATAGTGCACTTCAAAGGATACGGTGGTGTCTTCGTAATTGGTGGCCGGAATGCCAGTGGACAGCACTGACCAGTTAATTTGATCGAGTGAGCGCTCTAGCTGATAGGTGACGGCAGCAGTAGAGGCAGGCGCCTGCCAAGTGAGGTCTACCACGGCATTGGAGCCGGAGACGCTGGCGGTGAAGTTAGCCGGGGTGGCTGGAGCCACCACGGGCTGTGAGCCGCCGCCCGAGCCGCCGCTAGATGTAGAGCCGCCACTTGAACCGCCGCCGCCCTGCGAGCCACCTCCTCCACTACCACCGGAACCTCCGCCAACAGGTGCGGGGGTGGGAGTTTTGACGGGAGTAGGCGTGGGCGTAGGAGTTTTGACGGGAGTAGGCGTGGGCGTAGGTGTAGGCGGAGGGGGGGTGGGTGTAGGGGTGGACACGACGTAGGTGGTCAGTGTCCATGATTGGGCGCTCGTGCCATTACAGGTATAAATTTGGAGCTGTGTGCCGTCGACGGTGCTGGAACTGGGGTCGTCGAGACACATGCCCGACTGTACTCCGACCAAAGTATGGTTGGTGTAGCTCCACTGCTGGTTGGGGGCACCACTCACACAGTGGTAGATTTCCACTTTGACATGAATGGTGGTGCCGGCGCCGGTGACATCGAGACAGGCGCCGTGGATGGTGATGGTTCCGTTGGAATTAAGGCTCCATTGCTGGGCCGGAGTGCCATTGCAGGTGAAGAGGTCGGCTTTGGTGCCGTCGGTGGACAGATTCTCGTAGTCGTCGAGGCATTTACCGGCGATGCCCGAGGCGAACTCGGGCGTGCCGGCGGCTTGCGAGGCCTCATATACCAGAATGCCGCTCCCGGAAAAAAGCAGCAAGAAAGCCAACGCCGTCAGCACGTTGAGTGAGCGGTGGCCCATGAAGATCAATTTTGTGGAAAGTGTGGGCGGGGGTTTAGGCATGTAAATCCCGTTAGCGTTTCCTCTTATGATTATGAGCTAACGTGGGGCACTTGAGTAGTGTCTAAACCCCGAAATACGAACCTAGCTCACAGCTTGCCCTGGTTTTTCCAATAATGAGTGTGAGCCAAGCTGAAACCGCCATCGACCGTGAGGGTCTGACCGGTAATAAAGCGGGCTTGATCCGACAACAGAAAGGCTACTGCCTCGCCGACGTCGCGGGGCTGCTGGTCGAAACCGGCCGGAACGGTGGTGGCAGGGTTGAGATCAGGAGTGTCGACCACTGAGCCGGGCGCCACGGCGTTAACGCGAATGTGGCTGGCCGCCAGTTCCAGCGCGGCCTCTTTTACGAACATTTGGATAGCGGCCTTGGAAGCTGAGTACAAAGGATGGGTGCGAATGACGTGGGCGTGGGTAGAGGAAATGAAGATGACACTGCCGCGGACGTTGTGCTCGAGCCAATGCTGGGTAAACAGCGAGGTGAGATAGAACGGCCCGCGCAGATTGACCGCGAAGCTGCGATCGAGCTCGGTGACGGTGAGGCTAGTGGCCGGCGCGGGGCTGTCGTAGGCGGCGTTATTAATGAGGGCCGTGACGGGCAGTTTTTGCTGGTGGGTCCAGGTGGCGAGCTGTTCGAGCTGGGGGGCGACCATTAGGTCGGCCACGTACTGGTGGCACTCCCCTACCCGGCTGAGCTCCTCGAATGCGCGCTGCAGCTCGGCGGCGTCTCGGTCCACCAGTACGCAGCTGTAGCCCCGCTCCAGTAGGGTGCGGGCGATGCCCTTGCCGATATTACGGGCGGCGCCGGTAACGAGTGCGATCTGCTTCATGGAGTGCGGCGCAACATTGCTACTCCCCTGCCAGAGCGGTTTGCCATTGCTCGGCCGTCATCACCTCAGCCTGCCGGGGAAAGACCTTGGTGGTGAGCACACTCTGGACTTCCGCGTCTTGGTCGGCGCATAGGTCAGACAGTACGGTCAGCTGAAAATCTTTGTCGGAGGCCTCGCGGAGAGTAGACAGCACGACGCCGCTAGTGGCGATGCCGGTGAGTACCAGATGAGTTACGCCCTGGGCGCGTAGTATCACCTCCAGATCACTGCCGCTAAAAGCGCTAACGCGGCGCTTGGTAACCACCACGTCGTCGGGGCTGGGCGCGAGGGCTGGGGCCGGGTTAACAAAATATTTGGCACGGTCGCTCATGGTTTTGAACATGCGGTTGGCGGAACTGAGCTCGGGCAAGCTGGGGCGGAAACCGACTACCACAAAGATCACCAGCCAGCGCTGGCTGTGCGCGTAGTCAATAGCGGCTTGCAGTTTCTTCAGATACGCGTCCGGTTCCGGCAGCCGGTCGGTAATGCCAGCCTGAACGTCCATTACGAGCAGGGCGGTGGGGGTGGATGTTGTAGGCATGATTGTCCTCCTAGGCTTGAATTGGCATGCGCCCATCATAGCAAAAACGCATCGAAGGCGTTCCTAGTCTACCAGGAGTTAGGTTTCCCTGCCCGGCCAGACTTAGGCCTGAAAGTCTTCGATCTCGGTGACCTCGGACTTGTCTATCAACACGATTGGGCCGGGGCCGCCAGTAGTGGTTTGGTTGAGTACTATGAAGACACTGGCCTCAAAAATGGCTACCGCGATGTACTGGCTTTCTTGCGGCTTGCCTTTCCCAACTTCAATTTGCCAGTTCCGTTTGCTGTTGGTGTAGTTCAATCGAAAAATGCGACGTTCTTGGATTGGAAAACGAAGCTGATCGACCAATGACCGCTTCATCTCTAAGTAGGCCGGTTCAGATTCGGACACGGAGGTAGTGGGCACGAAGAATCGCATCAACTGGTTTCGCCGATGTGTTTGTTGCGACCGAGCAGCCCATTGAATAATTTAGCCATACTTCTCTTTCGCTCCCGAATGGTGTGACATATCTCCGGAATAAGATTGAGCGTTGTAGCTTCGGGGTATAGCAACTAACAGAATCTACAAGCCTAGCTTGTTTCTAGATGTTTTCTATAATACCAGACTTATGTCTTGACGTATACCGCGAACGGTGTGGTTGTAGATCTGGCCTGGTATTATCTTAGCCACCAAGCGAGTAGGTCTGCGAGCGTGTGGGCAATGGCCGCGGCCGCCCAGGTTTTGCTGATTGCGCGCAGCGAGCCGAGCCATAGTCCCACTGCTAAGTCCAGGGGCAGGACATGCCAACCGTAGAGGGGGACGTGAAGTAAAGCAAAGGCTATCGCAGCCACGAAGATGGCGACGGACTCACCGTGCCAGGAAGTTATAGCATCATACAGGGTTCCTCTCAAAAAGTACTCTTCCGCGATGGCAACAACGGTAACGATGATGGACCAGGATAAATATCCGTGCGTCGATGCGAAAAGATGACCTGAAACGTGCGCAAACAAGGCCGGCAGACTAAGTACGATGCCGCCGGCGATACCAATAGCGATGGACTGCTTCGAGGCTACTAGTTTGGTATGTGCAGCGAGCCCAAGCGCGAACAGACATGCGGCGAATATAAGTCCAGCTGAGGCTGATTGAGCGACGCCTGGACCGCCGATAACGATGCGCAACCAGACGGCAAGCATAAAGCCGCCTACGAGAATAAGCGGGGTGCGGGGCATCAGGCTAACTCTTGGGGTGTTCACGCTTCTTGCCAACTCTAAAACGAATGGTAGCAAGCAGGACGACAATAGCTCCAATGATTATCCCGGCAAGAAGCGGCAACTGGTAGCTGGAGGAGGGCTTTGGGGTACTCGAGGGCTGCGGCAGGTTAATCGCCAGGGCGTATTCGCCCCAACCGTTAAATGTTGCCTCGTAAACATCCGACCCTACCTGAGTGGTATCGAGCTGCTTCCACTTGCCACCCGGTGTGCGGTAAATCATAACCGGTGGAGTCTTGAGGCTGACATTTTGAGGCAGCCTTAGAAACACCTGCGCGTGCTGATTGCTAACGCTCGGCGGTCCAGGCGTGCTATCGGCCGAGATTAAATACACATTTCCGGCGATGGTACCGGGCGAGGGCTGATCGGTGGGAGCTTCTGGTGTGGCGGTTAGTTTAACCTCAGTAGCCCCATCCGGCAGGGTTATGGACTGAGCATCGAAGTTGACTCTTACCTGCGGCCCGAACTCAAGGCTTTGCAAGGCAGCCCCAAATTGAGACAGGTCTGATTCGGGGACAGTTTGCTCTGCCGGAGATGGTGGAGTATTGGTTTGCCCGCCCCCAGCCACAAATTGGTAAGGCTGGTCAGGGAAGCCGACGCCGTCGTAGAGAGGGACAACACGAGGGCCGATGAGCGCGGTTGCAAGTATCGCCAGCCCCGAGACAAACAGCCACCGGCGAGGGGTCACTTAAGGGCTACCTGTTGCTGGACCGGCACGGCCAGGCTGGAATCACCGGACTTTTCTTTAACGAGCGGCTGAGCCAAGAGCCAGAGGCTGAGCATGGTGTAGGCGACCATGGCTGCAATCCAAGGGTATTCGGACCGTCGAGCGGCCGCTTCGTTTTTGGCGGTCGTACCGAGATGCCGATGGGCTAATATGACTGCCAGGATGTGAGCAACGACGATAACCGCAACCGCGATATACCAAGCCGTGCCCGTCGAGAGAATGTGCACGTTAGGCTCATACGAGTCATTGAAGGGGTATGGCAAGTGAATGGGCCAGGAGCCTATTCCGGCCGGGTTGCCGATAAGCGGAAACATGAGCTGACCGTTAATTAAGAGGTATTGCAGGTAGTGAGCCAAAAGGTAGGCGAACGAGATCGGCAGTAGGGATGGTAGCAGGCCGGTGAGAGCTTGGAGCGGGCTGTGCCGGTGCCCACCGGCCTGGCTGACGCCAATAGCGAAAGCCGTGAACAGGCCCCAAAGAATTACCGCAACCAAGACAAAAGCAATGAGCGCTAACAGATTGTAACCGGTCGTGCCAGCGGCTAAGGAGGCTGGCAGGTGATGCTGGAAGTTGCTCCATAACGGGGTAGAGAGCAGGCCGTCAAAACTGACGGAAGCAAGCAAAAGAATAATGAAGATAACGCGACTCGGGGTTGAGGCAAATGGCGCGTCCAATCCACGAAGGAACCCTCTGGGCCCCGGCGCGCCGAACCGGAAGTAACCGAGACGACCCCAGGTGTTGAACAGAACCGTAAAGACCTCTCCCCTTTCCAGCCAGCGAGTGCCGAAGATTAGTCCCATGACCGAGCTGATAACGGCGTACATCAGTAGGGCGAAAGCCATGCTAGCGGGGAGGGTCATGATCTTATTAAAGACGAGCTCTGAGGCAATAATGCCGTAAAAGAGAGCCACCGCCGGCCACCAGCCAAGCCACTTGGGCCAGGCGATGAGGTCTTTGCGGGCAAGAATGAGCTTACGCAATTTTGTATTGTCGGCCAGCTTGCCGAGGTTAGCGAAGGAGTTAAGCGGCTGAGTCCAATCGCCTATCACGCCGACCGACAGCGCAACGCCGACCCAAATAATTACCCAGAACAGCGTGGGCAGAATATTTTCAGGGATCGCCTGCGAGCCATTGAACCCACCCACAATAACTCCCGCGAGGACTAACAAGCTGATTGTCGTGGAGATCCAGCCAAGTTTCTTGATGGGCGGCCTATCGTCGGCATTAACTTCAGGTACTGCTTTGACTTTGCGGCCGAGGATAAGAAAGAACGATAGAAGCACGACGCCCGCCCCGGCGAACACAAATAGGCCAAGCGGTATTGGTAGCTCGTACCGCTGTCCGAAGGCGTGGCCGAAGAATAAATGTGGGATGAGGTGGCTTAATGTTGACATATGCTCTCGTGCCTACTGTTACTGGGTTGATAGTATCAATCACCGCTTAGCTCGGCAAGGATTGGGCTACAAGAAAAAAGGACACCGAAGAGAGCCTGACGAGGGCAATAATTACCTAACCTAAGCTCTCTATGCCCGGCGGGGGCTGCCCCAGAGAGAGTTGGGGCTCCACCTGGCGCAGTTGCGCATCGGTGGCAATCGGTAGCCGGACGGCAAATGTGGTGCCCTGGCCTAGAACTGATGACTCCAACCGGACTGAGCCGCCCATGCCCTCGCTGAGTAGCCGTGAGATGTAGAGCCCGAGGCCGGTGCCGCGGGCGTCGCGGGTGAGGATATTCTCATTGGCCTGCTGGAACTTATGGAAGAGCACGCGTTGTCCATCCTCGCTGATACCCTGTCCGGTATCGGTAACGAACAGGGCCACTTCGGTATTTTCAACTGCGAATGTCAATGTGATGCCACCGGTCTTTGTGAACTTGAGCGCATTGCCTATGAGGTTGAGCATGATCTGCTTGGCGCGGTTGGAGTCGGCATAGACCTTAGGCAGCTCATGGGCGGGCTTTTCCACTCGCAGGTACAGGCCCTGTAAGGTACCGGCGGCGTGGTATTCCTTCTCGACCGAACCTGCGATAGCCACCAGATCCACCGGCTCCAGAGCGTATTTAAACCGGCCCTGCTCCAGCCGCGAGGCATCGAGGAAGTCGCCTACCAGTCCGATCAGCCGCACCGTAGATTCGTCGATGTAGTTGATCATTGCCTTCACCTGATCGTCCTTGATCTTGTCCCAGTAGTCATCCTTGATCATGCTGGCGTTGCCACGGATTACCGTGAGAGGTGTGCGCAGCTCATGGGTGGCTATCGAGAAGAAGTCGTCGCGGGTGCGTTGCAGGATCTTTTCTTCGGTGATGTCAGACAGCGACACCACTGCACCCTTCACACCTTGGCCCAGGATAACGGGCGAGAAAAAGACGTTGAAGTAGGCATCGCGGAAGGGAATGTCTTTGCAAGCCACTACCCGGCCATGTTCGATGCATTCCTTCAGCTTGGCAGCGATATCCAACCCTTTGCTGCCGTCTAAGGCCTGGGCCAAAGTGGCCGCCGGGCGGCTGGGGTGCCGTAGGCCGAGCAGGCGCTGGGCCGCTGGGTTCATCGATTGGATGTTGCCGTCATTGTCGACCAGGATAAAGCCCTGCTCCAAGCTCTGGATGGAGGCCATCAACAGCGCACGGGTCTCAAAAAGGCTAGTGGTCATGCCATTGAAGGCGGCGCTAAGGATACCAATCTCATCCTTGGAATTGACTGGCACGGTCTGGTTGAGGTCGCCGCTCTGAATGCGCTGCACGACCGCCGTGAGCAAGCGGATCGGACGAGTGAAGATATCGGCGGTCCAGTGACCAATCAGGATGGCGGCCAACACCACCGCGATAAACATTAAGATGGTGACATTGAGCAGGCGGTTAACGGGATCCATGGCTTCGGCCTGGTCAATCTTAACCTCCAGCCACCAGTCGGTGCTCTCGACGGGTAGTGACGCGATGA
>DASXHH010000011.1:0-31750 GCA_036488585.1 Candidatus Saccharimonadia bacterium | reverse complement strand
GCCAGTGGACGCGCTATAGGTATCTAGCCGGCGCGTGGCACCCATTAGACCCAGTATGTACATAGGGATAAAGGATAGGCAGAACCCAACAATCCAGAACCAGAAGGCATTCTTGCCAATTCGCTCGTTAAGTCTAAAACCCGCGAACTTCGGGAACCAGAATGTAACGCCAGCGAATATACCAAATAGCACACCGCCAACGACGTTGGAGTGGAAGTGGGCCACCAGATACAAACTGTTGTGCAGCTGGAAGTCTACAGGCGGTATACCGAGCATTACCCCGCTCAAGCCACCGAGCGTAAAGGTAAAAACGAAGCCCAGAAACCATAGCATTGGCGTGGTAAATCTGATCCGTCCCTTGTACAGGGTGGCGATCCAGGTATACATCAACAAGGCCGTTGGGATCGCGATCACCATGCTCATAAGCCCAAAAAACGCGTTAACATCGGCGCCGGCGCCCATAGTAAAGAAATGGTGTAGCCACACAGATAGCGCCAGAGACGAGACCCCAATCATACCTATCACTGCAGTTGCATAGCTGGCGATAGGCTTGCGGGCAAAGGTCGACACCACTTCCGAAAACACACCGAAAGCCGGCAGAACCAGAATGTAGACTTCCGGATGTCCCCACATCCAGATCAGACTGGTATACAGCATTGGGTCACCACCGCCAGTCATAGTGAAGAAGTGCGTGCCCAGGCTACGATCGAAGAAGGACAAAAAGAGCGTAGCCGTAAGCAATGGAAAAACGCAGACCGCCATGATCATGCTACAAAGCGAGCCCCAGGTAAACAGCGGCAGTTTCCACATAGTCATACCGGGCGCGCGCATCTTCAGAATTGTCACTATAAAGTTAATCGCGGCAATGGTGGTGCCAACCCCTGAAATCTGCAGGCTCCAGATCCAATAATCCACACCAACACCCGGACTAAAAGCCGTACCCTGTAGCGGTGCTACCGCCAGCCAACCAGTAGCAGCGTATTGTCCGCCCAGCACAAAGAACATATTTACCATAACCACGCCGGCAATGTATAGCCAAAAACCCAAGGTGTTCAGGAAGGGGAAGGCCAGGTCCCGCGCGCCGATCTGCAGCGGCACGATGAAGTTAATAAGCCCAAAGATGAAGGCCATAGCCACAAAGAACACCATAATGTTACCGTGAGCCGTAAAGATCTGTTGAAGATGGTCAGCCGACAGATAACCGTGCTGGACACCTAAAAATCCCGGCATATTGTCGGCGCCCATGGACTGCTGCAGCCAGATCATGAGGGCATCGAGCCCACCGCGCAGCAACATGAAGCCCGCCACCATCATGTACATAATCCCGATCTTCTTCGGGTCAACCGAGGTCAGCCACTCGTTCCAGAGCCATTTCCACCGCTTCAGCCGGGTGATTACCACTATCGTAAACAGCGCCAGCGCACAGAAGAAGGCTGTACCGCCAATGGTAAACCATTCATGCGGCAAAGATTGGGCGTTTAACTTGGGGCCAAGTATCAGTTCTTTCCAGTTCATTTCATTTCCATCCCCGCCATATCATTCGTGTACTTCATAAGAACTTTAGCATAGAGACCGGTCTCGTAACTCGAGTAGACCGTGGGAGGATTACTCTGACTGGGGCTTAGCAACTTGGCGTATTCTGACGCGTCCAGCACGCCCCCGGTGTACCTCGTATCTGTCACCCAACGATCAAAATCTTGCTGCGAGGTGGCCCTGGCCGTGAATTTCATATTGGCAAAGCCCGCGCCAGCGATCTCAGAGGTACTGCCCTGATAGTCCCCCGGCGTAGTCGCTATCAGATTCAAGTTATTAATGTGACCGGTCATGGCATACAGCATGCCGCCCAGGTTCGGAATCCAGAACCCACTCATCGGCGCGTCATCGGCCGTCAACTCAAACGTTACCGGCGTGTTTACCGGCATCTCAACAAAATTAACGGTCGCAATGTGTTGCTCGGGGTAGATAAACATCCATTTCCACCGGAGCGCCACCACCTCCACCGTCATAGGCTTAACCTTAGAGGCAATGGGTTGCTGCGGCACCAGCCTATGAGTGGAGGTCCACATCGCTACACTCAGAACACTCATGAAGGCTACCGGAATCCCCCAGGCCGCCAAAATGAAGAGCTTACCACCCTGCATCTGGGGATCATGTGTAGCTTTGGTATTGGATTCACGATATTTCCAAGCAAAAAAATAGAGCACACCAACTGTTGGTACCGCCACCATCAACAACAAAACGGCGGAAAAGATAGTTATGTCCATCTGCTGCTGGGCAACCCAACCTTTCGGGTTTAGCGTCGCCATATTATGGCCTTGGATCAAAACCGTATAGAGCAGCGTAAAAGCTACGGCCCCCAGAACGATAGCCCTGCCCAAGCTGCCTGGCCGGTGCTTCGGCTTAGTTTTCGCCATCAACAACACTCCAACAGGATAAACATAAACATTATGATTATATTTTACACTATATCGAGCAGCAGTTTTATCCATATAAAGATGGAAGAAGCTGTTATGATAATGACCACCATGGCACAGCCTGCAAGCGTCTTAAAGACCTATTACCGCCTCACCAAACCGGGCATCGTCTACGGCAACGCAGTACCAGCCGCTGGCGCTTTTCTTCTAGCCTCGCGCGGTCACCCTAACCTCAGCCTGTTCGCAGCCATGCTAGTGGGTCTATGTCTCGTCATAGCCTCAGCTTGCGTCTTCAATAACTATCTCGACCGCCATATCGACGCCCGTATGGCCCGCACCCAAAAGCGCCCACTGCCCCTGGGCGCCATCTCCATCCGCAACGCGCTCATCTACGGCTCAGTACTGGGAATTGCCGGCTTCGCCATTCTGGCAGTGTTTACCACCTGGCTAGCCTTCCTCTCGGCCCTAGCTGGACACGTGCTATATGTGGCGGCCTACGGTTACGCCAAACGCCGCACGCCGCTCGGCACCGAGGTCGGCGCCATAGCCGGCGCTGCCCCGCCCGTGGTCGGTTACACCGCCGTCACCGGCCACTTCGACACCGCCGCCCTGCTCCTGTTTCTAATCCTGGCATTCTGGCAAATGCCGCACTTTTACGCCATCGCCATCTACCGCCTCAAAGATTACAAGGCCGCCGGGCTACCGGTGCTACCGGCCGTTAAGAGCCTACGCACCACCAAAATCCGCTTGGTGCTATACATGTTTGCTTTCGTCTACGCAAGCGTTGCCCTCACTACCTTCCGCTACACTGGCTTCGTCTACTTACTAATTGTAGCCATTGTCGATGCCATCTGGCTCAACTTGGCTTTCCAAGGCTTTAAAGCCCCCGACGATCATAAATGGGCCCGCTCCTTATTCCGATTTTCGCTCATAGTCCTGACCACCCTGTCCGTGATGATGTCTATCGACATCCTCTCCTAATCTGGACAAACCACCTAGCTTGTGCTTTAGTCAGCACAAGCCCTTTGACGTCTACGAGTCCATCGGAGTCACAAAATGTCCAAGCGAAGCAACGAGCTGCTATCCGATCTGCTCATTATCGGTCTTGGCTGCGTCGGCTACACCCTGTTCCAACTCTTCTATCCGTCGCAAGACCCGCCGTCGCCCAGCCCGATCCCAAGTGGTCGGCCGGTAGTGAGCCTGGACGAGCTATCAGTAGCTGACATCGGCGAGCTGCCTCCTGGCCACCTCGCGCCCATGTCGGACCGACAGAACTTGGCTACCCACCACTCAGGTGAGAAGATCGTCTGCGGTAGGCACAGCTACTACGTCGGCCCGCTCAACACGCACCTCATTACCTACGCGAACGAGCCGCAGTATACCCATCTGCAGCATGAGTGCCCAGCTGTGCATCGCCGGCGACTACTGAGTACGCAGCATCTCGACCGCTACATGAACGCCAGCTACCGAGTAATCGTTCGCTCCGCCGAGGCCGAGCCGGGTGTCAGACGGATACTCGGCAAGCTCACGCCCGACCAGGTCACCGAACAACAGCTCGCCATCTACCAAGCTGGTATCCAAGCCGAGCTAGCCCACCTCCAGTTCGGCCTCGAAGGCCTTCCCGACTACGACGAACCCGATCCCGTCATCGAAGCCGCCCGCACCGAGACCGTCTGAGGTCCACTATGGCTAGGGCCGCGCAACCACCGTGTTGACGCGGTCCTAGCCGGCCCAAAGTCATGCTATAATTCTCAATTCCAATCAACGCGACCACCCGTATTAAGGTATAATTAACTGCGATGTCAAATCTGTCGCTTTCGGCGCACACCCGTCGCCTGGTAACCCAGCTCGACGCCGCCGACCACCAACCTCAACCTTCCGGCCAAACCTATCACGTCGCCAGTATCGGCAGCAGTTTTTATTTTGCCTACGAGCAATTACGCAATGTGGCCGAGTACCGCGAGCACCATCTGTTGTTACGTAGCGCCATCCAGCGCTACCTGGAGCGATACGTGCGGCTCGACCACTTCGAACCGGCTGCCGCGGACCTGGTCACCGAGCTCACCCAGTCTGGGTATCTTAAGAACAACACGGTTCCGCTCGTTACCATCGAGCAAGCCGACGCCGCACTGGCCGGATTGGCTGGCGTCTACCAGCAACTGCGCGACCACCGCGTCAGCCGCGAAGACGCCGCCGATTGGCTCTACCAA
The DNA here is from genome assembly GCA_036488585.1 of Candidatus Saccharimonadia bacterium. GTDB lineage: Bacteria > Patescibacteriota > Saccharimonadia > UBA4664 > UBA4664 > DASXHH01. The sequence continues at coordinate 27,126 of DASXHH010000011.1, read as the reverse complement.
TACGCCTCAGTCCAAATCGAAAACCTACTTGCCCCCGACCCCAAAGGCAACGTCCTGATGCAGTTCGCCTACGAACACTACTTTTACTGCATCGACCGCTCCGCCGCTGGTGTTGCTAAAATCGCTGACCACACCTACCGAATCGCGCTGTTTTGCGCCGTCCAACGCGCCCTCTTCAAATCCGACCTTGCCACCACCCGTTACTATTGCGTGTCGCTAAGCCTACCTGACCTGTCTGGGCAGCCGGCCGAGAACATCATCGAGCTCAACCGCACCATCGACCGCCTCTACCAGGGCCCACACACCAACCGGCTCTTCCGCCTCGTCAATCGCTATGGTGCCCCACTGCGCATCTTACGCGAACTCATAATGGAGAACTCCTCATTCGCCGACCTGTTCGCCAACCGCAATGAAACCCTCTCGCGCGTTCGTTCCCTATGCACCCAAGAATATGCCGCTGTCCGCCAAAGCCTCGGCAACCGCATTATCAAAACCATCTTATTTATCTTCCTTACCAAGACCCTCATTGGAGTATCCCTTGAGGTACCGTACGACCTATTCACCTCCGGTGCCGTCTCCTGGCAGCCGCTCATCATCAACATTCTCTTCCCGGTAGCCTACATGGTCATGATTGGCAGTCGCATCTCCACCCCCAGTCGTCAAAACACCGAGGTGGTCGCCGATTACATAGACCGCATCCTCTACGACGGCGCCGGCGCCCCAGTAGTTTACAAGCCCAAAAGGCGTGTCACCTCCAAGGCTCTCAACGCCACCTTCACCACCATCTACGTGCTGGCATTTTTCGGCTCCATGGCGCTGCTTTTATGGATCTTGCAAAAACTTAACTTCAACGTCGTAAACGGCATCATCTTCTTCATCTTCCTATCGGCCGTCAGTTTCCTCGGCCTGCGCCTGCGCACCCAAGCCCATGAGCTGTCGCTCCTCGACGAGCGCCAGGGCGTAATGCAAGCCTTCATCGACACACTCACCGCCCCGTTCATGCGCGTCGGCCACTGGCTGTCAGACAAGTACGCCAAGGCCAACATCGTCACCGCCATCCTCGACACCGCCATCGAGATGCCCATCAAAACCTCCCTGCGCCTACTCAGACAATGGGTCGGCTTTATGCGCGACAAGCAAGAAGAGCTCTAACTACTTAATATCTTTAAACTCGCGCACGCCACTCGAGTTCCACCACTCCCGGCCGCGTAGCAATTCCTTGCTCATCGTCGGCCCAAGATTGATCTGCGGGTAATTCGTAGCCGCGATCGCGGTGCCACCCGTAAAGTTGACCGCTCGCAAGCAGTAGCTCGAATGGGGTACACTCGCCGCCACCGCCAAAGAAAAGTCGAACAGGCCATCTTGGCCACCGTCTACGGCTGCCACACTGTTCGAGAAGCTGTTCGCGTTATTGAATGTCTGGTAGATGGTAGCGTTGGACCCGTCGGTTGGATCATTGGCATTGGGCACCACGGGCGCGTGGTTGGAGGCATTCGGGTAGGCCGTATAGAACTGAATGGGGGTAGCCGAGCCGTACGTGCCCACATTAGCCCAGGTGCCGGAAGACGCTGTCGCGGTACAGCTTCCACCAACCATCTCGGCGTATTGCAGGTTCAACACCAGCCCGGTCGATGTGCTAGTGCTTAACGGTTCTTGACCGCCGGATATATTCATATCCCAACGCAGACGGAATGGAGTAGGAGAGGCCGACATCATGTTGCCATTAACCGAATCGTATTTCGTGAGGTCCAGTGCCGTATTTTGATTTGCCCAAGCCGACCCCACATCGACTCCGCCAGTCGTAAGGTACTGATCGTCATTGGTTAAAGTAATCTGCCCCTTTCCTCCGAGTGCCCACAAAGAGTTGTTAAACGATAGGGCACTTAGTGAAGTGCGCCCAGTCGTGATGGTTGGCCCTTGCGTCCAATTGACGCCATCGGCGCTACTCCAGGCGTCGCCGGCATAAAGGTGGGTTGTCGGATCGAAGCCACCCATTATCCACATTCTATTGTCCTGGACCGCAGCCGCGGCCGAGGTCCGCGCGTCCCAACTAGTGCTAGCCGTCGCTTGGGTCCAGCTTATGCCATCGGAGGAGTACCACACATCATTGTTATATTGGTTTGTCTGTGACTGAAATCCGCCCATGACCCACATCTTGTTGTTGTATACAACCGCCGAAAAATCTTGACGCGTACCCCATGGAGCCGATGCGGTCGCCTCCGTCCAGTTCGTGCCATCCGACGAGGACCACACATCACTCAGATCACCGTTGATCTGATTAAATCCACCCAACACCCACATCTTGTTGTTGAATACCACGGCCCCAAAGGTCGACCGCCCCTGCCACGGAGCACTCGCCGTCCCGCAGGTGCTGTCATTCCAACTGAGACCGTCCGTTGAGCACCAAACGTCGTTGAGCGTCACGCTGGAATTGTCTTGGCCGCCAAGTATCCACATCTTGCTGTTGAACGCGAGTGCCTGCGGGCCATCGCGTTGCGACCACTGCGTAGCCGGACACCCAGTTGAGCAATTAGTCATCTTTTGGGTCCAGTTGGATCCGTCCGACGAGAACCAATCGTCATTGTATCGAACGGTCCCACCATTGTCGCCGCCAAACATCCACATTTGGCCGCTGTACGTTACGGCCGCGGCAGCAGCTCGTCCTAGGGCTGAAGCATAATTGGTACCCGATGCAGGGGTCGTCCAGCTAGTCGCCGCCGTGGTGGTAGCGTCCTTCGGCGCGTAGAAACGATAACTGGATTGGGATGCCGTCGCTGACTGGATAATAATCTCCGGGTAGTTGTTGTAGCCGCCGTTGAGGTTACTGCCTAGGCTATCAAGCATAGCTATGCAGTAATGACCGCCGGCCGTGGCATTGTGGGTCGTAAGGGCAAAATCCCACAGCCCTTCGCCACCGACCGAAACAGCCGACGGGTTCGAAAAGGATGTGGTGCCGGACTCCAGGTATTCCTGCGGCGTCGGAGTCATCCCGCTATCAGCCGGGTCGGTCCCCGACGTGTATGAGATCGCCTGACCCTCAGCAGCGATAGTATTGGAGGCATAGGATACCGGGGTTGTGGTCGTCACCGGCAAATAGCCCGTGGTCGCGGCGCAGCTGCCTCCGGACAATGCCGCGTACCCCAGCTCGAAGCTCTGAGCGTTCTGACTCGCCGGGGCGTTCGCTACCTCGACATTCAAACGTAATCGAAACGTCTGGCCGGCACCAGGAACCGTGGCCGCCGTGTTAGCTGCGGCCAGGGGAGAAGATGCCGCCAGCGACGGCATCGACGTTGAGTAGGTGTCTTGCGCATACGTACCGCCACTGGCACCCCCGATAGCCCATAGTTGCTGACCAGTGGAGATAGCTCCAACCTGCGTCCGGGTCGCCGACCCTGGTGCCGCGGATGCCTGCGTCCATGTCTTGCCATCTGCCGAGTACCAGGCATCATTGTATATGCTCGGGCTGGCATTGCCATCAAACAGCCATAGTTCATTGCCAAACACGGCCGCCCCATAGTGGGCACGGCCGCTCCAAGCCGCACTCGTGGTTCCGCAACTTGTATCCGACCAAGTCACGCCATCGCTCGAACACCAGACGTCGTTATAGTAGTTAGTGTTGTCGGTACCACCCATGACCCACAGCTTGCCGTTCATAGTCAGAGCCTGCATTCCCCAACGGCTAGCCCAGCCTGCTGCCGCTGTCGTCTCGGTCCAGTTCGTTCCATCAGACGAATACCAAACGTCGTGACTTGCAACATTGGCGTTATCACCGCCCATCACCCACATGACGTTATTAAATACGGTCGCACCTAAAAACTCCCGGGTAGTCCATGGCGCGGCTGATGTGCCACAGGTGGCATCCGACCAAATGACACCATCGCTAGAACACCACACGTCGTGGTAATAGGTCGTGCCATTGAAGCCGCCCAGGACCCACAGCTTGCCCTGATACACCAGCACCTGCATCCCCGACCTACCGGACCATCCCGCTGATGTGGTGCCGCAATTAGTATCCGACCAGGTCGCGCCATCCGCCGAACAATACACATCGTTGTAATAGGTGCTTGCATTATTGCCGCCCATTGCCCACAGCTTGCCGTTGAAATAGGCCGTCCCCATATCGACCCGACCGCCGCCAGCCCAACCTGCCGATCCGGTGCCAGGTAACCAGGTACTACCTGCCGGCTCGGCACTATCGGCATTACCAAACACGCGATAACTGCCTTGCGTGTACGAGGTAGTAATCGTGTACGTAATGACGAGCTGGATGGCATCGACATCGGCCGTCTCAGACAACGCACTACCACTGACGTGGTGGTTGTTTGCCGACAGTGCCACTCCGAAGGTTGAGGCGTTGATTTGAGCTACCGTCGGAAAACCGCTCCCGATACTATAACTTGCCTCGGTGTCGGTCGCCGGCCATTGGGTGGTGGTATTCGCATAGTTAACACCGGCCAGGCTACCACCTATGATTAATTCGAGCGCGTTGTCCACGATGTATTGCCTGGCGATGCAAGCCGGACAAGTTCGCCAGATGTTGATCTGGATGTTGGTGATGGTCGCCCCCGTTGGGATGGCAAACCCGTATCCCTCGGCCATCAGACATTGGCTACTAGCCGCGCTGGTTAAAGATGAGGCGGCATATGCACTGTCATTCGTGCCCGTAATACTTCCTGGACTAGTCCATGTACCCGTAGAGCATGGGGAAGTACCTATGGGCGTCAAGGAGGTGCCCGCGAAAGCGCTATCCGCTGTCGCAAATTGTGGCCGTGACAACGCCAGGTCACCGACGATCAGCACCGCAATAATGACCACAATCGACCATGTCTGGTGAGCGCGGGCGACACTCCAGCCATCCGCCAATAATCGAGCAAGGCCCCGCCTATATCTGGCTACTAGGGGTTTGATAACTTTTAGTCTGCCTATTGCCATTGGAACTGTAGCTCCCCAATCTCAGTTGTTCCCGACGTAGAAGTAGCATGCACGCGGATGTCGATCGTAATATTCGTACCAGCGGTCAAGGTGGTACAGGATGGACTCGTCAGCGTCGTCTGCTGCCAGGTGTTGGAAGAAAACGTGGTTGGAACTGTACTGGACAGAACGGTCTGATTGCTCACGTAGCAGGTGGCATCATTACTGTCTTTAATCATCATCTCGACGTTGGGAGATAACCCCGAGGCACCAGTAGAAAGGCTCCAGACCTTCCAACTACTCGACACAAACGAGGTAAAGCTAGATGGCAGCTGCCATTCAGTAATAATGTCGTAACTCTGATCGGTGGTTTGAGCAGTGCTCCATTGGTAGAAGCTGTGCTTATAACCCTGCCCAGACGAGAGGGTAGAGGTAGTATGGTCTGATTGCATGTAGCCGGAATTGTTGCTACCCGTAACTGGGCTGAAGACGGCACCGGGATATTCGGGGCTTAGCACAACGGTTTGGGTACCACCGCCACCGCTACCACTGCACGAGCCCCAGATCAGGGTCGAAAAAGGTGTCGAACCGGATGACTGGAGGCACTGGCCGCTAGCTGATGGTGCAGCACTGGGGAACTTAATGGTGTAATTAGTAGCCATGCTACCCGTAGTTTGCAATGTGATGTAGTTGCTACTGCCAGTACCGTCGTACACTACCAGCTTACCGGCCAACCCCGACGCCCCGAACAACACCTGGTTGGCACTGGTGTCCACTCCGAGCACTGTGCTCGAAGCGTTTTGCACCTGGAATGCCGTGGCCGAAACAGTGGCGTCCTTAAACAACGCATCCCCGTTGGCGGTAAACGTCTTGTTCGAGGCCACGCTGGTGGCGCCACCCAATGTAACGTTGCCGGAACCGGTGGTGATACCGCCATTGTTGGTTGTCTGCAACGACAACGTATTGTTGCCAATGTCCCAGGTGGAAGCCCCCGAACCTTTAAAGTTGAGCGCGCCAGCCGAGTTTATGACGTTGTCCCACCCTGAGCCCACACTGAGCGCCGTCTCGGCCGCAGCCGTGCCGGTGAGCGCCCCGATGCTAATCGCATTCAGGGTAGTCTGGGCGTTGCCCGTTACAGCCCCGATGTTGATGAGATTGGCGGTGTTGGTGCCGGCAGTAGAGTTGCCAATGGTTGGGGTAATGTTAATGCCATTAGCCACATTGGTACCGCTAGTGTTGGCCGGAGTTGTGAGCGCCAGCGACTCTACGCTGATAGTACCGGCGTTAGCCGAGATCGTCTTGGCGATCGAAGTCCCGCCGTTCGCGGTGAACAAGCCGGTCGACGCAACGGTGAAGTTGCCTGATACCGCTGCCGCCCCGCTCACATCCAGTGCCACGCCCGAGGTCGGAGTTTTGCCGATACCAACCCCGCCCACCGCCGAGCTGCCGTTGTAGGCCAACACCACGTTGCCGGCCGTGCCCGAGTTCACGGCCGAACCGCCGTACAGCATCACATCGCCGCCGTTGGCATTGCCAGTGGTGCCGGCCGCGTTGCCACCCTGTAGCGTCAGTGCCCCACCCGCAAATCCGGTGGTCCCCGCCCCGGCGTTACCAGCCTGAAGCGTGAGCCCGTTGCCAACAGCATTTGTGCCGGTAGTTGCAATCGAAATCTTATGAGAACCGTTGGCCCCAAACTGCAGGTCGCCGTTGTTATTCACGATGAACGCATCCGCTCCGCTCGACTGAATGCGAATGAGATTACCGGTAGCATTATTCTTGTTGATGTTGATCGCGTTATTAGTTGAGGTATCCGCCTGCAGATTTCCCGTGCCAAACTGCAGGTAATTGGCCGCAGCAATCGTGCCAAGCTGGTTGGCATTGTTGGCCTGCAAAGCGTACACCGCACTCGCCAGGCGCTTAAACGGAATGAGATAACCGCCAGAGGTAGCGAAGGAGGCCTGGTTTGAGGTGTCACCAACGTTCATGGATAGCCACAGGGTGTCTTGGTTCCAGTCGACATTAGAGCCAAAGGCTGTGATTGAACCCAGAGACACCGAGTAGTAGCCGTTCTTGACGGTCACCCGGTTGTCGGGTGAACCGGTGCCATAGATCCAATCTTCAGTCCACTTGAGGGTACCGCCGTTGTTGACGTCGGCATTGGCGGAAGTACAGCCGCTGACGCAGCCATTACCCCCCTGCCAGATCTTGAATTCCATGTTATAAGTACCATCTGGAACGACGGCTCCAGCGGCAGTCAGTAGCCGACCCTGGAAGTTGATCTGTTGGTTGATGCCGGCGGCGGCCTGAGCAGGCTGGGCAGTCCCAACCAACACTCCAACCCAAACTAGCCCAGTCGCCGCGAGGGCCAGGGCAGTACGTAATTTTCCAGAGACGTTTATAATACGTAAACGCAGGCCTTTCAGACCTTCACCTCTCAGATAACTACTTACGCTTATTATTCTACGAATTATTATGTATAAGCACAAGCTATTTGAAGCAAATAGTCAAATACGAGGAAAACTCTTATAACAAGCCTAAAAGCACCTGGCCTGCCAAAACTAGAGCAAATGCTCATCTTTATATATACAAAAAACTACCCTCCTGCACTACGTCCCCAACGCTACGTCAAGGATAGAAAATTCATTAGACCCCAACTTATCCACATTGCCTTGTATGTTGTGGTCGGATACAATTCAACCACAACATAACTAGCATTCTCCCCATCCGGGCAAGTAGGGTGTAACTCCCTCACTGTCGCGCAACTGTGAAAGTCAGAAAACCGGCCGGAGAAACATTAAGTTCACAAGCTCTTCGCCGAAAAGGGCAGTGGATGAGGCCAACCCCCTCTTCACGCACCAATCGGTGCGGTAGGCAAGAGGGGTTAAATAGTGCCTGAGGGTGAAGGACATTCTGGAGTAGAGGTCGCCGCCGGACCGGAAACGGCCGAACTCGACATCTCGGTCGAAACCGAAGGCTTCGAAGATGCCACTTCGGTAGAGACTGAAACCGAAAGCGTCGAAGATGCCCTAATCGGCGATATGATGATCCGAAACGTTAACGGCATCTGGCTCGATGAATCGGATCGGGAGTTTATGTCGCATGACCTGGCGCTCAAAGCGGAAATCCTGTCACTCGAGGTCGGCCAGTCGCGGACAAACGAAGCGCTAGGCCAAACCCTCGAGGGTGACGATGTCATATTCGAAAACATCTACACCATGACCAACGAAGGACTGCAATTCTCCTGGGCCCAGCGCGAGATCGGTACAAACGATCAGCAGCCAGGCCAGGAGCAACTTGCCGCCATCGAACTCTCCGGGGCAGAATCTAGCTCACCGCTCGAAGCCATGATTGCCGAATCCAATACCCGTAGCTTCGAGCTGCCGTCTCCGTCTGGAGACGGGGGAGAGCCGGCCATCTCAAAACCGGCCGAGTCCACAGCTCCCACGGAATCTCGTAGTCCCCGGTCCTTCGAAATTATGCCGGGTAGCGATCCCTCATCCAGTACCAAGATTAAATCCGAGACCACCCCTAAGCCCAAGGTTGAAGTTAAACAATCCTTATGGCGACAACCACAACCAGAGACCAAGACCAATATCGGTCCTCTCAGTTTTCTCCAGGAGCCGACGACTACTCCCGATACCAAACCAGCCCCCAAACCCGAGTCGCCCCAAGTCGAGAAGCCCGCTTCGCCCACCGAAAAACCGGCCGTTAAAGCCGAGCAAGCTCATGCTGAGCCCGAAGCTCAACCCGAGCCGGAAGCACCAACCGACTCTCCCGAGCCCACGGGCGGCCAGGCCGCCGAACAGCCACGCGATCAGCCGGTCGCAGTAGCCCAAACAACTGAGACGCCCACCGAAACCCCAAGCGATACTCACACCGAGTCAACCCCGCCCGCAGTCGAAGCGCAAGCATCCGATGCGGCCGAAGCTACCATGGTGCCCAATACCTCGCCCAGCGAGATCGTAACTACCGAGCCCCCAGCTGCCGAAGCTATCGAATCTGCAGCGATAGACGAGCCTGCCGTCATCACCGAAACCACATCAATTGATGCCGACTCCACCCAAGAGCGTGCCGAGGCATTCGAGCCCGACTCGGCTAGCCTGACTGAGGCACCCGCACCAGAAGTAGTAGTGATCGCCCAAGAGGCACCAGAGCTTGTGGACACATCCAGGTCAGCACCCGACACCCGCGCCGAGTATATCGTCGAACCCGTCGTTATCGCCCCGGCGGCCGAGAGCAAACCAGAACCAGCCACCCAAGCCGAATTTCAGGAGCCAGCCATATCCCAGGAACCAACCGTTCTCGAGGCTGTCGAGGCGCCCACCGCCAACCTCGTTATCCCCGTCCCCACCGAGAACTTCGCTCAACCAATTCAGATGTCCGAGTCCATCGTTGTTCAATTGCGCCCAGAAGCAGGCGCCCATACCGCCGCATCGAAGTATCTCGAGTCGACCGATCTAATTGCTGACACCGTCCCCACCGAAGAATCGCTAGCCGCACCAGCCTACCCAACCGCCCCTCTAATTTCAAACACTATGACTTCACCATCTCCTACCGCGCAAACTGACACCTTTATTCAAGCATCCGAAGACGGTTTGGACATCGCGATGAGCATGTCAGACCAAGCCGGCACTAGAGTCCACCGCCAAACCCGTACTCACCCCGTGCATATGACGGTTAATGCCACCCCACCGGTCGAGACCGCCCCACCAACCGACAACTTTGCCCCTCCCGTCCGCGAAATCCCCTCCGAGCCCTTTGCCACAATCGATCCGGTTGCACCAGTTGAAGCAGCCTCCAAACTCATAGGCGAGCCTACGCCAACCATAGTGGACGAACCGTCTCCGCTGGCGCCTCCACCGGTCGAGACCGCCGAACCCGCCTTCCAGTCTGAGCCCCCACGTCCGGCCCCATTAGAGTTACAGGCTTGGGCCAAAGACTTTGGCATCGCGGTACAGTCCACCGCGCCCTCGTTCCCGCAATCCGCCGAGGTAAATACTCCGTTTGACGCAAGGGAGGAAACATTACCGCTATTCTTCGATAACTCTGCCGTCGCTTTCTCGGCCCCGACCGGCGAAGACGACGATCCCGCTCTCGTTATTTCGTTCGACGAAACCGAGCGCCGACACCCCGCCCGCCGGGCCCATAGCAGTCGGAGTACCACTGCATGAGTACCCCGGTTTCCATCAAATTACACGACCTCATGTCGGCCGCTCGCACCGGCAAACTCCAAGACATCGTTGAGCGCGATCAGGAACTATCACGCCTCGTTCGCATTCTGCTTAGGCCCACGCACCATCATGCCGCCATCGTGGCCGACCCCGGCTCAGGCAAATCGAGCCTCATCGATGCGTTAGCCTTGCGCCTGCATCAAGGCCACTACCGCCCGCTCGAGCCTAAAATCTACCGCCTCGATACTCGCGCCATCATGGGCCTACTCGTGAACGGCGACTCCCTGCGCCAATGCCTGGCCGCTCTCACCCAAGCCACCAGCCGCCTCGAGTCGGCCACCATCGCGGTGGAAGACGTGCAGCTACTCGCCACTGACGAGCCTGGCCGCCTCGAACTCACCCTCCAGCTCTTCCAAGCCCTGGCCTCGCATTCTGGCATTCGACTCATCGTCACTACGACCACCACGTCTTACCACCGTATTTTCCGCGACGATTACCAATTCTCGCGCTCGTTCGACGCCCTCGATCTACCCGAACCCACCACCGCCGCCATCATCAGTATGGTAGAACAATCCCTGCCACGTCTCGAGCGCCGGGATAAGCAGACCATCGAGCCGGAAGCTGTCGAGCAAGCCGTAGCACTCGGCGGCCGCTTTGGCCACGGTCGCAGCAACCCCGACGCCGCCATCCGCCTGCTCGAAGAGACCTGTGTAAAAAACGCTCTCGATGGCCACCACCACGTTACCGCCCGTGACATTCAAGAAGTAGTGGCCGAACGAGAACACCTACCCAGCCGCGACCTCGAATCCGACCAGCGCGACCAATTGGCTAACCTCGAGCCGGAACTGCAGCACGCCGTCGTCGGCCAGGTACCGGCCCTCCGCACCATCGCCCGGCACCTCGTTAAGGCCCAACTCGGTCTCGGCGATACCTCCCGGCCACGTGGTTCGTTCCTACTGCTCGGGCCCTCTGGCGTCGGCAAGACCGAAACCGCCAAAGCCCTCACACGCTTGGTCTACTCCAACCCTAGCGCCCTCGTTCGCCTCGACATGTCCGAATACAGCGAGTCCCATTCCGCCATCCGCCTCATTGGTTCGCCACCCGGCTACGTCGGTTACGAACAAGGCGGCCAACTCACCGGCGCCGTCATGCGCGAACCCTATTCGCTGGTATTACTCGACGAAATCGAGAAGGCCCACCCCAAGCTCTTCGACCTGTTCCTCCAACTCCTCGACGATGGGCGCCTCACCGATTCATCCGGCCGCACCGTCGACTTCACCGAAACCCTAGTGCTCGCCACCTCCAATACCGGCGCGCGCGAAATCGCCGAGGCTGCGACCCGTGGCCTGGACATCCACTCACCGCAGTTCATGCAAGCTACCATCCTGCCTCTGCTACTCAGTACCTATCGTCCAGAGTTCATCAACCGCTTTGACGCCATCCTGGTCTACAACCCTCTCGGTGAAGCCCAGCTCGTGGCCCTCGCCCAACGCGAACTCGCACTTCTCGGCACCCGCCTAGCCAAGCTCGGCATCACCTTCAATGTCCCCGACGCCCATCTGGCCGCCCTGCTTCGTCCTCAGTACAATCCCATGTTCGGTGCCCGCCCGGTTAAACGTCTCGTGTCCAACCACTTCGAAACACCCGTGGCTAACCTCATCCTCACCGGACGCATTACCGGCCCCATCACCATCTCTGGCAACGAACCCTGGCTTACCCAGGAGGTAGGTATATGAGCGAATTACAAGTCACAGAAACTACCACCCGCGATGAAACCGTTACCACTGAGGTATTAGTAGAGGAGGGGAACGTCCGAGTCGAAATCGAAGGCACTGAGGCCACCAAGACCCCCGAGCACGCCCCCGCCGTCGCAGCACTCGTTGAGACGAGCCCTGAACAATTCACGGTTGCACCAAGCAATTTAGATATGGTCGAGTTCAAATTGCCATCCAATACTAAGTTTGAGCCTACCAAACTCGAACTTTTGCCGCCCACTACTTCACCTGCAGTCTTCTCGAACCCCTCTGCACCCACGTCTCACCTGAGCGGCGAAGTCGCCCAGGCTTACAGCCTTGAAAACCAGCTGCAAAGGAGCCGCGAATGAGTCCCTTCACCTTTCTCAAATTAAAACCCGCGCCAGAAACCGTCGCCGACGGGCCGGCCGCCAAAAAACACTTCGAGGCCACTAAATTACTCATGACGGCCCTTGGCGGCCTCCTAGCCGACAAGCATCACGCTCTGAGTTTAGAATTGGTCGCCAAAAACGGGGTCATAAGCTATATCGTTGGTACCCCAGACGATGACCGCCAGGAGGTTCTGCACCACCTGTACGCCGCCTTACCAGCGAGCGAAATTGAAGTCCTCGATGCATGGACCGTCTTCGACGCTCCCGGTAAACTCGCCGGCGCCAGCATTCAGTTCAACCCGCCGGAAGGGGACCTGCGCAGTGAAGAGTTCGTCGGCAACGATCCGCTTCTGCCGCTATTTGAAGTACTAGCTGACACCAACCCAAACGAACGCCTCTGCCTCCAATTATTGCTCGAACCCTCATCCATAAAGCTAGGTCTGTTCGCGCGCGCCGTTACCAGCCTTAACGACGGCATGCTATCACTCATGCACGACACTATAGCTGGCGGCCATGCCGACTCCGCCAAAACCGATGAGGAAGCGGACAAGACCAAATCGGCCCCCTTCCGCGCCAACCTCAGGGTGATCGCTCTGGCCACCACCACTCATGACGCCGAAGACCTCGTGCGGCGCGCCACAGCCGCCTACCATGGCTTCGTCATTCCCGGCAAAACCAAAATTCGCTACCAAAGCCCCCGCCGCATCGAGCCCTGGCTAGAGCCCGCGCTTCTGCGTCAGCCCGATCGCGCCACCTCGTTCTGGCTCACCGCCACCGAGGCCGCCAACCTCTACCACACTCCGTTGCGACCTCGTACTCTGCCCCAACTCGAATCCGTCAGTTCCACACGTCTGCCCATTCCCGCCCATACTGCCAGTGAAGGCCTGCTGGTAGGCTTCGGCGCCTACCGAGACGTCCGGACACCCATCCGCATCGCCCCCGCCGATCGCCTGCGCCATACCTACCTCATCGGCCAAACCGGCACCGGCAAGTCCACACTCTTCCAGGCCGCTGCTCTCCAAGACATGGAGGCAGGGGAGGGAGTATGTTTCATTGATCCCCATGGCGAGGTCATAGATTGGCTGCTGCCGCGCATCCCAGCCCATCGTGCCCAGGACGTTATCCTGTTTGACCCCTCCGACCCCGAAGCTCTACTTGGCCTCAACTTACTCGAATGGCGTTCGCCCCACGAGCGCGATCTGCTCATCCAAGAGCTTATCTTGCTGTTCTACAAGCTCTTTGATCCAGGTCACACCGGCATCATTGGCCCTCAATTCGAGCACTGGCTACGCAACGCTGCTCTCACCGTCACCGAGCCTAAAATCCGCGGCACGCTTGTGGACATCCCGCGCCTGTTTACCGACAAACCGTTCAACCAAGCCGCTCTGGCCCGGGCCGATCACTGGGCCGTTAAAGACTTCTGGAATAACCAGATGGCCCAAACCGCCGACTTCCACAAATCCGAAATGCTCAATTACTTCACCTCTAAGTTCGGTAGTTTCCTCGGCAACTCAGTCATGCACCACATCTTGTCCCAGCGCACCAGCGCCTTCGATATGCGCACCCTCATGGACCGCCGCAAGATCTTGCTCGTTAACCTCTCCAAAGGCAAGCTTGGCTCCCTCAACGCCCAACTCCTCGGCACCCTCATCGTCACCAAGATCCAAATGGCGGCCATGTCACGCGCCGATGTCCCACCCGAAAACCGCCCACCGTTCTACGTTTATATCGACGAGTTCCAAAACGTGGTCACCGATTCGTTCGCCCAGATGCTGTCCGAGATTCGCAAGTACGGCGTAGGCCTGCATCTCGCTCACCAGTACGTCGACCAGCTCCCCGATAACATTAAACAAGCCGTGGCCGGCAATATCGGCACTCTGATGGCCTTCCGCCTCGGCCACACCGACGCCCAATGGCTAGCCCCACACTTTGCACCCCTCACAGCTGATGACCTCTCGAGTGTGCCACCGTACCACTACCACCTGCGTACTTTGGCTCACGGTCAGCTCACCACGCCCTTCACCGTTGCCTCGCCACGCGTCCTGACCACTCCGCAACCCGCCCTTGAGCAAACCGTCCGCGAACGCGTGCGCGCCTTCGTCGCGGCTACTCAGCCGTAGCAATTTCTCCACATTACTGGTACAAAGTAAGGCGTCATCCCACCCGAAGGGATCCGATGACCGTGAACATTCTGCCAGTAACCCTTGACCCATGGGTTCCCCATGCCATCACTAGTAAGTACCGGCTCGAGATTGTCAAACGCATACCCAGAGCCTTGATGCGCACCCTGATGGAACTAAACCACACAGCCCAACCAGAACCCGTCGTCATCGCCGAGATGAAGTCTCCACGCATTCAATCTCGTCACGAAGACCAACTGCAAAGGGCCATCGCCAGAGCCATCCACGACCTAGCCGTGGTTTGGGAAGTACCACTCGAGATCCATGTTCGTCAGCGGCCGTTCTACAACGACCCGGGAGCCACTATATTGCTAACGGTCGAGAGCCTTCTCGACCCGGATAGTTACGGCCCGACTCGCGGAGGCTCGGCTCGGTACTACCACCGAACCATCCACCGCCTCAGCGCCTCAAATCTTATACCTTCCTGGCCGTTACTGGCATCACGCAGTGGGGGCCGCTTTATTAAAGCGGCCCCCACCCTTAAAGCCAGCGCTTGCGATATAACAAGTACAAAATGAGCCCCATAATCGCCAGTGTCGATAATGACAGCGCCACAAAAGCGAATCGGGCATGCTCACCTGGCACCGGCACGTTCACGCCCCACAAGCTAAACACTATGGTCGGCACCGTCAGTACCACCGTTAGCGATGTCAGTAATTCTACCCGGCGGTTCAGGTTGTTGGTCATAATATTCGAGTACGCCTCGCGAATATTCACTACTGTAAGCAAGCTCGACCGGCTCGATTCGATCAGCTGCCGTGTGTCCTGTACTAGATCTTCAATCAGATCTCGGTCCTCCTCGTAAAAGGTCAGGTTATATCGGCCAGACAGCAGCGCTTGCAGCACCAGATGGGCCGGCACCAGCTCGGCCAAAAAGGAGTTGAGCGCGTCTTCGATCACCACAAACTGAACGAAATCACGGTTAGATACGTTGGCTACGTTCAAGCGCGCTCGCACCGCCCGGATTTGGCGGTCGAGCAGCTTGCCGTTGGTCTCAAAACTCTGCAACATATGCCGCAACAGCACCAGCAGCAGCTTGGCCCGTTGAGTGGTCACCACATCCTTCGACCCCTTGAGCCGGTCCAAGTTAGGCAACTCGTGCCGCGAGATGGTCACTACATACTTCGGTCCAATCGCCAACAGCACCGGGTCGGTTTCCACCATTTCGTTACGACGGTAAGCGTAGCGCATATACACGTACACCACCTCACCCTCCACCTCACTGCGTGGAATTTCATCTGGGTCGAGCGCGTCGGTCAGCAGGGCGGCATCCAAACCAAACTTGTCCTGAAGATACTCCAACTCCTCGCGAGTTGGCGCTTCCACATTTATCCAAGTCCCGGTCCGGAACTTGTCCAACTTGTTCAGCATCTCTTCGCGCACGCTGCGGTAGTAGTAGCTGATCATAAGGTCTCCAGGTTTAGATTGGCAAAATTCATCACGCCCCATCTCGGGACGCGACTGCCTTTATTTATACTATTCATTATTTACTCTTATTTGTACAGCATAAGAACTAATTCAGAACGCCTGCCAACTCTTCCCCCTAATTCCAGGGCCATTTTTTAGCCATGTGCCACATGCCTGCGTACCTCCCTGCGCTTATAGTCGAAGGCATCATAGAGGACAAGCGTATGAAGGACTTAAAGGATAAAGTAGTTGTTATTACTGGGGCCACTAGCGGAATCGGCCGGGCCACTGCCCTGGAGTTTTGCAAAGAGGGGGCCCGGGTAGTGCTCTCAGGCCGCGATGTTGAGGCCCTCAAAGAGACCGAGCAGGAATGCGCCGCGAACGGGGGCCGCACCTTGTCTGTTGTCTGCGACGTCAGCAAGGAGGACCAGGTGGAAAAACTTGCCGCGCGCGCTGCCGAAGCCTTCGGCCGTATCGATATCTGGATAAACAACGCTGGCGTCAACTTGTTTGCCAAATTTGAAGACACGCCCTCAGCCGACTTCCGTCAAGTCTTCGAAACCGATTTCTTCGGCTACGCCAACGGCGCTCGCGCTGCCCTCAAGCGATTCAAGACTCAGGGTAGCGGCACCCTAATTAACGTCGACTCAATCGAGGGCATCACTCCCAAGCCCTACAGCACCGCCTACACCTCTGCCAAACATGCCGTTCGGGCACTAGCTTCGGCGCTAAGAATGGAATTGGCCCTCGATGGCGCCAAGGGTATCGAGGTCTGCACCGTCTTGCCACCCAGCGTCGACACCCCGATGTTCGCGCACTCCGCCAATTACACCGGTCACGCCCTCAAGGCCTCGCCCACATCCATGCCGGCAACCGAAGTCGCCCAAGCCATTGTAAGGCTAGCCAAGAGACCGCAACGCGAATTAGTGCTAGGCATGGCACCCAAGGGCTCCATCATGCAGTACCTATTCGCGCCCAAGGCGTACGAGCAAACCGAATCCCGCGGCTTTCCAGCCCGCCACCTCACTGAAGACGAAGCCGCCCCGGCCGCCGGTAATCTCTTTAACCCCACCAGCCCGCATACCACCTCCGGTGGCTGGAACTCCAACCAGACCAAGAACCAGTTCAAACTCCGGCCCTGGATGCTGATCGGAGGCGCCATCGTAGGCGCCGGTGCTCTGGCTAGCTGGGCGCTCATTGCCGGCAGCAAGAAGGCCGCCCAGGAGCCCAAGCAGCAGCAAATCACCAACCTTAAGAAACTTGTACCCGTCTTCGCCAAGGGCTAGGGCCGCCACATTTAACATCTTCCCAGGCGTGGGTGTATCATATCTCGGAGATTAACCCGGGGTGATACACCCCGTTTTGGAGGAAAACCCCAGAGTGTCTGCTACTAGTCCCCACTTCGCCAAGAATGTCTTTTTCGGTTGCATCGACGACCGTCTCGTCGAACCTCACCTTAAACTCATCATTAAGCTTGGCGGCGCGTTTTACGCAGCCGTAGCTGGCGGCGGCCTGGCGTTTGTGAGCGACCAGGAGCAAAGCACCGCCCTCAAACAGGTCGCGGCCTCCTACAAAATTAACCATATCGACAATGTCTACCTCGAAAGCCACACCAACTGCGGCGCTTACGGCCTAGCGGGTGTTACCTTCCAAAATGAAACCGAGGAACTAGAACGCCTGTACACCGACCTCGACCACGCCGCCGAGCTAGTCGAGCATGCTCTTCAAGAAGCCGGCGCAGCCCCTGGCGAAGTGCAAATTCACGTCCAGGTTGTAAATCCAGGTGGTGAAGTCCAACCTCGACCACGCCACGCCTCCACTCAAGCTTAAATACTCACCATCCTCGACAGGAATGTACGCTAATGCTAACATCATTAGCGTACATTCACGCTTAAATAACCTATCAAGAGCGCTGCGAGGGACCTAGCCCTATGACCAGCCAGCAACCACCCATGGGGCAGGTGCTAAATCTAGCCCGCCTGCGGGGAGATAGCTACAAAAATTGTTGGCCTTTTCTCGTAAGCCGGGAGAAAGGTCTTTTTAATGTCATATCAATCATTTACCTCCGAATCGGTCTGCGCCGGCCACCCCGATAAAATTTGTGATCAAATTTCGGACGCCATCATCGACGCGGTGCTGGAGCAGGACCCAGAAGCCCACCTCGGCGTAGAAGCCACTGCCACTGAGGGTCGCGTAATGCTACTCGGCGAGGTCTCTACCACGGCCAAGATCGACTACGCCACCGTTGCCCGCCGCGAAATCACCCGGCTTGGCTACACCGACCCTAAGCTGGGCTTTGCCGACAATGCCCAGATCGATGTCTACATTGGTACCCAGTCGCCCGAAATCGCCCAAGGTGTCGATTTGGACGGGGCAGGGGACCAAGGCATGATGTTTGGCTACGCTTGCAACGAAACCCCTGAGCTCATGCCTCTGCCCATTATGCTAGCCCACCGCCTCACCCGCGCGCTCGATGAGGTCCACGCTAAGCTGCCCTATCTGCGCCCCGACGGTAAGGCTCAAGTCACCATCCGCTACCAAGACGACCAGCCAGTGGAGGTAGCCCACATTACCATCGCCAAACCTCATTCTGAAGACGTTGCGCTCGAGCAGGTCAAAACCGACCTCTGGCACGAAGTGGTAGCACCCCTGCTAGACGAATATGGCTTCAAACTCGGCCCCGATAAATTTGTACTCAACGGCACCGGCGTCTGGCATCTGCCTGGACCGCGCTCCGACGCGGGCCTCACTGGCCGCAAAATCGTAGTGGACGGCTATGGCGGCTACGCCCGGGTGGGCGGCGGAGCCTTTAGCGGCAAGGACCCGACTAAAGTCGACCGCTCCGGCGCCTACGCCGCCCGCTTCCTGGCCAAAAACATCGTGGCCGCCGGCCTCGCCCGCCGGGCTGAAGTTGGCCTAGCCTACTTCATCGGTGCCAAACAACCGGTGATGCAAGAGGTTGAAACCTTCGGCACCGCCAAGGCCTCAGACCGCGAGATCCAAGCCTTTATGCACGAACTACTCGACACCTCCGTGGCAGGCATTCTTAAGGGCCTCGATTTGCGCCGTCCCATCTATAAAGCCACCGCCGCCTACGGTCACTTTGGTCGGGCAGAGTTTCCTTGGGAGCAGGTAAAAGTCCCCGCCACCACTCATTGACACTCGCACACCCAAAACTGACATTTCTGACAACGGCAAAATGTAGAACCTTACCCATATTTTTCGCTACCTCAATTCGTCAAAATGCCCGTAGATCAGGAAAAGGCGGGCCGAGGGCCAGCTAAAGTACGACATCCAGCAGCTTTCTGTCTTGGGGCGTCCAAAGACAGTTGAGTGAAGACCAAGACAAAGTAGTCTGGTCAATATGCGCGTCGAACGGTTCCAGGGGTGAGTATCATCTCTGGAACCGACCTACGGGCTATTTCGTGTTGCGCCATTATTATTAAAGTGTACAAGGAAGCCGAAGCTGCCATGGCCGACACCCTGAAACTCATCAAGAAGACCCATCTCGCCGATAACGTCTGGACTTTTAAGTTCGAGGCTCACCCGGCATTTGGCTGGACGGCCGGGCAATACATTCAAGTAGAGCTGCCGCATGCCAATCCCGACCAGGAAGGCACCAAGCGCTTCTTCACAGTGTCCGCCGCTCCGTACGAAGGTCACCCTGCGATCACCACCCGCATTACTGAAAGCTCCTTCAAGCAAGCCCTAGTGAACCTACCAGAAGACGGCGTACTCAAGTTACAAGCCAAGCCCACCGGCGATTTCACTTGGACCGACTCCTCGTCCCAGCTGGTGTTCGTGGCCGCAGGCATTGGCATCACACCCTACCACAGTATCCTGACCCAGCGCGCCCACGACCGTGCACCCCTCAATGTTGCTCTCGCGTATGCCAACCGTACCGACGCCATCCCGTTCAAAGACGAGTTTG
The DNA here is from genome assembly GCA_036488585.1 of Candidatus Saccharimonadia bacterium. Classification (GTDB taxonomy): domain Bacteria; phylum Patescibacteriota; class Saccharimonadia; order UBA4664; family UBA4664; genus DASXHH01. Next base: position 7,401 of record DASXHH010000011.1, on the reverse strand, counting down.
ATGCTATTGCCGCCACCGAACCAAAACTCAAAATCAGCTACGTTACCGGCCTCGTCACTGCCGGCCGGATAGCCGAACTAGTCCCAGATCTGCACAAAAAATTGGTTTACGTGTCGGGCCCAGAACCAATGGTGGAAGTCCTCGGCGATCAACTTAAATCAGCCGGCTTGCCCGAATCTCAGCTCAAGCAAGACTTCTTCCCGAACTACACCGAAGCCCAATTCTAAACAACTAACAACCTAGCTGGCCGACTCCGCCACCAGCTTGAGGCCACTTAGGTCAGCCTGCAGTCTCTCCTCCATCAGCGACTCGACTAATGGCAGTGCCAAGCCAAACACCGGATGGTCTGACCGCGCCAGCAACGTAGCCGTCACCCTGGTGTTACCTTCATGGGGACCCAAAAGATACTCAATATCTGATTCAAGCGTTTTTGTCAGGGTCTCGATCTCCACTACCCGGTCGGTCTCCACTCTTAACACCTGGTGATTACTAGCTGTCTCCTGGCCCAACACGCTCGACACACTCATGTACTCAATGCCGGGCCTCAGGGTGCCCTGGTACGATACGTATGTTAAACCGCTAACCCACTGCAAGTGGCGCTCCAAATTGCACCCTATGAACGGGTGCATTAATGACCTCACTGACCTGGACTCTGGCCCGCATGAAATCATGCTAGCATAAGGATGTTAAGAAATTATTACCTGTGGCCCAACTAGTGCTTACCCGTCATGGCGAATCGCAATTTAATGCCAAGTCACTTTGGACCGGCTCCTGGGATGTGCCTCTTACCAAAAATGGGCGTCATGAGGCCAAAATCACGGCTCACCATATTAAAGATATTATCCCGGCACTGGCCTTCACCTCCGTATTGTCCCGCGCTACTGAAACTCTCAGCATTATCTTGGCCGAAAATCATTGGAAACCCAAAGTCATCGCCAACCCCGCCCTGGGCGAACGGGATTACGGCGATCTCACCGGCATGAACAAATGGGCCGTCGAAGAGCAGTATGGTGAGGAGCAATTCAACAAATGGCGCCGTGGCTGGGACGAACCCGTGCCCAATGGCGAGACCCTCAAGCAAGTTTTCCGACGGGTAATCCCTTATTACGAGCAGTACATTTTACCCGAACTCAAGCAAGGCAAGAATGTTCTGATCACCGCTCACGGCAACAGCCTGCGCGCCCTCATGAAATATCTTGATCAACTCGACAACCAGCAGGTACAAAACCTCAGCATGCCCTGGGGCGAAGTCATCGTGTACGGCATCGACCCTCACGGCCAAGTCACCGGCAAAGACATACGCCATATGCACTTTCAGGCTCCACCCGCATAACTGTTATGACTACGTGACCGGTCTCGGCAGCCCATCAAATGCCGGTTCTAGTAGCCCGCACCGATCTCCGGCATCTTGCTGCTTCTAAGCGCCTTACGAATTGGCCCCGGCAATGACACCGGCACCGGCACCCGTCCAAGCACTGTTCGGTACAGCTTGAGATACTGTCGGCTCATCCGCTGATACGAAAACCGCTCTTCCGCCGTGCGCCGGCAAGCCAATGGATCAATCTCTTCCACCCGGCCCATATAGTGCTTGAATTCTTCCGGCGTATCAGCCAGGAAACCGTTCACGCCGTGCTCAATAATCTCGGGCATTGAGCCTCGGCGCATCGCCACCACCGGCGTCCCGCAGGCCAAGGCCTCAATCACCGCCACACCAAATGGCTCCTCCCACCGAATCGGCATCAGGAAGGCCTTAGCCCGGCCCACTAGCTCATCCCAAGCCTGGCCGGTCACACTGCCAATGTATTCAATGTGACCCGGAACCAGATTGGGTGCCACCTTTTCTACATAATAAGCGAGATCTGGATGGCTACTACCTCTCGGGTCCTCCCTGAGCGCCTGCGCCAGCTCATGCACATCATTAATACCGCCCACCTGTCCAGCGATCTTAAAATCAGCTCCCATCTCTCGCGCCATACCAGCCGCCATATCGATGCCCTTCACCGGCGACAATCGTCCTACGGTAGCAAAATAGTTTTCTTTGCGTACAGTGAGCGTACGTTTGCCCACATCGATACCGTGATGCACCACATCTACAATCCGCGACCTGAGCCTCATTGAAACCTGGTTGACTTGAGATCTCGAAATGCCGTTAAAAAACAACCTACGACTTCGAGCCAGCAAATCGTAATACCGCGCGGTCTCCACATTACCTTCCCGCAGCTGGTTGAGCTTGAGCGTCCAATGCAGCGTATGCAGCACCGGTGGCAAATCCAACCGATCCCGCATCAGCGCCGGTCCAAACAGGTTGTTATGGTCGTGAATGATGTCGAAATCACCCGCTCGCTGAATCCTATCCAGGCTATCCAATAAATGAGCCGCTGGTATAGCAGCGGCATCATACATTGGTTCCATAAAATGTTTGAATTGTTCATTATCATGATGCCAATGCTTAACATTAGCTACCGCAGTTGAACCTGCCACGGTAAACAGTTCCACTTGCACGCCCAACTCATTTAGGCCCCGGCATAGATCATCAATCACAGCCTCAACCCCACCGTACCCGCCGGCCGGAACCTTTAACCAAGGAGGCGCTATCATCGCGATTTTCATACTCTATCTTTCCCCTTGGGCCTATTAAACATACTCAGGAAACCAATGGCCTTATTGGATATGACAAAAATTTGGATATGACAAAAATTTTTATAAGACGCCAGGCGCGGTTGGTAGCCTATACTAGGAAAACTAAGCAAAGGCCTGAGCCATGAGACGTTCCACCACCATTGCCACGATCGCAATCATCGCCGTAATTATTGCCATCACCGCCTTGTACTTCGCCGCCCGTAAGCCCGCCACCCCAGCGGCTAGCCCGTCACCCAGCGCCACCGCTACGAGCCCATCGGTTTCAGCCTCGCCGTCAGCCACTGCCAGTGCCTCCCAGGCTAACGCCGCCGTTCTCAGCTACACGGATTCTGGGTTTAGCCCGGCCAGCGTGACTGTTAATTCCGGCGGTCAGCTCACCGTTAAGAACACCTCCAGCAAGCCCATGCAGTTCGATTCCGACCCGCACCCCATTCACACTGATGACCCAGAGCTCAACATTGGGCCAATCGCGCCCGGAGCCAGCGCCACCGTTACCCTCACCAAGAAGGGTACCTTCGGTGTCCACAACCACCTCGACCCGACCCAGAAGGCCACGATTACGATTAAATAACTGGTTATTGCGTATACTTGCTAGCGAAGTAGCCCGGCTGGCCTTTGTAGGTACCGTGCCACCAAAAGTCACCCGTCCTGTCCACGCTCACGGTAGCGCCTTTCGGCATCCAGCCAATGATGTTACTACGGTTAACACTCGTGGCCGAGCTGCGTAGCCATAGGCCCGTTGGCGAAGTAATGGTTACCGCCTGCGGATGATCGACCGTCGGCGCCACCGCCGGCGCAGTCACCGTTAGCGGCTGGGCGACAGTACTGGGCGTGGGGCTTGGCGTGGGCGAAGGCGTGGGCGAGGGAGTGGGCTTAACGGTAGCAGACGGAGTAGAGGGCGGCGTGGTGTTTACGGCCACCTTGGCTGGCTTAAGCACCAGGTACGCCACAGCAGCACCACCAAGCACCAGCACCCCCACCACCGCCGCCATCACCATCGGCCAGTGCCGCCGCCTTCCTGGCGCCATTGCCACTTGACCCGCCGTCACCTGTGCTGCGGCTGCACTGAGCTTGGCCGCCCGCTGCGCCTCAAGTTCACGTGCCAGCTCCAGCGCGCCCGGACCCAACGGCCGCCACAGATTCAACTGAGGCGCCCGCGACTGTTCGTTAGAAGACCATGGATTGGCTTGACTGCCGTCTGTCATGGGTGCGCCAAACGACGGCGCATTCACAGCCGGATGCGCCACACTGCCAGGTGGAGGAATGAATTCGGGTCCCATTGTCTCAAGTATAACGCTTACGCTATCATGACGTTAGTGACGGTGCCTATTGCTTCCCGCCGCAGGAAGCCTAAAATTGCCACCAAAACGGAGACCCGCCATGGCATCGGAGAGCATTCAAACCAAAACACTGACCGGCCGCGCCCGGGGCCAACTCGGCATGCTGATCACCATATTTCTGCTCGGGATGGGCGTAAACCTTCTGGGCGATCCAGGCAGCGGATTGGCCCGTGCCACCAAGGGCGTGCTATTGGGGCTACATGTCCTAGTAGCCATCGGCCTAGTAGTGGGTGCGTTCCTCACTGTTCGGCTCACTCACGAGCTAGACGCCTACCACCGGCTGGCCCGAATTGGCGGCGCCTCCATTGGCATCGCGCTCCTGTCTGGCATCCTCAACCTCACCCTCAAAAGCGATTGGTGGTCGTTCCTGATGGCTGTCGGATTTATCGCTGCAGTGGTGTGTTATGGCTTGTTGTACGTTAAAACTCGGGTTGCCAGCGCTACTGGCCGCCCAGGTGTATAATCTGTTTTGTTAAACAAAGGCTTTCATCCTTGAAAATCTCGAGTGTTACCGCCAGGCAGATTCTCGACTCGCGCGGTAATCCCACCGTTGAAGCGGACGTAACCCTAGAAAATGGCATCGTTGGCCGTGCAGCTGTGCCCTCCGGCGCCTCCACCGGTACCCACGAAGCAGTTGAACTCCGCGACGGCGGCAACTCCTATGGCGGTAAAGCGGTCATGAAGGCCGTCGAGCACATCCGAGGTGAGATCGCCAATGCCACCCGAGGCCTCGACGCCGACGACCAAGAAACCCTCGACCGCACCCTCATCGACCTCGACGGCACTCCGAACAAAGGTCGCCTCGGCGCTAATGCCATCTTGGCCGTCTCACTAGCCGCCGCCAAAGCCAGCGCCCTCGATCACAAAGAACCGCTTTGGGAGCACATTCAACATCTGGCACCCGGTGTGCAAGACCCGCTGCTACCCATTCCCATGATGAACATCATCAACGGTGGCAAGCACGCCGCCGGTTCAACCGACATCCAGGAATTTATGATCATGCCCGTTGGGGCCAAGGATTTTCCGCAGGCTATTCAAATGGGCGCCGAGATCTTTCACGCCCTTGCCAAAGTCCTGAAAAAGAACGGCTACGGCACTACCGTGGGCGACGAGGGCGGCTACGCACCAGCCGTTAAACACGGCAATAAGGAAGCCCTCGACCTGATCTCGCAAGCTGTCACCGCCGCCGGTTACGAGCTTGGCCAAGACATTGCGCTGGCCCTCGACGCCGCTGCCAGCGAGCTGTACCAAGACGGCAAGTATCACCTGGCCACCGAAAATAGCTCACTCACAAGCGATGAGATGGTGGAGTTCTTGGCCGACCTGGCTGAAAAGTACCCGATTGTGTCAATCGAAGACGGCCTGGCCGAGGAAGATTGGAACGGCTGGGCGTTGCTCACCCAAAAACTCGGCCACAAGCTCCAGCTGGTCGGGGACGACATCTTCGTCACCAACCCCAAGTTCCTCGAGCGCGGCATCAAGGAACACGCGGCTAACTCCATCCTGATCAAGCTCAATCAAATCGGCACTCTCTCTGAGACCATCACCACCGTTGGCATGGCCACCACCGCTGGCTGGACCGCCGTCATCTCGCATCGCTCGGGCGAAACCGAGGACACCACCATTGCCGATCTGGCCGTGGGCCTAGCGACCGGCCAGATCAAAACTGGCTCACTCAGCCGTACCGACCGCGTCGCCAAGTACAACCAATTGCTCCGCATCCACGAATCGCTCGGCGACTCCGCCAGGTTCGCCGGCGGCAAAGCCTTGGAGCGCAAATAATGGCCTATCTCGTACTCGTCCGTCACGGCCAATCCGCTTGGAACGAACTTGGACAATGGACCGGCCTCACTGATGTTGAGCTAACCGAAAAGGGGAGAGCCGAAGCTCGTTCCGCCGCCAGCACTCTTGAAGGCATCACTTTTAGCGCCGCTCACACCTCCAACCTCAAGCGTGCCCAAGATACACTCTCGGAAATCCTCAGGGAACTCGATCAAACCGAGATTGAAGCCCAGAAATCCGCCGCCCTCAACGAGCGCGACTACGGCGACCTTACCGGCAAAAACAAGTGGCAAGTGCGTGACGAGCATGGCGAAGAGAAATTCATGAAATGGCGCCGCAGCTGGGACTATCCCGTCCCCGGCGGCGAAACCCTCAAAGACGTTCACAACCGTGCGGTGCCGTATTACGAAGAGCACATCCTGGCCGACCTCAAAGCCGGCAAGAACGTTATCGTTGCTGCCCACGGCAACACCCTCCGCGCGCTCGTAAAGCATATCGAAGACATCGCCGAAGAAGAGATTCCGAACCTAGAAATCGGCACAGGTGAGGTTTACCTCTACGAAATCGAGCCGGAAACCGGCCGCATTCTCGCTAAAGAGATTAAAATCGCCGGCGGCAAAGCCTAGAAAAGAAGGACGCTCCGTGAAGCGTCCTCGATTGAATACGGACGCGCTTCACGGAGCGCGAATTCGCCTTAGCGATTATAGGCGTCTTGGCCGGCCCGGAAAATTTTCTGCAGATCGTCCAGCCTCTCGTTGAGGCTGGGACCGGAGGCCGCGCTCTCCAGCGCATAGCCATGCCGGACTTCCTCGAACAGATTTTCGGCCCGTCTCTTCAGGTCATGGTGGCCGGGCATGTCCGGATGCGCAAGAATCTCCCCCAGCAACTCCATCACTTCCCGGCCTTCCTGGGTCAGATCCTTCACGAAGTTGCGTTGAAACCTGGCCTCCCACCTGATCTTCATGGCCCACAAGACCATGCAGATCAGAAGTACGAAAGCCCAGAGCGCGCCGCCCGCCTCAGTCAGGTTCTGCCAGCGGAAATTGCCCCAAGTTCGGACCGGGCTCGAAGGCACCAGCTGTCCCACCTGTGCGGGCGTGGCCTCCATCATGTCGAGCATGAATGTCGCGGTGAAATGCCCGTAGTCCCGAAGCGTGTCTTTCTGCGTAGTGACACTAACCCCGAGAGCTTGCGAGGCGTGCGGAAATTCACCCGGAATCACGGCGTAACTTCGCAGAGCAGCCACGTTTGGATAACCATTGCCGCGCAACTGCACGACAGTTGCGGCCAGGCGGCCAAGCTCATCGTGGCTGTATGCGCCCTGGTCGGCCACCATCTCCGCGAACCCGCGGTAGGCTCGGTGCTGCTGGGTTACTACCTGGCTGTGGTGGATGTTGGTCCAGCGGTTAATGAGCGGTATGCCGTAGGCCACCGACCCCAGAATCCATACGACCAGCGTACAGACCAGCAGTTTTTGCACCCACCCTTTCCGGGGTGGGTCTTGAGCGTACATTCGAACCACGGCGTCCATGCGCAGTCCCTTCTCGCGAGTTTTCGGACGGTGCAGCTCTGTGCACTTTCGCATAAAGCTGCGTACTGTTATACCATAACTTCTGACTCTGAGCCACCCCCAAAACCG
>DASXHH010000002.1:0-83318 GCA_036488585.1 Candidatus Saccharimonadia bacterium | reverse complement strand
TGGGAACGACATCGTGAGCTCCACCACCTTATAGCCCACGCTATACAAGCCTACCTGTGTGCTGTCCCGCATTACCGACAGCAAAAACCCATCGGCCCGGAAATAAAGTGTGTTTATTATCACCGCCGCCGAGTAGGGGATAGTGGCCACCACTAGACCCCGCAAATACATCGGATCTACCACCAATGTCGGTCGCTCCCGTCTCAGCGCCAACCATACATCGCTCACAAACCACGCCACTGCGCCTACCAGGTAAGCCAGCACTACTCCGTAAAATCCGCCACCCGACCGCATTGCCCACAGCACGCCCGCCAGCACCACCAGCTTATTCGCAAGCTCACCCACTACCAACAGGTAGTTCTCGATCCGCGCCTGGATCACGGTAGTAAAGGTTGTCTGCACAGCACTCAGTAGTAACGTTCCGCTCAGCACCGCTATTCCTAGCCGCACGTTCGCTTGGTTGCCACTGCGGTACAGCAGGCTCCCCAGCCCCGCCGACAGCAGCGCTATCACCAGCCCAGCCCCCGACCGCAGCGCCAGTACATTGCCCAATATCTGCCGGCTGCGGTCAGGGTTCTTCGACAGCTCCCGTACAGTTACATTTATAAATCCGGCGTCAGTTAGGACCATAAAAACGCTCAAAAATATCGATACCGTAGCCAGCTGGCCATACACCTCCAAGCCTAAGTACCGCGTAGTAATCGCAACTGTCACTAGTCCAATCGCCGCCGTCACCACCCGGCCTACTGTCTGAGTAGCTGAACTTATCGCTATGGCACGGGCGTTTTTCACAGTTCCAGCCGCAGTGCCTCAAGACCAATCTTCTTGTCCAGCTCTTGTTGAAGGCGTCGCTTGTGGCGATTGGTGCGGTTGCGTAGCCTCATCATTCTCGGCAAACGAAATACCACCTTGGCAAAAGCTTTAGTCTGCTGCGGCAGGTAGCCTTCGCTAATTGATCTACCGGTTGCCGCAACCTGTGATGCCACCATTGCCGGCAAATATTTCCAAAATAGCTTTGCGGGCATGTTCTTCAAAAACATTAGCATCAAGTTCTTTTGCGTTTGGTACCATAGCCGCTTTCTACTGGGCTCTATAGGGTTAACAATCACTTTTGCCATGGGATTAGACCACACCTCGTAGCCCATGAGCCTTGCCCTCATGCACAGATCCACGTCCTCCAGACCATCAAAAAAATCTCCGTCCAGTAAACCTATCAGTGTGAGTTTATCTGTTCGAAAGAAGCTGGCGTAATCACTTGCCGCAAAAACCTCGCGCGTTTTATTTCCTTCAAATGTTTTTGGGTTTGCCCCCGCAACCGGATGGAAGGTAAACCCTTGGTTATAGACGCTCCCATCCGGGGTTTCGAGGCGTGACGAAACAGCAAAAGCCATGGGCTTTTCGTGCATGATCTCAATCATTTGCTTCAACCACCCATTGCCCACCATGGCCGTTGCCCGAATTAGTGCAAAATACTCAGGATTATCGGGTAATACACGGGTGAGGCCCACATTAAAACCGTTGGCGAATCCAAGATCAAGCTTCGGCTCCAGTAGAGTAATCTCCGGATATTTTTCTTTTATAATCTTGGTAGTGCCATCAGTTGAAATATTATCCACCACTATGATTTCGAGGTTCGGGTATTCCTGGCTCTTAAGCGCATTTAAACAAGCCTCAATAGTGGTGGCGTTATTGTGCGACACCACGACTACCGCCACCGCCTCGCTACCAAAACGCCGCTTAGCCGGGGGCAGCTTGGGTAACCTAGGAGCCTTCATTAGTTCCCATAACTCAGTGGAGTCAATTTTCCAATACTTCTTCAATTTTCCTCGCTTGATTAGAAATAAAGGAAAGAGCGGTAAACTACGCAACCGCCCCATTACCATAGCTTTTATTAGGCCGTATTTCCGTTCGCGTAAGAATCCTCTTATCCGGTATGCTTCAGCACGAAACAGACCTGGCAATGTACGAAGAATAATCCGCCAGGGAAAGTTCTTGATCAAAACCAGGGCATTATTGCGGTAGGTCATATACAAGGAGAAAGCTCCGGGCAATTTGGCGCTCGAAGCGGAGCCCATATGGTAGGCAAATGTTTCTGCTACTACCCAACTCTCCCAGCCCATCATTGTGGCACGGGCAGCCAGATCGACATCCTCCAGGTACATCCATAGGTCATGGTCTAAATAATCATCACCGAATGGCTGCTCCTCAAGAAAGGCTCTCGAGAATATGGCGGCGGCCGCGTTCACGCCAAAGACCCGCTGAGTCTCATACCTTACGTTTGATTGCCGATATCCTATCTGCGTCGCTAGCCCCCAACGATCCATGCATATTCCGTTCGAATCCAAAATGTCATGATCGAAATAATCCAGTGTAGGAGACTGCGCGCTTCCTAGTCTCGGGTGATTTTCGGCAAACTCCACCATCTTCTCTAGCCAATCTTTGCGGAGAGTGGCATCGGTGTTGAGCAGAACAATGTATTGGCAATCGGAGTCCTTGAGCGCTTCCTTAATACCGATATTGTTTCCAATGGCAAAACCGTTGTTTTTGCCCGTCTCGATTAGACGTACTTTGGGGAAATGTTTTCGCGTAAAAGCAACAGAGCTATCTTTAGAGCCATTATCCACCATGATCACATCGAAATTATCGTATGACTGATCAAAGATAGATTTAAAGCACTCCCCGAGTAAGTCCTGATTGTTCCAGCATAAAACTAAGACAGTTACCTTGAGCTGTTGTTTAACTGCTGGCATTAAGACTCCACAAAAACTTTTAAGGTGTGGTCTGGAAGCACAACGCCATCATTGCTATCGCTATTATGTACTTCGAACCAGGCGGCATCCTCGATCCAGTCATAAAAAACATTTCCATCTGTATCTGCTAGCCCTGGCGAGATGGTGTAACGTCCATTGCTAAAAATATTTTTTACGCTGCAGGAAAATGTAACAGTTTCACCGCGCGAATAGGCTTTGGTCTTCAATCCCATCAGTCGAGTATTTGTCACCATTACCCGTAGTCCTTGAGGGCTCTTAATAATCAGACCAAAGATCGGCTGGTCAACTTTACGCTTTACCGTAGCCTTTATCTCAATAGTAATGTCTTCACCTGGTTCAAACGATTTGCGCGGTCGTCCCTTTAGCTTTGTTACGACATCCTTCACTACAAGATCCCCCGATCCCCAGCGATTCGCCGTGTCCATAGCGTATTCGACGCTCTCAAGCTCCTTCCGCTCAACTATATTTAACCGGTTGTACTTATTTATAATCCGGTCCGGTGCACCCACCGCTGCGACTACCCCGTCCTGTATTAATAATGCCCGGTCGCAAAAATCCTTTATCGCGTTCATATCGTGGGACACAAATACTATCGTGCGTTTCTCGCGCTTCATTTCTCGGAAGAAGTTATAGCATTTTTGCTGGAAGTTAGCGTCGCCCACGGCCAGCACCTCGTCTATTAACAAGATGTCCGACCGTGCCTGTATCGCAATCGAGAAAGCCAGGCGCACCTGCATTCCAGAAGAGTAATTCTTGAGCTTCTGATCCATAAACTCATGCAACTCCGAAAATGCTACGATATCGTCGTATTTCTCCTCAATCTGCTTGCGCGACAAACCCAGAATCGCTCCATTCAAAAAGACGTTATCACGTCCAGATAGCTCCGGATTGAAGCCGACGCCCAGCTCAATAAAAGGGGACAAGGATCCGTGTATGGCAATTCTTCCGCTAGTTGGCTGGTATATCCCGCCCAGTAGTTTTAGCAGGGTACTTTTGCCGGAACCATTGCGGCCGACAATACCGAAAAACTCACCCTCCATAACCTCGAAAGACACATCTTTTAGAGCCTCAAACCGCGTGAATCCCTTACGGGTAAACAAGTGCATGGCACTTTGCTTCAAACTCGTATAACGCTCGTGAGGAAGCTTGAAGTTCTTGCGAATATTCTTTACCGATATTGCAACGCGCTCTTCCACCTAAACATCCTCCGCAAACATGCTAGCTGCCCGCTCAAAGTAGATATAACCAGTAATCGCAAGCAATGGGGGGATCAGGTAGGGGATTAGCGCCCAATGGGCCAGGATAGCAAAGCCTGTAGTGGTTTGCTTACTTACCAATAGCCACCTTGCATCTTGGACTATTTGGGTGATTGGACTTAGTACCAGCAACTTTTGAAACCGCTCCGGTACCAAGCTCAGCGGATAGATGATGGCGCTAGCATAAAATAACAGTTGCAGCGCCACCTCCCAGATATAGGCAAAATCGCGAAATCTCACGAACAGCGCCCCCAGGAAGAGTGAAATTCCCACTGACAGCAAATAAAGTTCAAGTATTAAAAACAAAAAACCAAATGATTGCCATGACTGATCCGTGTGCGCAAACAGCAGAAATACTGCCACAATCAGTAGGTTTAGCACCAGAGTAATTAGCGCGCTCAAGCTTGAGGCGAGCAGGATCATTATGCGCGGAAAATACACCTTGCGAATCAGGTCGCCCTTGTCCACGATCGCACGCATGCCGTTTACAGTGGACTCGGCGAAGTAGTTCCACAGTACTATACCCAAAAGCAAATATACCGGGTAGTTTGGTATATCTGAGCCGATTCGCACGAACACACTGAATACTAAGTACAGGACACCAAAAATCGCCAATGGCTTCATTAGTGACCATAGGTAGCCAAAGACGGAGCCTTGGTACTTCAGCTTGAAGTCGGCAGCAGCCAGCTCACGGACCAGGCCCCAATACTTTCGCCTAGTCTTAAACTCCACGGCTGCTCTCATCGGAGAATCAGACGCACTCGACATGATAGGATGATTTTACCATGAGTCTTATAAGGAATGTTAGACGCACCATCGACCATGTCCTGCCACCCGGCACTCCACGCAGGCAGAAAATAGCCAGTATAGTAAAGCGCCTCCAGGGACGTGATATCTCCCATGAGGGACTTTCCTACGAACAATGGATGAAGCAAGTTGAGCCCCGCACGCTCAGCCCCGTCAGCGAAAGCAAGCGTGGACCCCTCATAAGTATCGTAGTTCCCTGTTGGAACACCCCCGACAAGTACTTATTGCCTATGATTGATTCGGTTCTTGCCCAAACCTATGACCAGTTCGAACTCATTCTTGTACAGGGCTCAACAATATCGGACCGGGCGGACGCGATCCGCGCCAGTGCCAGCAAAGATAAACGCATCAAAATAGTCGAGGCTACAAATCCCACCAAACACATCGTGCCCAATACAAACGAAGGCCTATCCGCTGCCACCGGCGACTTCGTGGCCTTTATGGACCACGATGATACCTTGTCTCCCTGGGCGCTCAATGAAATTGTGGTAGCACTGGACGCTAACCCAAAGATCGATCTCTTCTATAGCGATGAAGACAAGCTGTCGGATGATGGGAAACATCGTTCGTCGCCGTTATTTAAACCCGACTTCTCCCCGGCCTTAATCACCACGGTGAATTACATCTCTCATCTTAATGTGGTCCGCCGGCCACTCGTTGAAAAGCTTGGTGGCTTGCGGGAGGGCTTCGATGGCGCCCAGGACTACGACTTCATACTCCGAGCCCTCACTACCAAGCCGGTCGTACACCATATTCCCAAGATTCTCTATCATTGGCGGCAAGCCGAAGGGTCCACTGCGGTTCATCCTGACCGCAAGGATTATGTAGAAGCTGCAGCTATGCGTGCGTTGCGTAATTTCGCCACCCTAATGGGCATCAAGGCCGATGTTGTGCCGGTAGAAAATATGCCAACCACCTACCGGTATCGGTATCATTTAAAAGAAAAACCCCCGGTGTATGTACTCATACAAGGTAAAGAAGAGCAGGACCTATTCTTGAAAGGCTTTTCTGCTCAGACCGCTTACTCTAATTACCACCTTTATGATCATCAGCCTATCGCCGCTTTACCCGGTAACGCACTCCTTCTCTGGGTTGATCCTAGTCTGCGACCAGAAACCGAAAACTGGCTGACAGAGTTAGTAAGTGTTGCAATCCAGCCGAGCGTTGGCACTGTAGGAGGCTGGATCCGTGATCAGAGCAGTCGTACCGTTGAAAGCTGGTATACGATCAACGGGCAAGAAGCTCAGCCTGTGTTTGCTGGTTCATTGCCTGACACTTGGTACCACAATGGGCATCCACTTTGGCCTCGAAATGTGCTCGTTCCCACCCCGAAATGCTTAATGGCTCAGGCTAGTGTAATAAAGTCTCTTCATATCTCCACCGATCCAATACCCAGCGACCTGCCGTCTATTAGTCTTCAGCTCTATCGAGCCGGCTACCTAAATGTCTTCTGGCCATACGCTCGTTTGCACGCCACTGAAAGTACGGAACCATCCAAACCTTTTCAGCTCTCTACGCATGGTTTACCCCTTAAGGATCCGTTCCTAAACCCTAACCTCAGGATTCGCAAAGGTTCAATCGAGCTAACCCCGCTTCCAGATAAAACGCCTGTGATAAAATAGAACACTGGAGGGGGTATGAAGAAATCCAAAATTCGCGGGCATAATAAACGCTTACTAACGATATCGGCTATCGCGGTAATTTTGGTAATCTTAATCTTGGCCGCGGTTTTATTTTTCATTCATACATCAAATTCCAAGCAGTCCGCCACTAAGAATTACGATCCTCAGACCAAAACCAGCGGCTCTTCTAAAGACCAATCGTCCGGCGTGACCGACAACATTAGTCCATCGCCAACCCATTCGGGCAGTCCGAGCGCCTCACCCGCTGCCGCTTCTGGCATCACCCTCTCAAATCCGCCCGCCAACTCTAAGATCTCTAGTGGTACTATCATCTCGGGCTCCGACCCAGGAGTAAGCTCGGTATATTACCGCATTAAAGATAATGTGGCCGGCGTCCTCACTACGGGGATCCTCACCGTTAACTCATCTGGTCAATTCTCGGGCACGGTCTCCCAGCTTCACCCCAGTGGCACCTCCGGCTACGTGGAGGTCTATAATGTTGATCCCTCAACAGGCGTGGAGAGTCATAACGTGAAAGTACCGGTTACCTTCTGATGAAACCCTATCGTATTGCTAGCCTCTTATTCGTATTCGGGGCGTTGTTCGTGTTTGCCGGCACTGCCCATGCCGCATACACCGAAGGTGATCTAGTAAGCGACCACTACTTCACCGATGCCACCGCCATGAGCCAGGCGGACATCCACAGCTTCCTATTGAGTAAGGGCGGGGCATTGGCCAATTATGTGGACCCCACCGTAAACGAGCGCTCAGATGCTATTATCTACAACGCCTCACAACATATAGGTATTAGCGCCCGCACCATTTTAGCTACGCTCCAAAAAGAGCAATCGCTAGTTACCGATCCCTCCCCCGTAGCCAGCCAATATAATTACGCCATGGGCTATGGCTGTCCCGACACCGGCTCCTGCTCCGATCCCGGTTTCAATTCACAGGTCGTCGACGGTTCGTGGCAGTTGAGATTCAATATGGAACGAGCTAGCGGCAACAACGGTTACTGGACCGCTCCCGACGGAACGCAGTGGGGCAATCCCTCGATTCTTTACGCCTGTCGCCAAAAACCCTCTGGCAATCCATGGTTCTACGACACGGGGCTTTTCCCTGGACGGGTGGTGAACTTCTCAGATGGTAGCAATACCGTCTACGCCTCGGTTAACATTGCAGACGCAGCTTCCGCCTCTCTCTATTGTTACACCCCGCACGCCTATTGGCCGGGGCATTACTCGGGTAGCTATAACTTCACTACAAGCTGGAACCAATGGTGGGGCTCCTCAATCAATAACGACCCTACGGGTAGTTTCGACTTAGTCCAGCAAGGCCCAAGCACTGTCCGCCTAGCCGGTTGGGGTCTCGACGGCAGTATGGACGGCCCAGCTTCCATTCACGTCTACATCGACGGCGCCTGGGCCGGCGCCATCACCGCCGACAATAACCGCCCCGACGTCGGTGCCCATGGCTTCGACGGCACGGTCCCATACTCAACTCCGGGCACTCATCGGGTCTGCGCCTGGGTGGTCGGCGACAACATTGGCGCGCCTAACTATGGCCTTGGTTGCAAATCAATCAGTATTAACGACGACCCCACTGGCAGCCTAGATCTAGTTCAGCCCTCGTATGATGGCACTATCCGTCTCGCTGGCTGGGGGCTTGATCGTGACACCACTAACCCTGTTTCCGTTCATGCCTACATTGATGGTACTTGGGCAGGGTCAATCACTGCCGACATAACCCGACCCGACGTGGGGACCCACGCTTTTGACGGTACTGTAAACTGGACTACTAACGGTACTCACCAACTTTGTGCTTGGGTGGTCGGCGACAACGTTGGCGCACCCAATGCCGGGTTGGGCTGTCGGACCCTCTCCATCAACAACGACCCCACCGGAAGTTTGGATTTAGTGCAGCCAGTAGCAAACGCAGTTAGATTGGCCGGTTGGGGGCTTGATCGCAGTCTCAATGGCCCGGCTACGATCCATGTCTACATTAACGGAACATTTGCTGGCACAATATCTGCTAGCGGTTCTCGCCCCGACGTTGGTCCTCATGCCTTTGATGGCACGGTCCCATGGTCAACCCACGGCACCTTCCAGGCCTGCGCTTGGGTTGTCGGCGATAATATCGGTGCACCCAATGCCGGGTTAGGTTGCAAAGCCTTTAGCTATTGATCTTCAAAAACTAACGAAAACGCTACTGGATCTTTGACCTGTGATCCATCTGCCAAAGCCGGCATTATCGCCTGATTATCCGTTGATGATAGTTGCATCGCCAAAGCCTGTTCGCCAACCTCAACTGGCTTAACAGTAAAGCAGTAAACCCCACTCTTAGCTATCGGAGCGAAC
Source organism: Candidatus Saccharimonadia bacterium (assembly GCA_036488585.1). Lineage (GTDB taxonomy): Bacteria > Patescibacteriota > Saccharimonadia > UBA4664 > UBA4664 > DASXHH01. The sequence goes on along the minus strand of DASXHH010000002.1, from coordinate 74,505 downwards.
CGCATCTCGGCAAAACTATTATCGCGAATTGTAGAACCCTTAAATACTGCATCAGTCACCTTAGTTCTACAATCAGGTCCAAATATCACAAGCTTATACTCGCCGCTAAGTCGCTTCTGGTAGGTGGAAAGAAAAATGTTAAGTCCTGCCAATGGACCAGAACTAGTGTCTATTGTGAATGGCTGAGATATCGAGTGTTCGGCAATATTAATTGGTTGATTGACGGCCACTGTCAGGCCTAAGTCCTTAACATGGTAGGTCTTGTGCTTGTACAGGTCCGGCGTGCAAACTTCCGATCGTTTGGCAGTCATCTGCCAAGGCGTAGTAGGATAAATATCTATCTTAAGATTTTGAACTGGGAGCTTACATGCCACCTTGGCGTCTGCATAAATCGTGCCTCTAGTTTGCTCCATGGATTTATCATGACCATAAGAGCTGGCGTGCGGAGCAGTCAGCGCTATACCAAGACATACAACCAGAACTGAGATCACCTCCATTCCACGTTTTCGCGTCGTTAATATTACTGCCTGGAGCAGCACTATACCCGTAACAACCATCATCATTGTCTGAGCGTAAAAGAATTGGTCTGGGCCCGGCCACGAATATCCGGGAAACAGCGAGGATAGGCCCGGTCGGTTTATTAGGAACAAACCTGAAGCCATCACTGCATTAAAAGTGCCTAGAGCAGCCAGCAAAAGTATCCAACGCCTTGCAAACCGCACCACCACTACTAGAAGTAAAACCGCACCCAAGATTGCTAGCGCGTCATTAAGGTACTTAAAGAAAGGACCCACAAACACAAATAGGATCGATCTACCAATGAATATTTCAACCGCTTTCGACGTTTGAAAGGGTGTATCAAGATATCCTGGAAGTTTCGGAATACCGTGTATGGCCACGTAAGCGAGTTGCAGTATCGCCACCACGCCCAGTACTAAGGTGCTCCATAACGAGACATTATTCACACGCCAGTATTTCTTAAAATCCAACAGCTGTTTTGGCCGCAAGCCGTCGCAAAACAAGTAAAAGGGCAGTAGCAGGTAGACAGTGGCAGTTGTATAGGCGCAGGTTAGTACCCCCAAGTCGATTAGGGGGATTAACCGGCTCTCACGCTTTAAGCTCCATCTTTTTGCAATCAGTAGCATCGCTATAAACCCAAACGCGAACTTTAAATTGCCTAAAGTCCCGATCACCACATAGTCATTCAGTGGCATCGGCACAAACATTAAAGCCAATACGGCCAGTCCTAAAAATGCCGGCTTGAGGATTCTGTTTAAAGTTATTATCGGTAACGCGGCGCAGAGACCCAAAAATAGATAGGAAGCAATCGCAATCGATCTAGGTAGTTCGATAAACGCCCCCCGAAAAAATACCCAATCAATACACCGGGCAATATCTCCGATCAGATACACACCGATGATGAAATAACCGTTAAAAGGATTAAACAGAGCTCGTAATGGACCTTGATCAAGAATATGCGCCATAAAATCCCGACCATCTTCGGCATAAAAGTTCGGGGCGGTAGCGTTATCTGGGTAACGCAAAAAGAAAATAAAAGCAGCTAACGCCCATGACAGCATAAAAATAACGGCCAAAGTGAGTCTGGGATGACGTCGACTCAGGTCAATACTTCGTCTAAGAAACCGTTTTACTACAGTAAGGGTAGAAGACGGATGATTCACTTTTATTATGCTAACTTAAGATGGAAGTAATAGCGATACGTAAGATTTAAAATCAGAAATGAACCAACCGCTTCGTCGACAACAGCTACAGCATCGTGTAGGCATACTAGTACTTGGGAATGGCATCCTGATGCCTCTGCGAAATATTACAAAGATCTTACGCTAACCCCAGGTTTTTGTCATAACGCCCTTTTGGGTGCGATATTATTCTTAACTCAGCAATGTAGGCTAGTGGAATAGTAAAGTCCTGATTTACTAAGCAAGCCCGAGAGTGCACCAATTGAGGCGAATCTGAAAACAGGTTAAGATTATCTCGATATGAGAATGTGCTTGCGGTGCCAGTAATTAAAGGCTTGTTTTTCGATCTGGATGGCACGCTGGCCGATACCTTCGAGGCCCTGTATGCATCATACGCTCAGGCCTTTGCTGCTGAAGGGCACGAGTTTGTGACCAAGGTAGAGGCGGCCAGATTGTTTCCCCGTCGCTTCGACTCCTGGGCTACCGAGGTAGTGCCGGGTATCGACCCCGCAAAAGCCAAGCGAGTAGCTGATCATAAAGCTAACGCCTACGCTGACGTCATGGGCTTGGTGCGTTCCAACGAGCATCTAGTTAACTTCATTAAGCTCCAGCGCCTACACCACCAGATGGTCTTGGTGACTACGGCCCGTCGCGTGAGCGCCGAACGGGTAGTTGAGGCTGTTGGTCTAAAAGGCATGTTCCATCACTCCGTCTTCGGGGATGAGGTCACCCATAGCAAGCCGCACCCTGAAGCCTATCTAGTCGCCCTTCAGAAGACTGGCTTTAGTCCCTCGGAGGTCATCGCTTTTGAGGATTCCGCGGCCGGTCTCCAGGCAGCTACTGCCGCCGGCATCTCAGTAATTAAGGTGGAAATCCCGCGTGAAGATTAAGCTAATACTGCTTATGGCTATATCGGCGGCCATATACCTCCTATATTTCATACGTGTCAACGACAACGTGCACGGCATTTTCCGAGTAATGCGCGACCCCGCCTTCTGGATCTATGGCGGCCTAGCCTTCGGCTTCATCCTGGCTGGCCACCTTGTCCGTGCCTACAAATTCAAACTGCTTTTGCAACCAGTTAAAGATTCCGGCGTACGCACTCAATTCCAGTCACTGCTCATCGGCTATCTGTTTAACACCGTCCTGCCCCTCCGTCTAGGAGAAATTGTCCGTGCTGGTGTGCTGGGATATTCGCTAAAAATTAGCTCCAGTCTCATGTTTGGTCTCGTTCTGCTCGAACGTGCCGTTGACGGCCTTATCATCGGACTCTTTGGGTTGTCCCTACTAGCATTGGAGGTGGTTCCATCAGGTGTGGCGGCTCCTATTCTTACCATGTGTCTTATCTTGCTCGCAGTTGCTGCGCTCCTCTTCACCGGTATCTGGTTCCTCTTCCGTCGTGATCAACGCTTGCTCCATTTCTGGCATGGCACTACCGCTTTGTTTAATACCAAGGTCAAGAACAGCCTCCGCTACAAGCTTTGGTCGGTCATTTATGGGTTTCATAAGCTTTTCAGACGACGCCCGCTCAGAACGTACTCTATTTGGTCAGTGGCAATGTGGGGCTTGTATCTGGCCGGCATAGGCTGCCTTTCCATCTATTTTTTTGGCTACAGCTTCGCCGACAACCTTGTCCGCTCACTCACGGCCTATCTCGGCGTTTCTATCCCTTCCGGCCCTGCCTACCTTGGTTCATATCAGGCAGTCACCAATCCCATTTTCCAGTCGCTTGCCCCGGGTGCCAACTCACTGGATTGGCTGGTAACCTCGTGGCTCATCCTAGCCATACCGTCATCTGTCATTGGGGCACTATTGCTGTTACGCCACCATACCAACTACAGCCGGCTAGTGGCTCCTGGGGGCACAGAGAGCCGCCACGACAAATTGGCACGAGTGGAAGACCTGTCGCAAGAGTTTGACAGCTTCCTAGATGCGTTCTTCTCGTCTAACACCCTCTCTCACATCCTGCATCAACTCGAAACTAAGGAAGACATAAAACTCATCCAATATCTCAAGGGGGGCTCAGACGCTAGTGTTGTGCTCGTACACCAGAATGATAAATACCTTGTGAAGAAGATTATCCCGAGCCAGTACGCTTCCCGGCTTAAAGCCCAGCATGATTGGCTCAAAGACTATTCAGGTGTCGGGCCGATCGTTAACCTCACAAACTCAAAAGAGACCAGTAGTTACTACTCAATAGACCTGGAATACTATCCCGATTACATCCCGTTCTTTGATTACATTCATTCCCAAGACCAAAAGCACAGCAAACGCATACTAAATGATGTTTTTGATCTGCTGTTTGAGCACGTGTACAAGACAAAAGCAGCCAAGACGAACCCCGAAGCCTTGGACACCTATATTCGTAGTAAGCTCTGGGGCAAGCTCAGCCAGGCCACCAAGATTAACGACGAACTCGCTCAGCTTAGGTCGTACGAGACGCTGGTAATTAATGGCGTAGAGTACGATAACATTGAGTTGGTCATGAAGCGGATCCGGGCCAACCAGGACATCATGCACGACCTGGCCACGTACCGAGAAAGCGTTATACACGGCGATGTAACTGTTTCTAACATCTTGGCCTCACCAAAAGACCACACCTTCGTGCTCATCGACCCCGCGCCAGATGGTAATGAGATCGCTGGGCCCGTCTTCGACTTCGGACGCCAATACCAATCGCTCAGTTACGGCTATGAATTCCTCTGCCGTGACGACAGCAAGGTTCACGCCTCCGGCAACCGCATTAGCTACGAGGACAGCCTCTCCGCCCAATACCGAGATCTCCGGGATTACTTCCTCACTCTAGCCCAGGCCCGCCTCACACCCGAAGAATTCAGGGCCATGCGCTTCCATGCAGCTGTGCTATATAGTCGTGTCCTGGCCCACCGGGTCCACATCAACCCCGACAACGTCGCTAAGTTCTACGCCGTATCCGTGCGCGCTTTCAACGACTTCTTGGCGCAGTATGACTCGCCTGCCAAGGATCGGAGCGGATCATCTGTAGATATGCTACCCACCCACGCGCACAAATCTTAGCCTCGTCTCAATTCCGCTTCTGTTACAATTAATACAGATATGGTGTGAGGGGGAGTATGAACGACGAAGTACGCGGAAGTCTCGCGACTTTCAAGAATATCGATCTTGAGGTTTTGCGAAGCGCGGCGGTTATCCTGGTTGTGCTTAATCACTCGCAGGCGCTCTTTCCCTGGCGCTCCTTCCCGTTAACCAAGTATTTCTTGAGCTACGGCGGCGTTGATATATTCTTCGCCATCTCGGGGTACATTATTACCGCCAACCTACTCAGATCGCTTCGCAATGGCTATGCCACCCCAACCATCCTGAAATCTTTTTGGACTAAGCGCGTCTTTCGAATCCTCCCCATGGCATACCTATGGACATTCATTCCTATCTTGCTCGCCCTCACTTTCAACAACCTAGGCGGCTTTGGTAGTCCGGCTAATTTATTCAGGGACGGCATAGCCAATGTCACCGAAACGGCCAACTTTCATTGGCAGCAGTGCTTTGCACAGCCCCAGCCCGCCGCCGTTTGTGGCTACGGAAAGCAGGGCCAAACTCCGCTTGCCCAACAGTGGAGCCTCTCCACTGAAGAGCAATTTTACTTTATATTCCCTTTACTCTTGTTATTCTTGCCTCGCCGCAGATTAGTCCTAGGGCTGGCTGCCATCCCTATCATCTTGATTTTCTTCGACCGCCGGCACGACCTGTTCGTACTGCGATTCGACGCTATCGCGGTTGGAGTATTGTTAGCACTTGCCCAAACCAAGCAATGGTACCGAGAATACTACCCAAGTTTTCTGGAGTATCGTGCGGTCGGTCCGATTCTACTTGTGGCACTATTGCTGCTGGTGGGATTCGTACCGGCATGGTTGCTCGTACCGTTTACTCAAACCATAATCGTAGTAATAGCCGCCATGCTGGTCTTCATCGCCTCCTTCAACGCCAATTTGTTTACACGACCATTTCCGTGGCTGCGGCCCTTTTTCTTGTGGCTAGGCGACCGCTCGTACGGCATATACCTAATTCACGTCCCAGCCTTTGTTCTGGCCTCCGAGATTTACTGGCGTATGGTAGGGAAGTGGGATGGTCATGCTAAATTCTTCGTGCCAATCGCCTCCGCAATCATAATTTTTGTACTGGTCGAAGTGTCCGGCGCTCTCGTGGAGCGACCGCTTCGGCGGCTAGGCAGACGGCTAGCTAAGGAAATCGAAATTAATGCTGTACCAGCTCATATTCCGGAAATGCCATATCCAGTTCATCTTTCCCCGCAACTCGATATGGTCGTCTCAACCGACCAAGGTCAGGTCTTGACAAAATAGATAAGATAAAGTATAATGTGCAAATGCCCATCGTCTATACGAATGGAGTAGGGCATGGTTCACAATCAAGGCTTGAAGTTGGCGCCCAGTCAGGCCGCCGCGCTGTTCGTATACCTGTCGCAGCCCATCGGCGATCCGGCCGGCTCCGATCTGGCGATCGTCTTCGGGCGTCATGACCCCCGGCCCGCCCAAGCGGCGGCTAACCTCTGGCACAACGGTTCCGTTCAGGCTATCGTCGCCACCGGCGGCAAGGCCGGCAAGGACCGGGGTGCCCTCGGTGTCCTCGACCTAGCGGAAGCCACCTACGTGGCTGCTGTCCTCACCGCCGCCGACCTGGCCGTACCGGTTGAGGTAGTGCACGTCGAGGATCAGGCCGCCAACGGCTTCGAGAACGCCGAGAGGTCGATCGAGCTGATCAAGGCCCGAGGCCTGACCCACACCAAGATCGTGCTCGTCGCCCACGCCACGTCTTTGAGCCGGCTCTACGAGCTGTTCAAGAGCGTGGCGCGACGGCTCGAGTTCGAGACCGAGATCGCGGCCGTTCCGTCCGCTTACTCATTCGATCCGACCAGCCCAGCCGACCAGGCAGAGGCACTCGCCGAGCTGGACCGCCTTGTCACCTGGCCCGCTAAGGGCTGGCTCGACTTCGACCCCAACACCCTTCCGCGCGAACTGATGGCCCTAGCCATGTGACGCACCGCATCACATGGCTAGACCGCAGGTCTCGCTGGGCCCGGAGACACTTATGTCACCGGGCCCTTCGTACGTCTGACCAGCGTTTCTTGACTAGGGAATTAGGTGGGCGTTCGGATCAAAGAATATATATTTCTTTCTAAACCAAAAGTTCCAAAAGAATGTCACGCAGATCGCCAATAGCTTGCCCCAAATTGGCGCTTGCTTGGCCAGTTCCACCACTCCCGCCGTCACCGCTAGCTGCAAGGCCACTCCTATCAGGCTCGCAACGACCACTAGCATGAACTCCTTACGTGGCGGGTGTGGCCGGTGCTTGAACACAAATGCCTGGCTCAGGTACCAATTGAGTATTATGGCCACGCCCATACTCGCGGGGGTTGCGATCAGGTATGAGATCTGCTCCCAAATCATCAGCTGAAAAATTATAATCTCAGCACCCACCAGAACGACCGCTATCGATAGATATCGCAGTAATTCCGGCGTTAGCAGCGCCTTAGCTCGGTTGAACAGAGTGTCCAATGTACTCACTTAACTCCTCGGGCGTTCCAAACGACCCAAACTTATCAACTGGCGCCGCCTTCACGCGCTTGCCTTCGCTCAGAATAATGTTGTAAAGCGGCGAGATGTAGTACTCCTTCATTGTCGCGGTCAGCGGCTGCGCCAACAGTTTATTGGCCGCGGCAACGAATGTCTTCGAGTGGGCAAAGAAGTACGCGCCCCAGATAGCGTTAGGCGAGATAACCTGCTTTTCGGCGGTCCGAATCACGTACCCGTCTTTATCTGTTTCGGCGTAGCTGTACCGCGGCAAATCAGATTTGAATGTCAGCAAACCAGCTGCGACGCCGCTCTTGTCGGCCAGAGCCTCTTCGACCATTTTGTTATAGGCTTCACTAGAAAACCAGAAGTCGCAGTCCATTATCACCACGCCTTCGTCGTCTCTCAGGTGAGGCTGTGAGCGCAAAGCATCCTTAGCAGCGCCGATTGGCTCCTCATCGGTCATAACAATATTGGCTTCCGGCAGCTCCCTTTTTAGTCTTTCTTGCAAGCCGTACTCTGTGTCGTGGGACTTGCGAATAATGATTGTATAGGTCTTCGGGGCCTCAATCGCGCCAAAACTACTGAGGGCTTTCAGGAACATCGGCTGTCCATCCACCTCAATCAGGGGCTTGGGAGTCTTAAACCCAACGTTCGCGAACCGCGACCCGCGCCCTGCCATCGGTAAGACAATATGTAGGGTTCTCACTTGGCGGCCTCTGGCATATATGGGGAACTCGTGTACTTCTCAGCCGGCTGAGGGTTAAACTTGAGCCCTCCGAACCGCCACTTCAGCAGTTGCCCCATAGCGCGTTTACCCACGGCCACGTTACGAGCATTAGTCACCTGGTCTTCCTCTGTCCACGTGATAGGAACGAACTTTAGCTTTGTATTCTTTGTGTAGTAGTCGAGCAGCAGGTCAAAATTGAACGTCATCCTGTCATCGAAACCAAGATATCGATGGTCGGCCAGGTCCTTCAGTCGGAACAGGTTGATGCCCGATCCCAAATCCAGGGTGTGCCGTCCAGTGAGGACGGTGTACATCAGGTTAAACACCCGATTACCCCAGATTCTCTCCCAGGCATAGCCCTTTAGTACGGAACCTCTCATAAAGCGCGACCCCAATATCGCTCCGAGCTCAGGATTCTTTTCGGCCTCGTCCAGTAATCGGTTCAGTTCTTGGGTCTTGGCCTGGTCATCGCCGTGTAGGATAGCAACATAGTCGGCACCCATTTTCTCACCGTACAAAAAGGCCATCTTATGCGAACCTCCCAGGCCAAGGTTCTGGTCATTTACCACTACCTCGATTTTTGAGTGATCAAAAGACAGGCTCTTTAGGGCTTCTGTCGCAACTGTTCCGGTTTTATCCTTGGCTCGGTCGTCTATTACGATTACCTTTTCCACGCGGCCCAGCAATTTATCATCGAAACCCGCCAGGACTCTTCCGATCTGGGGAGCACAGTTATAGGCCGGTATGGCAACCAGTACTTTCACTGTCTTCTCCTATTTAGCTATCAGTTTATTCGGCAGCAATCCCAGCAAATATTTGCCGTACCCGCTCTTAATCAACGGCTGGGCTAGTGTATTCAATTGCTCATCCGTGATAAACCCTTCACGCCACGCCACTTCTTCAATGCATCCAATTTTCAGGCCCTGGCGTGCTTCAATAATCTGTACAAAGTTTGCCGCGTCCATCATAGACTCGAATGTCCCGGTATCTAGCCAGGCAGTGCCCCGGTCAAGTAACGATACTTTCAATTGGCCCTTCTTCAAATATGCGTCCAACACTGAAGTAATCTCCACCTCTCCGCGAGCACTGGGCTTTACGTTCTTGGCGATCTCGACCACCTGGTTATCTGTGAAATACAAACCGGCGTTGGCGTAGTTCGATTTTGGGTGCTCCGGCTTCTCTTCGATTGAGAGCACGTTCATGTCTTGGTCGAACTCATACACACCATAACGGTTAGGATCCGTGACCGGCGCTGCAAAACCTACAGCTCCGATGGTATCTGTATACTTTTTGAGGCTCTCACCCATACGTGTGCCATAAAACAAGTTATCGCCCAAAATCATGGCTACCTTGTCGTCCCCAATAAAGTCTGCCCCCACAATGTAGGCGTCCGCCAGGCCGCGTGGCTTCTCCTGAATCATATACGTGAACTGACAACCGATTTGCTCACCGCTACCCAGCAGCTCCTCAAACCGCCCTATATCATTGGGCGTTGAAATTATCAGAATCTCCCGAATCCCCGCGCTCATCAGAGTTGATAGGGGGTAATAGATCATCGGCTTGTCATACACTGGCACAAGCTGCTTAATGACGCCTTTGGTAATGGGATAGAGGCGGGTACCGGAACCGCCAGCCAGAATGATGCCCTTCATCGTAAACTAGTAACCTCTTATGCAGACATCATATCAGATGTGGCTAAGGGAAAGCTCCCGCTCCACGTATTGCTTCAGCTCCCCGCGCCAATCCCGCACCTCGAGCCCCGTGGCCTTAATCTTGCTCAGGTCCATGGCACTCTGCAGCGGCCGCGAGGCCGCCTCCGGTTTGCCGGCAAAGTATTCCGCCGTAGTCACATCTGTCACACTCAAATCGTCCCGGCCCATGTCGGTGAAGATCGCGCGTGTAACCTCCGCCCACGACGCCGGCTGCCCGTCGTTACTCAGGTTGTAGGTGCCATACCCCGCCTTGGATTTGAGCAGGTGCTCCATTCCGTCCACAAGCGTATCCGTAAATGTTAGCCGGCCCACCTGGTCGCCCACTACCTTGGGTGAAATGTTCTTGGCCGCCAGTCCCATCATCGTCCGCACGAAATTCGGGCCGTCGCCAATCAGCCAACTCGTGCGCAAAAGGTAATGCTTCGGCACCACCCCCACCGCGATATCGCCGGCCGCCTTCGCCTGCGCATACACCCCTAGCGGCGTCACCGGCTCGTTCTCGGTATGCGGACTCTGGGTGCCGTCAAACACGTACTCACTCGAAACGTGCACCATTGTGAGCTCGTGCTCCACTGCTATACGAGCCAGGTTGCCCACCGCTTGCGCGTTAATCATCCAGGCCATTCGTCGTCCCTCGGCCGTCTCCGCTCCGTCCACATTGGTATACGCCGCCGCGTTCAAGATCGTATCCACCGATCCCCAATCAAACGCCTCCAGCGCCTTCACATCCGTAATATCGAGCGTGTCCCGGTCTACCTGCACTGACTCCGGAAACCGTGCCGCCAGGGCCTTACCCAGCTGCCCGTACGCTCCGATTATTATCGCCTTCACGCTTGTACCTCCATCGGTTTAACATTTTTCAGTAGCGGATGGTTCCGGTCCTTATCCGACAAAATCGCCTTGTCCAATGCTATCGGCCACCTCACGTCCAGCTCAGGGTCGCCCAGGTTGACAAATGTGTACTTCTCGTAGGCATCCGGCGTCCAGTGCTGGTTCACGCTGTACAGATAGTACAAATCATCAGTCAGGCACTGGTAAGAATTACCCACGCCTGCCGGCACAAACACCGCCTTCTGCGGATCTAGCTCTAAAGACACTACCCTACCAAAACTCTCGCCCTGGCGCAGGTCCACGTAAGCCACAAACGCCTTACCATTCACGATCGACACATACTTATCCCAGGGCTCAGCATGAAACCCGCGCGTTACCCCTCGCTTATTAAACGCTAAGCTATTTTGGACCACGTTGAATTCCTCGGGCAGGCCGGCCGCTACCAGCTTCTGCTTATGGAACTTTTCCTGAAACCACCCCCGCTCGTCACCCACAGTTGTTACGTCGAATACCAATAATCCCGGAATTTCGGTCGTATGCCCGGTCACTTCAGTCGTTGCGACTGCCATTTTAGTCCTCCTTGCTACGTTGTTTATCTAGCCAGCGCTCGAGCAGATATAGCCCCGTAATGCTCTGGCCGTCGTTTACTTCGCCCCGGGCCACCATACCGGCCACCTCGGCTAGCCCAAAGAACTTTTGCTGCGATACCTGCTCATCCGCTACTTCCTTATGCCCGGAAGCCGTCAGGTCATGGGCCAGGTACACAGCCATCTTCTCGGTCATAAAGCCGTTGCAGACTCGGGTGGCGCCCAGCTTCTCCCAAACGCGCGCCCGGAGGCCGGTCTCTTCCTCCAGCTCTCTGGCCGCCGCCACTGCCGGATCCTCCGCGTCGCCGCCTCCGCCTGGCAGTTCCCAGTTCCACGACTGGTCGGGGTACGAAAAAGTCCGCACCAGCAACACTTCGTGGCGCTCGTTTAGCGCCACTACCATCACGGAGTCCTGCGATTCCATCACGCCGTAAATACCGTCCTTGCCGGTGGGGGTAATCACGCTGTCTTCCCGCACCCGCATCCACGGGTTCTCGTACACCACCCGCGAGCTCTTCACCTTCCAGGGGTTGGCCTCGGTCACCTTAAACTCCCTCTCGATCGCTTAAAGTGCTCAACTGCATCAGGAATAAAATCGAGTTGGGTTTGCACCAGTCTTTCCGGCAGCTGACTGCTACGGTAGTAGGTGCCAACTTTAGGTTCACCCTCAACTTCAATCCAGTATATCTGCGAAGCCTCCATCCCGCGACCTGAATGGTGCAAAATATTTTTTACCCATACCGGCTCGCTAGCACCAATGTTACCGAGTTCATCATCCAAGATACGCCCCAACGCATCGTCAAATGATCCTGGGCTATCCGACGCCCTCACCACCGTCCCCGGAGTGTGCAACATGCCCGGCCAAACCGGATCATCAGCCCGTCTCTCGAGCAGAAGTATCTCAATCTCGCCAGTATCCGCTCGTCGCAATGGCACCACCTCAACAATCGGGAGTACTACCAGCCTCGCTACTGCTTGAAAAATCGGCTCAGGCAACCACCCAGGTTCAAGCTCGGACAGCAGCTGTGCAGCTTCTACTACGTCAGTATCTGTCAACCTAGTACCTTCTGATGCTTGGCGTAATTGGCCTCAACCGCCGCCTTATCCGCCTGCCACCAATCCCGATGCTTGGTATACCAATCGATTGTGGCCTGGATGCCGCCCTCCCAGCCCAGCTTTGGCTGCCACTCGAGCTCCGTCCGTAGCCTGGTCCAGTCGATGGCGTATCTCCGGTCGTGCCCCGGCCGGTCCGATACACGCTCAAACCAGTCATTAGGTTTGCCCATGAGCTTCAGAATGGTCGCAACCACCTCGTTATTGTCCTTCTCGCCGTTAGCGCCGATCATGTAGGTCTCGCCTATCCGGCCCTTCTCCACGATCGCCAGGACCGCGTCGTTGTGGTCGTCCACATGGATCCAATCCCGCACGTTTTTCCCGTCGCCGTAGATCTTGGGCTTAACCCCAGATAGCACATTCGTGATCTGACGGGGGATAAACTTCTCGATGTGCATCCGTGGCCCGTAGTTATTCGAGCAGTTCGAGATCGTGGCCTTCACTCCAAACGACCGCACCCACGCCCGCACCAGCAGGTCTGAGCTCGCCTTCGACGACGAGTACGGACTCGACGGGTTGTAGGGCGTACTCTCAGTAAACTTGTGAGGGTCGTCTAGTGCCAGGTCGCCAAACACCTCGTCCGTTGAAATGTGGTGCAACCGGCGCCCATGCTTACGCACGGCCTCCAGCACTCTGTATGTCCCGATGAAATTGGTAAACATAAACGGCTCTGGGTCGCGCAATGAGTTGTCGTTGTGACTCTCGGCCGCGAAGTGCACCACGATGTCGTGGTCGGCCACTAAGTTGTCCATCAGCTCGCCATCACAGATGTCGCCCTTCACGAAATCAAATTGACCCTTAATGTCCGCCAGGTTATCCAGATTGCCCGCGTAAGTGAGCTTATCTACCACCGTCACTTGGTATTCGGGCCGGTTCTTTACGGTGTAGTGGACAAAGTTGGCTCCGATAAACCCTGCCCCACCGGTCACAAGCATCTTCATGAGACCATAATATCAGGTAATGTCTGGAGTTATCTCCCTTAAGGGATCGCTGTCACCAGTAGCCCCAAAAAGCCGACCCCTAATCCCAGCCAGAGCATGCTTTGGTTCTCACGCTCTTTGAGTGCCACAAAGGCTCCGAGCGCAAGCAGCGGCAATGTGATGGCTGCTATCGCTGTCACCAGCGAGATATTATTAGAAAATACGATTGCCATTACGTAAAATACGCCCGTTATCGCATTCGCCCAGCCCATCGCTGCCGACCATTTGATCTCCCGTTTACCAAACGCCCGCAGCGTCCGCCTATTTACGTCCTTGATTGCCAGGACCAGCATCGCCACGGTTTGGGCAGAGTAACCGAAAATTAAATAAGCACCGATATCCATATGGCCAAGGGCGGCCTTTTCAATGATCAGGGCTATTCCCAACGTAGTAGCGGCTGCCAAAGTTAAAACCACAGATTGGAAGTGGATTTTTTGATGAGACTTCTCCAGGTTTTTTACTGGGGCCCGGATGGCGAGTAGCGCTGCCACAAACAACAAGGCGGTGCCGGTCAGCTGAAAGCCGTTCAATCTCTCTCCCAAAACGACCCAGCCCAGGCATATTACGACCACCTCATAAAACTGGTTGATCGTCTGGTACTGGACCACCGGCAGCCGGGACACCGCCGCGAAGCTTATCCAATTGGAAATGGCCATCACCACGCTGTTAAGAACTATCAGCCAGACAATTAACCACGACCAATGGATCTGGTGGGGGAGCAAGAGGCCTACCAAAATGCCCAGCGGACAAACACCCAACAGATAGGACACCGCCGGCGGGAAGGTAGCTGGTGCGGACGATCTTTGCGAGTAACGCCGCTGGATTAAAGCCGTTACCACGTTCGCCATTATTGAAAGGCTTATAGCTATTTGCCATGGCATAACATTAGAGTACCGTGGCCGAATGAGCTCAAGCAAGCCGTCATCCGGCCGCGCTCTAGATCCTTGGTGCTACAATACCCACCATGAAACTTCTTGTAACAGGTGGGGCCGGATTCGTCGGCGGGCGAGTGGCTGCCAAATTGCTTGAGGCCGACCACCAGGTTACTGTCTTCGATGACCTGTCGGTGGGGCATAAAGACTCCGTCCCCGACAACGCCACCCTTATCGAGGGCGACCTCCGCGACCTCGTGGCCGTCTCCCGGGCCGTAAGCGGCCACGACGCCGTTGTGCACCTCGCCGGTCAGGCCCTCGTCCCCGAATCCGTCGCCGACCCCCAGAAAGCCTTCGATATCAACCTCGGCGGCGGCATAAACTTGCTCGAGGCTATGCGCAAGCACGGCGTAAAGCGCATCGTCTACTCTTCGTCCGCCGCCGTTTATGGCGATCCCACTCGCGTGCCCATTAAAGAAACCGACCCCACACTGCCCATCAACCCCTATGGTGCCACCAAGCTCGCCTTCGAGGCCTTGCTGCATGCCTATCACGCTTCATACGGCTTCCACGCCACCATGTTCCGTTACTTCAACCCCTACGGCCCCACTGAGGCCCATGATCCCGAAACTCACGCTGTTCCGAACTTTATCAAAGCCACTCTCACCGGCCGGCCCATCCCGCTTTATTGGAACGGCCAGCAAACCCGCGACTTCTTCTTTGTAGACGACATCGCTCGCGCTCACCTCATGGGCCTAAACCACGATGGCCTCCACGTTTATAACCTCGGCTCAGGCCGGGCCACCAAGGTCAAAGACGTTGTCGAACTTATCTTTAAACTCACCGGTAAGCGCACCACCATCCAAGACCTCAGCAAACGCGCCGGTGATCCGCCCGAACTCCTGGCCGATACCACCAAAGTTCAGCGCGAACTCGGCTGGAAACCCGAAGTTTCGCTCGAAGACGGCCTCCGCCAGACCATCGTCGCCTTCCAAGTACGCCTAGCCAAGAACTAACCCGACGGGTATCATGGCGGTGTTACGAGAGGTTCGCAGTGCCGCGAAAAAAGATCTCAGAATACCGTGCCAAAACCATCCTAAGCGACGCTCTCGGCCTGCCTTACCACGGCATCTCGGTCGATGCCGACCGCCCGCTGGCATCCCAGCTCAAGCGCCTGCAGCCCGAAGGACGGTTTGTGGTTAAGGTCGATCAAGGTGTGAAGGGCCGCTTCAAACAGGGACTCGTGCTGCTCGACGTTGCATCAAGTGACGTTCCCCAGGCCCTCGAATCCCTCGTCGCCAAAGGTTACCGTTACCTGCTCGTGGAACCCTTCGCTCCTCATGAAGATTCCGCCGAGTACTACCTCGCTATCGAGCGGGCCCGAGCCGGCAATATGGTGATGTTCTCCAAGCTTGGCGGCATCAACGTTGAATCCCAAGCTTCTGAAATCGTCCGCGAACATCTGGTGCCCTCTAGCTCCGGCCGCATCGAGGACACCCTTGGCCTATCATCAGGTTCCCTCGATCGTCTCGCCGCCGTCTTCCAGGACAACTATTGTTCCTTCCTCGAAATCAATCCGCTCGTGGTCACGTCGGGGGTACCCCAATTCCTAGATGCCGCCGTAGAAGTGGATGACCAAGCCGCCCCCTTCGTGCATGAGCGCTGGACCCCGGCCGACTTCCGCGAGCTCGGCACCAAAACCCCAGAAGAGCAGGCCGTGGTTGAGCTAGCAAGCCAGTCCCAAGCCTCCTTCGCCCTCAAAGTCATTAACCCCGATGGCGCCTTCTTCCTACTGTTGTCCGGCGGCGGCGCCAGCATCGTCATGGCCGACGAGGTTGCCAACCTCGGCTACGGCGCCCAGCTAGCCAACTACGGCGAGTATTCCGGCAACCCCAATGTTGAAGAAACCTATCTCTACACCCGCCAGGTCTTAAGCCTCATGCTCAAATCAAATTCACCTCGCAAAGTCCTAATCATCGGCGGGGGAGTGGCCAACTTCACCGATATTCGCCAGACCCTCAAGGGTGTTATCCGGGCTCTGGACGAGACTAAGGAGCAGCTGCGCGCCCAGCAAATCAAGGTGTTCGTGCGCCGTGGCGGCCCACATGAGGTCGAGGGTCTCGCCCAAATGGAGGCCTTCCTCATCCGGGAGGGCCTGCACGGTCTGGTCGCCGGTCCTGAGCTCACCATGTCTAAGATCATTCCGGCCGCGGCCCAAAGCCTTGAAAATACGGAGGTTAACTAATGTCCGCCATCGACATCACCAATCTGCGCCAGCTCGATCCCCATATTGTCTGCCTGGGCAGCCACCGGGGTATCGTTCAGTCCATCCTCGACTTCGATTACCTAGCTGGCCGTAAGCGTCCTAGCGTCGATGCCATCGTGGCTACCGGTCGTAAACACGAGCGCTACTTCTTCGGCCCCGACGAGGTCATGTTGCCGGTCTGCGCCACCCTGGACCACGTTCCTGCGTCTACCCGAAAGCACGCTAACCTGTTTCTCAACCTCTCATCTGGCCGCCGTGTGCTGCGCTCCACCCGCGAAGCCATGGACAAACTGCCGGCCCTGATTGGCGGAGTGGTCTTTGCCGAAGGCCTACCTGAGCGCCATGCCATTGAACTGTACGACGAGGCCGGCCGCCGTGGTCTTTGGGTAATCGGGGGAGCCAGCGTCGGCCTGGTGGTGCCCGGTGTGCTCAAATTAGGTGCCATAGGGGGCACCCAAGCACATCAGCTCGAACAATCGCGCTTGTTTACGTCCGGCTCAGTGGCCGTAATTTCTTCGTCCGGTGGCATGGTAAACGAGGTTATCCGCACCGTCGCGAGCACCGGGCACGCCTTGTCATTTAGCCTGGCCCTGGGAGGGGAGCGCTTCCCGATGGTAACCCCGGAGGAGGCCTTCCTCGCAGCCGAAGCAGACCCCGAAACCAGGGCCATCGCCTACTTTGGCGAACTCGGCGGCGACGATGAGTATGTACTAGCCGACCTGCTGCAGTCCGGGCGCGTTACTAAGCCAGTGGTCGCCTACATCGCCGGCACCGTCGCCGACCTGTTCGAGACCCCGCCCCAGTTTGGCCACGCCAAGGCCATGGCAACGCGCGCGGACGAATCGGCCCGGGCCAAGCGTGAAGCCCTCGCCGCCGCCGGTGCTCACGCTGCCAATTCTTTCGGCGAGTTAGTTGATGCCATCGCCGCCCTACCGCATGCCACGCCCGGGGAACCTGAAAACCGCTCAGCCGCCCTCGCCGATCGCCGCCCCACCCTCATGGCCAGTTCCGTCTCCGGCGACCGTGGCGACGAAGTCCGCCTGCTCGACGCTGAGTTACTTCAGTTTGCCAGCAATAACTCCTTTGCCCGCATCGTTATCTCCATGTTCCTCGGCCGCCAGACCTCCAGCCCCGAACTCGAGCAATTCGTCGACTTTGTTTTGCGCCTGCTGGTAGATCACGGCCCCTATGTGTCTGGGGCCGTTAACACCATCGTCTCCGCCCGGGCCGGCAAAGACCTCGTCTCCAGCCTTGCTTCCGGCCTGCTCACTATTGGCCCACGCTTCGGTGGTGCTATCAACCAGGCGGCCGCCACCTGGCTCGACGGCGTCGAGCGTGGTCTCACCCCGGCCGCCCTGGTCGAAGAACTGGCTGCGAAGCGTCACTACATCTCCGGCATCGGCCACCGCAAGTACCGCGTTGACCTACCAGACCCGCGCGTCGAGCGTCTCCTTCAGTTCGCCACTTCTCTCGAGACTGCCCGTTTCACCACTTTCGCCCGCGGCGTTGAGGCCGAGACCGTCCGTAAGAAGGGCAACCTCATCCTCAACGTTGATGGTGCCATCGCCGCCATCCTGCTCGACCTGCTGGCAGAAAAAGAAGGCTTCACCGCGGCTGAGCTGCACGACCTCGTTGACCACGAGTTCTTCAATGCCCTCTTCGTCCTCTCCCGTAGCGTCGGCTTCATGGCCCATTACTTCGATCAGGTCCGCCTCGATGAGGGCATTTTCCGCCTCACCCCCGCCCAAGTCGCCTATATTAAACGCGACCGTTAGTATTACCCCTACGCTTGCTCCCAAATCCTTGCCGTAACACCCTCTTGTTTAACCTGAGCGGTGGTTGCAAAACGTATATGCGGCCTATCCTCATCATCTGTATCCCAATCGTTATCGAGCAGGGCTTTGGCTCGCCGTTTGGCGTAGATCAGGTCGGTCTTGTTCGCGCACACCAGCAATATGATGGGCGGTGGATCGTTATCGCCGCTCTCCCATTCGTCATCTGACAGGAAAGCAATGTACTGCTTGATTCGGAATTTCAGGCGGTAGCGGGGGAGAGTCTCATCAAGGACTTCCAGGAGATAATTGGCTATAGTCCCACTACCCTTGGCGCCTTGCTCCTTAATGAAACACAGATGCGGGTTCGCCGTCTCACTTTCAGCCAGAAAGTGGAAGTTGTGGTCATCGCTTGCGTAGTCGACGGGCACCATGTAGACGTAGCGAGTCTCCTGATTGGTTTTCGCCTCCAAAACCATGCAACACTCGGCGATGAGAACCGAGCGGGCCACGAAGCCTGCAGAACGGCTAGATTCCCGGTAACGCTTACGTAACTCCAGTACTGGGTAGGCGTGGTGCTCTTGGCCGTCGTCGCGTTTGGTAGTTTGCTTACCCAGTTCCCGAATGCCGTTGAGGGCTAAATAGCAAATGGCTGGCTTCGTTTTCTCAGTAAAATCAGTGGAATAAATTCGTCCTATGTAGCCCTTTTCTCGCAGGTCACTTAGCCAAGCGTTAATCCGGCGGTAATCTTTGTGATGCATCATAGCCTGAATCTGGATGCGGTTAAGGAACCGGTATCTGTAAAGTAGCTTTAGTATTTCTCGTTGTTTTAGGGTTATTACGGGTAGCTTCATTGGTAGTTATGTGGTCAGTAGTGGCAGCTAGGAAATATTAGAAGCGTTAAGTGGTGGTGTCGGTGTTTATTAGTTATGTTTTGTTTTCTTTGCTGGGGATGTACGTTAATGTGCCAACCCCTCCTACTCCGTTTTTCGTAGAAAGTAGGTGCAAGGATTATTGCATAATTAAGGCTAAAAATGCACAAAAAGTGTCCTAGCCCTCTAGGACAAATACGCGGGCAAGTTACGAGCGATCCCGCTAGCTTTTACTAAGACCTGGTGGTTGCCTTGGTGGGTCAGACGACGCTCACTACATCAGCCGTGCCGGCTTTGTTAACGAATTTCTTCCAACAGAAGGAAACAGGTAATTGCCGCAGTATTATAACATTGTTATAATACGCGCATGATTCAAAGCATTCAGAAAATCATCAAGATTGGCTCAAGTGGTGGCGTAACTATCCCCGCCAAAGAGCTTAAGAGGCAGAACCTTAACTTTGGCGACGAGGTGGAGGTAATCGTACGTCCATTGCACAGCACTACTACTGAGGATCAGAAGGTCTTGAGCGTTGCCAGAAATATTCTTGCCGAATATAAGCAAGATTTTGAGAACCTGTCCGGTAGATGATCGTTCTCACCTTGGAGCAATTGCTTGAGCTTCACGCCTTAGCTATAGAGACAACCGGCGGTAGTGCGGGCCTGCGTGACTTGGGTCGTCTCGAAGCGGCCCTTGCCGCGCAGACTCAGAACGTCTTCGGAGAGGAGCTGTACCCGACCATTATCGACAAAGCTGCGGCTCTCATCAGGGGTTTGATTGCGGACCATGCCTTCGTCAATGGAAATAAGCCTACCGCCATGTTGGCCGGTATTACACTACTCGTCCTGAACGACCTGCCTTTCTCCGCCCAAGCTCGCGATATCGAAAACTTTGCAGTTGAAGTTGCCACCAAGCATCTTGATGTTCCGAACATCTCCACTTGGTTGCGCCAACGTACCAAGCATGGAGTACAATAAGCGCCATGAAGATAATTGTTGTCGCCGGTGGACAGGGGACCAAGCTCTGGCCCTACTCCCGCGAATCTAAGCCCAAGCAGTTCCAGCCCATTCTCGGAGACAAATCTCCGTTCACCTATAACATCGAGACATTGCTCCGCAAATTTGCCCCCGAAGATATCTTCGTCTCCACCAAGCGCAAATTTATTAAATACGTTTCCGAACAGGCGCCCCAGATCCCGCTGCGCAACTACATAATTGAGCCCGATGTTAAGAAAGACCGTGGCCCCGCCGAGGGCCTGGCCGTCCTGCAGCTCAGTCTCCACCATCCCGACGAGCCGTTCATGATCGTCCAATCAGACAACGTCCGCCAGCCCGAAGAGGAGTTCCTGCAGTTCATAGAGGACGCAGGGAAGATCGTTGAGCGCGAAAAGAAGTATGTCACTGGTGGTATTAAGGCGACCGAACCTGATATGGGCGTCGACTACCTCAAACTGTCAGAGAAGGTCCAGCACGAGTCCAACCAGGAGATCTACTCTGTCGACGAGTTCATCGGCCGCAAGTCCACCTTCTCCGAGACCAAGAAGCTGGTCGAGAGCTTCCACGTGGTCGTCCACTGCAACCACACTTGCTGGTATCCCAAAATGTTCCTCGATGCCTACAAGCAGCACCGTCCCGACTGGTACGAAGCCCTCATGGAGATGAAGCAGGCCATTGGCAAACCGGGCGAAGATGCTGAGATCGAACGCATCTACTCCGAGATGGCCGTCGGCCCTACCGAAGAAGTTACCCGCCATGTCATGGGTAAGGGGATCATCATCCTCACCAAATTCAAATGGATCGACTTTGGTACCTGGGGCTCGCTCTACGAGTTCTTTAGCAACGGCGGCAGTAACTACGCCGACGGCAATGTGGTCACCGTGGACGCTACCGAGTCACTCATTAAGACGTCCAACAAGGACAAGCTCATCGCCGTAGCCGGCATCGAGAACCTAGTAGTGGTAGATACCGACGACGTCCTCCTGGTGATCCCCAAGAACAAGATTGAAAAAATCAAGGATATCCAAAAACTTTTGGCAACGGACGCCAATAAGTCTTACCTGTAGGAAACCTGGCCTATGTGCGGAATCGTTGGATATGTTGGTCCCAAAGACGCCCTGCCGGTACTACTAAACGGCCTGCGCCGCATGGAATACCGTGGCTATGACTCAGCTGGCGTGGCCCTGCTCAACGGTGGTCGCACCACCGTCGTAAAGCGGCCGGGTAAAATTGCCAACCTCACTAAAGCCCTCGACACCGCCAGGCCCAAAGGAACCACCGGCATTGGCCATACCCGCTGGGCCACCCACGGCGCGCCGGGCGAGCTTAACGCCCACCCGCATCAGGCCGGCCCCATTACCATCGTCCACAATGGCATCATCGAAAACTACGCCGAGCTCAAGGCCGATCTGGCATCCAAGCACGGCCGCCATTTCGTCTCCGACACTGACACCGAAGTACTGGCCCACCTGATCGCCACGAAGCGCGAGCCTGCCGAATCGCTCGAGTCCGCTGTGCTCTCCGCCTTGCTCGAGGTCGAAGGCACCTTCGCAGTGCTGGTACTCGACGAGCAAGAGCCCGGCAAAATCGTGGCCGCCCGCCGCGGCAGCCCCCTCCTCATCGGGGTCTCAGACGACGCCATCTTCCTGGCCTCCGATGCCACTGCCGTCATCGGCCACACCGACCGCGTGGTTTACCTCGAAGACGACGAGATCGCCATCTGCACCCCCGGCAAGTACGAAATCATCGACTTCGAGCAGGAGCAACAGCAGCACGACGAACAGCAAATTAGCCTCGAGCTCAAGGCCATCGAAAAGGCCGGCTACGACCATTTCTTGCTCAAAGAGATTATGGAGCAGCCCGAGACCATTCGTAATGTCCTGCGCGGCCGTCTCGACCCTGAAGCCGGTACCAGTCACCTCGGCGGTCTCAACCTATCAGACGACACCCTGCGCAAACAGACCCGCTTCCTGGGCATCGCCTGCGGGTCGGCCTCCATCTGTACGCTTCTTGGCAAATATCAGCTCGAACGCCTCACCGGTCTCCCCACCGATGTCGAGCTTGGCTCCGAATTCCGCTACCGCGACGCCGCCCTCACTCCCGGCACTATCTCGTTCTTTGTCAGCCAGTCCGGCGAAACTGCCGACACCTTGGCCTCGTTGCGCGAAGTTAAGCGCCGTGGCATCCCGGCTCTTGGCATCGTCAATGTGGTCGGCTCCAGCCTGGCCCGTGAAGTCGACGGCGGCATCTACCTCCACGCTGGCCCTGAGGTTTCAGTTGCCTCCACCAAAGCCCTCACCGCCATGGTGGTTGCTCAGCTGCTCCTCGGCCTGCATATCGGCCGCCGTCGGGGGCTGTCCCTCACGGAGGGTAAAGAAGTTGTTCAGGCCTTGGAAGCGCTGCCTGACCAGGTCCAAAAAGTACTCGACTCGCGCGAACATATAAAGAAAATCGCCAAGAAATTCGCTCATTACGAAAACGCCTTCTTCCTCGGTCGCGATACCCTCTATCCGGTTGCTATGGAAGGCGCCATCAAGCTCAAGGAAGTTTCGTATATTCATGCCGAAGCTTACGCCGGCGGTGAAATGAAACACGGCCCCATCGCCCTAATCGATCCGGATTTTATGGTGGTGTACCTCATGCCTAAAAATTCCATTTACGACAAATCCCGCTCCAATCTCGAAGAAGTTCGTGCCCGCGGTGCCAACCCCATCATTGTCGGCACGGCCGGCGACGAATCGCTCAAAGCCTTTAGTGACGACATCATATATATTCCCGACTCGTCGCCATGGACCCAGCCCATTTTGGCTACCATCCCGCTTCAGCTGCTGGCCTACTACATCGCCGTTGAACGCGGCACCGACGTCGACCAACCCCGCAACCTGGCCAAATCCGTCACCGTCGAGTAATTTTTCGACCCCAGGATACAGACATTTTGTGTAATAATGTGCTTACATGCCAAAGCGTAAACTCAAACCAGTCGCGGCCGAGGCCGAAGAGGCTCTCGAGCTCGAGGATTTCGAGGACGACACTGCCTCCGCTCAAGCCTCAGAAACCGATAATGCCTGGCAGCGCTCACCTCTATGGCTGCGTGCCGCCGGCAGCTTATTAGGCTTAGCCATCCTCCTGACGGCCAGCTTCGAGTTTGTGTGCGCCGGCAAGATCTACCCCGGTATCACGGCTGACGGCGTGGACCTCGGCGGACTCACTAAGTCCGAGGCGGCGTCCAAGCTTGCCGACAAGGTTCAAGGCTTCCAGGGTGGCGTCATAACCATCACCCACGGCGACTCCACCCTCCGCATCCCGATCGCGAGTCTGTCCGTCCAATACGACACCGCCAAAGCTGCCGCGGCCGCCTATAATTTCGGCCGCACCGGTAACCTCAAAACCCAGATCCACGCCCAGGCCCGCGCTCTAGCTGGCAGGTTCACTGATTTCTCTGATTTTCAGTTCCCCGACGACCATCTGGCCCCGTACCTTACCGACATGGCCGATGACATAGTGTCGCCGGTCCAGGATGCTAGCCTCGGCTTCAACAACAACCAGGCTCAGGTTACGCCCGCCCAATCCGGCTCCCGCCTCGACTTCGGACGCCTCGTTGAGCTTGTGAACACCCGGCTCGCGTCCGCCTCCGACAACCCCATCACTGCACCCGTCTACCAACTCGCACCCCAGCTCGACACGGCTACGCTCCAAGCTGCCGTGCCCCAGATCGACAACTACGTGACCGGCCCCATCACCCTCTCGTATAATGGCGTCGATCGTGACATCGATCAAAACACTATCATTTCCTGGATCCAAGTGAGCGCCAAACCGGTCCACCAATTCCTCGATTCCCACGACCTAAACGACCTCTACCCGCCACCACCCGCAGCTAGCCTTGGCCTCAGCCCAGCCGCCGTTAAAAGCTACGTGGCCGACCTTGCCAGCGGCATTGACCAGACCCCGCAAAACGCTGGATTGGCCATGCAGGACGGCCAGATCTCCGTTGTCAGTCCTAGCCACACCGGCGTTAAACTCGACCAAACCGATGCCGACAACCAAATATTGTCGGCCCTCACCAAAACCGGCGACGGCCGTCATGTTAGCCTTAAGCTCACCACTACCACTCCCGCCGTCAACGAAACCAACCTCGCCTCCCTCGGCATCAAAGAGCTGCTCTCGGAAGGGGAGACTACTTTCCCCGGCTCCACATCCGCTCGCATCACCAACGTCCGCGTCGGCGCCGCTCGATTCAACGACGTTTTGCTGGCGCCTGGTGAGACCTTTAGCTTCGGCAAAATCCTCGGCGACGTCGGCCCCGCTCAAGGCTATGTTCCCGAGCTGGTCATTCTCGGCAACCACGAGGAAAAACAGTACGGCGGCGGCCTCTGCCAGGTGGCCACCACCGCCTATCGCGCCGCGTTGCTCGCCGGCCTGCCCATCGTCGAGCGCCACAATCACAGCTTTGCCGTTAGCTACTACACGGCGCCCTACGGTGTGCCTGGCGTCGACGCCACCATCTACTACCCCGAAGTCGACCTCAAGTTCACCAACGACACTGGTGCCTACATCCTCATCCAAACCCACATGCAGGGCACCGACCTAAAGTTCGACTTCTTCGGCACCAAAACCAAATACGGCCAAATCCGTGGCCCGCAGTTCATTTCTGGCTCAAGCGACGCCACTCAGGCCTCCCACACCGTCTTCTGGCGCGATATCCTTGATCTAAGTGGCAATGTCATTAAGACTGACACCATCAATACCTACTACCAGCCATCCACCAACTTCCCTGTCCAAAAACAGTACAACTAATTTCCGTGAGAGTGGGAGCACCTACGCTGAACCTGCAAAATTTTGGGGATGAGTTTAACGTGACGTAAGGGTATAATCGCCCAGGTACTTGACGCTTCGGCATTTGTTCGGTAGTATGGAAACCGAACTAAGTCCAGGAGGGTCTATGGCGGAACCATTAACCAAACGTCAAAAAGAAGTGCTCGATTACGTCACGCAGTTCATCGAGCTGCACGGCTATGCACCCAGCTACCGCGAGATTGCCGCCCACTTTAACTACGGCTCCGTGGCCACCGTGGCAGAGCACATCGAGTCATTGGTAGCCAAGGGCATGCTGCAAAAGGGCGACAATGAAGCTCGCTCCATCCAGCTTGTGCGCGCCGACCACGTCGATGCCACTCCGGCCATGTCGCTGCCCATTTTGGGCCTAGTAGCCGCCGGTCAGCCCATCGAAACCCTGGGCCTGCATCCCGAGACCCTCGAGGTCCCATCGTTCATGGTCGGCCGCCGCAACTCCTACGTTTTGCAGGTCAAGGGCGATTCAATGATCGACGAGGGCATCCACACGGGTGACTACGTGGTTGTCATGGAAAAGTCCGTCCCCTCCAACGGTGAAATGGTCATCGCTCTTCTAAATGGCGGCGAGGCCACACTCAAGCGCTACTACAAAGAGAAGAACCACATCCGTCTCCAGCCCTCAAACTCTGCCATGGAGCCGATTATCGTTCCCGCCGGCGACCCCATCGAAATCCAAGGCGTCGTCATCGGCCTGATCCGCAAATACTAAAGGCCAAAATCAGTGAACCCACCGATTCATTCGTTCCAGTGCCAAATGTATGTCGCCGCCCGGGGCTCCATGTCGTTCCGCTTACCCTCCGAGAGTGGACCTACGCCCGCTGCCAAGCTCGTGCCCTTGCCCTACGACGAGCTGGCAGATCCCGGCTTCCGTCGTTTGCTGGCCGCTTTCAACACCATTACCGCCGTTACCGCTGGCTAAAAAAATGTGCAGGTCTAGCAGCGGTATAATTGGTCTATGTATGTATCTCCCATCCTCGCAAACCACGACGGCTTAGTGCACGCTTATTCAGACGCAGGCGACGGCAACATGGATCTACGCTTTGGTACTCACGAGTCGGTATTAGAAAATCGCCGAGCATTTTTGGACCATCTCGGATTATCCTTGGAAGATTGTGCTCAGCAGCGGGGGATGGAGGACAAAATCCATATTGTCACCCGAGATGATCGAGGTGCTGGCATGCAAGCCGTCAACGGCAGCATCGAGGCCAACGCCTTCATCACCAACCAAAAGGGTGTAGGGCTGTTTCTCTGCGTTGCAGATTGTCTGCCCGCCATTATTTACGACCCAACCAAAAGGGTAGTGGCCTTGCTCCACGCAGCCCGCGAGAGCACCAAGCGCCACCTGGCCACCACGGTGGTAGATCGGCTAAAAAGTGAATTCAATTGCGAACCTCAGAATCTGCTGGTGGCGTTTGGTCCGGCGGTCAGGGCCAAGTCATATGTCTTCGATCAAGGCATTTATAAATTAGTCGGAAAGGATTGGGAGCCGTATTTGCACGAAGTGAGCCCCAGTCAGATCCAAGTCGACTACGTGTCCTATAACCGTGATCAACTGCTCGCTGCCGGCGTCCCTGCCGACCATATTCACGATCCCGGCATCGACACCGGTTCCGATCCGAATTATTTCTCGCACGTGCAGTCCCTCAAAACCGGCCGCCCCGAAGCCCGCATCGCCGCGGCCGTGGTTCTACGTTAACTGGCCGACCTGCCTGTGAGCTCGTCATAGCGAAAGCACGATACTAAGTGGTCGTTCACCATGCCCGCGCCTTGCATGAACGCGTAACACACGGTCGAGCCCATAAACTTAAATCCCCTGGCCTTCAGATCCCGACTCATGGCATCTGATTCGGGCGATGTCGCCCCGATTTGGCTAGAATTTTCGTAAGCATGATCTAAGGTCCTCCCGCCCACGAAACCCCACAAATACTGGTCTAGCGATCCAAACTCACGCACAATCTCCAGCACCCGCGCCGCATTGTTAATGGTAGCCACTATCTTGGCCCGGTTGCGGATAATGCCGGCATCATTCATCAGGCGCTCAACCTCGGCCTCTCCAAACGTCACCACCGTCGACGGCTCAAAGTGTACGAACGAGCTGTCAAACGCTAGCCGCTTATGCAGCACAATCCTCCAGCTCAGGCCCGCCTGAAAAGCATCGAGCACCATGTATTCAAACAATTTCCGGTCATCGTGTGCGGGCGTACCCCACTCATCGTCGTGATAGCGAATCATTAGCTTGTCTTCGCCCACCCAACTGCATCGCACCGGCTCTGCCATCACTTGGCCTACAGCGTATTTCGGGGCACCCGCGTCTGCCCCATCTTTTCGGCTACTGCCCGTACGTTCGCGTATTTGTCGAATTCGTCTACAATCTCCACGCCCAAGATCTCTTCGAGCACGTCCTCGATGGCGATAATTCCCACAAATTCGGAAAAACCGTTGACCACCATAAACAGGTGATTCTTGGTCTTAATAAACGCGTTCAGCGCGTGGTCGAGGTTGGCATCCTCGTTCACGAAATACACGTCCTTGCTGCACACCTCAGCTACCGTCTTGCCGTGGGTGGCCGAGTCTATCAGCTGCTGGGCGTATAGTATGCCGGTCACACGGTCGAGCGTCTCATCGTACACTGGTATGCGCGAATATCCCGCCCGTCGCAGCTCGTCGATGGTATTACGGTCGAGCACCCGGTCTTGCTCAATCCCGGTCACCATAAATCGCGGCGTCATCACCTCGGTAATCTTCTTCTCGCTAAACGTCAGGGCGCCGCGCGCAATCCGTTCCTCATCGGTCTTGAGAATATTGCCGCCGTGTTCCCGCAAAATTCCCACCAACTCCTTGCGCGAATACAGGGTGGGCAGTTCGTCGCCCAGCGATTTATCCAAAATCCAGGCCAGGGGAGCTGCCAGTGGGTAGAGCAGGAACATAATTCCCTGCACGAGCCATGCGGTACTGGCCCCCAACCTCAAAGCGTAGCGGGAAAACACCGCCTGCGGCAAAATCTCACCGAATATCGTGATGAGCCCCGTAGTCGCAAGCGCCGCCACCAATCCCGAGGAAATCGACTCCAAAAAGATCGACATCGTCGAAATCGCGGCGACATTGCCCACCAGCAGCGTCACCAACAGCAAGTTCCCACGCCGGCGCACGGCGTAGATCTTCTTAGCGCGCGTGTCCCCCAGCGCCATTTTGCGCTTCAATTCGTGCGGCCCGAGGCTCATGAGCCCGAGTGTGAGCCCCGAAAACAGGGCAGAAAGGACCAGAAGTCCTAGAACAATAACGTAAACCATTTGATAGTCAGTAGTCTAACACACTTCGGACCCGTATAGGGCCTAGCTCCAGATACCGTACAATATCCGGCACGGCTCTACGATCCGCGGGTCGATAATCTTGTAGTACACATTGGTTCCCTCACGTCGGCCAGTTACCAGCCCTGAGTGCCGCAGAAGCGCTAGGTGCTGCGAAATGTTGGCCTTGCGCGCGCCGGCATACTGCGAAATCTCCTCCACTGAATGTTCCTCATCGCGCACAAAATTCAAAATCGCCAGCCGAGTTCGGTTTGCCATTACCTTATAAATCTCAGCGTTCTTCTCGTAGGCAATCTGGGGCAGTAAGGCTTGGGATTTCATAGTTGCGTACCTTCGAAATTAGCTAGATTATAACATAAGCATTTTGGCACCAAGCCAAAAAGAAACAGCCCAGCTAGGAGGGCCAGCCACTAAATGTGATTAAACTTCTGTGCGGTGATGCTGCGGTACTACCCGCAGCGGCAACTTTAGCCCCTCAAACGGCTGGACTGCCTCGTCACGCAGTAACCCACCCACCACCTCCGGCCGGTAGTCCCAATCCTCCGCTAGTTGAGCGATCCGGATCTTGCGCTTGCGGAAAATGTGCGGCAAGTCATCGCGAAATAGCGAGAATACCACTCGCGGTATATTCGATTGAAAAATCGCGGCCGAGCACATCGGGCACGGCTCGCACGACGAGTAAATCGTACAATCGCTCAAATCGCGGCGCGCCAATCGACGGCAGGCCTCGCGTAGCGCCAGCATCTCTGCGTGCGCAGTAATGTCGGCGTCCCTGGTTTCGCCGTTCTGCTGGATCACCAGCGCCCGCCCGCGCCAGGTTATCACCACCCCAAACGGGAAATCCCCCTGCTCCCGCGACAACTCCGCCTGGTCCAGTGCCAGCCGCATAAATTGTTCGTCGCGGGCAGTAGGGGAAGTCATGGTTACACCGTACTGTACGCCCCCGCTGGTTTGGTTACAACCCTTATGCTTATTGTGTCGTTGCCAATCCCCGGTTGGTAATTCCCAAAGCCGATACTAGTCCACCCACCATCAATAACGCCGCCATTATCACCGCCGCCCGGTGAAACCCAGCCAGGTTCAATTGCGCCCCAGCTATTAAGCCAATCGTGGCCACCGCCAACAGCCCCGCTATTCGCGAAATGGCATTATTCACCGCCGAGCCCACACCGGCATGCTCGGGCGGAATGTGGCCCAGTACCGCTGCGGTTAGCGGTGCCACCGTCATCGACAAACCTACGCCAAACATTAGTACACCTGGCAAAAGTTGCGTCCAATAGTTCACATCGCTGTTCACCCGCACCATCCACAAGAAGCCCAGGCCACCTAGTATTGGCCCCACCGTCATAAACAGCCGTGGCCCGTGCTTGCCCGCCAACGCTCCGAATTTCGGCGACAGGAAAAACATAATGATTGTCACTGG
Source organism: Candidatus Saccharimonadia bacterium (assembly GCA_036488585.1). Taxonomy (GTDB): domain Bacteria; phylum Patescibacteriota; class Saccharimonadia; order UBA4664; family UBA4664; genus DASXHH01. The sequence continues at coordinate 44,931 of DASXHH010000002.1, read as the reverse complement.
CAGCAGCGACAATCCGGCCATCAGCGCCGAAAAGTGGCCCACTTGCTGCTCAAACACCACAATCACGAACGTAGCCAGCGACAATCCGGCGTAAATAGCCGTGGTTGCCACATTGCCCACGCTAAAGTTCCGGATCTTAAACAATTCCAGTGGTAACATCGGGTTTTTGGCTGTCCGCTCGTGCCATAAGAACGCCGCCAGCATCACTAGCCCCACCACCAGGCAAATCAACACCACCGGATCTGTCCAGCCCCGCCGTGGCTGCTCTATTAGTGCGAATACGGGCCCCGCTAGCCCCAGCCCGCCTAGTACTGCCCCTAGCCCGTCCACGCGGGCGCCAGCCTTCACTTTCTCTTCCACCGCGACCTTGCCGAGTAGCCAGAGGTTAAGCGCAATCGGCAGCACGTTGATCGCAAACACCAACCGCCACGACGCCGCGTCCACCAAAAAACCGCCCAGCAGCGGCCCAATTACAAACGCGATTCCGGTCCAGGCCGTCCAGGTACCGATGGCCTTGCCCTGCGCTTCGCCTTTGAAGGTTGCGATAATCATGGCCAGCGAGCTCGGCACCAGCAGCGCTCCCGCCACACCCTGCGCGGCCCGGGCTGCCACTAGCGTGCCGCCGTTTGGAGCTACAGCGCAAGCTAGGCTCGTTACGCCAAATCCCAGTAATCCCCAAATCATAATCCGTTTGCGACCAAACAGATCGCTAAAAGATCCCGCGATCAACATCAAGGCGCCGAGCGTAATCGCGTACGCATCCACCACCCATTGCTGCACCGCCAAGCCTCCACCGATCTCGCGCGTAATTGCCGGCAGCGCCACGTTCACGACCGAACCGTCCAAAAAGGCCACAAACGAGGCCAGAATGCAAACTACTAAAACCAGCTTGTGTTGCTTGTCCATTGCAGCCACTATAGCACCTGCAGCCGTTATTCCGGCTGCCATCGCGACTGGCGCAGGTCAACCCGATCGCCCGTCATTGCCACACCCTCACTCGCCAAGAGTTCGCGCTTAGTGACCTCGCCGCCAAACGCGTATCCGTGCATTTTGCCGTCTGACCCTACCACTCGATGGCATGGCACACGCTCGGTGTTACGGTTATGACTCATGGCCATACCAACGGCCCTCGAAGCACCGGGTGTTCCGGCCATTCGCGCCACATCACCGTATGTCGCTACCTTACCGGCTGGTATCTGCGCCACAATGTCATACACTCTGTCCGTAAAGCTATTCATTATCATCATTTTACACACGATATGTGATTATGACCGATCCGCGGTCACTCAATATATATGACAATTACCCCCGCAAGTTAATGGGGGATACAGATGACAGGGAAGGAACAACTCATTTCGCGGCTAAATGATGCCTACGCCATGGAGAAAGCCCAGCACAAAATTCTCGAAGGCCAACTCGATGACGCCAAAGACTTCGAGGATCTGCGCTCACGCCTGGAGGAGCACATCCAAGAAACCAACACTCAATGTGATCGCTTGGAGCAAGGCATCGAGTCGCTCGGCGGCAAGCTCTCCGGCATGAAGGGCGCGTCCGGTAGTTTTATGGGCACAATCCAGGGCATGACCACCGGCCTAGGTGCCGATAAATTGGTGAAACACACCATGGCCGACTTCGCGGCCGAGCATTACGAGATTGCCATGTACGAGACCATTAAAACAGCCGCCACCGAGCTCGGCTACCGCGAGATTGTACAGATGTGCGATGACACAATCCGTGAAGAGCAGGACATGGCCGACTTCCTGCACGAGCAGCTGCCCGCCACCGTCACCGCCGCCGTTCAATCGGCTGCCGGCGTAGAAACCACCGAAGCCGAAAGCACTGCCGGCGCCCGGCCCGAGCCGGCCTTTGGCGAGCGGATCGACGACAATGGAGAGGACGTCATCTAGTTATGGCCACATCCGAACACAGCCTCCGCACCGGTCCAGGTTCACATGCAGAAGGTGTGCCACGGCGCACCTTCTGGGAGGCCTCCCGGCTCTGGCTGCGCGACGCCAACAAGTTCCATTTACTCGGGCTGTTCCGGGTGGTGCTGCTGGTATTTGCCGGCTACGCACCCTTCGCCGCCCTCAACGATGCTCTCGCGCCGTTCACCTTCGGCCTCCCGTTTTTGGACGATCTCGAAATCCCGATCGGCCTCATTGCGGCCCTCAAAATTTTCCACGATATCCAGCGCTATCGTGACCCAACCTACCGGCCCCGCCGCTGGCGCTAGCTTACGGTTGGTTAGTGTTGGGTACTCGAAAGAGCAGTGGTTGAGAAACCCGGGCAGGACTGCAGTTGTGCGTTTACTTGCAGGTATTGGGTCTGGTCTGGCGGGTAAACCCGCAGTGCGGCCGAGTTCGCCGAACATTGGCCGGGTCCGAAGTTGCCCGCGTTCGGAACCCCCACCTGCGCATACACCGACGCGCCAGGGCTTAATGTAATAGTCTGCGGCGTCACCGAGGAGTTGCGCGTGGCAGGTTGGCCTAGCATGCTGCCACTGCCGTCCACCAGGGAAACGCCCGGGTAGCCGCGCTCGGTGCAAGTCTTGGCACCCGTGTTCTTCAATGCCAGCGAGTAATAAATAGTACCCGCAGCCCCGCCACTACTGGTGAGTGTGGCCGCCAAGACCGATGTCTGACACTCGGCCACCCTCGGCGAAGTGCTCATCGTCGCCGATGGCGCCGGTGTAATGGTGTTTCTCGTAGGTTTGCGGTTGTTTGCGTATGCCATAAACGCTGCTGCCCCCATGGCAACCAGCAGCGCAACCACCAAAACAGCTCTTTTCATCGTTGTTCTTATATTATTTTATTAGTTACCCGAAATGTCGCCGGTGCTCCCGGATGAAGCGTTAACCCAATTCTTACGTGCAAGTCATAAGCGAATAACACAAGCGCTAGCGTAGAACGAGCAGAGCTGCAAACGTCAGCACCATCAATAACAAAAGGGCCGCCATGGTGTAGCCCAACAAATTTAGGGCTGCTTTCTTCTTCCCATCGATATACCACATCACCGGTTGGCCAAACACCAAAATGCCCATTAGCGCCGCCGAGAATACTAAAAGCATGAGCACTGCGACCGGCGTCAATGCCGTATCTTTTCGCCCAAAGATGCTTGATGCATTCGACATAAACAAACCTATGACCGTCACATAGATAAACGCCAATAATGCGTTAATCGCCGCGCGCTTGAATATCTTCATTTCCATGACCTCAGTATACCCCAGGTTAGAGCTGCTAGGCCTAGCTCATTATTATGGCTTGGGTTAAGTAATTTTGCTATAATCCCCGAGACGATTCCGCGTACCCCAAGAGTAAGGGGAAAAGAATGGATCCTTCGACACAGGTATTTAAAATCGTCGTGCTAGTCCAGTGGTTCCTGGCGGTGGTCTGCCTGATCCACGCCCTCAGGGCCGGTGCCGGGAGACTGTATGCCCTGCTCGGGTTCATCCCATACGTCGGGTTCATCTTCCTGTTGATATCGCTGGCCAAGACATCGCAGGTAGAGCCCCGGCCGCCAGCCAGTGCGGCAGGCAGCTTCGGGGGCCGCTCCGAGACCGAAACCGAGACCCGGACATACAACTGCTGCGCTTTCGGGACGGAGCCGTGTCCGGCGCCAAGTCTCCACAACCATTCCGGCTGCTCCACGTGTGGAGGCTCCGGCAAAGTTGTGTGCCATATTTGCCGCGGCGCCAACGACCCACGCCGCTGAGTCGCAACCGTCAACCATCCCGAGGTCCCGCAGCTTCAGCGCCGCGGGACCTCAAAACTTACCCCGTGCCGCAGGAGAAGTACTTTCATAGCGCGAGCGGAGAACGTTAGAACTATTTTGGTACAGGCCTAACCATATGAATCGCTTGGTAACTTGCGATGGCGTCATCCGGCCATTCTGTCCACGGATACGTCACCTTGGCTCTCGAAGGATCAATCCTAAAGCCCCAATGCTCGTACGTCTTAATAGTCTCTTCCATGTATTCTATGACCTCTATCTCAATGGGAAGCTTACCGGCAAACCGTTTAACCTTTTCATACAACGCGCGGCCAATGCCCTGCCCTTGGTGGTTCTCTGAGACATAGAAGGCCTGCATTTCTATGTGGTCAACCTTATTGGTGGCCCCGGCCCCGCCAAGTATGTGGTTATTGTCATCCAGTGCCAGCCAAAACTTGTTACTTTCGCTTGGCGATAGAAGCTCGTTGAAGTATGTCTTAATCCTGGGGCTATTGAAGATAGCTTCCGAGAATAAGTCCTTCGTTACGCCTCGTTCGGGCCGTGGGTATGCTGCTTGGTAAGCTTTTTGGCAGAACATCCGGTACTCATCTGCCCAGTGTTTATCTGCCTCCACGATTTTATATATCAGATGCCTGCTCATTAGTTAGGTTACGTCCGTACTAAGGCTCTTCGCTAATTGTTCAAAGAATCGTCTCGAGTAGTCATAGTCGTCACGAACCAGTTCTCGGGCTTCGGGTGTCGTGATTGCTTCCCATTTCCGCTGCAAGTGTCCGCCAGTGTAAAAGTCGGCCACAATATCATCGAGAGTGTCGCCCTTTAACGTTCGTACCATGATAATTCTCGCAACTCCTATCGGTCCAAACACATCAAGCTTATCGGCATCCCGAAGAAGAGTCGTCTCAATTGGCTCATCGGCCTTCTTATATCTTGCGTCTGAACCATGATTGGCAATCGCGTTGAGAACAGCAGGAATTTTTGCGGAAGGGAAGTCTATCCCACGCAAAACTTCCTCGGCAATTTGATGGTCAAAGTCGTGATAATTCTCGCCCGTCTTATCCGGATAATATGCCGCCATATCGTGCAACAATGCCGCACCCGCTAATACGTCTGCATCGTAGCTAACCTCAAGTTTTTCGGCGAGCTTGAGGGCATATTTATAGACACGCCAGTGATGGTCTGGTCCATGGCTCTTGAGGGGACTTGAAGCTGAAATATATTGACGTTCATTAGCTTCAAGAAGGGCTTTTTCTAGTTTATTCATGGCCCAAGTATAAACTATAGTTCTAACGTCCGACTTCGGGTCTCAGATGGTGCCAGTTGACTTTTAAGCGCAAATAGTACAAAATGTTTGAGCTCACCGTTGGGGTAGCCGCCCGTTTCGGGCGCTCTTGAAAGGAGACTCCGGATGACCGGAGCATCTGCCGCCGACGTGCCCGACCGCCGCGCGCGGGGCCACGCCAAGCTCATGACTAAGTTCTTCCCGGCTGACCGCGAGCGGTTCTACACCGACCGGAACGTCGAGGTGTTCGTGTTCGAGCCGCTCCAGGTAGTCGTCACCATGCTCGCCGACCGCGGGCTGCTCAACCGCAACGCCGGCCACCTGATCATCCGGTGGCTTCGTACCGGCCATGAGCTGCCCTTCGACATCGGCAGCGACTGGCCGAGCCCGTTCGGGGAAGTCGCCAACGCCAAGCGCAGGCTGGACGACGGCGTCATGCCCTGGGTGCTGTCCGGGCCGGTCGGTCCGCTCAGCCGCTACGCCCAGATGCTGGGAACCACCCTGCTGACGGGCGAAGACGTGGTGCACTTCGGCACCTACGCCGAGGACGGCATCGCCATCGAGTACTCGGGCGTCCAGGCACCGGGCGACGAGATGATCTGCCGCAACGCCTTCACCCTCCTCAAGGGGCTGAACGACTTGCGTAAGGTCATGCTCGACCAGGTCCGAGCCGCCAAGGACTTCAGGTACTACATACAGGCGATGGACGAGATCGAGCGGGTCGCGTATGAGTTCGGCTTCACCGACATCAAGGACGCCGTCGCTCGCATCGTCGACGACGCCACCCTCCACCGGACCAGGCAGATCGTCCAGGAGCGTGCTCTGGCCGGCGAGGGCGCCAAAGCCATGGAGATGGCTGGCCTCAACCTGCCTCACATTCGCACCAACAGCGACTGACCAGTCCAACCCGCCCCCACGAGGGGTCCCAACTATGCACAATCGTGCGGGGCCCCTCCGGGGGCTTCGCCATGCTCATCGACGCCAATTACTTCAAAGACCCGGTCAGACGCCTCGGAATCAGCGGCTGAGATTAAGAGTGCGGCGCACGGTATCAGGGTTCTCAACATTTCGGACCAAAAAGTCCGCCACGTCACTACGGTCAATATGCGAAAACGGGCCGATCATTAGGTGCTCACCAGTCTTGTAATCTCCAGTCTCGGGTCCGGAAGTCAGCCGCGCCGGGCGGACGATCGTCCAGTCTAGACCACTCTCACGGATCAAGGCCTCTTGGGCCAGGTTGTCTTGAAACAACCTCTTGAGCAGAGTCTTCAATAGCAGCTTCTCCGGCCAGAATACGTCCGCGCTCACCCCAAACGAAGTCACAAACAGCAAACGCCGAACACCGTGCAGCTTCATGCCGCCGACAATGTTGCGCGCCCCTTCGGATATGATTGTGCCATCTCCGCGCAAGGCCTGCGAGGTCCTGACACCGAGAACGCTGATCACCACGTCGTGCTCCCGGATCACCTCAGCCACCATCTGCGCGTTCACCACATTACCCTGCGCGACACTGAGACGATCATGTTCTGTCACTACCGCTCCGGGGTTGCGCACAAAAGAAGTTATAGAATGACCAGCCGCTAGCCCCTGGCGGACGACCTCCCGCCCAGTGCCTCCTGTCGCTCCAAAAACAATGATACGCATGACTTCATTGTAATTAATCCTCCGCGATACGTCCGCGGTGTTATAGCTAGAATTGAGGGCGTGGCGCCTCCATAACTTGCTTGAGCTTATCTAGCGCATCCTGGGAAAATGGGGCGTCCAATTCGCCTTCATCGGTCCACTCAAGATACTCCAACTCAGTGTGGCCATTATTAGGTGTCAGCGTGTATTTTATGTGGTAAGCCCCGTCGCGCCTGCTCAAAACGAACATGATGCCAGGCTCAAGAGCCGTAACCTCATACTCTGCCCATTGACCATCACCACTATGATTTTTGAAGATCGTCCCTAGTCGGACGGGCTGTGGTTCGGCTACTTCCTTAACTATGCCGTCGATCCATTTTGGTGTGTTGTCTGGATTAAGAGTAAAACTAAAGACTTCATGTGCTGGCCGCTTGATCGTTACCTTAAGTTTTACTTCCTTCATTACATTCCTTTCTGTATAGAACTTTGGTTACTACAGCTTTTTGGACATATGAATCAGGTCTATTGAACCCCAGTTAATGACCACGCCGGTCTCGATGAATCCGTACCGTTCATAGTACTTCTTTAGCCAGGGTGCCAACGACATATAGTCGAGCTCCAAAGATTCATATCGGTTGGCTCCCGCAAAGTCCTCAATGGCCTTCATAATCGCCTGTGCCAACCCGGTTTTACGATAGTGGTCTGCGAGTGTCAGTAGCCCAAAGTGCAATGAGCCGCCACTCGGTTCAACGTAAACGCAGCCGACGATACCGCCACCATCTTTGACGACGTAAAAATGAGTCTCGCTTGCCCGCTTGCGTAGATGCTCAGCGTCGGTCCTGGCTCTGCCTTTGGCTTGATCCTGGTAGCCATAGGCGGGATTTATTAAACTGACCGTCTCGTCAATCTCACTTTCGCGGATACGATTCATCATCAAATTTTTGAAGTGAAAGTATTTTCTGAGACTCATGTCGCTATGGTAACAAAAACAAGACCTCAGAAAGCCTACGGCCAGAAATATATGTAGGCCTGTTTACCGAAGAGGGAGACAAAAAGAAGCCTAAACGGCCTCTTTTTAAATATAAGTGTCTTGTCTCACCTTGACTTAACTAGGCAGCTTGCAGAATGGAGAAACGATTACCCTCTGTGTCCATTGCCGAAATCCATAAGCCAACTCCAGGGATCATCTGCGGCTCCATTGTATGTTCACCTTTTTGATCAAGTCCACCAAGGATCTTACCGCCCGCCGCTTCTACGGACTTCACGGCGTCATGAATGTCATCCACAGAGACTACTACCGACGGAGCTTGGCTAAGAGGATCATCGGTTTTTTGGTAAAATCCGCCGTTAATTGCCCCTTTGGTTTGTACGATACCATCTTTGTCGGTTTCGGTGGTGTGAACGACCACGTAGTTACCCATATCGGTTCCCATTGCCTCAGTTTTCCAGCCAAAAGCCGTCTCATAAAACTTAACCATTCGACCTTGGTCTTTATAACCCATTTCAAAATGCACCACCGGGCTTGGTTTGCTCATAATATGCTCTCCTCAATATATTTTTAGATTAGCACTTTTTAGTAATACGCAACTGACGAAGAGGATAGCTTAACAAAGCTATAATAATTGCTGGCTCGAGTCGCGGACGAAGTTAGAATTCTGCTTGTTTGATAACCACTAGGCGCAGGATAGGCCTATGTCATCGTCCGGGCGAGCGCGTAGGCAATCCGAGGCAGCCGCCCGGACCCCCCGCGGTAAGCGAGGTACTTAGCCTCCCACTCGGGCTCAAACTTGGATTTAAATTGCCGCAGCCCCTTCAGAGACACAAGCTTCTGGTTCGACCTGTAAATCAGGTTAAGCAGCCTCTCTTCCGGCTTACCGGCCGGTTCGCCCAGTCCGGAGAGCGGTGCTAGCCCCAGGTTAAATTTCTGCACTCCGGCATTCCCCAGATGTAGCATTACGTCCATTAACAGGTAATCCATAATGCCGCCGGGCGACTCACCGTCGGAGCGCATGAGGTCGATGGTGGCCCACCCTTTCCGCCAAACTGGGATAAGGTTTACAAACGCACGTGGCAAGCCATCCGAGTCGTAGGCTACAAACAGGTCGCATTCGCGCAGATAGGGGAGACTGAACCGTCCAGCAAAGAACCGCCATTCCTGCCGCCCCGGCTGTCGCAGCCAGGCTCGCGAAATCCGCCCCAGTTGTCGCATCAGCTGCGGGTCATGTGGCGGGCGGAGCTGCTCCACCCGGTAACCCGCCTTTTCAAAGCGGTTTCGGATATTTCGAAAATGCTTGTTGCGTGAGGTTTCCTCGGCAAACTGATTGAGGTCTACTACAGCGTCCTCGCCGACCTTAAGCGTGTCGAGCCCTACCCGTCGATACTCGCCCAAGCCCCACTCACCGATGTATAAAAACGCCGGGCTCCAGCCGCTGGTTAGGCACATCGCGTCAAATGCTCGTATCGCCTCGCCGAGCTTGCCGTCCGCCACCACCGGATCGCCCACGCTTATGGCCACGCCCGACTTTACACCGTACGCCACGCCTGCCCCATTCGCGAACATGTAGGCCTTGTCGTGCGGCCAAATCTTAAAATAGTCGTCCGACGACCGGCTGTAACGCTCCAATAGACTGGTCATGCGCCGGATCTCTTCTGGCAGCACCTGCAGTCTAAACGACACCGGCCTGAACAGGCTATATAGCCCAAACCCAATGCTAGCTGTGCCGGCGATCGCCAGAGAGTCCAAGAACCATGCCGCCTGCCGGGTGCGCGGTATCAAGTCCGGGTCGCCCATTAATGTATAGGCGCGTAGTGTATGAACAATGGCTTGATTGAGGGTGAAATCAATTCCAAAGTCTCGCCTCAGCATCAGCCAAAAGCCCAGCGTACCGTACAGCAGCGCCACCACAATACTCGCTGCCAACGCCACCAATCCCTGGTTGATGCTCGCCAGCTCACTACGCGCACGAAAGTAATCGCGTGTCGTCACCAGCGCCATCAGACCTAGCAACTCGGTCAGCGTGGTAGCTGCCAGTCGCGACGTTAGCAGATGGGACACCACCGCTACTACCATCACCATCACCGCAATCCGCCACGCCATCCGCTTGCGCTTCGGCAGCTGCACTGACAGGTAAATCAGCGTCACCCCCACCAGCAAGTCCAGCGACCTACTGGCCAGGTCCACGCTCACCGGTGTCAGCAGTTCCTCCAGCCGCTCGCTCATGCGCTCGGCCAGCGGGCGAAACAGTGCCAGAAACCCGTTCACCATTATCAGGCCCGCCACGGCCCTTACAATCCAGGTTTGGTAACGCTCGGCGGTCACCGCCGCGTCGCGTTTAGCAGCGCTTTAGCCACGTTTTGTGCCAACCATAAAGATACTATTGCCAGCGGCAATTCAATCATCGCCGCCCCCAGCGCGTCAGCCAGTTGCTGCCCCGGCCTGGCGGTCAGCACATCAAACCATGCGTCCGTCATCAGCAGTGTAAACACCACCGTCGCCGAAATCACTACCCAACCAGACCGTCTTAGCGCCAACAATGTTGTCGCCACAACTGCCGCCAATATCCCTATGTCCATACCGGTCCATGCCAGATCCCAGTGGTGCGAGACATGCCGGCTTGGCAACGACGCGGCCAAAAACCCAATCCACGGCACCAGTCCCACTGCCATCGCCCCATACAGCACGGACACCCAGCCTGGCATCTTCAGCGCCCGGTCCAATTTCGCCCTCATATGTCTATAATACATTCTTTGTCACGTCTAGGCCTCAGCTTTTGCTTTTCGCGTTGCAAACCAAAACCTAATTTACAGATAGAACTATTTTCTAAAAAATATAGGCCCCAAAATCCTGATGCCTATATCGAGAAGTATGATTGCCTGGCTCCCCATAGCAGATGAAGTTAGAACCTTGGTAGCCCAGACCTACACAAATAAGAGACAAAAGGCACTATTTGCGCCAGACTAGGCTATTTACACCTGGCGATGGCCAAGTCTAAAATAAGCATAAGTGGAAACAACCGACAAACCAGTCAAAGAAACCTCCGCTCACAAGTTGCAATCTGTACGGCGAACACTTGGCAAGACTGTGCTCATCGTCCTCGGTGAAATAGCTCTATTATCCCTCGTTGCCTATGCTACATATTCATGGCAACACGCACAGCTAATTCGGAAAGAAAGCGCTATTTCCTCGCTTAATAACACTAACGCGCGACTAGACGCCAGCAATTCCAGTCTAAAACAACAGGTGATCAGCCTAAATAATCAGCTTCAAAAAGCCCTGAATCCCAAACCGACTGCGCCTCAGGCTACGCCCAGCCCGAAGCCTCTAGCCGCCACCAGTATTGTTATCATCAATGGGGTCAAGCAGGTCCCTGCCACCACCTATTGGGCATCGGCACCGAGCTCAACTATGTACGAGCAAGTTGATTTCACCGTTTACAACAATTCACCGTCCACCCAAACGTACTCGGTCCAAGTCAACGATAGTTGGTTTAAAGGTGTTACTAAAACTGGAGCCTTAGTACCGCCAATGGTGCCAATGGGAAACGAATGGATAAACTCAACGGTGTTGGCAGGCGGTCACGCTGATGGCTTTGTTCTCTTCGATCCAGCCAGCGGCGTGACCAAACTGCAGTGGAAGGCCCCTGATGCTAGCGAACCCATATTTCTCAGCCTGCCCTGATTTCATTAAATAATATTATAAGGAAGGTCCGAGCACCCCTCTCCGTCGCTATGGGCTTTTTTCTCGTGCCAGGAGAAAGCTACTAAAGCATAAAAACTGATAAATTCTGTTAGATGTAACAAAGAGGCTTAATTAAGCCTCAGCGTAAGTTCTTTGGCTCCCCGTGGCGGAGGACGCTAAAACTGCGATTATGATTGCACAGAGCTAAAGGAGGAGTCGAAGAAGACCTCTCCTGTGTTCACCTTTAGCTGTTCACCGGCCTCCTCCGACAGTTCACGCAAGGCCCCTTCTAGTAAAGACTCGCCGAGCTCAAGATGACCGCCTCCGGTTCCCCAGTAGTTTGCCGCATGCGAGCCTTTCCTGACATAAAAATAACGGCTCAGCCAAGCCGTTATTAGCATAAGTTCTTTGACTCCCCATCCATGATTCAATCAGGAACCTATCGTTCGAGTTCAAGGTAGACGGCGATTACCTTAAAGACCTGGCTCGAAGGGTTGGGGTCACTGAGTCAAACTCAGTTCCGTCCAGTTCACTCTACCGCCTGAAGGTTCAAACACATTGAGCTTGAACACTCGGGTGGTACTCCGGCCACCGCCTCACGAAGAGACGGCAGCCGGACGTCGTTGGCCCCCAGGGAAGCCGCCCATATCGACGAAGGGCTCGGGGACTACACGCCCAGTTCGGCCAGTGCCGCTGTAGCAGCGACAGCCTCCTCGGGGTGCTCAGACTCGGCGAGGCAGCGGAGCTTCGCGATGTTGCTATCACGGAACATGCCACCGGGCCGCGCGAGGTAGAGGATTTGGCTGACCGTGTTAACGCGCCACTGCGGGCAATCTCCCTTGATGAAGATGCCGTTGTCAGCGCCGGTGGCCGCGTTCTGCGACCACGACACGGTTAGGTCGTAGCCGGCCCCGGAGATCGTCTCCTTCCACCAGGGAGCGGTGTAGGCACCGTGGCAGAAACTCGACGTCCCACTCTCGCGGGTGACGGTCACGCCGTCGATTTCGGCTAGGGCCTCAACCAATGCGGCATGGTTGACGAGTGACAGATGGGTGTGGATGCGCACCCCTCGGCCGAGGCCGAGGACACGGTTGAGGGTATCGATGGCGGCCATAACGGCCTCCTTCCGGAGCGATTCTGCGCTCCACTCTGGTGCGATATCTTGTCTTAACGTACAGGTGTTCTGGCGGTCTGTAAGGACAAAGCTCATCCAAGAACAGTATACATTATACAACTCAAGCTATATATTGTCAATATCTCCGCCACCTCGCCATTAGAGCTGCTAATCTTTATCAGCCTCAGGTATCAAGCTCTGTGGCTTGAGAACTCAGGTTGTCGCCGCGCCCACCCTTGCGGTGTGGGCGCGGCTGTCGTTGGTCACTGTTACCTGTCATCCCGCTCGCGCCGACCGGCCCGCATCAGGAATGCGGCTTCAGCGCGGGTGAGGTTATCGGCCACGACGCCGACGTTGAAGGACACGACGCAGACCGACTCGCCCTCGCCGGGCTGGACCGACCAGGACAGCTCCTGGCCGAGGAACTCACCATAGTCGGTGTCAACGACGACCGTCCGGATGAGCCAGGGGAAGACCTCCTCGTCCATGCCGGCGAAGCTGCCGGCGTTGACCATTCCCATGAGTCGGCTACCATCGGGGCCCTCCGCGTCATCCGCGAAGGCTCCGTTGGCGTCGCACACACAGTGGAAATACTGGTCGGGGTCGGTGTTGTCGACGTGCACGCGCCAGGGTAGCGGCGAGTGCTGGTGGAGTAGGGGTAGTAGCTTGGAGGCCAGCACGGCCAGGTCTATGACGTCACTGGGCTCATCCCCCAGATCGATCGCGGTCGCGGCCAGTTCGGTCATCCGCCGCTGTAGTGCCGCCTGAGCAGCCTCATAGGAGAGCTGCTCGGCTGAGGACTGGGCCGGCTTAAGGACTTCCGCACTCGCGTGCTCTGCGAACATGTCAGCGAGCTTCTGCGTGGGGTACACGCTCAGCTCGGTACCGAAAGTGCAGAGACCATGGCGCTCTCCCGCCCGGAAGGCCAGGAGATACGGATCGGCAGGGTACATGGCAACCCACATGTGGGGCATCACGTAATGCGCGCCACCCACTGGGCTTCCGAGGCTCTCGGCCACCCACAGGAGCCGGACGCCGACCCACTCGCGGGCCTGCTCGGTGATGATCCCCAGGATGCGGACCACGAGGGTCAGCTGATCCATGGTTGCGGTGTCGATTTCATTGCGCCGGGCGGCCTCGCGAAGCTCTCTCGAGCTCCATGAGGTGATCTCTTCGTCGAAGATCCCGGGCAGGTCGCCGGTGAGCCGTGTCGCCATGGGCATGCGGGCGCTCAGCCTGATGCCTAGGCAATTCTTCACAAGCTCCATAATTGGGCTGTCTGACATCGGTGTTGCTCCTCGGAGTAGCAGGGTTTTTCTTGTCGTGGAAGTGATAGGTACGAGTGTGGCTCAGACTTATTCAATATGCCATAATTATGATCATTAGTCAATAAAGAGCCCTTCCCGGGCTAGAACCGAAGTTCACAGCTAGCGGAAACAAAAATAGGCCTCAATCTGAGCGCCTATATCTGCAAATAATTCCTGGCTCCGGAGGTCGGGTTCGAACCGACGACCCAACGGTTAACAGCCGTTTGCTCTACCACTGAGCTACTCCGGAATATCTGTTTTACCCGCCGATTATACCTGCGCGATCACGGATGGTCAATTCCACTCAACGTCGCGCCGGCGTTGGCATTCCGCACAATCTGAATTCCAGTTGTAATTTGCGCCAAAACGTCCCAAAACCGCTTGCAGCAGCGTTAAATCGGTTTGACATTGGAAAAACATCCATCGCACCCGGCCCCACCATGGCTCATAAGTAAAAGCCCTAAGTGTGGAGGTTAGTATGGACGGAATTCGACGGCACCTCAGAGAAGTCTGGTGGCTGCTGATGCTCAGAGGCATTGCCCTTATCTTATTTGGCGTTGTGGCGGTGGTATGGCCCGGTATTACGCTTATTGCGATCTCAACTGCCTTCGCGGTGTACCTGCTGATTGCCGGCGTTATTAATATTATCGTCGGCATTCGCGCGGAGGGCAGCCTGAGTATGTGGTTCCTCTCGCTGCTGCTGGGCCTGGGCCAAATTGGCGTCGGCGTGTACCTGCTCAAAAACCGGCTGGCGCTGGCCGCCTTCATCGCAGTCCTCGGCATCGCGCTCATCGTGTACGGCATCATCGAGGTCATTGCCGCCTTCGAGCCCGGCGAGGAACCCGGGCGGCAGTTCCTGCTTATTATCGGCGGCGCCTTGGCCATTGTGGCGGGCTTCATTGAGCTGCGCTACCCAGCCTCTAGCGGCCTGGCGTTTACCTGGGTGCTCGGCGTTTGGGGGCTAGTGGTCGGCGCCATGCAGGTGGCCATGTGTCTCAGTTTGCATCATCGCTTCTTCGATCTCGATCGCATCTAGCAAAATATCAGCGCATTCTCAGCCGATCGGCGTTACACTCTGTAACATGAGAATTCTGGTCGTAGAAGACGAGCACAAAATCGCCGGCGCCATCAAGCGTGGCCTCGAGCAGGAATCCTACGCTGTGGACCTGGCCTACGATGGCGAAGAGGGTCTTAGTTCCGCGCTCACCGATGAGTACGATGTGATCGTGCTCGACCGCATGCTACCCGGCCTACTCGACGGCGCCGAAATTTGCAAGGAGGTGCGCGCCAACGGTGTCCGCACCCCCATCATAATGCTCACCGCCAAGGACAAAATCGGCGACCGCGTGGAGGGTCTCAACGCCGGCGCCGACGATTACCTTGTGAAGCCGTTCGCCTTCGAGGAGCTGCTGGCCCGTCTGCGCGCCCTGCTCCGCCGCCCGCAAGACCACGTCGGCAACATCCTCACCCTCGACGACCTCACCCTCGACACCACCACCTTCGAAGTTAAGCGCTCCGGCCGCAAAATCCAGCTCTCTCAGCGCGAATACGCCCTGCTCGAGTACCTCATGCGCAACCAAAACCGCATCCTCTCCAAGGCCAACATCATTAGCCACGTCTGGGACTACGACGCCGACATTCTCCCCAACACTCTCGAGGTCTATATTGGCTATCTGCGTAACAAAATCGAACGCCCTTTCCGCGGCCCCGAGCTCGTCCATACCGTTCGCGGCTTCGGCTACAAACTCGGCATCAGCGAAGATTAAGCTAGGAAAAATAGAGTATACCTGAGCGGTCGGAGTAAACTAACGAAGTAAACATAACTAGCAATGCACTTAATCCAATCCGCGGCTTTCCGCCTCACCCTCTGGTACCTGGGCATAATCATGGTGCTCAGCCTTGTGTTTAGTACGGCCCTGTTCCGCGTTTCGGACGGCCAGATGACCGACAACTACAACCACGAGCGGTCCGCCATCGAGCGATTCCCAGTACCGCTCGGCCTCGAGTCTCAGCGCTATGACTATATCCAGGCCCTCTCCGACGAACTCAACGGCGCCCGCCGCAGCCTGCTGCTGCGCCTCTCCGCCCTCAACTTGGCGACCTTGCTGCTGGGTGGGGGAGCGGCTTTTTGGCTCGCCCGGCGGACGCTGACTCCCATCCAGGACGCCATGGAAGCGCAAGGTCGGTTCACCGCCGACGCCTCCCACGAATTGCGCACGCCGCTCACCGCCATGCGCTCCGAAATCGAGGTGGCCCTGCGCGAAAAGCAACTTTCCGCCGCCGATGCCCGCAAGCTGCTCCACTCAAACCTCGAGGAGCTGGCCAAACTCGAAGCTCTATCGGCTGGCCTCCTGCGGCTGGCCCGCTCCGACAAACTCGATCCCACCGCCGTCTCGCCGGTGCCTGTCCGTCAGCTCATCGAAGCCGCCATCGACCGCTTCCAGACCCAACTGGCCGCGCGTCACATCAACCTCGAGGTCGACGCCGACGACTCGTCCGTGGAGGGTGACGCCACTAGCCTCACCGAGTTGCTCGCCATTTTGCTTGATAACGCCATTAAATACAGCCCCGAAAAATCCACCGTCACGATCTCCGGCCACGCTAACGGCCCGTCGGTAAACTTGGCCGTGGCCGACCAAGGCACCGGCATCAACGCCTCCGACATTCCGCATATCTTCGAGCGCTTCTACCGTGCCGATCGTTCTCGCTCCAAGGAGCAGGTGAGTGGTTATGGCCTTGGTCTCTCCATTGCCAAGCGCATCACCGATCTCCATCACGGTGCCATCACGGTGGAATCAACTCCCGGCCACGGCAGCGTCTTTAACATTAAACTGCCCGTCACCCAGGCCCCAGCCCAGCATCCTGTCTTTCGTTTCTAAACAAGTCAGCCATAGTGCCTCCACCGGCACAGCTCCGCTCCACCTTAAGCAAAACCTCAGATTTAGTGAGTTATGTTGTACAACAAGCAATATAGGAGTTTTTAACTTATGAGTACCGTCTCGCGGGGCGTGCGCAATGCGTTCCGTAATAACATCCGAAGTGGCGGTGTCACTGTGATCTTGGCCCTGAGCGTCGGACTAGCCTTGGTCATGCTGCTTTCGCTCAAGACCGTGCAGGCCCGGATTACCAGCGTCAAAGCTAATCTCGGCAACACTATTAGCATTTCCCCCGCGGGCTTTAGTAATTTTAGCGATGCCAACAACGCCCTCACCACCGCTCAGCTCGACAAGGTCAAGCAGGTTCCACATGTCACTAAATTGGTTGAAACGCTGCAGGACCGCCTACCCACCACGGGCTCATCTACGCCTAGCTTCGGCCGCTTCGCAGATACCGGTAGCAACTCCACCACCAGCCTTACCTCCCCAGTGAAACTCAACGCCGGTGGTAACGGCGGTTCCGGTGGCGGCGGCGGTCGCGTGTTCATTCGCGGCGGCGGCCAGCTTCCGGCCGGCTTCACACCGCCCGTCTCGGTGCTTGGTACCACTGATCCGACTAGCCTGAGCGACCAGTCCATCACCATTAAGAGCGGCTCCGCCATCGACGGCTCCAAGGATACCAGCCAGGCGCTGATCTCCACCGACATGGCCTCCAAGAACAACCTCAAGGTCGGTTCCACCTTCCAGGCCTACAACGCCACCATCACGGTTGCCGGCATCTTCGACAGCGGCAGCAATGGCGGCCAGGGCAACACAGTCATCTTCGCTCTGCCCACCATCCAACGTCTGAGCGGCCAGGCCGGCGACGTCACCAGCGCCACGGCCACCGTGGACACGGTCGACAATCTGGCGTCCACCACTACCGCCGTTCAAAATGCGCTCGGCAGCGGTAACGCCGATGTTCAAAACGCCCAGCAGCAGGTCACCCAGGCCGTCCAGCCGCTAGAAAACATCAAAACCGTTAGCCTCTACAGCCTCATTGGCGCGCTGGTGGCCGGCTCGGTCATCATTTTCCTCACGATGCTCATGATCGTTCGGGAGCGCCGCCGTGAGATCGGTGTACTCAAGGCCATTGGAGCCTCCAACGTCACGATTGCCGGTCAGTTCGTCGCCGAGGCACTCACACTCACCCTGGCAGGCGCGGTGGTTGGTGTAATCGGCGGGCTCATCCTCAGCAACCCAGTACTCCGGCTGCTCGTCCAAAACAGCACCATCTCTAGTGCCGGCCCCGGCGGTGGGTTTGGCGGCGGCGCGGGTCGTGGCTTCGCCCGCCTGCTTGGCGTCGGCGGCCAGAGCCTCCAGAGCCTACACGCCGTCGTCGGTTACGATATCCTGCTCTATGGACTCGGCGCGGCTCTACTCATCGCTGTCCTTGGTAGCGCCGTTCCAGCGTTCTTAATTGCTAAGGTCCGCCCGGCCGAAGTTATGAGAGGAGAATAATAAATGCTCACCGTCACGAATCTAACCAAACAGTTCCATTCCGGCTCCGGCACCGTCACCGCCGTTAAGGACATTAGCTTCGAAATTCCCGAAGGCAAGTTCGCCGCCATCATTGGCAAGTCCGGCTCCGGCAAGTCCACTCTGCTCGGTCTTCTCGGTGCGCTCGACAAGCCCACCTCCGGGGCCATCTTGGTCGGCGATGACGATATCACCAAATTGTCGGATCGCGACCTCATCAGATATCGCCGCGACCGCATCGGTTTCGTTTTCCAGGCCTACAACCTAGTTCCCAACCTTACCGCCCTCGAAAATGTCATGCTACCAATGGAGTTCGCCGGCGTCGGCAGCGCCCAGCGCCACGCGCGGGCCATCGAGTTGCTCGAGCAGGTCGGCATTACCGCCGATGAGCAAACCCGCAAGCCCAGCCGGTTGTCGGGCGGCCAGCAGCAACGCGTTGCCATCGCTCGTGCCCTCGCCAACCAGCCCAAGCTCATCTTGGCCGACGAGCCCACCGGCAACCTCGATTCGGCCACTGGTAAGCTCATCGTGAACCTGCTTCACGAGCTCGCCCGCTCTCGCAAAACCACCATTGTGGCCGTCACTCACGACCTAGAAATCGCTCGCCAAACCGACCTCACCTTCCAGCTCACTGACGGGCAGCTGGCAGAGCAGGGGAGCCACCGTATCGCCAAATCCGCCAAGCCTGACCGCACCGCTGAACCCGTGAAAGTTCGGTCGTGAAGCGGTTCGACCTCAGCATTCTGATCGTGGCCGTCGCACTGGTAGCGGGCGGCCTCGGCTTTGCCGCCGGCCACTACACCGCCGGCAAGGTTTTGGGAGCCTCAACCTCGACCGGCAACAACTCGGGCGGCTATAACGGCTCGGCAGGAGGCTTCGGTGGGGCCGGAAGTGGGGGAGGTGGCTTCCGGCGAGGTGGTTTCGGCACCCTCGGCACCGTCACCGGCGTCTCCGGCAGCACTATCACCATTACCGACTCATCCGGCGCCTCCAAAACCGTCAACATCAGCTCCAGCACCGCCTATCTCAACGGCGCCGACCGGTCTTCCGCGTCTCTGTCCGACGTTACCACCGGCTCCACCATCCTGGCTGCAGGGCAAACCGCCTCCGACGGCTCCATTACCGCGAGCCGTATCATCATCAATCCACCCAACTCCGGCGGCGCCTCTAGCAGTACCTCCGGCGGCACTACGCAGGTTAACTAACCGCCGTCCCTCGGTCCTTGCTCGCGGTGCTCAACAGCCCCGCCCCCCCTAACGTCACCCCTTTGCCCGGCGCTGGCCCATCCAGTACTTCACCAAAATCTGCAGACTGGCCGCCACCGGTATCGCCACCAGCGCTCCGATAAACCCACCCAGCGATGCACCTATTATTAGCGCTAGCATCGTCACCAGCGGCGACACCTCCACCGCCCTCGCAAAAATTATTGGCTGGAACACGTAGTTCTCAAACTGTTGGAACACCACGAAGAACACCAGCATAATCAGCGCCGGCGCCACCCCCTTAAATACCAGTACCACCAGGCATACGGTCACCGCCGCCAGGGTCGCACCCACCATTGGTATCAGGTCCAAGATGCCCACCAACAACGCCAATGCCAGCGCGTAGGGCGATCCCACCGCCAGTAGAGCAACCACCGACGCCAGTATCGCAATCAGGCTCTTCACTAAGTTGCCATTCACGTAGCCCGTCACTGTACCGTGTAGCTGCCGCAGCAGCCCACGGTACTGATTGCGCGTTTTTTCGGGGTAGTAGCTCCAAAACACCTCGATCCATTTCGGCCCTTCCAGCACCATAAAGAAGGTCAGTATTAGTATCGTCACTATCGCCACAATGCCGCCGAAAAAGTCGCGCAACAGCATTACGCCGGCGCCGCCAAACGTCAGTAGCTGGTGTGATAACTGCTGTAGTGTCCCCGTGGTATTGGAGGTGTTAAGTACCGAGTTTAGCCATCCGTTCAGGCCTGGGTTGTCCTGGGCAAATTGCTCGTAAGCGGCCGGCAAGTTCACCACCAGGTGGTACAACTGAAAGCCGAAGGGTGGCAGCAGTGCCACCAAAATAAATGCCAGTACCGTCACCGCCGCCAGCAGCACGATGCCCACCGCCAAACCACGGCTGCGACGCGGCATATAACGGCTCAGTCGGTCCACCGCTGGTTCCAGCCCCAGCGCCAGAAACAGTGCGGTCAGGATCCAGACGATCTGGGTATGCAGCTCGCCCCCCAGCCGCACCGCTAACACCGACACGATTACGATGAAGACGATTCGGATGATTGTTCGGTTAGAGACTGTTAATTCCATGGCTCCTCCAAGTATGCGCATTGTACAACGCTTTACAGCTAATAGTCCCGGGGCTTAGGCTATATCTATGACCAAGCGTATGCTCTTTGTGCTCGCCGCCATCGTATTGGGTGTGCTAGGGCTCTATAACCTTTCTGAAAATAATAAGACATCCCATGCGCTAGCCGACGAAATCGTCCAAATCGATTCCAGTTCTTCTCCCGATGTTAATTCCGTCGTCGCCGACCTCAAGGACTTTGTAAAAACTCACATGGGCGCGAGCGTCACCTACACCCTCACCGGCTCCTACAACCGGGCACTGGCCGCCTCTCAGGCCGCCCAGGACCCCAACACCAAGCTCTATGCCGATGCCCAGCAGGCCTGCATGGGCAAGACCGATTCGCTCACCCAGGCCCGCTGTAACGAGGCCTATATCCAACAGCATATGACGGGCGTTCCCGCGTTCAGTCCGGTGCCCACCCCCAAGCAATCCGACTACCAGGTGAAACTGCATTCGCCGCTGTGGACCCCGGACCTAGCCGGCGCACTGCTATTGGGCGCGGTGGTCGCGCTAGTGACGGCCTTACTGCTCGGCTGGAGGCGCCGCTAATGGCCGCCCGATTATCGCTCACCGCCCGTCTTATGAACCTGGTAATTCCCACCGGCCCGCAAGTCTTCGTCTCGCTAGTGCTCTCGGCCATAATCATCTGCTTTGCCCAGAGCCAGAGCCTACTCGAACACTTTGGCATTACTTCCGCTGCCATCGCTCTCTCGCAAAACGAGTTCCACTCCCGGTTCGATGTATTATTGCGCTCCGATATTGCCTCCCATATCGCACTCGTCACCTTCTGGGCCATCGTGGGCCTAGTAGCCTATCTGATCTGTTGGGCCGTCTATAATATGCTCATCGAGGCTCGCAACGAGGTTACACTCACGACCACTTACACCAACCGCGGCCACTGGCGTGGGCCCTACCAAACCCTGGCCCTCAAAGCCGTCGCCAGCGTGGGCTTGGCTATCGCGCTCAGTTTGCTCTGGCGCGGCGCCTCATTCTGGATCACGCTGTTCTCCCAGGCCATCACTACCCCTTCCATCGTCACCAGTTGCTGGGCGTTGGTTTCAATATTGGTTTTTGCTTTTCAGCTCTATGCGGTATTCGTGTTTGTACTGCTAACTTTTACACCTTGGTACCACGCTGAGGCGTTTACAGACGTATAAACCTGCGTTATGATTCCAACGTCCCGGCTGCAAGCTTGGATGTAATTAATGGAGCCAAGCTAAGTGGCCAAGAAACTGTTCATCGGCAATCTGCCGTACACAACAACTAACGAAGAGCTGGGCGAATTTTTCGGTCAGTACGGTGAGGTGCTCAGCGCCGCCGTTATCATGGACCGCGCCACCGGTCGCTCGAAGGGCTTCGGCTTTGTCGAGATGACCAACGACGAGGAGGCCGACGCCGCTATCGCCAAGGGCGACGGTGCCGAGTTCGAGGGCCGCAAGCTCACCGTCAGTGAAGCTCGCCCCAAGACCGAAGCTGTCCGTTAGTTTAGGTCGCAAACTTAAAAAAAGGAGCTTTCGAGCTCCTTTTTTGTTTGTATGTATGTTCGGTCTTACCGAGGGCTAGTGGGCGCACTCACTTATTACGGCGGAGCCTCCATCAATGTCATCATGCTCATTGTAGGCAAAGGTCGCAAATACTGTGCCGGCATTGGGATTGAGGATCTTATCAATCAGCGGTCGCACCGATGGAAACAGTCTCGACGCCTTGATCTCGTCGGCCGTCATCCACACCAGCTCGCCCTCCTCGGTCGTAACCACGTCGCCTCCCGCATAGTCGGCCGTAAAGTGAAAAATCAGCCAATTGTAGTCTCGGCGGGGAGGCGGAAGCAGCTCGTTAATCACTGCCTCTAGCCGCATGTTTTTCACCTGCACGCCGGCCTCCTCGAGCACCTCTCGCTCGGCGGTTGTAAACGGATCCTCGTTTGGGTCGATCTTGCCACCCACTGGGTGTATCACATCCGGTGCGAAAGTTTTCTGCGGCGACCGGTGGAGCACCAGATACTTGTCATCTTTACGGATAAAAATATTGGCGCACATTACCAACTGGTGAATATGAGGTTCGTTGTTGATTGCCATGCCGCCAGTCTAACAGAAAAAAGCCCCGGTGGGGCCTCGTTCTGCGGGTGGGCAATCTACTTGCCGCCGGCCTTGTAGCTGGCGATCGCTTTTACGACTTTGCCGTCGTTCTTTAGGTTCTCCCAGAAGAGCACCTGCTGACGTGAAATATACATCACGTCTTCCGGACCGTGCAATTCACCACCGAGCTTGGCCAGTGACACCTGGGGCTGCTGCGACGAGGAGTTATCCTTCGGCTGCACTTGCTGCTGCACTTGCAGATAGTAAATGTCAGTAAGCTTTACGTAGCTCGAGTCAACGTGGCTGACCTTGCCGAAGTATACCTGGCCGTTGGTTAGGAACACGGCCTGGTATTGTTTGCCCTTTACGCCACCGTCCGAGGTTAGTGCGGCCAGCGCCTTGTTGCCAAACCATCCCAGTACCACTACCGACACTATTATCAGTAGAATCGCGAGTATACGACCGAGAGTGCCTGAGGCGGCTGGGGCTGCTGGCACATCTGCATAGTCGTGTTCTGGTGCCTGACCATGTCTGCGTACATCCATACGAAATTAAACTCCACCTAAACTTAGCATTGGGCTTATGGTACTAGAGCCACTTCTCAGTGTCCAGTCATCGCCCGTTCTGCTATAATCATAACCACTATAAAGAGGTGAGTAGGAGGCCCGCGCCCAGGTGGGGATTACGCGAAAGATCGGGCTATTAGCTGTAATAACGCTGGCGTTGGGTGTTGCCGCGCCGGCCTGGGCTAGCTTGTCTCAAGGCTTCGCCACCTCCCAGAACATCCCCGCCGGCAGCCTTGTGTCTCTGGACAACAAAAATAGTGGTGCTGTGGTGGTAGCCGACACTGACAATGTCAACCGCCTCTTTGGTGTGGTCGTGCCGCCGTCCTCGGCCTCGATTTCACTCTCCGGTACCGGTTCTGGCCAGGTCCAGGTAGTCACCAGCGGCACGGCCAGTGTTCTGGTCTCCACAGCTGGCGGCACGATTCACGTCGGCGACTACATCACAGTGTCGCCAATCGCTGGGGTGGGCGAGAAGGCCGGTGGCACCAGTACTCGCGTGGTGGGTACCGCCCAGGCCGACTTCGACGGCAGCGGCGACGGCACCACCAAAACCACCGTCGACACCGGCAGCGGCAAGACCGAGGTTAGCATCGGCCAAATCCCGGTTGTGATCTCGGTCTCCAGCTACACCGCCTCCGAGGGCAAGCAAAGCTACGTGGTGCCCAACTGGCTCCAGAACCTGTCTAACACTCTGGCCGGCAAAGCCGTCTCACCCATCCGGATAATCATCGCGGGCCTCATTCTCATCGCTGCCCTCACCTCAATTTCGGTTTTGCTCTACGCTGCGGTTCGCAATAGCATCATATCTATCGGTCGTAACCCGTTATCTAATGGCTCAGTGCTGAAGGGCTTAATGGAAGTTATAGCGATAGCTGTCGGGATCTTAGCGGTGTCCGGTGGGGCAATGTATATGGTGATTGCGAGGTGAACATGGAACTGATAGTCCTGGTCGGAGTGCTCTTAATGTTGTCGGTAGTGGTAGTGGTACAAAGTTTCCAGCTCCACCGCCTGCAGCTACAGCTCAAAGCTACCGAGAGTAAGCCCAAGCCCATTCGCGTCTCCGAGCCGACCGCTGCCGAGCTCGAAAATAAGCTCAAAGCCGCCTACGAGACCAAAATCACCGAGGCTACCCAGACCTTTGGCACTGATCTCGGCGCCACCTCCAAGAAGTTGAGCGAACAGGTCTCGCGCCTCACTACTACCGTTATCGAGGAAGAGCTCGAGGCCTACCAGAAGACGCTGGAAGAGGTGCGCAAAGTCGCCACCCAAGCCATGGAGCAGATTCACCAGGCGGTCGAGCACCAACGGACGGAATTGCGTCAAGGCATGGAGGCGGAACTGGCTGAAGAAAAGAAACGCCTGGCTGAAAAATTTGAGACAAAACTGGGCGATGTGGTCGCCAGCTACATCTCGGAATCTCTCGGCTCGGGCGTGGACCTGGGCTCGCAAATGCAGTTTATTTTGTCTAGCTTAGAAGCCCACAAGGAAGACATTAGGAAGGACCTGCTCGGCGATGGCAACTAATACCGCCACCAAACCCGAATTCAACCTACCGGCTGCGGTTTATAGCCCGCAGCTGCTCGAGGCCGTCACCTACGACATCGAGCGCTACCTGGATTGGTACCGCGACGCCGAGGTCCGCAAGACGGTCGGCGCCAAGGTGACCGAAGAGCCCACCCACTCTGCCGAGACCGCGCTAGTGATCGAGGCCTGGCTGGCTGGCCGCCCAGCCACGGTCGAGCTGCTCGAGGAGCTGGTGGCTTACCTCAAAAACCTCAGGCTGCCCGAGGTTCACATCATGCTCGCTGCCATGCCCAATCGCGCTCAGCGCACTGCCTTGGTCGACTGGTTTCACAACAACACCACCCAGCAATTGCTACTGTCATTTGTGGCCGATCGCAACCTGGGCGGGGGTGTGGTTATCCGCACGCCCAACCGCGTCTTCGATTACACCTGGAAGCAGGAGCTGCTAAACGGCCGAGATAAATTGGCGGAGATTCTGAAACGTGTTTGATAACCCTAAATTCGCCAAATTGGTCTCCGAAGGCCGGCCCACCGGCGAGGTCATCGCCGTCGACCGGTTCCTCGTGACCATCCGCGGGCTCGGCGAAGTTGCCGTCAACGCGCTCATCTACTTCGAAAACGGACATCAAGGCATGGTGCGCGAAGTGCGCGCCGATACCGTCATGGTGCTAAACATGACCGCCGAGGAAATCCCGATCGGCACCTTGGCCGTCATTGAATCTGATGCCTTAGTAACCGGCGTAGGCGCGAGCGTGGTCGGCCGCGTCATCAACGTCAACGGGACTCCGCTCGACGGCAAGGGTCCCATCACCTTCAGCCGTTACGACCCGGTGTTCAAGGTGGCGCCCGGCATTATTGAACGCAAACAGCTCGACGAGCCACTCACCACCGGCGTGGCCATCTCCGACCAGCTGTTCCCGCTCGTGAAGGGGCAGCGTATCGCCGTACTCGGTGACAACAAGGTCGGAAAGTCCGCCTTCACCATGCAGCTCACACTGGCCCAGAAGGGGACCGGACGCATTGTCATTCATGTCCTCATCTCTAAGCGCAAAGCCGACGTCGACAAGCTCATTACCCAACTCAACACCACTGGCGCCATGGAATATTGCGTCATCATCGTGGCCTCGGTATTCGACTCGCTCACTCAGTCGTACCTTGCGCCTTACATCGGCGCCACCGTCGCCGAGTACCTCTGGAACGACGGCAAAGACTGCATCATCATCTATGATGACCTTTCCAACCATGCCAAGGTCTACCGCGAATTGTCGCTCTTGCTCAAGGTTGCTCCTGGCCGCGCATCCTACCCAGGCGACATGTTCTACGCCCACTCCAGTCTGCTCGAGCGCGCCGGTCGCCTAGCCAAAAACGGCGCCACCTTGGCGGCCATCCCGGTGGTGCTCACTCCCAACAACGACATCACTAGCCCTTTGCCTACCTCCATCATGTCTATCACCGACGGTCAGTACATCCTCGACTCCGAGGCCTTCCGCGCTGGCATCCGTCCAGCCCTGTCAGTCGGCTTGTCGGTGTCCCGCGTTGGTGGTGTTGGTCAGACCAAGCGCCAGAAGAAAATTACCGCCATGCTGTTCAAAAAGCTGGCCGCCTACCGCCAGGCAGCCGAATTTTCGCACTTCGGCTCCGAATTGGCCCTGGAGAGCAAAATGGATCTCGAGCTCGGTAAGAAAATTTACGAAGCCCTCAAACAACCCCCGGACGTGGTCTACTCCGCCAACGAGCAGGACCTGATCATGGGTGTAGTCATGAAGACGGAGGGCAAAATCGCTATCAACATCGACAGCCTCAAGCGCAAAGCCAAGGAAGTGGCGACCTCGCTCACCGCCCAAAGCTCCGACGCCGATTGGGACGCCGCCATCGCCAAGCTGCTCAGTGAGGTGACTGTACAGGCGCCCACCCCGCCGTCCACCGCGGGTGTAACCGGCGCCGCGGGTGGCGCTCCCGGCTCCAAGCCGCCAGCCGCCCCGGGTGCACCCGGCACTCCCGCCCCTGCCCAAGCTGCCCCCGCCCCGGCTGCTGCTCAACCCCAGGTCAAGAAGTAGGCTCGCATGGGTACTCAAGCGCTCTCCATCCAAAAAGAAGCCGGCCAGGTTGGTACCGTCACCGAGCTCACCGGCATCTTCGAGTCCATCGCTTCCATGCGCATCGGTAAAATCAAAGACCGAGTGCAGCGCAGCCAGCTCTTCTTTGCCGAACTCTGGAAAATCTACACCCAGCTCCGTATCGACCCCACCGAGCGGCTTACCGGTAAAAACGGCCCCAAACGCGATAAACCCAATGTGTTTCTAGTACTCACCTCCGAAGGTGGTCTGTCTGGAGATATCGACCAACGCATCGTCCACACCGTCCTCGACAGTCTCGATCCCAAGACCACCGACCTGATTGTGATCGGCGCGCACGGTGCTACCCAATTCGTGCAAAATCATGCCAAAATCAAGCGCTACTTCCGCTTACCTGACGTCGACCAGGCCATCGATGTCTCGCCGATCGTTGACGAATTGCTTGGCTACAAGAAGCCGACGGTCTGGTTCCAAAAATACATCTCACTGTCGGTGCAGGAAGTCGGCCGCATCGACCTGCTAGGTCGGGTGCGGGCACTCGGTTCCGATGCCGACGAAAAAACCGACGGTGACATCATTAGCCCCCGCGAGTACCTGTTTGAGCCCAGCGTCGATGACGTAGTGCGCTACCTCGAGTCGGTTATGCTCGAAATTGCGCTCTCGCAGGTCATCCTCGAATCACGCCTAGCTCAATACGCCTCGCGTTTCACCGCCATGTCAGCCGCCAAGAAGCGTGCCCGCGAGCTGCAGGTGAGCCTCATTATGGCCTACAACCGCGCCCGCCGTGGCGAGGCCGACGATCGCATCAAAGAGATCGTCAACGCCATGAACGCCCTCTCCATTAACTAAGCCTATTTACAAGAGGCTATTATTACAGTCTGGTATAATGTTAGCAGGTGTGCACCTATTCCCAACCAGAAAGGGGTGGTCTTCAATGGCCATGCCGATCAATCTCGTCTTCGTACGCCACGGCCAGTCTGAAGGCAATGTGGCCTCAAAGGCCTCGAGACAGGGCGACCTCAGCCTCTTCACCCCCGAGTACAAGAAGCGTTTGGGCTGGCAATACCGGCTTTCAACCAAGGGCGTCACGCAGGCCGAGTCGGCTGGCGAATGGCTTAATGCCAACCAGCTGGGTTACTTCGACCGCCGCTACGTCTCCGATCACATCCGCGCTCTCGAAACGGCCTCACTACTTGGCACTCAGGGGCCGCCCTGGTACCGCGAGGTGAGGCTGCGCGAGCGTGAATGGGGCGACCTAGACACCCTGTCCCATGAAGAGCGCCTGACTCGCTACCGGGATTCGATGGAGCGCAAGCAGACCGATCCGTTCTCGTGGATTCCCCCGAACGGAGAATCCATGGCTCAGCTGACCCTGCGCCTCGACCGGCTCTTTGGCACCCTCGATCGCGAATGTAGCAGCATGAATGTGCTGGTGGTCTGTCACGGCGAGGTGATGTGGGGCTACCGCTACCTAATCGAGCGGATGACACTGGAGCGATACGCCCAGTTGGATGCCTCCACTGTTCCTCACGACCGCATCCATAACTGCCAGATCATTCAGTACACCCGGCGCGACCCCTGGACCCACGAGCTCAGTGGCCGCCTTGACTGGATGCGCTCCGTCTGTCCCTGGCAGCCCAATCTCTCGCCCAACGAGTGGACCCGCATCGACCGCGCCAGATACACCGAAGCTGATCTGCGCGCTATCGTCGATAAGTACCCCCGGCTCCCTGGTTTCTAACCAATCGCCCCTGACCCTGCGCCCAGCGCCGGGGCAGGGGTTTGTTCTATCCTCCCCCCAGTGTCACTGGCACTCTCTCCTGCTAATACTGTAGAATATAACCATTAGCGCTTAGAGGTGAGATGGCAGAAATAGCGGCCAAAACCGCGCCACCCAGTACCGCATCAGCGACCCCGGCTCAGGCTACGGCGGCCGAAACTTCGGCTGTAACCACTCCTCCCGTCCCGCCGGCACCGGCCGAGACAGCTCCCACTCGTAAAGCCGGCACCGGCTTTACCGGCCACATTGTATCCATACGCGGCCTCATCGTAGAAGTAGCCTTCCCGGGCAACGAGCGCCCACCCCTACGCGAGGTCCTCTCCATCGAGGGTCACCCCGATATCATGCTCGAGGTCAACTCCTACAACGACCGCCGCGACGCTATTTGCATCGCCTTCGTCGTCAGCCCCGAGGTCAAGCGCGGCGCCAAAGTCGTCTCCACAGGGACCACCATTGCGGTCCCCACCGGTGCTAAGGCCCTCGGTCGCCTCTACAACGCGGTGGGCCAGGCCGCCGATCACGGCCCCGAGCAGGGCCCCGACGTCCCGCGCCGCAGTATATACACCGACGCCTCCTCCAACCAGCTCTTCGGCAACAAGGATGAGCTGCTCGAAACTGGCATCAAAGTACTCGACTTCTTCACCCCGTTCGTTAAAGGTCGCAAGATCGGCATCATCGGCGGCGCCGGTGTTGGCAAAACCGTTCTCATTATGGAGATCATCAACAACGTCGGTAAGGACCCATCCAAACTCGCCTTCTTCGCCGGTATCGGTGAGCGCATCCGTGAGGGCCACGAGCTGTACGAAACGCTTAAAGAGCGCGACATGCTCAAGTCCACCGCCATGTTCTACGGCCAGATGAACGAGAATCCGGCTATGCGCGCCATTGTCGGCTTGTCAGCCACCACTCTCGCCGAGTACTTCAGAGACGAGGAGAAAAAAGACATCCTGTTCTTCGTCGACAACGTCTACCGCCACATCCAGGCCGGTAATGAGCTCTCTACTATGATGGGCCAGATTCCGTCTGAGGGTGGTTACCAGGCTACCATCTTCTCCGACCTCAAGCGTTTCCAGGACCGCCTCTATTCCAACGCCAACGGCTCCATTACCGCCGTCGAGACCATATACGTCCCGGCCGACGACCTCACCGACCCCGCTGTACAAGAAATTAGTTCACAAATCGACTCCGTCATCGTGCTCTCCCGTCAGGTGGCTGAAATGGGCATCCGCCCGGCCGTCGATCTCATTAGGACCAGCTCCTCGCTCGTCACGCCCGAAGTCGTTGGCGACCGCCACTATCTGCTTGTCACCCAGGTGCAGGCCATCATGCAGAAATACGACTCGCTCAAAAACATTATCGCTATCATCGGTGAAAACGAGCTTAGCCCCCAGGATCGCGCCGACTACCAGAAGGCCAAAAAACTCATCGAATTTTTCTCGCAGACCTTCTTCGTCACCGAAAAGCTCAACGGCATCCCCGGCGCTTACTTTAGCCGCGAGCAAACCCTGAGCGGGATCGAAGAGATCCTCATCTAATGGCCATCACCACCTCCGGCGGTACCTATGGTGCAGCCCAGAAAGTCGACGACGGAAAAAAGCTCAAAAACCGCTTCAAGATCCGCATTATCAGCCCGTATCAAACCTACTACGAAGGCGAGGCCGTGAGTGTGAGTGCCGCCAACCGCACCGGTCCCTTCGATATCCTGGCCGGCCACATCAACTTCTTCTCACTCCTCACCGGCGGCACCGTGGTCCTAAACACCGGCTTTCAACGTCTGGAGTTTCAAATCGCCCGCGGCATTATTCGCGTGGATCACGACAATATTACGCTCTTCGCCGACGTTTAGTTACCCGCTCCTTGTGGCGTCGTCTGAATGATCGGGCGCACTGTTGGGGTCACGCTTGGTTTCGGGGCCGGCTCAATCACCGTATTGGGCAGCGACACTGAGCCGTTAAAGCACTGATAGCCCTTGCCGTGATAGGTGGCGTCGATCGTACCCGGCACATTCACGTTGGCGCTAGGGTTAGGATCACGGTTCTCGGTCAAAAACGTGCCGCATAGTTCGTAGGCCTCCCGCCCGGTTACCGAGTAAGCCACGTCTCCCGGTACCGGCACCTGGTTAGACTGCGGTAGGGCATTGTGTGCCAGGGCATAGTCTTGGATTGTGGTATCAAAATCTGAGATGTTTTGGGTTAGGCCCTGGTCAGTCTTTACGCTCCTGCCCATGAATGACTGAGCAACAGTTGCCGCCACCGCCACTAGCACCAGCAGGCCAATGAAGATGTAATACCGTTTCATTATTCTTGTCCCTTGTGGTGCTCATCTGTCCAATAGTAGGCAAAGATGCCACCGGCGATCGCAACCGTAATCAAAGCGTGCAGGAAATTAGCCACCGGGGAAACCGTTCCGCCACCGCCCCCGATCGAATTACTTAGGCCACCGTTCAGCAGACTATAAATGTAGGTCACCAAGCGGAACAACCCCCACAAAAACGCCACGATCAGGGTTAGCTGCACCGCGTGCCGTCGCGATGAATCCCGCCTCAAGTTTGCGTCACCTTGCTCAGCCTTCTTCAGCCGCAAGAATAAAATCGCAAAAATCGGCAACGCCACAATCAGCGCCGACGTTGCGTACGACAC
The DNA here is from genome assembly GCA_036488585.1 of Candidatus Saccharimonadia bacterium. Taxonomy (GTDB): domain Bacteria; phylum Patescibacteriota; class Saccharimonadia; order UBA4664; family UBA4664; genus DASXHH01. The sequence continues at coordinate 13,808 of DASXHH010000002.1, read as the reverse complement.
CAGCCCCTCGAAGCTGCTAGTGTTGCCAAAGCTCTCATCCACAATACTGTGGAGCACTTCACCCAGCGAAATCGCCGTTACTCCCAGCGCCAGGAACATGATGACGTACTCCAGACCCCGGGTTGTGCGCTGAGATACCACTGCGATCGGCTGTTGAGTGCTGCCCGCCACCGGGGATCCGGCACTCGGCGGCGGCGGTGGAGGCACGAGCAGGGCTTTATCGCCGCCCTTCAGCGCCTCGTCTACCTTCTGCGCCAACCAACCGGCGGATACCAAATTGGACCTTATATCCTCGTCGCTCATTTTTTTGCTTCTAGCAAATGATATGTATTGGAGCAGCTGATGATTCATCATTCTTATGCTTAATTAATACAATAGTCCCTTCTCGGCAGTCTTATGTCAAAGGTGGGCCTTGTCCGTCGGACGCTTAACCTGTGGAAAACGAGCAATACTCGTGTTGATAAGTACCTGCCAGCATTGAATTAATAAAAAATGAAAACCTGTCGGAACTATATCTAATCGAGTTCAAATTCGAGCAAACGCTCAAATTTCTTCGTTTCTTAAGATAAAAAGTCGTTGACAACAGATATAGCATAAGCATAATAACAGGTAAGATAATTAAGTAGGAATTTGTATGGCATATTCCCAAACCAACTCCAAAGGACAGCAGTACTACCTTCATATGAAGGACGTAACGCTTAAAGGCGGGCGCTTGCAGCGCATCTACTTCTTCGCCCGCGATGTCCGCGACGGCGCCGTTGACATGATGCCGGCCGGATACGTGTCCGTGGAGAACCCGCGCACGGGTCTGCTCGTTTTGAAGAAGGGCTAAACCTGCCGTATCTAACCAAAAAGGCCGCACTCTTAGCGGCCTTTTTGGTTTGCTTTTGCCATGGTAAGCTGTACCCGTTATGCCGACCACTATTCTCGAAGTTACTGATCTACGCAAACAATACGACGACGGCTTTGAGGCCGTTAAAGGCTTAAGCTTTAGCGTTAAAAAAGGGGAGGTCTTCGGAATTCTCGGTCCCAACGGCGCCGGCAAAACCACTACCCTGGAAATGATCGAGGGCCTACGTTCCATCACCAGCGGCACCATTATGCTCGACGGGCTTGATGTGCGCAAAAAAGCCTATCAAGTCAAAGAGCGCATCGGCATCCAGCTCCAATCCTCGGCCTTCTTCCCAAACCTCCAGCTAATTGAGCTGCTGCGCCTGTTTAACGATCTCTATGCCGAATCTTCCGATGCCATGGAATTGCTACGAGAGGTGGGACTTGAAGACAAGGCCCATGCCGCCGCCAAAGAGCTGTCGGGCGGCCAGCGCCAGCGGTTCAGTATCGCCACCACCCTGGTTAACAAGCCGATTGCCATATTCCTCGATGAGCCCACTACCGGCCTCGACCCGCAAGCCCGCCGCAATCTCTGGGATCTAGTGAGCCAAATCCAAAAGAAGGGGACCACGGTCATCCTCACCACCCACTACATGGAGGAAGCTCAGGTGCTGTGTGACCGCGTTGCCATCATGGACGAGGGCAAAATAATCGCCCTCGACACTCCCGATAACCTCATTAAGCAACTCCTCGGCCGAGGTTTTAAGCCTCACACCAAGGTCCAAGCCGCCACCCTCGAAGACGTCTTCATCGACCTCACCGGAAAGGAGCTCAGGGACTAATGAAGGCCAACCTTATCTGGATCACCGTCGCCGTGCTGGTGCTCGCCCGCGTGGGTTGGCGGCTCACTGCCAGCCGCCGCCAGGCTGCGGCCACCAAGTCCCGCCGCCGCCTTATCAAAAACCGCGGTTACGCTGCGTTCAAGGGCCTCACCGTGGCCTCGCTCAAAATGTATTTCCGCAACCGCACCGCCATCTTCTTCTCGCTCTTCTTCCCCATGGTATTCATCACCGTTTTCGGCCTGATCTTCAAGAACAACAGCGCGTCCTTCAAGATCGACATGGTCAACCAATCGCACACTCAATTGGCCGTCCGGTTTGAGCAAGCGCTAAAAGACGTTTCCGCCTTCAAGATTACCGACACGACTACCGACCAGGCCGCCACCGATCTTGACAAAGGTGATGCCGACCTCACCGTTACCATCCCGTCTGGCTTTGGCCAAATCCAAAACGGCGTCCCCGTTCCCGCTAAGGTTACCGCCCACTACAACGAGGAACGCCCAGGTAACGGCCAGGCCGCCGCACAAATCCTGCAGCAGATCACTAGCTCCATGAACGACCAGCTCACCGGCGCGCCGCGCATCGTTTCGGTCGACGCCTCCGGTGTTAAAACCAAAAACCTCACCTACATCGACTTCCTGCTGCCTGGCATGATCGGCCTCTCCATTATGCAGATCGGCATTTTCTCGGTCGCCTTCGCCTTCGTTTCGTACAAGACCACCGGCATGCTCCGTCGCCTCCAAGCCACACCCATTCACCCCGGCATGTTCCTGGGCGCTCAGGGTCTCACCCGCCTCATAATGGGCATGGTACAAACCCTGCTCCTAGCCACCATCGGCATCCTGTTCTTCGGTTTCCATCTCGACCCTGCCAACTGGCTGGCCTTTGGCGTTCTGGCCCTCATCGGTAGCGCCGTCTTCCAAGAAATCGGCTTCGCCATCGCCGGCTGGGCCAAAAACGAAGACCAGGCCCAACCCGTCGCCCAGCTCATCCAATTCCCGATGATGTTCCTATCCGGCACCTTCTTCCCGCGCGACAGCTTCCCGCATTTGCTAGGCGTCATTACCGGCTTCCTGCCGCTCACATACCTCGCCGATGCTCTGCGCCACGTCGCCAACGATAACGCCTCGCTCTGGGCCGTCCGTGGCGACCTCCTCGGCCTGCTCGTTTGGGCTGTCATCTCTGGTGTCATCGCTGTCAAAGTTTTCAGCTGGGAATAATTACGGCGCCCGTGCAATTTCTCAGCCCAAGCTGTTCACAATCATGTATGCTTAATTCGTACTAGGAGTTTACTCGTGTCCAAGGAAGCCAAAATTCTTACCGCCATTCTGATCGTCGTAGTCGGAGCCATGATCGGCGTGTTCGCACTCGCCAACAAGCCCGACAACACACCTGCGCCCAAAGGCGACGCCTCAAAAATTATTCGCGATAATTCGCACAAAACCGGCTCCGGCTCCGTTCAACTTGTGGAGTTCGGCGATTACCAGTGCCCGGCCTGCGGCGCCGCCTATCCAAACGTTAAGCAGCTCATGAAGGACTACAACGGCAAGGTTACGCTCTATTTCCGCAACTTCCCGCTTACCCAGATCCACCAAAACGCCATGCTCGGCGCCGAAGCTGCCGAGGCTGCCGGCGACCAGGGTAAGTACTGGGAAATGCATGACAAGCTATACGAAAATCAGAAGGACTGGGGTGAGTTAAACGGCACCGATGCCGAAAGCAAGATCGTTGGTTACGCCAAAGACCTCGGCCTCGACACCGACAAGTTCAAGAAGGCCATCGACGACGAGCAGTTCAAGCAGGTCATCGCGCAAGACATGGCTGACGGTAATGCACTCGGCATCAACGCCACGCCTACCTTCTACCTCAACGGCACTCAGCTCCAAGGCGGTTACGACTATGCCACCCTTCGCGACGCCGTTAACGCTGCCCTCAAGCAATAGTCAGGTCGGCGCCTAACACTCGCGCCGCTTCTTTGGCGCATATCTCCCACAGCGTGTGATCCTGGAGTTTAAACTCGTATTTCTTGTACTTCACAGATAACCACCGGTAAAATTCATTGTGCTCGTGCTCAGCCTTGGCCCCGGAACCGTATAGAGACTTCTGAACGGTTTCTAGCCCCGGCACACCGTGCGGTAGATGCAAGTCCAGGCTATCCGGCCCTAGTTGATCCTCTGGCCGGCTTGGCCGCCGCTGCAACACCTTAATCGCCTGGAGTGTATCAAGCGCCACCGCCTGTGGCTTCTGGATGGTAAGGATTGCGCGCTCACCGTTCACTGGCCCCATATATACGTGGTCGCCCAGTTCGTATAGCCGCTCAGCCACTTCTAGCGGCGAAACCTCGCCCTCCACCTTCCAGCCCAGCGCAGTTGGCGAGTGCTGCCCTACCGCTTGCCGCAGCTCCGGCCGGGCCGCCAGAAGTTCCTGCCACGCCGTCCAATACTCATCTGCCGCGGCCTTTATCTCGTGTAATGTCGGGTACGAAACCATCTTTTCTTAACTCCTTCTTGGCCATTTCTCAGCGGTCACATGCTACTCTAACTAAGTGAATCCTAGAACATTCCCTCTCGGTCGCCAACTCTGGTACTGGCTCTATGCAGCCGGCATTGTTATTATCGCGGCATTCTGGTGGCATGCCAGTGGCCACGACACGCACGCCGCGCTCTACTCCGTTGAGCTGGCCGTCGGTAACCTCACTGGCCTAATCGGCACCTACCAGATCCTGTGGCAGGTGGTGCTACTGAGTCGCCTGCCCGTGCTCGAAAACACGATCGGGATGGAAAAACTCACTTGGCTGCATAAATGGAACGGCTACTCGGCCCTTATCCTCATTATCCTGCACGCCGTCTTTCTCACCCTGGGTTACGCCATCCTCAACCATTTCAATATCTTGGCCCAGCTCTCCGACTTCATGCTCAACTGGAACGATGTGCTTAAAGCCACCATCGCCACTCTTCTGCTCATCGGCATCGTCTTTATATCCATCGGCATCGTCCGCCGCGGTCTCAAATACGAAACCTGGTACTACGTGCATCTGTTTACGTACCTCGCCATCCTGCTTGCGTTTTCTCACCAACTCTCGGTGGGGTCAGACTTCGTTGGCCAGCGACTGTTCGAGGCCTTCTGGCTCTCGCTCTACGTTTTAGCGTTCGGTGCTATCGGTTTCTTCCGCTTCCTTTGGCCCGTATACCTGGTGTATAAGCACCAGTTCCGAGTCGAAAAAATCGTGCACGAAACGCCCGACATGCTATCCGTATACGTTAGCGGGCGCCATCTTGAACAACTCGTGTACCAGCCCGGCCAGTTCATAATCTGGCGCTTCTTAACGCCGGAATTGTGGTGGCAAGCCCACCCGTTCTCCATTTCGACCGCTCCCAACGGCCGATACCTGCGGTTCACCTCCAAACAGGTCGGAGATTTCACACGCTCGCTCTCCGGCCTCAAGCCTGGTGCCTTGGTCTCCATCGACGGTCCACACGGCCACTTCACACCGGCCCGGCTCACCCGGCCTAAGGCGCTATTAATCGCTGGTGGCTCTGGTATTACGCCTATCCGCTCCATGCTTGAGCAACTGCCAGCTGGTATCCAAGATGTGGTGGTGCTGTACGCTGTCCGCACTCGCGCCGACCTAGCCCTGCGCGACGAGATCGAGGCTCTGGCCGCCCGTCGCGGTGCCGTCGTTCACTACCTTCTTTCAGGTGAAACCGTGGCCGGCTTCACCACCGGCGTCGTCGACCAGGCCAACCTCCGCGCGCTCGTACCCGACGTTTCCAGTCGCGAAGTCATGCTCTGCGGGCCGGCTCCCATGATGGACGCAGTCACCGCCAACCTCGAGCACCTCGGCTTGGCTCGCAATTTCATCCATACCGAGCGCTTCGCCTACTAGCACTCCTTTACAAGAATAATTGCCGCAGTCCCGGCGTAAACGTGGCCGTTCCATCCGGTGCAATGGCGTAGCATTCCAGGCCCTGCGCGGCCACCCATTCAGCACCATTTGCGCCCATGGCAAACGCTGCCGTCGCGTACACATCAGCCGTCACTATATCTGGACCCACCACCGTCAGGCTAGCCAGCCCTGTCGCTGGCTTGCCGGTGTGCGGATCGTAGATGTGCTCACCGCGCTCGTACGTACCCGAGGTAGCCACGCCCACATTACTGACCCTCAGCGCCTTCACGATTTCCTGACGATTAAACGGGTTGCGTATGCCCACTCGCCACTCGCCGCGTACCTGCATGTCGCCGCCGGCATCCACAAAGTAGCGTTCCACGCCGGCCCGCCGCAGTATCTCTGCCCCCTCACCGATGGCCCAGCCCTTCACATACCCAGACGGGTCAATTTCGTTACCTGTCCGCCGAATATCGAAATATCCGCCCGTCACTTTGCGCATCTTCTCGCAGGCCGCCAGTACCCCTCGCACTTCACTGTCCAACTGGCCAGCCTTAAGCTCACCCCGGTTTAGCCGGCTGATTTGGCTGTCGGGCTTGTAGGTGCTAAAAACCTTGTCCACCCACATGAGCCGGTCAAACGCCGCCTCCATCGCTGCGGCTCTATCGTTACCATCCGGCACCTCTAGCGTTACCGGCATGCCCATAATGCGGCGGGTCGACTTCATTACTTGGCTTGATCGAGTGCCGCCTGCATCGACTTCACGAAGCCTCCCCAGTCAGAAGTCGCACCAGACACCAGGTCTACATTTGCAACCTGGGCCGAAATTACCTCTTGCTGCAAAATCGGCTTGGCCTCGTTGGCAATCATAGCCGAGCGGCTGGCATCAAACGGCATCTGCAAGAAATTCACGCCTGTGATCTTCCCACCCGCCACAACGGCTTGCACCTGCACTGTGCCGTAGCCCACATCAACGCTGCTGCCGGTGTACGTGCCGTCCTTGTATCCGCCCACCGGGGTGGCTTGCGGCGTCGGTGTATCAGTACTATTACTCGTGGCCCCGCCTCCATTCGAAGACGCAGCCTGCGACAGCCCATCGCTATGTGGGTGGTAACCCAACAGGGCAATTAGTCCTCCCACGCCGGCCAATACTGCTATTACAACTAAAACTCGCTTCATGTTTTTAGCTTATTAACTTTGACTGAGAAAGACATGAGGACTGGCCGGCAGCCGGACTTCCCCTTGCTGCGATCGGCTGCCCGAACCAATCTCAAACTTTATCCGCGCTCCGTGTCGCGCGTCCACATACAATGTTTGACTCAGCAGCCGGGCATTGTCGTGAGCCTCTAGCCGCGAAAATTCCGCCTCGACCACGTGCGCCGTAACGCGTATATGCCGCCGCTCAAAACCGCGCGCCCGCAGCAGCCTAGGCGTGTTAGACTGCTCCGGTGCTCCGTCCACGCGGAGCGGGCGAGTGGGGGGCTTGTGCTTGGGCCACACCTGTCCGCCCTCCACCTGTAGCCGGATGCGCACATTAGCGACCGGCTCCGGCTGGTCATTCACTACCATAAACACTAGCGGCCACAAACCTTCTCGCGCCTCGTTCTCGTTGCGGTCCAACTCCCGGCCATATCGCTCCAGTTCGTGAATATACCGCCGCCAATCGGCCCGCTGCAGAATCCCTAGGCCCGGATAGGAGAATGGTATCCAGTGCGGGCACTTTGCCATTTCCCGCTGTGCCAGACCAATCTCCATCATTATGTAACGGCGCTCGGCCGCGTAATCGGGTAGGTCCAGGCGGGCCTCTACTTGGTAGCTTTTTCCCATATTGTTCTTATGTTAACATCTGTCCACTTGCTTTTGGCCCTATCTGGACAAACTATCATGCTAGTGCTAACATTCAACTGAAATTTAAGGGTATGCGCGACTCATAATAGCAAAATCGTTTGTTGTGACCCGTCGTCGCTACCTGCCTCTGATACCGCTCAAGCGTACCTGAGACAGGTTCCGAAGAACCACTCAGGCGTTTTTGTTTTATAAACAAAGCCCAAGAATTCTAAGAACCGCCTTGACACAAAACTAGTTGGGACAAGATCACAGATCGCTGACCGCTCGGAGAGGAGCTCCATGAGCGACACCATCGACCGTACCGCGCCAAACTACATTCAACACTGCATCGAGAAGCGCTTGCACGAACAGCTGGTGTCCACGCTCCTGAGCAGTCACTATGTGGAGCCGGCCGAACTCGCGGCCTTTACCGACGCCGAACTCAAAGCCGCCCTCCACATCATCGCGGGTATTGAGAACGAGTTCCGCGGCCCCTCGTGGCGGACCTTCCGCCGCTGGTTCGTCCGCGCCGAGCTCGGCCTCAGCTGTGCCTTCGACGCTCCGGCCGCGCTGGCCGAGTTGATTCCGCCAGCCGAACTGAGCTCAGTGGGTCTCCAGACGATGCTGGGCCTGCGGCCCGCACTGTTGGACTACCTGACGTTCCCCGGTCTCGACCGGGATCTGTTCGTCAACATCGTTCGCACCCAGCTGGGATTGCCGGTCGTGAACGGCAGCGTGCCGCCCGAATGGTCCGGTCTGTCGTTTGCCGACATGGTCCGGGCACATCTTGGTTGCATCACCAGCCGTGAGGCCAAGCTCGTGATCGCCAAGATCATCGCCGAGCAGGAACTCGACATCGTGTCGGATTCTTCGCTCTTGAGCGTCCTGCCATCCGTTCAGTCCTTCCTGCGCAACCCTGCCCCGGAGCCTTACAGGCTCATCGGTGAGCAGGTGTTCATCGACATGGTGCGGGTGCATCTGGGACTCTCCCGGACCGGGTACCTCCCGGCAGACGTGATCGGCGGCCAACTGTCCGACACTCTCCGCGAGTACATCACCTCCTACGGACACGAGCTCCGTCCTGGCACCCAGGCCCTGGCCACTCTTCCCAACTAACCAACAACATGAGGCTCACCCCTCATGGGGGCTCCACTGCGCTAGTGCGCAACAGTGGAGCCCCACGACCCGAGCGCCCCATCTCGCATGAGACTCTCAGGCCGTCAGCTCAGAATAAATAATTGTGAAAGTTAAAGCCCCGTCATGGGGCTAGAATGGTCTTATGCCTCCATACTACAAGCAGGATAATATGGCCGCCTGTAGCCTAGCTGTACTCCGCATGGTGTTATCCATGCAAGGCAAGGAGATTAGCGAACTGGAGTTAATGGCAGAGGTTGAGCCGGACTATGGCCGCCACTGCCTCGTAATGACATCAACCCGACCAATTCCAGGCATAGCAAGGCCCCACCTAGAACGGCAGGGCCCCGCGCTATGCGGTGCTGCCGCCCCGGCGGGGCGATAGGCTGACTCGGTCAGCAGTGGGTGGGCATGGGGCTCGCCTGTACAATCGAGTGCGCCCCGCCCCACGGTTCCCCGATCGTGCGGTTGCCGCGGGTGGTAGACCCCGTCATCCGGGACGGGATGATCTCGATGTCGTAGTCGGGGAACGTCCAGTCAGTATCTCCTGCTTCGAGTCGGACCAGCCCGTCTCTCACGAAGTCGTGGATGCGGGCTCGACGCCGCCTCTGTCGGCGCTCTCGGAAGAGCCAGTAGCGCGGTCCGCCACCGGGGTTGATGAGGATTTGAGCCTCACTCGCGTTCAGAGCATGTGAGTGCAGCATCCCCGGGTTTACGACTACTTGGTTGTCCGTGAGCCACCGGCCTTCGGGGAGATTGTCGATGACGTTGACTGCCTGCGCCACAAGACGACTCAGTTCCTGGCACATGCCGAAGGCTGCGCGCTGGAACGGCGTGCCTGCGCCAATGGGCCACCTTGGGTCATCTGGCAGCTGCCACGACTTCTTGAAGTTGGCTTGCACGAGCGGCATATTAGCCCCCTTGCGTTCGGGAAGGATTCCAATTACCTTCGCACGCGATATAATAACATCAAATAGGAAAATTAGCTAGGCAAGCGCAGAGTGTGAGTTGGAGCAAACCGAAATATTAAGCATAAGTTCTTTGGTGGGCCTAGTCGGATCTCGGTGGGACCATATCCGGGAAGAGCTCACTAGCTGGTATGTAGTTCTTAGGGAGGCCGAGCGTATAAATACTACCGGGCTAGCAATGAACTCCTGAACATCAAGAGCCCCGCCAAGTTGCAGCTGGGCTCCACCTTATGTAGGTGTTGCTTGCTGCCCCTGGCGGGGCGGTGGTTCAGCCAGTGGGTGGCTTCGGTGTAAGCCGAGTGGTCGGATGGTCTGTTCCGTTGCGAAATGGCGGCGTAGAGGTCGGAACCGACTTTCGAATTGTCACTATGGCATCATATGATGGTATAAAACGAAAGCAGGCAGGGGCCGGGGCGAGTATTCTCGTCTAGGCCACCTGCCATGGATGCTTCCGTTGCTACTTGTCGGCTAGATGGGTGCCGTTGGCACCCAGGGCGTAGTGGGAATGAAGGATGACGGATCCGCCATGAAGCGGCTGTAGTACTCGTTCACAGTCGAGAAGGCGTCGGCACCCCTCAGCTTCACGCTCTCGATCCGCACTGGGTACACGGGGGAGCCCTCGTGACGGTACGTGGTGATCTGGCATGAGATGCCGGGAGTGTCATCGTAGAGCCCTGGCGTGATGCCCACCAGGTCCTCTGCCTTGAATTCCAGCTCGACCTTGCACACGGCAGGCGAGTCGAGGACGGCGGGTACCTCGACCACCATGTGGCTGAACTGCGCCCGATACCCGTCGAGCGATTCCTTCCAGTGCAGGCCCTTGTACCAGACTTCTCCGGCCTGGACCAGGCGGGCTCCCGGGACGGATTCGCCTTCGATGGTGCGCTTGATGGCGTTGACCAGCGGGTGGTCCGTCTGCGTTGTGTCCAGCGTGACATAATACAGCATTTTCGATTCTCCAGTCCGCTACCCTCTGTGCAGTCGTAGTCGTAGTGGGTAATGCAAGCTCGCCGCGGTAGCAACGGAGAGCTAACCAGGTACACGACATGCGCCCGGATAGCTCCCCATTACAAAAAACTGTCAAAGGATGACAGTTATAATAACACAGTATAAGTAATAAGTCAACTGGTGGGCCCGGCTGGATTTGAACCAGCGACCAAGCGGTTATGAGCCGCCTGCTCTGACCGCTGAGCTACGGGCCCGCGGTTCGCGACTCAGTATACTATATACTTAAGCTCATGAGGGTACCGAAATTTCAGATTACCGGCTCCAGCGTCGTCAACGTGCTGGGTGCGTTTGCCGTTTTGTATCTGGTGGTGGTGCTCGGCCAAACTATCCATCGCAACTACGAACTCGGCCATCAAATTGATACCCTCAACCAGCAAATCGGCCTGCTCAAAGACCAAAAGCAAGAGCTGGCCTACGACATTCAGTACTACCAGACCAACTCGTACAAAGACCGTGAGGCCCGCTCGCAGCTTGGTCTGCAGCTGCCCGGAGAGAACGTCGTGATCATTCCAAAAGACAGTCCAGCGCCGCAACCCTCAGCCGATGTTACCCCTGCGAAATCAAGCGGTCCCAAGTCTAACTTCCAGCAATGGATTGATTTTTGGGCCGGCCGCTCGAGCACCTAGCTTCGCGCTGCCCGGGCCGCTAAGCTCACGCCGCCCACGGCCCACCAGGTGGCCACCAGGCCGATAATGCCGCCCACAAACGGCACGCTCAATACGATCACCGTCAGTGGCACGCCCAGCGCGGCGGCCCACCATAGCGAGCCGCGTTCCCACTCTGCCCGGTCTAGCAGCCACAACCCGGCGGCAATGCCGGCGAAGATCGAGCTGGTCAGTACCAGTAGCAGCCACGCCACTCCCACCAGCAAGCCGAGCGGCAATCCCAGCACTGTCACCATTAGCACCAAAGCCAGCGCTGGCCCTACCAGTGACACTATTACGCCCCAGCCTATGCTCTTGCCCGGCTTCTCGCGCATAATCCCGGACGCTCGCCGCACTAACCCAGGCATCAGCCACACAAACGCCAGACCCAAAATCAGCCCCGCGAAGATCCAGTACAGCCGCAGCGCAAAGCCGGCCTGGGCTGCGTTATCCGCGTTTCGCATATCGCGCGCCGGCGGGGTGCTGTGCGAAATATCGCCGGTCACTTTGGATTTGTCGATGTTAAACGAATTTTCACTCTCATAATGCAAGTTGCCGTTTACCTTCGCGTCGCCACTCATGGTTAGGGCACCCGTGGTCACACTCACCGCCCCGCTGCTCGCACCCAAAGCCAGGCTCTGCATGCGACCGTACACGTCCCTGTCGACGCTGCCGTTTACCGCCGCGGTTTGCGATAGCACGCCTAGGTCTCCGCTCACGTGGCTACCCTGGCTCAGGGTGAACGATTGCGCCGCCACTGTCACGTTGCGGCCCACGCTACCGTTCACGATTACGTCCTGGCCGCCCAGCCGCACACTGCCGTCCACAGTGCCGTTCACTGTCACTGATTGTCCGGCACAAATCACATCGCCGTGCACATTACCGTTAACACTCACAGTCTGCCCGGCACAAATCAGGTCTCCATCCACATCACCATCAATCGTTACTGTCTGGCCCGCGGCGTAGTACGTACCGGTCTTGGTCTCACCCTTAGGTAAAGTCAAATCGTGCTGGTTCTCGGCGCTATACGCCGCTGCTACCGCCGGTGCCAATAGCACCATTGCGGCCACCAAGCCCATAACTGCTTTTTTCATCCCGTCTCCTCGCTAACTCTCAGCTTCATAATACGCCTTTACCGAGGCAAAGCGTCCCCTCAGGTTAAATCATTGACCACGGAACTAAATTCTGTTAAATTATTCTGTGTTAATAACGCGGGGTGGAGCAGTTCGGTTAGCTCGCTGGGCTCATAACCCAGAGGTCGCAGGTTCAAATCCTGCCCCCGCTACCAAGAAATTATTCAGCCGCACTCGCGGCTTTTTTCTTATGCTTGAGTTATAACTTGAGTTATAATGGGAGTAATGAAGCCCACCGCCTCGATCATCATGCCCGCTTTCAACCGGGCTACTATGATCGGCAACGCCATCAAGAGCGTTCTGGCCCAAACTAACCCACACTGGGAGCTACTCGTCATCGACGACGGCTCCACTGATCTCACTGCTAAGGTTGTGAAAGGCTTCGGCGACCCGCGCATCAAGTATCACTACCAAGACAACGCCGGCCCTAGTGCCGCCCGCAATCACGCCCTGGAATTGGCGGCGGGGGAATGGATCTGCTATCTCGACTCCGACGATGAATTCCTGCCGACCTACCTTGAAACTATGCTAGAGCATTTTGCCCGCCACCCTAAGGCCAGTTTTGGCTTTCCCAAAGGGCATTTCTATATCGAACTGTATCAAGACGGTCAGCGCTTGGTCCGCCGCGACAAATCAGACGTCTACCCGGACCACGCCACTTTGCAAGACATCTTTCACTCCCGCGTCGAGGCCTACATGGACGGCTTTATGTATACTCGCGCCATCACTGACGCCGGCATCCGTTTCGATCCCGAATTGCCCGGCTTAGAGGATTGGGATCTCATGCTGCAAATCGGCGCCCGTTACCCGGACGGCTTCCTCTATGTTCCCGAATTCCTGTTCAATTACTACCAGCGCTATGGCCTCGACGGCCGCTTCGCCTCCGGTTCCTACGACCGCCGGGCCCGCAAGCTCGAGGCCATCTACCGCAAGCACCACGCGGCGCCCCTCATGCAGGGCCAAACCTGGTATCCAGCTCAGGCCAACCATTGGCTCGAGCTGGAGGGGCAGTTCCAGGCCGGACAGCTTCCGCCCGCCTACCTATATGAGTTCCGTGACTCCTGGCCCTCCGAGCTCCTCCAGCCCACCGCCTAATTTTCTTGACTCTTGTAAGAAATAACAAAAAATTGTATAGTATATCAGCCGTACTTCAACAGAAGAGCTGAGGTGATTGAATTGAAGGACGATAGCGCGCAACGCCTGATCGTCGCAGTCGAGCCCGATCCAAGTTTTCCTGACGGCGGGTACTACCTGACCGCTAGCACCACGCTCCATCAGGGTGACCTGGCCTACAAGAGCCAGCTTATGGTAGAACTGGCGGTTTACCGCTGCGGCGCCAGGAACCTACCCCTGGAAGCTACCATGCGGCGGTCCCCCGAAGAGTGCTGGGTTTACTGGCCTGGACCACGGCCAACCGTTGAGCTAGTCAACGCGGCTCTGCATCAGGTACAGGCCGAGCCGCCGGTCGTGCAGGTTCACGAATATCCACTACTGCCCGGCTGCCTGCTGCTGCGGTCGAGCGATCGAATCGGCGAGTT
>DASXHH010000003.1:0-30228 GCA_036488585.1 Candidatus Saccharimonadia bacterium | reverse complement strand
CCACCGACCTCGTCATTATCAGTGACGCGCTCTGACCAACTGAGCTAATCGCCCTTGTAATCATGGTGGAGGCACAGGGACTCGAACCCTGGACCCCCTGCTTGCAAAGCAGGTGCTCTAGCCAACTGAGCTATTGCCCCTCACGTTTAGGGCTTTAGCTGCCCGAAACTACCGGTGTATTTTACCAAATAACACCTTAAAAGACAATCTCTAGCAGCTGATAAAAATAAAAGAGCCCTCTCGCATGGGGCTCTTTTATTTCCGTACTGGAATAGTTAAAAACTGGGTAGTGCAATCAACGTCAGATTCAAGGTTTCAGTTTACTGATGGTCTTGTCCTGCAAAAAGCAGGAAAAGTAGATTGTCAGTACTGAGTTACAATCTACCAAGATCGACCTAACTCTTGCAAAGATTGCTCTGCTGCAAGGTTAGTTTCTCCCTAGAAAGGAGGTAATCCATCCGCACGTTCCCGTACGGATACCTTGTTACGACTTAACCCCAATCATCTCCTTTGCCTTAGGGCGAGGCGAAGCTCACACGTCAGGCACCGGCGACTTTCATGGTTTGACGGGCGGTGTGTACAAGACCCGGGAACGTATTCACGGTAGTATAGCTGACCTACCGTTACTAGCGATTCCGACTTCAAGCAGGCGAGTTTCAGCCTGCTATCCGAACTGGGACCGGTTTTGTTGCGATTAGCTCCGCCTCGCGGCTTCGCGGCGCGTTGTACCGGCCATTGTAGGACGTGTGTAGCCCGAGGCGTAAGGGCCATGCCGACCTGACGTCATCCCCACCTTCCTCCCGGTTGGCCCGGGCAGTCTCGCATGAAAAATACAACATACGATAAGGGTTGCGCTCGTTGCGGGACTTAACCCAACATCTCACGACACGAGCTGACGACGGCCATGCAGCACCTGTCACCTGGCTCCCGAAGGCACCCCACTGTTTCCAGCGGGTCCCAGGGATGTCAAGCCTCGGTAAGGTTCTACGCGTAGCGTCATATTAAACCACATCCTCCTCTGCTTGTGCGGGTCCCCGTCAATTCCTTTGAGTTTTAGCCTTGCGGCCGTACTTCCCAGGCGGCATACTTAACGCGTTAGCTTCGACGCACAGGGGGTCGATACCCCATACGTCTAGTATGCATCGTTTACGGCGTGGACTACCAGGGTATCTAATCCTGTTCGCTCCCCACGCTTTCGTACCTCAGTGTCAGGAGTGGCCCAGCAAGCTGCCTTCGCCATTGGTGTTCCTGGTAATATCTACGCATTTCACTGCTACACTACCAATTCCACTTGCCTCTGCCGTCCTCTAGCACACCAGTATGAGATGCATCGATATGGTTGAGCCACACGATTTAACATCTCACTTAATGCGCCACCTACGCACGCTTTACGCCCAGTGATTCCGGATAACGCTTGGACCCTACGTATTACCGCGGCTGCTGGCACGTAGTTAGCCGGTCCTTATTCATACGGTACCGTCATAATCTTCCCGTATAAAAGCAGTTTACAATCCGAAGACCGTCATCCTGCACGCGGCGTTGCTCCATCAGACTTTCGTCCATTGTGGAAGATTCCTTACTGCTGCCTCCCGTAGGAGTCTGGGCCGTATCTCAGTCCCAGTGTGGCTGGTCAACCTCTCGATCCAGCTACCCATCGTCGCCTTGGTGAGCAGTTACCTCACCAACTAGCTAATGGGACGCAGGCCCCTCCCGAAGCGCATTACTGCTTTAACCTTGCGGTATTATGCGGTATTAGCCACCCTTTCGGGCAGTTATTCCCCACTTCGGGGTAGGTACCAACGTGTTACTCACCCGTTCGCCACTCGGTCCGAAGACCTCGTTCGACTTGCATGTATTAGGCACGCCGCCAGCGTTCATCCTGAGCCAGGATCAAACTCTCCAAATATGCCTACACACTAGGCGTAGGACTTTGGGTTGCTTGAGCTTGGCGCTCAAAAAAACTTTTGGTTTGTGTCTACGGTCCCGAAAGACCGCATCACATGGTCAATTGATAAATCAATTGACCTTCATTGCACTGCACGATCAATGATTTCAAGCTACTCCATCTTCAGGTCAAAATAAATAGCACCCTTTAGGTATGCTACGTCATCCGGACCATTTCAAGACCTCAACATATTAAACAATCAGATAACGGATGTCAACGGCCAAATGGGTCCGCTTACTTATAAATTGTAATATTTGTGCCGAATGTAGTCGATATACGTGTCCTTTTGCTTTTTGCGCATAATTAGCAGGAAGATTCCCACAATTATTGCAATCACCACCAGTATTGCCGCCAACAGATTGGGCGAGACACCTTGGGGGACCGATGCCAGCACCAATACCTGGTCACTGCTCGTCATATTAAACGTCAGTGCCTCAGCCGAATCACTGTACTTAAACGAGGGTATCGGCGTCACGTGCCCCTCCGAATCGTAGTCTTGTGGCACAGGGTTTACCAGATTCTTCAGCTTCCCGCTCAACTTCATGGTCCACACCACCGGCTTCGCGAAATCCGTAATCGCTTCCCCACTAATTGCTTTGCAAACCAGCGCATAAGGACCCATTACCATTGGGTTGCTTTGGCTGCCCGGTTGCTTGGCCGTGCTTGGTATGCCCGCCGAGCTCACACTGCAATCGGCGTCGGTCGGCAGCGTGCCGGCCGGTATCTGCACTGTCACCAGCGAATCGTCACTGGTATAAGAGTTCGAGCTATCGTTGCTGGTGTTGGCACTATAGTCACCCGTAGCTGCATCACTGGTTACATAATAGGAAGCCCTGCCGTCCTGATCCACCGCACTCAGCCGGTAGTAATAATGCACTCCAAAATTAACCGATTTATCATCGTATGGTGGCCCCGCAATGGTACTCGAAACCACCGACCAAGTAGTTTGGTCAAGTGACCGCTCCAGTTTGTACACTAGTGTTCCGGTCCCACCCGAGGGCGGCGTCCAGTTTAGTGTCACTTCAGCATTGCTCCCCGATACCGTCGCCTGAAAATCACTCGGCGCACTCGGTGCCCCGGCCGCTGCTGCCAACACGCCGCTCGGTTCAGTTGCTACCGGTACCCGCAGCAACACCCGGCTCGCCGGCACAGCCGCCTTACCAACCACGCTCGCGAACACGAAATCGAAACCTGAGTCCACCGCCCGGTCCCATCGGCGCTGATCAGCCGAGCAGCCGCCCGCCAATGTGCAGTTCACGCCCATGGCCTGGAACTCGTACGCCGATCTAGCCCCCACCTCCGCGTTATTATTCACCGCTCGCGGGCCGGTTAAATTACCCGGAGCTCCGCCCGCATAGCGCACACAATACTCGGACTTTCCTCTCGGACCCTGAATCGTAAACTCACCCGTGCTATTCGTCACAGCAGTGCCAACGTTACAAACAAACAGCTTCACATTCGCCAACCCGGCACCCGTACTAGCGTTGTAGACCCGGCCTGAAATCATGTGACTACCAGCCGCGAGAGTTTGAACCGCTTGCACCCCCACGGCCACGAGCAACACCGCAAACAAGGCGGCCAATATCAACCTAAACCGTCGGCGCGTACGGTGAAACTCGCGAACATGCCGCTCAAAATGTGGCATTTGGCGCTGCGTCATCCCCCTTACTATACCGCAAACCGGTTACGGTACCTAAGAGGCTACGCGCGTTTCTTGCGGTTTTTCGAGCCCCAATTCAGCCATTTCAGCTTCCGAGCCTCATTCGCCTCAGCGACCAGGGTTGCCGGTACCGTCTTGTACGACGCTGTTCCCAGCCACAAGCCCCACAGTACGCTCACCGCCAATACCAACAGCGGCCACAATCGCCACGCAAAGTAGCTGGCGTTCTCGTATACCAATACCACGCTCAGCAAACCCAACCAGCCCATAGTTTGGGTGGCCGTAAGAATGCGCTTGCTTAACTGTTTCATAATCTTCGACTTGGGGTACTTAGCCCGCAGCACCAACCTAGTGATTACGCCACCCAGCAGTAGCACCACAAAAACACCCAGGTATACATACATTTCCGGACGCTTGGGCACGGCCTCCAGGAAGGCACCGAATGCACCGAGTTTGTCATAGTTGAATAATGTAGCCAGAGCGACACCCAAGAT
Organism: Candidatus Saccharimonadia bacterium; assembly: GCA_036488585.1. Classification (GTDB taxonomy): domain Bacteria; phylum Patescibacteriota; class Saccharimonadia; order UBA4664; family UBA4664; genus DASXHH01. The sequence goes on along the minus strand of DASXHH010000003.1, from coordinate 26,129 downwards.
GGCGCCAGCAGTCACCTCCCGCGGCTGGTGACCCAGGATCTCGCGAATGTGCAGATCAGGCTGCTCGAGCTTAACACGCTGGTGATCCAGACTACCAATAATCATGTTGATGGCCGCCGCCTGCTCTCCTGCCGACCGGCGGACGCCAAATGAATCGTACATCACGATCGCCGCAAAAATCGCTGTAAATCCAAACAAGTGGCTATTCACACCATCAACTAGCAGGGCTGTCACAGCCAGCGAACACACTACCGCGGAATGCACACTCGGCATACCACCCGAGGCATACAGGTACCGGAAGTCTATCCGCCCCTTGAAAGCGTTAATCGCGAATTTGGTAATTTGCGCCACTGCCCATGTGGCAAACGGAACTATGATGTAAGGGTTGTAGCCCACCGGTAAACTCCTGAATATGGTGCGCTTATTGTAACGGGTTTGGCCAGGTCACGCCATATTCTAACGACGCTTCAGCTTCTGGTCGATCGAATACAAAGCCCCAGCCACCAACAGGCCCACCGCCGACAAACCCAAAGCCAAGCTCATGTCCTTGCCCGCTGCCACCTCAGTGGCCGCCTTGGTAGCAGCCGATTCCGGCTGAAACGCTGCGGCCGTTAGCACCTTGCCGCCACCAGCACCAGCTACCACAGTCGCGTTACTCACGGTGCCTGAACCACCGTCACCGCTGCCGCTAATCAGACCCAGCAACCCCACCTTCGGCATCACGGCGGCAATTCCACTCACCGGCACCGGCGTGCTACCGCTGCCCTGCCCGGCCGGCGCGCTGTTACCCGCCGCCGTGTTGTTATTCACGTCACCCAGCCAATCACCAAACACGTTGATCACCAGCACCCCGAACCAATGCTTCACATTCAACACCGAGTTAAAGATGTTCGCCACACTCGAAGCCGCCTTGGTATCACCGGTCGAGACATTCCCCACCTCGGTATTCTTCGACGCCGTCGCGTCACCCGACTGCGCGTTCACATTCACATTGTTGGTAATCGTTCCCACGCTCGACTGGTTGATGTTGGCAGTCGAGTTATTGTTCACATTCGCCTGGTTGGTAGAACCCGAACCCGTATTGTTGTTGCTCACTGTAGCGTTACCCGTCAGCAGCGCCGACTCAGTCGTACCACCCGGCAAGGTCATGATCTTACCCACCCAGTGACCCAACACGTTTACAATCACCAGCACTGCGTTGTCACCGAAGATCGAGCTGTTGGCAATGTTAAACAGTCCTTGGGTAGTGCTGGCATTACCAGTCGACAGATTACCTGCCTGAGTGTTGCTATCCGCGCTCGCCGCACCGCTGCCCGCCGTGGTGTTGATGTTGTTGTTAATCGTCCCCAGCGATGTATTGTTTATCGTGGTCTGAGAATTGTTGTTCACGCCTGCCTGGTTGGCCGAGTTAGAGCCGGTATTGGATATCCCAGCGGTATTGCCGCCGCTGCCCGTACCCGAAGCCAGCAGACCGTTCAGGAAGCCATCCGGGAACAAGATATCTCCATTGGTCGTGCCAAACAGGTTAATAATCCCGAAGAACGAGCTGCCGGAATTAATAAATGAGTTAATCAGGTTAATAATATTCACCTCAGCCGTCGCATTCCCGGAGGCCACATTGCCCGCCACCGTGTTACTGGTCGCCGACGCGTTGCCCGACTGAGCGTTCAGGTCCACGTTGTTCACAATGTTGCCCGTATTCTGAGCATTTACATCTAGCGACGACGAGTTGTTTACGCCCGCCACATTCGTCGAGTTGGAACCGGTATTGCTCGTGATCGCGTTACCACCAATCTGGCCTCCCCCGCCAGTCGTCGACTCGGTCGGGTTTAAATTAAGATCGTGATTTAGGTTAAAGAAGTTCTGCATAAAGAACGACATGTTGCCATTCGACCATGACCAGGCCGATGCCAGCAGGTTAATGAGATTCGCAATCACACTCGCCGCCCCCGTCACCGCCGATCCCACCTGGGTGTTGCTATTAGCGGCCACGTTGCCGGAGGTAGCGTTGCTCTGCAGCGTGTTGATCACGTTCACTAGGTTGGTCAGATCCATCCAGGACTGATTGCTATTGTTTATGGTCGCCTGATTAGTCGAGTTCGCACCGGTACCGGAAACCACGATGCTGTCCGGACCGTCCAATAATCCCAAAGCTTTAGCGATCTGGTAGTCCTGAGATCCCACCTGCAGGTCACCCATTTGGGTGTGAACCACATTCGGCGCAGTAACCCATTCATCAGATAATCGGGACGCTTGAGTCGATGGAATAATCTCATACCAGCCACTACGCTTGTTGAAGTAATATTTCGGCGACAGCCAATAACCACTAGGATCACAACTAAACGAGCCTTGATCTGCAGCCACCCATTCCTGAGTTGTGGTATCGAACACCCACTTAGGAATCACACCTTGGCATCCTCCAGGTCCAGTCTGAGAAGGATCAACTCCAGTCTTGGGAGCTGGGCTTGGTGATGGACTTACGCTCGGAGAGGGAGACGGAGATGCTGACGGCGAAGGAGACGGCGAATCACTGGGAGCCGGAGACACAGACGGGCTCGCGCTAGGATCCGGTGATGGACTGTTGCTAACTACCGGAGTCGGGCTGGGGCTAACACTCGGATCAGTCGAATCCGCCGCCACCGCTCCAGCAAAACTGAACTGAGCACCCAGCATCACCACCGCCACCATATTTGTCATTAACTTCTGTCTTCTCATCTGTTACCGCCTCCCCTTTTACCTGATGTGCCTGGAATTGGGCCATTACATTGCCCGGATAATTGCTTGGGAAGGGGCAAAGCCCATTCCCATAAAACACCCAACTACTAGTTGTTGACCTGAACAGTAGTGCTCTGAGTGTTATTGTTGGTCGCGTCACCGGAGCTCAGACCACCGACTTCGGTGTTCTTACTGGCCGAAACGTTACCGCTCTCAGCCTGCTGCAGATTGAAGTTCAACACCTGGACCTGGTTGGTGTTGGTCTGAGTCAGCTTGGCAGTGTTGTTGACGGTCACGTCGTTGTGCGAGTCAGCACCGGTCTTGCTGATGGTCACATTGCTCGAGGGAGCCGACATGCCAACACCGCTCATGCTGGAACCAGTGTTGTCGATACCAACGGTGGTATCAGAGTGGCCAATGTTGCTAGCAGTGCCGGAGCTCAGGTCGCCACCACCCGAAACGGAGGTGTTCTTGCTGGCGCTCACGTCGCCGGACTCGGCACTCTGAAGGTTCAGGTTGCCAACGCCAACAGTGTTGCGGTTAGTCATCTTGCTGGTCAGGCTGTTGTTCAGCTTCACGGTGTTGTGAGAGCTGGCACCAGTGGTGTCAATGCCGACCGTGCTGGCGGCGGCGAAGCCAGCCAGGCTCAGGGTAGCCATACCAATGGCTGCGTAACGAAGTACAGATACTTTCATCTGTTTCTCCCTTCTTAAGGTTATTTATTGTTGTTTCTTTAGTACCGGGCCCGAGGGCCCGCACTCACGGGTTGTTTACTTCAACGTGAGCTGGGCCTGTACTAAAGACATGGGTAGAGGTGAAGCTGTTAGAGCTTCCATTGTTGGTGGTATTCGTGGAGGAGCCAAAGATTGTAGTATGGCTCGAACCGCTCCCACCGTTCGACTCTGAATTAACGGTCAAATTCATACTGCCGTTATTAGCGTTCACTGAAGTTCCGGTACTTGGACTATTGGCGGTAATGGTAGTGTTGCCACCAGAGACCTCAACCTGAGCCGTTCCCCCGCCCGGAAGCGAGAAGTTAGCTGTGCCGTGAGGCCCTGTTACCACCTTCTTACCATCAACTGTCACGTCCGACTGCAAGCTAGGACTTGGGGTCACTGTGGAAGTATTGGCTGTGGAGGTACCATGGGCACTGTTCGCCTGTGGGGTAGGCGTACTGTGAGCCGCTGCTGCCACCGCTACAAACCCTAGTGCCAACGGCACTACTGGCAGCAAACGCTTAAATTTCAGAGCATGTAGTTTATTCACCCTTTAAACCCTCCTTTCGGCGCGCCTGGCGTACACTGCGCTACCGGCAGCACCCATCAAGCTAAGTACAGCGGCAGTCAGCAGCATAAACGTCGAGAACGGGCCGGTCTTCTTGACCGGGCTCGTTACATCAGCCGACTGCGGGTGCCAAGCTGCACGTAGGGCCGAAACATCAACCGGAACACTCGCGCCGGTCACGGGCAACATCGCTGGAGCACCTGCGCCCATGCCGGGAGCCATAGCACCGAGCACACTGCCACCCTTGCCGGGAGCCGCGACGTTGCCGCCGCCGACGCCAGACACAGTGCCGCCGTTACTACCGTTGCCGCTACCAGGCTGGTTGCCGCCACCGTTGCCTTGGCCAGGGACCGAGGCCACAGCGTTGTTAATGCTCACCGAAGTTTCGGCGGCATTTTGGTTACTAGCATTGCCAGAACCGAGACCGCCCACCGTCGTGTTGTCGTTGGCGGCCACGTTGCCGGTTTGGGCTTGCTGAAGGTTCGCGTTCACAACTCGAACATTGTTGGTGTTCGTTGTTGTAACGCTCATGCTGTTATCGACGGTCACGTCGTTAGTCGAATTGGGACCAGTAGTATCAATCCCAACCGTGCTGTCAGCCAGCGCAGAACCTGCCGACGCCAGCATCAAACCTCCCGCAAGCGAAGCCGCACCAATCATACGTATAAGCTTCATATGCGTATCCTCCTTTCTGTAAGCGTTGGGAACCATAATTTGTGAGTACTTTGTATATCTGCCACCACTAAAATTGGGCTACGCATCCGCCAAGGCGAAGTTACGTAACCCAATAAGAGTGGTGTAGCTATAGAAAGAGAATTGAGGAAAATCGGCTCGTCGCTCCGTGCGGCAGTCGCGAAACCACCCCGTCGCAGCCAAGAGCCGTAGGTAAACACAAAGACCGTCAGCAAGATTACCAGCAGCAGACCAAACAACCACGTTGCTGCCAGAGGTACAATTCCAAACCCGCCCAACATCAACGGCTGCGGCACCACCGTGCCGGCCAATACCACCGTCAAACTGCCTAGCAATCCGCTGCTCTTAGCCGGATGAGGCTGCTGTCGTTGCACCGGAGCCGAGGGCAGGGCCGAGGCCAAGTCCACCGGAGCGGTCTCAAAACTAACAATTGTAGGCTGTACCCGTAGCATCTCTGAACGGAACCTAATCACCGTCGGCAAAGCTGCTAACGGTTGCTGCTGCGAGCTCGACACCTTCTCCGGTTCAACCTTGGCCGTCATCGCCACGCTAGGCTTGGCGTCGATGGTGCTCGTCTTGGCTGGCTGGGCCCCATTACCACCCGAGCCACCCGAGCCTTGGTCTACCGACCCCCCAGCCGAATCCGGTGCGCTACCTTTGCCGGAATCACCGTTAACAGAAGACGGCTGCGCCTTGGCAGCCGTATCACCACTATTATTGCTATCGTTCGAACCCGGAACGGGGGTTACGGTTGTCTGGTTCTGGTTCGTTACATCGGTTGAGCTAGTGCCATTTTGGTCCGGCACTCTAACATTATTAACCACCGGGGTCGGCACATTGGCAGTAGTTTGCTGAGGGGATTGAGGGGCGTTCACGCCCGACACATCGGCAGCAGCTGCCGTCCCCGAAAGTGCGATAATCGCCCCTCCAGCAGCGGCCAGACCCATTGCTATACGTACAGACATTCTGAAACGCATATGACCCTCTACTAGCCAATAATCTAACGTCCACCGGTGGCGAACGTTACTAACCTTAGTACGTGCCGCCATGACCAACATTGGTTATTTTGCCAAAAAAACTTGGCCTTCCATGGAACCATTATCGTTAAAATAACCATAAAAAAAGCCCAATCAGGGCTTTTTTCACCTAAAGCACTGGGGCTTATTTTTTATGTTGCCGAAGCCTCATCTTGCGCCTGAATGACCTCTTCCAGGCTCGCCTCACCTACCAAAGCCACCGAAGCCACCTTGTCTTCTTCGGCCAAACGCATAATACGCACGCCCTGAGTCGCCCGACCAATCAGCGAGATCCCCGACAGCGCCATCCGAATCACCTGGCCCTGGGTCGATACCACCACCACTTCATCGGTTGGGTCGGTTATTGCTCGCACACCCACGGTCTTGCCGGTCTTGCCGGTCACCACGCCAGCTTTAATGCCCACCCCACCGCGCGCGTGAGTCGCAAACTGGTCCACTTTGGTACGTTTGCCGTAGCCGTTCTCCATCACCACTAACATTTCGCTACCCGGACGCACCACGTCCATGCCGACGACCTCGTCACTGGTTCGCAGTCGGATACCACGCACACCGCGCGTGGCCCGACCCATCGGCCGTACTTCCGATTCCTTGAACCGAATCGCCTGCGCCAGCGCCGTCGAGATAATAATCTCGTCCTTGCCGCCCGTCAGCTTCACCCACTTGAGCTCGTCACCATCATCGAGCTTAATTGCGATCAAACCGTTGGCCCGCACGTTCGCATAGTCGCTCAGCGGCGTCTTCTTCACTGTTCCCAGTTTCGTCGTCATAAACAAGTAGCTATGATCTACTTTGGCATCAAACGTCACTAGCGAAGTCACCTTCTCCCCCTGCGCCAATTGCAGTAGGTTCACCACTGGCTGGCCCTTGGCGGTCCGTGAAGCTGCCGGAATCTCATAGACCTTCAACCTAAACACCCGGCCTTTATTCGTAAAGAACAAGATAAAGTCGTGATTCATTGTGAGAATGAGATGATCCACCACATCTTCTTCTTTGGTGGTCATACCCATAATGCCCTTGCCACCTCGGCCCTGACTCTTATAGGTATTAGACGGAATACGCTTAATATAGCCGCCGTTCGTAAGCGTCACTATCACCTGCTCGTTCGGCACCAGCTCTTCTTCGCTGAACTTACCGAGCTCCGAGCCCACAATTTGCGTCCGACGCTCATCGCCGTATTTGGCCTTCAGCTCCTCCAGTTCCTCGCGAATTACGCGCAGAATCTCGCTCTCACTGGCCAGGATTTTCTCGAGCTCGGCAATCAGCTTCAGCAGCTCGGCCAACTCGTCCTCGATCTTCTTGCGTTCGAGGCCTGCCAGCGTCCGCAGCTGCATGGCTAAAATTGCCCGCGCCTGGATTTCAGTGAGCGTGAACTTGCTCATCAAGTTCACGCGCGCCTCGTCGGTCGTCTGGCTCGCCCGAATAGTCGCGATTACCTCGTCGATATGATCGAGCGCGATCTTCAGGCCTTCCAACACGTGTGCACGGTCTTTAGCCTTGCGCAGCTCAAATTCGGTCCGTCTCCGTACCACAATCTGACGATGCTTCAGGTATTCCCGCAGCATCATTTCCAGCGATAGCACCCGCGGCTGGCGACCGCTGTCCACCAACGCCAACATGTTTAAGTGGAATGCCGTCTGCATTGGCGTCATCTTGTACAGCTGGTTCAAAATCTTCTTCGGGTATGAGTCCTTCTTAAGATCGATTACCACCTTCAAGCCCACCCGCGAGCTCTCGTCACGCAGATCGGAAATCCCTACAATGCGCTTGTCTTTCACTAGCTCGGCAATCTTCTCCACCATCGTGGCCTTATTGACCGCATACGGGATTTCGGTGATTACGATCTGTTGCTGGCCTTTCTTGTTCTCCACAATCTCGGCCTTGGCCCGCACCACCACGCTGCCCCTACCAGTGCCGTATGCCTGGCGAATCGACTCGTTGCCAAAGATTATGCCGCCCGTTGGAAAGTCCGGACCTTTCACGTGTCTGAGCAGATCGTCGAGCGTGGCCTCGGGATTATCGATAATCTCCTCGATCGCATCAATCAACTCCGTGAGGTTATGCGGCGGAATGTTGGTCGCCATACCCACCGCAATGCCCATCTGGCCATTCAGCAGCAGGTTCGGCAGCTTGGCCGGCAACACCGTTGGCTCCTTCAAAAAGCCATCGAAGTTCGGCCGGAAGTCCACCGTCTCCTTCTCCAGATCCGCCAACAGCTCGTTGGTAATCGACTGCATACGCGCCTCGGTGTACCGCATAGCCGCCGGCGAGTCACCGTCCATCGAACCGAAGTTACCTTGGCCGTCCACCAACGGATAGCGCATGCTCCACGACTGCGCCAGCCGCACCATGGAGTCATACACCGCCGTATCACCGTGCGGGTGGTACTTACCGAGAACGTCACCCACCACCAGTGCCGACTTACGGAACTTCGCGCCGTACCTCAGACCCATGTTGTTCATAGCAAACAGAATGCGCCGGTGCACCGGCTTCAGGCCGTCACGTACATCCGGCAGCGCCCGCGAAATAATTACGGACATGGCGTACGCCAGATAGCTCGTTTCCATCTCGGTCTCGAGCTTCTGGATCCGGACGGTGCCGATATCAGTCTTAATTTCTTCCGGCTCTTCCTCGGGGTTCTCTAGGTTTTCGATTTTCTCGTCGTCCATGTCCTAATCCTTAAATGTCCAAATCGTGGTCGCTCAGCGTAGAGGCCCGGCTGGAGATAAAGTTCTTGCGCAGTAGCACCTCTTCGCCCATCAGCTTGTTAAAGATGGCGTCAGCCCGCTCGGCGTCCTCCACATTCACCTTCAACAACACTCGGTTTCCCGGGTCCATGGTAGTCTCCCACAGCTGATCGGCGTTCATTTCACCCAGACCCTTGTACCGCTGGATGCTCGACACACCCGCTGCCTTCAGCCGCTCCTTATCCTCGTCCGAGGTGGCCGTCTCTTCCTCTTCTTCCACTACCACCGCACCAGCCTCAGTCTCAGCTGGAACCTGAATCTCTTCGTCGGTCTCGGTGGCCACCACGTCCTCAGCTTCGGCCACCTCCGCAGCACCCTCAGGCTTCTTGCCGGTCTTGGCCTCGATCAGCCGGTCGATAATCTTGTCGCGCTCCGTCTCGTCATAGGCGTAAATCTTCTTTCGTCCCACCTGCAGGCCGTACAGCGGCGGCTGCGCGATATACAAATGCCCGTCCTCGATAATCGCGGGCATGTGCCGGTAGAAGAACGTTAAAAGTAGCGTGCGGATATGCGCTCCATCCACATCGGCGTCAGTCATAATAATAATCCGCCCATACCGCAGCTTGCCAATCTCAAATTGCTCAGCAATCCCCGTGCCCAGCGCGATAATAATGTTCTTTACCTCGTTGTTGGCCAGCATCTTGTCGAGTCGAGCGCGCTCCACGTTCAGAATCTTACCTCGTAGCGGCAAAATCGCCTGGAACTCGCTGTCTCGGCCACCCTTGGCCGAACCGCCAGCCGAGTCGCCCTCCACGATGTACAGCTCCGCCCGGGCGGAATCCTTAGTGCGGCAGTCAGTTAGCTTGCCTGGCAGCGTCAGACCATCTAGTACGCCCTTACGAATCACAGTGTCGCGCGCCGCGCGCGCCGCAATCCGCGCCCGCGCCGAGAGCGTCGCCTTGCCCACAATTTTCTTGGCCTCGCCAGGGTTCTCCTGCAGGTAATAGTTAAATTGCTCCGAAAACACCTGCTCCACGTACCCGCGAATCTCCGGGTTACCCAGCTTGGCCTTGGTTTGGCCCTCAAATTGCGGGTCAGGTAGCCGCACCGAAATCACCACCGTTATGCCCTCGCGACAATCCTCACCCGTCAGATTCTCTTCGCTCTCCTTGAGCAAGCCGTTACCCCGTGCGTAATCGTTGATGCTACGCGTAAGTGCCCGCCGGAAACCCTCCGAGTGCGTACCGCCTTCGGGGTTAGGAATATTGTTGGCAAAAAACTTCGCGGTCTCAGTATAGGAATCGTTATACTGCAGCGCGATCTCGACCTCGGTGTCCTTCACCGTCTTTTGAGCGTAAAACGGTGGTTGATTGATGGGCGCCTTGCCCCGGTTCATGTGCTCCACATAACTGCGGATACCACCCTCAAAGTAAAATCCGTACCGCTTGCCGCTGCGCTCATCCGACAACTTGGCGTGCACGCCCTTAGTCAAATAAGCCTGCCGCCGCAAGTACTCCAAAATATCATCGTAGTTAAACTCAACCGTCTCAAAAATACCAGCGTCCGGCCAAAACGTAATCGTAGTGCCAGTCCCGCCTTCGTCATATTTGCCCACCACTTTCACATCGGTCTGCGGGACGCCGTCCTTGTATTCCTGGCGGTAAATCTTGCCGTCTCGACGCACCTCGGCTACCAACCGGGTGGAAAGAGCGTTTACCACACTCACACCCACACCGTGCAAACCACCACTCACTTTATATCCGCCACCACCAAACTTACCGCCGGCGTGAAGCACCGTCAGCACCGTTTCTAGTGCACTCTTACCAGCCTGGGAGCCCGTTTTGTGCTTGTCCACCGGAATACCGGCACCGTCATCGACCACTCGCACGCCACCGTCTTCCAACAGGCATACATCCACGCTGCTAGCCCGACCGGCCATCACCTCGTCAATCGAGTTATTGACGATCTCCCACACCAGGTGGTGCAAACCCTCCACACCTGTGCCACCGATATACATGCCCGGCCGTTTGCGAACCGGGTCCAGCCCCTCCAAAACCTGAATCTGGTCTGCGCCGTATTGTGTTTTATCTGCCATAAAGCGAGTTATACCACCTACTCAATAATCAACAAAAAGTGAGCTTTTGGCTCGGCTTATACAACCATTATACTGCCCGCGGCTATCTGGAGCAAATTATGCCGACCGGACCGCCTGGTGTTCGCCTAAACCCTGATTTGATGTATCATAGTGCTAATGTTTACAAAGATAGTTAGCCAGCTTTCGCTGTCTCCAAGTGCTGCGGCTCAGCTGACATTTTATGCCCGACGCCTCGCCGCCGAGCGGGTTACACGCACGTTCTCAGCCATTGCTGCCGTGTTGATAGTGGGCTTGCAATTTGCCACTATCGCGGCGCCACCAACCCCCGTCAACGCCGCCTCGCCGAGCGACATTATCTATGGCGGCTTCGTCTCCAAAGACGACCTTCTCAACCGCTTCGACGGCAGCTCTGAGCTCCAAAACCTCTACGACTACTTCGGTATCTCCCGCCAAGACATCGTCAGCTCCAAGCAAATCCAGGTCAACTCCACCGACCGCTCGCTCCAATCGCTCGGCCGCGTTCAGCACAACTCCTCCGACAAGCAAATTACCGTCGGCAGCCATACCTACTGGGCCCACTACCTCTATGTCTTCGATACCGGCGCCAACATCAAAACCGGTTCCTACTACGACGTCCTGCAGGGCTACAGCTCGAAATACCACTCTTACTTCGCCATTATGTTCCGCTGCGGTAACCTGATCTTTAAAACACTCCCCCCCACGCCCACTCCCCCACCACCACCCAAACCTAGCCCCACTCCCACTCCCAAACCTAGCCCCACACCTTCACCAACCCCCACCCCCAAAGTCGCCACTCTAGACTGCGTTAAGCTCGACGCCGACACTCTTAATGGCACCGCCCCGCTCACCGTCCGGTTTACCGGTCTCGGTGCGGCCACCGGTGACTCTATTGACGACTACATCTTTGACTTCGGCGACTCGCAATTAGGGCACAACTCCACTGGCAGCATGGTTCACGTATATCAAAACCCTGGTAAATTCATTGCTCATCTCCAGGTACATGGCAAAAGTGGCAAAACCACGGCCGTATCCACGGCCTGCAGCTACACCGTTACCGTTAACGCTATACCAGCCGCCTTCACCAAGCACAAGACCGCCATTAATCTCACCCAAAACATCGACGCCACCACCAAGCCCGCCCAACCCGGAGACCAGATCCGCTACACTCTTACCACCAAAAACACCGGCGGCGAATCGGCCAACTATGTGGTCACCGAGCACCTCGAAGACGTCCTCGAATACGCCACCGTCAGCAACCCAGCCGGCGGCCACCTCTCGGACGGTGTCATGATCTGGCCGGCCACTGTCATTAAGCCTGGCGACAGCCTCGTTAAGACCTTCGTAGTTACCATTAAAGACCCCATCCCCGACACTCCAGTTGGCGTCTCGGACAAGTACTCCTACGACCTCCAGCTCGACAACGTTTACGGTGATGCCATCCACATCTCGCTCGAGAAGCCGCTCGCCAAGCAAGTGGAGGCCGCTTCCACCAATCTGCCAGACACCGGTTCCGGCACCGCCACATTCATCGTCTTGAGCGTTAGTGCCCTCACACTCTACTTCTACTTCCGCAACCGCCAACTTGCTACTGAAATTAAACTCCTACGCGGCGAGTTCCAAGGAGGCCAACTGTAATGTCAGTCGAACACCACCACGAGCGCACTGAGCACCACGAGCACCAAGACCACGAATTGGAGCAGGCTGGCCGCGAGAAACTCGAGGAACTCAGTCACCGCCCTGAACTCGCCCCCGACGACGCTGAGCACCGCGCCGAAGCCGCCCGCGAAATCCTCCATCGCCACGAGCAGGCTCCCGAAGAGCCCAAGCCCGCCGCCGAAACCCAGCCGCAGACCCCCAGGACACTTCACCTCGACTACAAGCTCAATTACGCTCAAACCGTCTCAGCAATGCAGCGCCGCCTCACCCCTGTTAGCCGTAGCTTCAGTAAATTCATCCACGCTCCCGCGGTCGAAAAAACCAGTGAGATCCTTGAGCGCACCGTGGCCCGCCCATCGGTAGCGGCTGGCGCCACCTGGACGGCCCTCATCGTCGGTGCCGTCTTTTACTTCACTGCCAGGCATTACGGCTATATGCTATCCGGATCCGAGCTACTGTTCTCATTCGTAGCCGGCGCCGTTATCGGCCTAGCTGTCGAAGGCCTCTGGCGGTCACTGCACCGAAGTTAGCCTCAACAACACCTCCCGTAGCCGCTCGGGTAATTCCAGCTTCGGTATGTCCGCCGAGGTAATCCATTTATATTGATCATGCTCATAACTCAGCTTAATCCGATCACCATCGGCTACAGCCGTAAACAATACAAACCTAAAATTACGCCCGTCGCGCTCAGCTAACCTCTCTCCATACTTTTCCAGGTCATGAATGGTCAAACCCGTCTCTTCCCGGGTCTCACGTTCCGCCACCTCCTGTGGAGCCTCTCCCGGCTCCCCCAGACCACCCGGCAGGTCCCACATTAACGGTAGCCTAGGATGGGTCTGACTACGCCGTAACAATAAAATTTGACCGGCTTGATCGCGGACCACTACATTTGCGACTAGCACGATATTATCGATTGCCATGGGGTCGATAATACCATCACTCGCCAATGACTACATTGCCCTTCTCATCTACAAACACCTCACCTGGCGCCAACTTCTTAGGCCTGGAAGCCTGCTGCTGAACCAGCTCAGGTTTAGGCTTCTCGCCGGTCGGCATAATTAACTTTCCTGTCAGCACCCCCTGCTCTTTCTCGGCCTCTGTGGGCTTGTTGTGTTCAGCCTCAGCCTCGCTCTCTACGCGCTCAGCCGGTTTTTCCTTATGCCGATGCTTCTCAACCTTAACCTCAGGCTCCCTGCTCCCTGCTTCGTGCTGTGCCATTGGCGGCGCTGGCGTCGCCACCACCTCGGCCGGCCGAGCCTTCTGCATAGCAAACTGAGCCTCGCGCTCAGCCCGAGCCTTCGCAACGTCATCCGCCGCTAGCGATTCAGCCTGAGGCAACGCCACCTCTTCCTCGACCTCTTGCACCCCTACTATCTCTGGCGGTGGTGGCTCTGGCAAGCGATCGCCATCATGCTTAACAATTGTACTCAGAGCCGGCGACGGAGGCGTCGTGGTAGCAACAACCTGTGGCGCCGGTGTCATAATAGGCTTCACCTCGGGTGCCGGAGCCACCACCGCTGCCAGCGTCGCTGCCGCCTTGGTCTGCTGCTCAGGCGCCTTCTGCATCTCCGCCAGCTCTTTGTTAAGCTGATCCTGCGGAGGCACAATTGGCTCCAGCGGCTGAATCACCTTTAGCTCGTGATACTGAGCCATATGGGCCGGAGTTCCCACCGGAGCGTTCACCGATTTAACCTCGGGTTTAGGAGCCATCTCCATGTCAACACTAGCCTCTTCCTGGGACGCAGCCTCCACCGGCTGGAGCAGCCGATGGTGAGACGCGCTCGAATCCGCGTGTATTAACGACACACTCAACAGGTCATCAATCGGGTGTTCGGCCTTCTCAATCTGAGCCGACTCCGAAACCGACTGTTTAATACCCGCCCCTTCAGGCTTAACCGGTGTGGGAGTAATATCTGCCTTCGCCTCGGAAATCGAAGTGAGCTTCGGGCTAGATGACTCAACCGGCTTAGCTTCCGTCTTCTCGACCTTAGCGGGAGCAGCTTCCACCCTCACATGCTTAACCGGAACAGATTCTGACTTCGATTCCGACTTGGGCTCCGGCTCTATCTCGCGTTTCGGTTCCTGGGTGTGTTTGGACTCCTGTACGTGTTTGGATTCTGGCTTAGATTTCGGCTTGAACTCAGATTTTCGCTCAGCCGCCGGTGGCTCCGGCGATACCTCGGCAACCTTCGGCGTCTCCCGCTTCTCGCGCTCGAGCATCTCCGCCACGGATTCTAACTTCCGCGACGACTGTGATTCACCGACCCCCTTAACCTCATCCGTCTCCTGTGACGTCGGAGCTGGCGCTGCCTGGGTAATCGCATCCGCTAAACTGGAATTAAACTCAGGAACAACCGGCTTCTTCGTCTCTGCCGGCGCTGGCGCCGCCGGCTGCGGTGCTTCAGCAACTGGGACTGTCGGCGCAGCAGACAGCTTATTCATATTATCCAAATCAACCGGAGGAGCCCCAATCGGCGGCGGAGTTATAGCCATCTTCTCTAGCTGCACATCCAACGCGTTTACGGCAGATGCTATATCGGGCGCCGGAACCGGAGTCGAGGCAACTTCCGGTGCGGGCGTGATTACCGGCGGCATAGGCACCGCCACCGGCTCTGGCTTGGGCTGCTGGGCGATTTGAACGGGTATAGGCTGAACAGGAGCTAATACCACTGGCGGCTGCATCTGCTTCGGCTCTGCCACCGGTACCACTGAAGCTGGTGCCGGTGCTATGGACGCCCGAGAAGCCGTATTGCTAATCGCGGGCCTCACAAACTCCACGCCCTCCGGCAATCCACTCAACAATTCGTCATCCGCGGCCACAGTGTCGGGAATATCCTGCCTAGAAAGAACTGCCTCGGCTCCCGGATCTACAAAATGAATTAATGGCTGTCCCGAAGCACCCCTCTGCTCTTCGGCCATCTCCTGAATCGCTTCGTCTGCCAACGGTTCTGGGGGCAAGTCCTGCGTTTCAACTGGGGGAGCCACAACCGGGCTGGCCGCGGATGGTGCGGGAACTGGCATTGCTGGTGGTATAGGTCCCGAAACTGGCGCGGACGTTGGAGTAGCCGCCGGTGTTCCCAGCGGAGGGATGGGCGGTGCCAGTGGCATCGATGCCGTAGTCGCGGGCGCTGCCATCAAAGGAGCCATGGGTTCTACTACCGGCGCAGGAGCTGGCGCTGGTTGCACTGCCGACGTTACTGACGGTACTGCTTCAACCGGTGTCGCTGGCACTGGCGGTATTGGAGCCGGCGGAGCAAACGCAGGTTCGGGCATCATTGGCGCGGGCTCAGTAGCCGCAGGCGGTGTGGGCACCACCGGAGCCGGGACGGACGCCACCTGGGCCACGGGCACCTGCGCAGCACTCCCGCCCAGCACATCAACACCAGCGTGAGGATCATCCGGCAACGGCTGGCCACTGCCCATAGCTGGTGCCGACGACGCAGGCACCACACCAACCGTCGCAGCATTCAAAGCCGGCGTCGCCTGAACTAACGGTTCTGGCGGAGTTAGATCACCCAATATGTCGATATTCGCAAACGGATCACCTGGCAGCGGCTCGCCTGAGCCCAATGGAATTCGCTGCACCACTGGTGCCACCGCGGCCGGCGCTGGAGCTGGAGCTACAGGCGCTTGCGCCATTGCTCCAGCCTGCATCACACTAGTTCCAGACGCTGAAGCCGGCGCCGGTGACACTACCGGCTCTGTTCCAGGAGCCATCACTGGAATACTGGAAAGATCGCTCGGCTTCGGCAAAGGCCGTCCACCTGTAATGTCAGCCAATGTCAGGGTCGAGCCATCGCTCACCACCTTCGGGGCCACCGATGCCGAACCGCTCTGAGCTCCTGTCATCGGCACCGCGAACGTACTTGTAGCCGATTGCGCCACCGGCTGCGGCACTGACGATAAATCCACGGGGGGCGCACCAATTGGTGGGACGTTAGGCGAAATTGCCGGATCCAACCCCGGCACCGGAGTACTACTTGCAGCAGCCACCACCGGCGCCGAAGCACTCACCGGCGACTCTACTGGCAAGGCACTGGGGGTAGCCAGTGCAGGCGGCTGGACACCAATCGGCATGGGTCCAATCGGCGGCACCGGAGGCGCCATTGGAAGGCCCCCGGCTGCTGGCAGAACCCCCGGTACAGGCGCCGGCGCCATAGATACCGTAGGCGCTATAGCTTGGGCTACAGGCGGTGGCGCCATCACGGGCTGCCCACCTCCAGCTGGCAACTCAATCGGCGGTGCACCAATCGGCGGCGGCGTTATCGCCATGGCCTGAGCAGGCACAACATTGCCTACAGACACTGGCGTAGGCGCTTGTGGCTCCGGCGATTGCTGTCCCCCCAGTGGCGCACTCAAATCTCCAAAACCTCCTTCCTCCGCCATAACTGCCGCGTCCGCCATCGGATCGCTTGTCGAAGTAACTGTCACCGGTTCTTCAACCACGGTACTCTCGCTATGCGGCGTAAATACCGCCCCTGGCGCTGGCGGATGAGGCACACCATCATCCGTTTGAGTAGGCATGGCCGGCGTCGGCTTTATAGAAGTCGCTGGTGTCACTATCGGAACCGCTCCTGTTCGCACGGCCACTGGCGAGGCAATGTCATCGTTTGCAACCACTGCCTTCTGGGCCACCGGACCATGTGGCGTCGGGTGAGCTGCCGCTAGTAACGCTGGATGCGGCGCCCGAGCCGGAGCCGAAGCTGGAATCGGAGCTACCGCTACTGGCGCTGGTTGCGCAACCGAAGCTCCGATTACCGGAGCTTCGGCCGATGCAGCTTGTACAGTCATCGGTTCAACCGCCGCCGGCACAGTCACGGGCCCACTAGACTCGACCGCAGCAGGTAGCTCTGGCATGGGCACGGGTGCAGCCAGCGGCGCAATCTTGGCATTCAGTCGAGACGCGATATCGGCTTCCACCATCACCTTCGCCTGACCAAACTTAGCCGCACTCAGCTGTTTCACCGCCAGCCCCAGCTCGAGATTCGGGGTACCTAGCGGCGCCGAATCCGCCATTGTAAACGGCTGGCTCGGCAGCCCCCCAATCATCAGCCTCACCGCCGAATTGAAGTTCGGCATGTTCACCAGATCGCTTGCGTCAAACACAGGCGCAAACTGCTTCACCATAAACTCGGCGTCCTCCGGCCCCATCCGGTGCGCAACAATTGTTCCGATGTTGCCGAACACCGCCTCGCGGATCTCATCCGAAAGCTGACCCATAAACTGGTTGGCCACGATCAGGTTCAACCGGTATTTACGCGCTTCACTCAAAATGCTCGCGAACGAGTCGGTCGAAAAATTCTGGAACTCATCCACGTACAGACAGAAATCATTACGTTGATCTTCCAGCGTATCCGCCCGGCTCATCGCCGCCGCCTGGAATTTGATCACAAAGATCATACCCAGAAGCTGCGAGTTCAACTCTCCTACTCGGCCCTTGCTCAGATTCACGATCAGAATCTTCTTCTGGTCCATTATCTCGCGGATATTAAATGCGCTCTTAGTCTGGCCAATGATATTGCGCATCATCTCGTTGTTCTGGAAGGCACCAAATTTACTCACGAACCAACCCAGCATTTCACTCTTGTGATAGTCGCTCGTCTGCCCCATCTCCTTAGTCCAGAAATCCACCACCGTGGGGTCGGTCAGGTACTTGAATTTGGACTTCAGATAATCGGTGTCGGTAAACACCTTCGGAATTTCAATAAAGGTCGAGCCGTTCGGATCGCTCATCAAGGTCAGGGCTGCATTACGGTACCAGTGCTCATACCGCGGGCCAATGATGCCCGTTTTACCCGGGTCATACAGCTTGTACAGCATATTGATGGTCTCTTGAATCAAGAAATCCTTCTGTGACGGATCCGTAAACTCAAACAGGTTCAAGCCCAGCGGATACTCGGTATCAGACGGGTTGAAGTACACGATGTCCTCCGCCCTATCCTTCGGCACCAACGCCAGGAGCTTCTCTGCGCTATCGCCATGCGGGTCGATAAACGCAAATCCGTTACCGTTAAGCATGTCCTGTACCGCCAGATTCTCGAGCATAGTCGATTTACCGGTGCCGGTCTGACCCAGGATGTAGGTGTGCCGGCGCCGATCTTCCGCGCTCAGCCGTATCTCTTTCTTTACCCCACGAAACTCATTGTGCCCAAACAACAAGCCTGCACTTGGCAATTGCACCGGCCCATCCACCTGCTTGCTCTGCTGCCGCTCCACGTTGCGGGTGGGCGTAAACTGCGAATCGGGAAAATGGAACAAGGTCGCAAGCTCCACGCTATTTAACACATTACTCTTTAGCTCGGGGGGGAAAAACCGAAAAATAAACGCCGTCACTAGGCCTTGCACATCCAAGGCCGGCAAAAACTTAAACCCGTTCATGCCCGGTGCCTCAAACAATGCAAAGGTCGTAGCGATATCGCGCAACAATTGCTGGCTGCGCGCCACCGACCCCGTCGATACAATCACGCGGATCAGTACCTCGAACCCCGGATGCTTGGTCTTCTCCTCGATACTCTCGATCTCTGACAGCTGCAGATTCGAGACATCAGGCGCACCGCCTAGCCGTGCTCGCTCCTGCTCACGCCAGGCGTCCGGAGATTTTACGGCCGCTTTGGCCAGATCCATCGCCGAAAAGCTCAGGTTCTGAGATCGGCCCTTCCGCTTGCCATCAGCCACCTTCTTGGACCGATTGGTCCAACTGCGATTCGCCGGCCTAAGCATTATCTGTACCGCCACGCCGTCTTTCTTATCGAGCGCCGACAAGCTCGTGAGCAACGCCTCCATCGGGTCGCGCTCCAGCTTAGCGTAAGTTGCGATCGGATAAGCATAATCCTGCCGCAACACCATCTCGCCACCCAGGGTAGCTGCTAACCGTCCCTCTTGGTTGAAGATGTTGTGGTCCTCCACTTCCTCCACTCGAGCACCCGGGTAGGCCGTGAGCACCGCCTTCTTCACTACGCTCACCAGCGCCACTGGCACCGCCGCAAAGAAATGCACCACTCCATCGATCGCAATCAGTTCCAACGCGAGATGCCGCTGACCGTAAAAGTTGCTGCTAAAGCCTTCCAATGCCGTGCCAGCGATCATGTTGTATAGCACCTCGGCCTGAGCCGTCTTTTCGCGCATTACCTCGCGCGTGTCGCGATTGCCTCCCTCAGTATCAGAGGATGGCGGCGGCAGATGAATCAGTATCGGCACCATCTTCAGGCCGCGCTCCACGGCCTTCGCCCGCCTCAGCTTGCGTTGGTAAGTAAAGAACGCCACCGCACCCAATACGGCTGCCAAAAAGAAAAACACCAAGATCACCAAGAGTACGGCACTCACCGCTCGTCCCTCCTGTCAGGCATTACGCTCTCTCTGACTTATTGCCATCCCCGTTTGGGTCGGCGACAGTGTAGCCGTAGCGTTTCTTCAGGTAATCCTCCTGCAGATGCTCCACCGCCTCCTCTTCTCCATAGGGGTCTCCTTGGGTAGCCTTCACGACCTCCTCGGCCTTATCTACCCATTCCGGCTCAATCACATCGACGTCGCCGGCCATTGTAGGGGTCGGCACCGCACCACTCGGGCCGTTGGGTCCCGGCACAGCTGCAATCACCGCTGCTACATCGTCACGCGAGATTTTGCTCGCCGGCTGTCCTTGCGCCTGCGCGGCCGGAGCCAACGAAGCCGGTGAGCTACCGGGTGCCGGCGCCGCCTCCGGCGCTACCGGCACCTCAGCCTTCCGGCCGTCCGGCAAATGTTCCGGCCGTGGCCCAACCGCCTCACTTCCGACTGAATTTGGGGACATAGATTGTTCGTTCATTGCCCGTAATTATATCATATATCCCGCTTATGCTGGGAAGCTAAAATTAGCCATCAACCCGCCTTAGTAGTGCACCCATACTGGCGTGCCCACCGTCGACCAGTTGTAAATAAACGCCGCCGTCGCGTCTGGCAAGTTTACGCAACCATGCGAGCCGTCATAATAGTAGCCATAAGGACCAGATGTTTCGCCAAAATTTCCGTTTCGCCAACTCGCGTCATGCAGACCGTAACCAGAGTAGAACGGCATCCAGTATTTCACCGGCACGTCGTAGTTATACCCATATTGATAACCCACCAGATGGGTGTTAGTAGTTTTGTAATATATGCTAAATAGTCCTGTAACTGTGCCTAAACCGGCTCCGGTCGCTCCCGATGTAATCGGTGAGTCGTAAATCACCTGGTGATCCTGCCAAACCCATAGGTGCTGCTTCGTGAGGTTCACCTCAATGTACCGTCCCAGATCCAGACTCACTAGCGAAGTGGATGTGGTCTTAAACGCCACTTGATGGTCGGCAATCGCAAAGGTCAGCGGCTTCTCGTTGGACACGGCGCTCGCAATAGCAACCGTCAACGCATCCTGATCAATCGCGGTCCCATCCACACCGGTCTGGTCCACTTTGCTAATGCCATCCTCGATCGTGATTTTTTGGTTGATCGGCGCGATATCCACCTGGTTGGCCAGGTTCTGCACGTAGTTCTTCAGCTTAGCTGTATCAACTTGCGGCACCAATTTAAACGCTAGCCCATCCGGCTGCTTCTGAAATGCCAGCCATTGCCCAATATCCGTCGGCGTTGGCGTGAACGTCTGATCTTTGTAAGTTAGCACAATAGGAGTAGCCATCAGCTGCTTGGCCTCTGTGATCGTCGGTCCTAGTGACTTCGCCTGAATATCCGCCACCTGCTCGTGCGGCTTAAGCGCCAACTCTGCACCACCAGGGAAACGCACATCGTCCTCCACCAGCCTCTCCAAGCCTACGCGGTCAATTGACCACCCGCTCTTCTCCGGCACCGTCGTCAGCTGCCCGTCCTGGACGATCACACCGGCGTCCACCGGGGGAGTACCGACTTTATTGGCCACACTACTCGCAAACGCGTTCAGCTGCGACCGATCCAAATGGTACGACAATGGCAGCGGGTCGGTACGAAGCGGTGGAAGCCAGGTCTGGCGCCCCGTGGCATACGCGCTCTCAACTGTCGCCTCCGGGTCAAAAGCCACACCTAACTCAGCCGCCGACAGCTCATACTGCTGGCCAGCCGCGTTGAGTTTTAACCTGTAGCTAGCTGCGAGCTTCTGGGCCGTAGTACGCGCCTGGGCGAGCGACATGCCACCCAAATCTCGGCCGGCCACCATGACGCCGGGCATAATCCGCCCGTCGTACTCGGCCGCCACCGCCATATGCATGGCCAGCACCAAAAAGCCAACGACGCCCCCGATTGCAATCACGCGGGGGAGCGTGGTAAACCCATCGCTCCCATGGCGCTCAAAATCGAGTCTCCGCCGCAGCATACGGCGATTATACCGCTAATGCTTTGCCGGTTACCAGAGCAATTGCGGAATTAGTCGCGCGGTTTAGCCCCGAGCTTGCGCTCCAACCGCCGCAGCATCGTTGCTTCCAACTCGACCGCCTCAGTCTCGGTAGGGGTGCGCTCAGGGTGGGAGAGGGTCAGACGCAACGTCAAGCTCTTATAGCCCTCCGGCAGCTCAGCGCCTCGGTAATCATCCACAAATTCCACCCGCTGGCCCACTAGTTCATCAGCTACCGCCTGCCATGTGACCCGCTCGGGCAACAGCACCGTCAGGTCGCGGCTGGTAGCAGGGAAGCGGCTCGCCCCCGCGAATTGTCGCGGCCGGCTAGCCTCGATCAGGGGAGTGAGATCAAGCTCCATATACGCCGCCTCTCCGTCGATCTTCAGCACCCGCAAACGCTCCGGATGCAGCTGCCCAATCACGCCGACCTTCATCGATCCCAGCTTCACCTCAGCGGCCCTGCCCGGTGCAAACTCATCGCGATTCGCCGGCTCCACGCGAACCTCCAAGTTCAACTCCCGCGCCAGCGCGTCTAACACACCCCTTACAACCGAGTACGCCAACTCTGGCCGGCTCACCATCACACCTAGCCGCAGCGGTTCATCCGGCTGCTCGCCAGTTTTGTCACTTTTCACAAATACATTCGACGTCTCGTAAAAACCCAGCTCTTTAGCGTAATGACGGTTTCGTGCCAACACACTCAGGTGGCTCGGCAGGAGAGTGCTACGCAGATACGCCTGCTCCGAAGATAACGGGTTCTTCAACTTCGAATGGCCGGCTAGTTCGAGCCCTAAATCTCGCAATTGTTCCGCCGACACGAAGGAGTAAGTCACCACCTCGAACAGCCCCGCAGCATACATTAAATCACGTACTCGCCGCCGCTTGGCTCGCCGCCGATCAAACTCCACCTTTTGCGGGCGCCACGAGGGGATAGTGGACGGTACCTGATCGTAGCCAACCACTCTTACCACTTCCTCCACCAAATCCTCCGGCAGCTTCAGATCCGTTCGCCACCATGGCACTTCCGACACCGTTATCTGGTTTTTGTGCGAACTCACAATCGAAATCTGTAACTTTTCGAGCGCCTCTGCCGCCTCTTTGTGCGTAATTCCAAATCCGAGCAGTCTCACCAAGCGGGAGAGGGGAAGGGTAATGCTGGTGATCTCGGGATGCTCATTAAGTTGATCCGTCACCGCTACCATTTTGCCACCAGCCACCTGCTCAAACAGCTCCACGGCCCGGCTCAGCGCAATGGGAGACAGTGCCACTGGCAGCCCGCGCTCATAACGCGCACTAGCTTCGGTGCGCAGACTGTGCCGCTTGGCCGCCTTACGGACCAGCGCCGAATCAAATATCGCACACTCCAGTAGAATCTCTGTGGTACTGGCATCCACCTCAGTTTCAGCGCCGCCCATCACGCCCGCCAGCGCAATTGGCCCACGTTTGTCGACAATCACCAGATCTTTCTCGTTCAGCTTACGTTCAACTCCATCGAGAGTAGTGAGGGACTCGCCAGTCCGGGCAAACCTGACATCAATCGGCAACTGCACCTTAGTCGCATCAAAAGCATGCAACGGCTGCCCAAGCTCGAGCATTACGTAGTTGGTCACATCCACTACCGGACTAATCGGCCTCATGCCGGCCGCGCTCAGCCGCGCCTGCATATCACGAGGGGAGTGACCAGCTTGGTTAACCTTCAGCCTAGCCAACATGTACCTGCCAGCCTCCGCACCTTTTTCCACAGCGGGCCCCTCTCCAGCAGCCTTAGCCGTCAGGGGAGTAGGTAGGCCGGATAGCGTCGCTGTAGTCATAGCCGCCACCTCTCGCGCCAAACCCACGACACTTAGCACATCGAAACGATTCGCCGGCGTCTTTATATCTATCACCGTATCGGCCGGATAAATGTCGCACAATGCAGTTCCCTCTGCGACCTCGCTTGACACCTCCAGTATTCCATTGTGATCGTTACCGATTTCGAGCTCACGCTCGCTGCAAAGCATACCCTCACTCACCTCGCCTCTTAGCTTGGCTTTTTCGATGCGATCACCGCTCGGGAGCACCGTTCCTATCTGGGCGAGAGCTGCTTTCATGCCCTCACGAACGTTCGGTGCTCCACAGACAATCTTCCATTGTCTCTCTCCTACCGCAACTTCGCAAATTTTGAGTCGTTCAGCGTTAGGATGCTGTATAACTTTTTTAACCGAACAAACTATTACCTTTTCGTCGATAGGCTTTGACTCAATAATTTGTTCAACTTCCATACCGGCTCGCTCCAATGCCTCAGCTATCTCGTGGTCGTTTAACATTGTGCGACCTAGCCATTTTTTAATCCAAGACGAGGAAACCTTCATTAAAACTGCTCCAAGAAACTAAAATTAGGACGCCAAAATTCGCGTACGTCATCTACCCCATGCTTAATAGTGGCAATACGCTCAGGCCCGAAGCCAAACGCAAATCCACTATACCGCTCGGGATCAATCCCCACGTTCTTTAGCACTTGCGGGTGCACCATGCCAGCGCCACCCAATTCAAGCCATCCTGTCCCGCCGCATAGATGACATCCACCGCCGTTCACGTGGCCAGTCCCTTTGCAGATTACACATGTTGCATCCATTTCAACACTTGGCTCGGTATAGGGGAAGTAGTTAGACCTGAGTCGCAATTTAGTGTCGTCGCCCAGCACACCGCGCATCATATTTTCTAATGTACCCTTCAGGTCCGCTAGACTGACACCCTCATCCACGACCAGACCCTCCAACTGAAAGAAGCTCCAGGAATGTCGTGCATCCTCGTCCTCATTTCGGTAAACCTTGCCCGGCGCGATAATCCGGATAGGGAGGTCACCTTTGTGGGCCTGCATATGGCGAATTTGCACCGCGGAAGTATGGGTGCGCGGCAAATGGGCCTCCTCCAGATAGAACGTGTCCTGCATATCACGAGCCGGATGGTCTTTGCCCACTAGCAGTGCCTCAAAGTTGTACCACTCAGTCTCCACCTCTGGACCTTCTGCCACCTGGTAGCCCATCTGCCAGAACAAATCTACCAGTTCCTCCAGCACCTCGCTCACCGGATGCTTGTGTCCCACCCGCGGCGAAATACCCGGCGCCGTCACATCAAGCGGCCGAGCCAGCTCCTGTCGCAGTTCAGTATCTCGCAGCTCCCCTGCTCGCCGGTCCAGCGCCTCTTCCACCGATCGTCTCATGGCATTAGCTAGCTGTCCCGCCTGTGCTCGCTGCTCAGCCGGCAGCGTTCCCACTGCCTTCAACTGCTCGGTCACGCTCCCCTTGCGACCTAGATAGGCCACTCGCAGCTCTTCCAATTTTTCCAGATCACTGACCCCTGCAATCGAGTCCAGCACTTCCCTCTCGTTCACGGCCATCGGAACCTCACATATATTTCCACGATCACTAACAATAACCCCAGTAGTATAGCATCCCAGAGCCCAAACTGGCGCAACGAGCTCAGCGCTAGCAGCCCAGTAAGCCACCCCCCTACCAGCAAACCCTGCCGCCATGAATACCGCAGCCTAGCAGCACCCGTACCATGCAGGCGCAGATAGATCTTGACACCGTACAGCGCTAGAGTCACCAGCGAGGCCAGGGCCAGGAACAGCACTAAAAACCACATCGTCACTCCAGCCGGCCCAATCGCCAACGGGTTACTAAGTATCACACTCGCAATCAAACCCGCCCACGACAGCACAGTCCATATCAACAGTAAAATCAACCAGCCCAGTACAGACACTCTAATCCGCTCACGTTTATCGTACCTTCATTATCTCACAAAAAAGCCGCTCAAGTGCATGCCTCACGGCATTCGTCTGAACGGCGAATAATAGCTGAGTTACGGGGCGTTTTTAAGACCTTGCGGTCCCGAAGCATCGAATTGGGGTGTGTAATTGACGCCGGTCGCCCCGTAGGGATCTCTACCCAGGGTCAACATGGTCAATTTCCTTTCGGGTTACGGTGATAACCTTTTTGGTTACTGAGTTTGATGTTTTTGTTTTGAGTAGAGATTTGTTTTGGGTGGACTGGATAGCCGTTAGTTTAATTTTTACCTAACTCTATACCGAGCCCGATTACTTCCCCACCCGTCTCGGGTGGATGGAAGCATTCGGCTATGAATCAGAGGATCATAACCGCATGCTTCCATCCAATCATGTAAGTTCTTCGCGTCATCTTAGTTTGGACCTAAGAAAATGAACTTGTCTTTTGAGACCGTAGGGTGAACCCGGGTTAGAAATAAGGGGGATACCTCTAACCGGGATCTACCCTACCGTCTCATCGTGGTGGTGAAGTGCAGGAGACTAAACTTTCAACGAACTGTACATAACTTAGCACAAGCGTAATAGAATGTCAATACTCGTAACACCCCAGCTTGTGGTAAGGTGTATTTTTACTTTACTGAGCCATAAAACGTTAGCACTCTTCCCAATCTATGCTTCCTAACTTACTAGCCTTGTTGAATTTTTTTCAACGTTTATGCACAAATATTTTGTCCTTTTCGAGTTCCAAAATAGATTCGAAGACAGCAATCTTCATAGTTGTCAATATTGTTATCTGTTAGCTCACAAAAAAGCCGCTCAAGTGCATGCCTCACGGCATTCGTCTGAA
>DASXHH010000021.1:0-65486 GCA_036488585.1 Candidatus Saccharimonadia bacterium | reverse complement strand
CATGGTATTAGTGAGTAGTTCACCGTACCTACTAGCAAGAAAGGCATTCTTATGCCTACCAAGTCACGAAACGACTACCGCCGCCCCGAGGACAATTCCGTGTCACTACCGCTTCTTGAGCAGTGGGTGGCATCTCTCGATCCCGGTCTGCTGGCGGATGCAGCCCAGCTCTACCTGGAGCGGGTGCGCCTAGATCTGGAAGCACAGCGCTTGCAGCCTGGCTGTCTCCGCTCAAACGGCTTCCCGACCTGGGTCTGCTGCGAGCCTCACCGCCAGCTTAAGGCCAAGGTGGAGACGCTCAGGCAGCGTCTGGCGGCTGCGTTCCCGGTGCCCGACCTGGACGAGGTTCATCAGTACCAGAGCGGCTCGGAGATGCATTGGCGCAGTCTCGGCATCGATTGCCGGGGCTGGCTGAATGAGGTCGTTACGACGTCCGAAGGCTTCAGCCATTACGCTAAGACGGTCATCCACACCAAGTCCGCCCTCGACTTCTTCGGCCACATCAGCGACGACGATGAACGCCACGGTTTCGCGGCGCTCTACCGACGCTTCCTGTACTACCAGCACGCGCTGGTGGCGTCACATCGCCGGACGCCGTTCGAGGAGCGCGCTACGGACAACTGCTGTGGCGTTCACCGTAGCCTCGCAGCTGAGTGGCGGTCGATGCAGGTCGTTGCCGAGCATCTGACTCGCAGCACTCCTAAGCGGCGGTTGGACACCTGGCAGGAGTACCCGCCTCTGTCAGCCGATTGGTGGGAGGGCCTCGTGCTTTTCTGGCGTGAAGACGCGCAACTGGTGGTCGACTGACGGGCTCGAAGGAGAGGATCTACGGATCCGCGGCCTTCGGGCCCTCCTTCATGTCTGGGGATGGTACACTAACTGCTAGTAGTGTGGCTGAGGAGTAATTGAGCGAGGAGTAATTGAGCTAAGACTTGTGCCCGGCTAGCAACTCACCTCTGATTAGGTTCAATTGGCGATGCGGTAGCCTACCAAAAGGTATATGGAAAGAGGTTCAAGCGGGCCTCTTTTGCGTTTGACTTGTCTGGGCAATCCAGTTAATCGTGATGTAGTTCGCTGACTGGAGCTTTTTGTTGGTCGATGAAGCGAGGGTTATACTTAGCGACAGAGCAAACGGAGGTCAATTGTGGCGATGCAGAATTCTATTCGAGTTGGCCTGGGTTTGGTGCTTCTTAACTCTCAGGGCAAGATATTGCTTCATCAGCGCAAGAGCCAAAATGGTCGCGGTGAATGGGGCGGTCCCGGTGGTGAACTCGGGTATCTGGAGGACTTTGAATACGCTATAAAAAGAGAAGTCGCCGAAGAGTGTGGAAAGGATGTGGTAATTGGTGACTTGAGAGCCTTGTGCGTAATCAACTATCGGGGCAAACGCGATGCGCATTGGGTCGGAATTGGTTATTCGGCTAAGCTGGTGTCCGGCGAACCGCGGCTTCTCGAACCAGAGAAGCAGGGTGGGTGGCAGTGGTTTTCGTTGGATGAACTCCCCTCTCCTCTGTTTACACCGATGGCTAACTATATTGAGTCTCATAAAACTGGGAAGATCTGCTTTCAGGACTAGTAGTTGTCCCTCAAAACAGACTCCTCTCGGAGCTTTTTTGATTGAAAAATTCGCTCAAAATGGTTATGCTTGCCGTGAGAAATAAGAGAAAAACCATGCCTGCTCGCAAAAAATCTGCCAAAAAAGATGAGGCTGCATTAGCTAAGCAAGGCGGCAAATTTGCCGTGGTGGGGGTTTCGAATACCCTGATTGACTTCACTATTTTTCAAGTCGTTACTACCCTTTTGGGGGTTCCGCCGGCCCAATCGTATATGGTGAAGTTCTTTTCGGGTTCGGTAGCGATGATCAACAGCTTCTACTGGAATCGGCGCTGGACATTTAAGAGCAATGCCGGGCTAGCACAATCGGGTGTGAAATTCTTGGCGGCGACGCTGGTGAGCGTATGGGCGATTCAGCCGGGAATGGTGTTTTTGTTCTCGGGTACGGGGCCGGGGGTGGCGTTTGGTGCCTTCTGGTTCCATTGTTTTCAGGTAATCGGTGTGGCCGGATTGCTGCCCAATACTATTACTTACAACTGGATGATCAAGACCGTGGCGTTTGGCATGGGCGTGGTGGGCAGTGCGATATGGAACTTCACACTCTACAAGTTGTGGGCTTTTAAGGTCTAATAGAGCCTAATTCTCGCTCCGGCCGGCAGCTAGTTGGGGTAGTAGTTTGGAAGTTTTAACATGACTGGCAGTAATAACTGCTGGCATATTGTGGACGCTGTTGACAACACGGTTAGACCAGGAGGTGAGGCGTGATGCCCTCAGATTTTCGGAGTGTCAGTGAACTCGATTTCGATGCCGACACACAGTACGCTATTCAGGGTTACTGGCTGGGGCCTCGCATGCCCTACCGGTTGCGGCTGAAGCATCGCGTTGATGATGCAATTGAGTGGGAGGAGTGCGATGTGATGGTGCTAGCAGTGGCGCCGATGCGGGGCGCTCGACGAAGCGCTGAAAAGCACTACCTCGTAGAGCTCGATCGCGACATTCTATGGCCGGACGGCATCGCTGGCAGGTGCTGCCGAATTACCGATGAAGGATTCTGGATCGATCCAATCCGGCCGGTGTGCGAGCTAGGCAGTGTGGTGGCGTACCTGCTACTACCCATGGAGACGCCCGATGATGGCATGTTGTTTCAGTTTGAACGGGTGCCAACCGAGCCGTAGCCTTCTCCTTATTCACCGTGACAACAGCAAACCGGCGCCCCATCTGTGGGGCGCCGGCAAACTGCAATTGGTGTGGTTGAGTGTTACTTCTGGCGCTTGGCTCGGATGTAACCACCGGCGGCTACTGCCATGGAAGGCAGGCCAATTAGCAGGCTCAGGTCATTTGCACCAGTTTGGGGTAGAGTGGTCGGCTGAGTGGTGGCACTCAAGACGGCCGGCTGCTCGGGCTGAGGCTTGGGGGCCGGAGTAGTAGTGCTACCCTTGCCCGGAGTGACCTTGTGGTCACAATCGGTCTTGGGCTGGGTTGGTTTGGGGGCCGGCTTCGGCTGCTCCACGGTCTTGTGGTCACAATCGGTCTTGGGCTTTTCAACCGGCTTAGGGGTCACGACTGTGTGATCGCAATCCTTGTTGGCCTGGGGCTTAGGCTGAACCACAATCTTGTGATCGCAGTCGGTCTTATGGGTAACGACGGTCTGGTGCACAGCGGGCTTCTGAGCGGGCTTGTGGTCACAAGCCAGAGCGGGAGAAGCAGCGGCGGCAGCAATCGCGACGCTAGCCAGGCCGGTAATGGCCAGTTTGTTGATAATCATTAGATGTAAACTCCTCGATATTTTATCGAATGGCGATTATTATACATGAGAACTATATTTTTGTCAATACCAAAAGGCGGCTCCCGAAAAGGAACCGTCTTTTTGGTGGTGAGACTGGAAGGTTATTTCTGCAGTCTGGCGCGGATGTAGCTGCGGCCGGCGGCTGCTAGAGCGGGTAGGCCGATCAGCAGGCTCAGATCACTCGGCCCGGTGTCAGGCGGGATCGTGCACTGGGCTCAGCCCGTCAGGTGGTGGCGGTGCTGGGTTGGCGCGGTTGAGCGTGACAATGAAGCTCGTTCCTTTCCCCTTCTGGCTTTGTACTTGGATACTGCCACCCATGTGTTCGATGTATTGCTTGATAATCCAGAGGCCGAGGCCGGTGCCAGCGATGTCTTTGGTGTCGTCGTTGCGGGCACGGTAGAAGCGCTGAAACAGCCGTGATTGCTCATCGGGGGTCATGCCGATGCCAGTGTCGGAGACGGTGGTGGTGACGGTGGTGGGGGCGGAGGCGTGAGAGACGGTAACCGTGCCGGTCCGCGAATATTTAATGGCGTTGTCGATGAGGTTGGTGAAGACCTCCATGACGCGGTCGGGATCAGCGGCTACTGGCGGTAGATCAGCGGGAGGCTTGTAGCTGAGGTGAAGGTTCTTATCGTTGGCCTTGATCTCAAAGTTGGCCATCATAGGGTTGATGGTGGCGGGCAGGTTGACGGTGGTTATGTTGTACTTGGTGCGGCCTTGCTCGATGCGTGACACGTCGAGCAAGTCGGTGACGAGGCGGCCTAGCCGGTCGGTTTGGTCGAAGGCAATTTGAAGCTGATCGCGGGCATCTTTGGTGAGCTTCATTTCGAGCACCATCGAGATGTAGCCCTTTATTAGCGTTATGGGCGCCTTGAGTTCGTGGGTGGCAATGCTAATAAAATCGTCTTTTAGCTGGTCGAGTTCTTTTTGTTTGCGGAATAATTCGGCGTACTCGACGAAGCGGAAATGGTGTAGGAGTAGCAATACGATTACCGAAATCATCACCGATAGCATGATGAGGGCGTTACGGAGGGTGGTGTTCATGGCGCCGTCAGCTGAGTGCAGTGAGACCCGTATGGTGGTGACAGCGAGGAGCCGGCCGGTTTCAGTGGTGACCGGAGTGGCTACTAGCCATTCACGGCTGCCGGCTTCTCCCATAGCGATCAGGCTGGCAACGGGCTGGGCTTCGGACTTGGCGACTTGGGTTTGGATGGTAGTGTCGGCTTGGCCAGTGCGGGTTGGATCGGAGTCAGCCAGGACGGTGAAACCCGAGCCGGAGGGTACTGAGACGCCCAGCAGGTCAATGTCGGGAGCTTGCGTTACGGTCTGGTTGATAAGCCCTTGGATAACGGGTGCCGCGTGGGCGGCAGTCCCGGTTGTGAGGGCGTTTTGGACCGAGACGTTAAAAACCTCGTTGGCGAGGTTGGCTTTGCGCCGAAGTTCTTGGTCGAAGTCCTGCTTGACTTGGCTGGTTAGCCAGAGCGTGCTGCCGATCATGCAGGCGGGAATGAGGATGATGAGCGCGGTCGAGTAGATGAGCTCGCGCTGTTGTCGGTTAAGTTTGAGGGTCATGGTGCTCGTTTGGGGTCGGTGTGGTCGGCGGTGTCGAGGCTAGCAACGGTTGGTCCGCAGCCGGAACGATAGCGCCTGGGCGTGGGCGGCGGCGCAGTTGGATTAGCAAGAGTAGCCCCAGGGCCACCATTACGACGGCAGCGGCGACGAAGGTAACTTGAGCCGGCTGCAGCGAGTGTTCGATTATGAGGCTGCCGTCTTGGCTGCCAGACGAGGCGGCAGCGATGGCGACCGGTACGGCGGGGGTGCGCACGAACGTGCTCGCGTCTTTTTGGGATACTGCGTAAATCTCGTGATGCCCGGGCTTGAGCGGATTTTCGAGCACATAGGACCATTTGCCGGCGCTATCGGTTTGCGCTCGAAGCACCATAGGGTCGGAGAAGATGTAGAGGAAAATGTTGGTGTTGGGCACGCCGGTGCCGTTTAGTAAAATGGCGGTAATCTTTTGGCCTGATTTGTTGGTGATGGTTTCGTTTTTGAGCCCTGTAACGCTAACGATATCGGTGGAGGCGGGTAGGTCGGAGACGATGGTGGGTGTTACTGGCGCCAAGCTGGCGGGGATTTTGGCTGAACCGCTAAAGCAACCTGAGCCCTTGAGGCGATCGTCGGTGGAGGCTGGCTGCTGGCCGCTGGCGATCTTGTTAAAGTTGGCGCCTAATTTTTCGGCCAGACAACCCAGAGTTTGGACCGGCACGACCGGATCGGAGTTGGTGGGGTTTTGCGGGCGGAAGATGGTGGGCATGGTGGCCAGGGTCGCTGCTTGCTGGGGCGTGAGACTGGTAGTGATGGGTGTATTGTTACCCGACACGGTGGTAGTGGTGGTGGACGGCGCCGATGAAGGTGTCGGACCGCCGGGGCTGCTGCCCGAGCTAGTCGCCACAATTCCCACTGGTACTGACTTTTCGACCGTGAGACCATTCATGGTAATAATTACGCCTAAGTTATAGCTGCCGACGGTGGGCGCGTCGGTGAGTGTAACAACGGGTGTGCCGTTGCCCGCGAGCACCCCGCCGTTGGTGCTCCATTTGAAGGTGGCTCCGCTCGAGGCCGAGATAGGATGCTGGACACCCAGCTGGTCGGTGTAAACTCCGGTAACGCTAAATTGCCGGGTTTGGCCGGGCACGCCTTCCCATGAGCCGGGCGAGATGGTGGCACTGAGTGTTGGGGCTTGCGTGCCTGGGGCTTGCGAGTTAATCACGTTCACCGGCACCGGCGCGCTGAGGCAGTCGTAAGTAGAGTTAGAGCCGTAGTGGGCAACGGCTGAGATCTGGTAGCCTCCATCGGGTACGCTCCGGCTGTCCCAGCTGAGCGACCAATCAGAGTTGGTACTGCCGCTAGGACCGGTGTCGCCCAGCACGATTTGGTTGGGCGCCGTAATCATAAAGGTGACGTCGGCCGGCATTGTAGCGCCGCTGGTGGTGGCTTTGAGGGTTTGCGAGCCGGACATGGTAGCGTTGGCGATAGGGGCGATGATGGCGACGTTGGCGCCGCTGGAACAGGTGGCAACGGCTCCCGATGGCAATCCGAGCCATGCCAGTGAGACTAGAGCAATCGATCCTATAAATAAGAAAACTGCTCCATGATGGGCTTTGAGGCTCATATATTTTGGCTCGTTTTTTGTACGTTAAGCATGCAAAATGTGAGCTTCAATGTCAATAAGCGAAAGCGGTATAAACGGTGCGTCGGACCGCTTGATATGAAATGTTACCTACATAAGCATAATAGGTTGGTATTTACCCACGAATGCTAGCTCTTACATATTTGCCGAAAAATATCTATAGTATTACGCCACTTTTGTCTGACATGGTTAAGAGGTTTAAGCATAAGCGATATAGACACATTTTTGGTCATGTTTACAAGCGGTCTGCCGTAAAGTATGAGCGTTTTTTGGAACAAGCACCAATTGAACACATTTTTTATTTACTGTAGGGTTTTGCCTTGTGTTAACAAGTTCGCGTTCCGGTGGGTGGAGTTGCGATCTGGCGTTCACTTATCCGTTCGCGTATGAAAGGAGTGCAATGCACAAATGGTTACTAACGTTGGCTGCTGGCCTGGGGGCGGCGGCTATTATGGGCGGGAACGCGCTGGCTAGTGATGGCAGCGGGACGGCTCCAAAGGCCAACCCGACGCCGCCGTCGCCCAAGACGTACGTGGTGCAGCAAGGTGATAGTTTGTCCACGATCGCACAGGGCCAGCAACTAGAAAGCTGGCGGCCGTTGTGGAATGCTAATCCGGATATACAGAATCCGGATCTGATCTATGCTAACCAGAAGTTGGCAGTGCCGAGCGGCACTACCGCGGACCGGCCGTTGCCGGCAGATATGACGGCTCTGCCGCCGCGGACCTATGCGCCGCAGGGCGGACAGATCGAGCCAGCGCACAACACCGTGTCGTCCGCGCCGGCGAACTATGCGGGTGGGGCTTCTGGCTTACTTGAACGCATCCGAATGAGAGAATCGGGCGGTAATTACGCTGCCAACACCGGTAACGGCTTCTATGGTGCATACCAGTTTACGTTGGATACCTGGCAGGGTGTGGGGGGCAGCGGA
Organism: Candidatus Saccharimonadia bacterium; assembly: GCA_036488585.1. GTDB lineage: Bacteria > Patescibacteriota > Saccharimonadia > UBA4664 > UBA4664 > DASXHH01. The sequence continues at coordinate 58,025 of DASXHH010000021.1, read as the reverse complement.
CTGCCGTCGAACGCTTCGCCTGCCGAGCAAGACATGCGCGCCCAAATGCTATTGAACGAGCGCGGGTGCAGTCCATGGCCGAACACATGTTATTAGCGTATTAGCTAGTTAAAAATGAGGGAAGGAGCCCTAAGCGATGGGCTCTTTCTATTTAGGGTGGAAACTAATTTTGGGAGAGGTTTTTGATGGCTTGCTGGAAAGCGTCGCCCCGGTCGTAGTAATTTTTGAATTGGTTGTAGCTCGGTGATCCGCTAGCTAGCAGGCAGATGCGGCCGGGGGCGGTGTGCTTGGCGGCGTAGGTGACGGCTTCGGGGAGAGATGAGGTTTCAAAAAACTGGGCAGCGGGATGGCCGGAAGCGTGCTCGATGGCCTGCCGGATTTTGGCGCCAGTATCGGGAAACAGGATGACATGACGGACCGATGAGCCAGCGATGGTCTGGCCGAGCTCGGCGAAATCGTAGCCCCGGTCGAGCCCGCCGACGATGATGGTGTCGATGCGATCGCCGAAGGTGTGTACGGCCGCGACGGCAGATTGCGGGGTGGTGGCGGCTGAATCGTCGATCCATTCGATGCCCGCGATGAGGCCGAGCGATTGTTGGCGGTGCGGCAGTGTGCCAGCTTGCTCAAGGGCCAAAGTGGCGGTGGCGGCGGGTACGCCGCATTCGCGGGCTACTAAAAAGGCAGCGGCAACGTTTGATGGGTTGGGCAGGTGGCGCAAGGCAGACGGAGCGTCTGTAGCCGTGAAGGCTACCTGTCGGCCGGCGCTGGCGGCGGCGATTTGCTGGCACTCCGGGTACTGCGCATTGTAGAACACGATATCGGCCGGTTGCTGAAATTTAGCGATGTGTGACTTGGCCTCCAGGTAGGCCGCCAGCGAGCCGTGGTAGTCGGTATGGTCGGGAAAGAATGATGTGACCACTGCGATATGCGGGCTGGTGCGGAGGGTTTCGAGCTGGTAGCTCGATAGCTCCAGCACAAAGTAGCTACCTGGCCTTGCGAGGGATAGGGTGTTGAGCATGGGCTCGCCGATGTTGCCAGCCAGATGTACGTCTTTGCCAGCCGCTTCGAGAGCGCGGTAAATCAAATGCGAGGTGGTGCTCTTGCCTTTGGTGCCGGTGACGCCGATCACGGTGGTGCCGGCAGGCAGCGAATCAAGGAAGAGCTGGGTGCCGCTGGTGAGTTTGGCTGCCACCGGACCACTGGGATGCCATTTGAGGCCGGGGGTTTTTATGATGGCATCGAACGCCCCGAGTTTGTCGAGATAATCCGGGCCAGTAATGAGCTCGGTAGCGGGCTCGGGATGGGTGGCCGGGTTGGCGTCGGCTACCGTTACAGTGGCGTCGGGTGCGTACCGGAGCAGTGCACGGTGGCTGGCTTGGCCCTCACGGCCGTAACCCAAAATGCACACGTTACGACCGTTTAGCTCGCGGATGTTCACGCTACTCCCCCTTTGGCCAGCAGTTCTTTAGTTATGGGCGGCGAAAGTTTGAAGTTAGGCGTCATAAGTTCGTGCACCAGTTGGTCGGGACTTGCGAGTTTTACTTCCTGCTGGAAGGCTTTTATGACCGGTGTGCCGGCGAAACCGGGCTGGTTTTGGGCCAGATAGCAAGCGGCTTGGGCTTCTTCAGGGGTGCCCACGCATTCAAACGGTTTGAAGCCCTCAGTACCCCATAGCTGCCTATAAAGCGGCAGCAGAGCGGCGTTGTCGAACAGGTTGCGACCAAACATTTCGATCACGGTGTCCGATGGCAGAAAGGCAGCCATGAGCGCAAAGGTGAAGGCGCATTTGGGGCAATGACCACACCAGCGCGGCTGGCCGGGGTCGTGTTCCACAAGGCGCCAATTCAAGTTGCAACTGGTGGCAAGGTTAAAGTACTCGGGATAGCGGGTGAAGATCTTGGCAATATGAAGCTCACTCAAGGGACGAACAACATTGAGGTATTGGACATCGGGCGTAACATGGGCCGAGATGTACGCGCGTAGTGCTTGTTCGCTTTCCAGTGACTTGCTCCATTGGTGGTTTACTTCCATGCCGAGGTAATCGACGTTGCCGTAGCTCGAGCTACGCTCGTTGGAGAAGAAAACACTGTCGTAACCGGCTAGCAGACTAACAACGATGGCGAGGAACGAGAGGTGGGCCGTGATGGGCACGTGGCCAAGGTAGGCGTCAGGGAGGCTACTGTCCAGGAGCTTCTGGTCGATGGTGCGCTCTACTTCGATGAGCGGCAGACTGGCCGTAGCGGCGAGGGTCGTGATGAGCGCATGCGGCTTAACCCGCAGCAACGACAGGTCGAGTTCGCCCTGGCGCAGGATTTCGGTGCTTACGATAGAGTCCTTGCCACCGCCAAACGGTACTAGGGCACGTTTGGGGGTACGGGGGCTGGGCGTCTGGGGGTTGGGTTCGTGGATATCGCGGTGCGACGGGAATTTAATAAGCCCCCGAAAGTCGAGTTGATTGCGGTAGAAAAATTCCCCGAGACCATGGGTATAGAGTTCGTTCCAAAACTTGGCCTGGCTGGCGCTTAGCTGTCCGCTACGGATTTCGATGGCTCGTGGGCAGTAGGTTTTGTAGTAGCTGGCGCCGCCCGACAAATGTAGCGCAAATAGGGCACGATCGAGGTCGGGATGGTGGGGGTTGATATCGAGCTCCCCCGGAAGGGTGAAGGTTTCGGTGAAATGAAGTTCGTCGTCGAGGCTGTAGTGTAGCGAAATTACGCGGATATCGGGATTGAATTCATAGGATTCGAAGATGAAGCGCTGGTATTGTTTCATAACTTAACCCTAATTATGACATTGTTGACGACTACCGGCAAGCGTGGCATGATTGGTGCGATGAACTTAGAGCCGGAGGTAGCGCTAGAGCTAACTAACCGCCGTGTGGTAGCGGTGGACGGCGGAACAGCCACTGGCAAAGGCCGGCTTATAGAGGAGCTGTCGCAGCTGGTGCGGCTCAAAGGTGTTCCGGTGGTACATTTGTCCACCGGTTCTTTGTATCGGGCGGTGACATGGGCCGGTCTGCAAGAGGCCAAAGGCCGGGTAGAACTGGTGCGCCAGATGGGCGCAGAGCAGCTAATGAAACTCGCAAGAGAGCGGCAGGTCGAGATGCATGGTGGAGTGGTTTGGATGGATGGTATGCCGGCTTCGGTTGAGGATCAGCTCAAGGCGCCGGGTGTGGGGAACGCGATTTCGAGCGTGGCGGCGCATCCCGAAGTGCGGGAGCTGGTAAACACACTGACGCGCCGCCAGATCAACGAGTTTGACGGCTATTTGCTGATCGATGGGCGGGATATTACGCATACCGTGGCGCCGGATGCCGCGCTCAAGTTGCTACTTACGGTGTCGCCCGACGTGGCGGCGCAACGATCACGCGAGCACACGAGGGAAGAGATTATTGCCCGCGACGCTGCCGACCGGGCGCATAAGTTCGGGGCCTTGCGGCATCCCGATGATCCGGGTAAGGACGTGATCGTACTGCCCACAGATGAGCACACGCCGGAATCGGTGCGTGACCACGTGTACAGGCTGATGCGCAAGATGTGGCCGGAGCTGCCCGAGCTTTAGACCTCGGTTTTTTTGAGCTGGTGCTCGAAAGTGAGCTGGTCGAAGTCGAACTCTTCGATGCCGGCCATTTTATATATTTGATGTGTGGAGAACACTTTCTTGTCGGCGGGGTTTAGCTCGAGTAGCTTGAGGGCGGCGTCGATCTGATCCCAGCTTTTGGCCTCGATCTCTAGATAGGGGTTGAGGAGCGGCCAGTGGTCAATGTCGAATTCCAGATCGCCTTTGGCCCAGCGAATGCGGCGGTTTTCCTCGTAAAACTTGCGTTTTAGGCCGATCTTTTCGAGCAGCAGAGCGGTTTTATCGAAATCGCTGACCACCACCTCTACCTCGTCCATGCCGCCGTCGTTACTGGAGCCGTCGGAGCTAGTGACGCCGGTACGCTGTTTGAAGCCAAAGGTCACTTTGTCGCCTTCATCTCTAACGCGCACCCAGGCATGCAGGGCGTTTAGGCGCATGTCGGGGTAATCGTAGACTTTACGCCGGTACACGCGGTCGAACATTTTGGTGGCGCCAATTTCGCGCAATTTGGCTTCGATTTTGGGCACGTCAATGTCCAAAAATTTGACTTCAATTTCTTCCATGCGGGCATTATACCAGGTTTATGCTGGATGTTCGCTTTTAGTTCGCTTATGATCTGTTATCATAAGGGTTGTGAATGGTGTGTTGGACCAACCCTTAGCTTTCGTAGACATTGAGACCACGGGTGGGAGCCACTTTACCAGCCGGGTGCTGGAGGTGGGCGTGGTGCGCGTGGAGGGTGGGCGTGTGGTGGCGAAATATCAGACTTTGTTGCATCCGGAATCGGGCATCCCCCCTTTTATTACTGGGCTGACCGGCATAACAGACGAGGATGTGGCTGGGGCGCCGCGGTTTGCGCAGGTGGCGGATCAGCTGGCCGAGGTACTGGATGGGGCGGTATTTGTGGCACACAACGTACGGTTCGATTACGCATTTTTGAAGATGGAATTTGAACGGTTGGGAGTGCCGTTTCGGCCGCAACTGTTGTGTACGGTGAAATTAAGCCGGCGGTTGTTTCCGGAATATCGCACGCATAAGTTGGCGGACTTAATCGCGCGGCACGGGCTTGAGGCGCCGAGCCGGCACCGGGCGTACGATGATGCTCATTGTCTGTGGCAGTTTTATCAGTTGTGCTTGCGGGAATTTGATCTCGATACCATTGATGAAGCGGTGAAGCTGCAGCTGAAGGCGCAATCGATTCCGAGTCAGCTTGACCGGGCCCAGGTGGAGGCGCTGCCGGAGGGGCCGGGTGTGTACATTTTCGAGGACAAGGATGGGGCGCCGTTGTATGTAGGCAAGAGCGTGACGGTTCGGCGACGGGTAATGAGTCACTTTTCAGCGGATTACGAACGGGGTGCAGAGCTGAAGCTGGCGCAAACGGTGAAGCGGCTGCGTGGGATTGCTACCCACGGCGAGCTGAGTGCGCTGCTCCTTGAGAGCGACCTAGTGAAAGAGCTGCAGCCGCTGTATAACCGGGTGCTCAGGCAAAAGGAGCGGGTGGCGCTGGTGACACGGGTGATCAATGCTAATGGCTATGCGAGCGTGCAGCTCGAGGACACGCGCGAGATTAGCCCGGAGGACGGGGTGCGGCTGTTGGCGGTGTACACGACGTTGGGCCGGGCTAGGCTGTCGCTGCACGCTCTGAGCTCGCGGTTTCGGCTGTGCCCGAAGCTGATGGGGCTGGAGCGCACCAACCGGGCGTGTTTCGCCACGCAGCTTGGCAAGTGTGCGGGGGCCTGCGAGGGACGGGAGCCGGTGCGGGAGTACAACGAGCGGTTCGCGGCGGCGTTTGAGCGCCAAAGGGTGGTGGCTTGGCCGTACGCCGGGCCAGTTCTGATTCGTGAGCAGCATCCGGGAATCCCAGGGTCGGCGGGGTTCGTCGTGGACAAGTGGTGTTTGCTGGCCCGGCTGCGGGAGCTTGAGGACGGCACCGTGGAGAGTACGCCTGAGGTGCAGAGGTTTGATTTGGATCGCTATAAGATTATTCGGCAATTTCTGGAGAATCCCCGGAATCGCCGGCTAGTGAAACCGGTGCGGGAAGGACAACTGGTATGGCAAGACGCCTGAAATGGCTGTGGGCCGGGCTGGTGCTGCTGGTGCCAGGACTGGCTTGGGCGGCTGGGACGGGCAGTATTTTTAGTGTGGACAACTCCGGGCAATGGAACGTAGCGAATGTTCCGCCGAAGACGGTAGTGCTAACTTTTGATGATGGCCCATCGGCTTATACCGATAAAATATTGGCAATTCTTAGGCAAAAGCAGGTGCACGCGGTGTTTTTTGTGATTGGCCAACAAGCGCTTGGCCGGCCGATGCTCAAACGAATCTATGATGATGGCAATGATATTGGTAACCATACTTACAGCCACGCAGATTTGACCACAATGTCGGAGCTGCGAATCCGGGCCGAGCTAAATGTTAACCGTCTGATTATCGAGTCGCAGATTGGGCACGGAACAAGGCTGTTTAGGCCGCCGTACTTGGGGTCGGACAACCTCACGCAGCAGTCGGAGGACCTGATTCGGATTGTGGATGGTTATGGGTACCTGACGCTCGACGAGGATATTGATACGGACGATTGGCAGCGACCGGGAGTAGCGTACATCGTGAGTGCTGCGACGGAGGGCCAGCCCGGCGGCATCATTTTGATGCACGACGGTGGCGGCGATCGGTCGCAGACGGTGGCGGCGCTGCCGGCCATTATTGATTATTACCAACGGAAGGGGTACCGGTTTGCGACCATGAGCCAGGTGCTGGGGGTGAGTCGTGATGCGCTGATGCCGCCCGTGGCTGGGACGGATAGTGTGCTGGCGGCGGCGACAGGGCTATTATTTGGCGCCTGGACGAGGGCCTGGGATTGGCTCTGGTGGTGCATGTTGGCGCTGGTAGTGGCTGGATTTGGGCGGATGGCGGTAGTAGTGGTGGCGGCCGTGTTGCAGGCGCGACGGCGGGAACGGCATGAGCCCCAACGCTGGCCAGCTTGTTCCGTGATTGTGCCCGCTCATAATGAAGAGCGGGTGATATTGACCTGTCTAAAGTCAGTGCTAGCGAGCGACTACCCGAAGTTTGAGGTGTTAGTGGTGGACGACGGCTCTACCGATCGCACCTCGGCGCGCGCCCGTAGCTTGAACGACCGACGGCTGGAGGTGCTGACTAAGCCGAACGGCGGTAAGGCCTCGGCGCTCAACTATGGCATCGAACGGTCGCTCACCAATTACATCGTCGCGATCGACGCCGACACCGTGTTTACTCCCGATACACTTAGCAATCTAATGCGGCACTTTCAGCGTCCGGAGGTTGGGGCCGTGTCGGGTAACACACGGGTGGCCAATCGCCACCGGTTGATTACTAAGCTGCAGGCATTGGAGTATGTGGTGGGTTTCAACTTGGACCGCCGCATGTGCGACCTGTTTGATTGCATCACGGTGGTTCCGGGAGCGGTGGGGGCGTTTCGCAAGTCGGTGCTGTACCAGGTGCAAGGATTCTGGTCGGACACGCTGGCCGAGGATACCGATCTGACGCTGGCGATTAAGGAGCAGGGTTGCACGATTGTGTACGATGCTGCGGCCGTGGCCTTCACCGAAACACCGGCGACGGTGCGAGAGCTACTGAAGCAACGGTTTAGATGGACGTTTGGGACGATGCAGGCGGTTTGGAAACATCATCGGTCGCTCTTTAATCCGCGCCAGGGTACATTGGGGTTGATTGGCCTCCCCTATCTACTGGTGTTCCAGATAATATTTCCGCTAATGGGGCCACTGTTTGACTTGGGCGTGATAGCGGGACTGATGAGCGGTCGCACGCAGCTGGTGCTCGGCAGTTTTATAGCGTACTCGGTGGCGGATGTGGTGGTGGCGAGCGTGGCGCTTAAACTGGAGCCAGGCGAGCGCCTGAGTAGTCTATGGTTATTGATACCACAGCGGCTTATCTATCGGCAGTTGATGTACTACGTAATCGTGCGATCGTTGTTTAACGTACTTAAGGGCAACCTGGTAGGCTGGGGCGCGATGAAGCGCGAGGGCCAGCATTTGGCTAGAGCTGGAGAGGCACAGGCTAGCTAGTGCTTGGGCGAGGCTGTGCCCTTGGAGTGGCTGCCGCTGTTGCCCGGCGCCGTAGATGGGGCGGTGGTGGGTGCTGGTGTGCTCGTAGCATGTGGAGTGGAGCTAGTGTGGGCCGATAGCACTGCCGGCGTGGGTACTGGAGTGGATGGGGCGGTGATTTTGGCCACAGGCGCGCTACTGAGTTTGGTTATGGGCTGCTTGGTATGGGTCGCGGTGGCCGGCGACGGTGCTGGCGAGGGGTGGGTAGCGGCTGCTACCTGTTGCGTCGCGATAGTGGCAGCTTGGTCGATGAGGTTTTGGGCCTGGCGGGCGACGGGTAGTTGGCTCCATTTGGGTTGGTAAACCACCGCGCCAACGCCCAGCAACGCCATTGGCGTGACGGCCAGGACCGTAATTCCGGCGGCCGACAGCTTGATCTTCCTCCACCGTTTACCGGTAGCATCGAAAAATATCATCATAACTATTATACAAGATAAGCGGGACCGATTTCGGGATGGGCCTAAATACAAGTATCGATCCGCCTTTTTGGGGCCGATCGATACCAGTAGTGCGCAGTGCCGCATCAGTTTGTCTTCACTTAGCAAAGGCGAAGCTAATGGCGGGTAATGCTCATAGTTGGAGCATAAGTAGATTTTGCCCGAAACCCGAGGAAAGATCTTAGGTAATATTTCTAATAAAGCTCATGTTTGGGTTCGAGTTTATGGTTATTTTGCACGACGATGAGCGTGGCTAGATAAGCTTGCCGACGATGCCGGCAAGCTGGCTGGGGACAATGTCGGCCTTGATGATGTAGCCGTCAGCCTGAGCTTTGAGGGCTTCTTGGCTGGTTTTGTCCTGGGCCAAATTGGTGAGAATGACGATCTTGGTGTCGGGGTGACCCTGGCCATCCTCGCCGCGCAGCTCGTGGAGCACTTCGATACCAGTTTTCTCTGGCATCATGATGTCGAGGAGGATGAGGTCGTAATGCTTGGCCTGGGCTTTCTCGAGCCCGTCGCGGCCGTTGTAGGCAAACTCAATGTGGTAGCCCTCTCGCTCGAGAATGCGGGAATACATTTCGGCGATGGGCTTATCGTCTTCAATGAACAGGATGGTCTTTTTTGATCCAGCCATGGGCTCCTCGAGTAATGCTGCTTATATGGTCATTATCGTCCGCGTGGCGGCCGTGCGCAATGGTACGGGTGGGGAGACGAAACGCGAAAGTGCTGCCTTGACCCTCTTCGGACTCGACCCAAATGTGGCCGCCATGAGCTTCTACGATGGCCTTGCAGATATAGAGGCCGAGGCCGGTGCCGCGGGTGGCGGATTTCATCTCACCCACGCGGAAGAATTTGGTGAAGAGGTGCGGAATGGCGGCGGCCGGAATGCCGAAGCCGTTGTCGGTGACGGTGGTTTCGATCTCGTGGTTGCGGTGCTCGATAGTGAGGGTGATCTCGCCAACGCCGGGCTCAGTGTGGTTAATGGCGTTGTCGACCAGGTTCACAATGACTTCGCGCAGAGAGGTGGGATCAACCATGACAAGAGGGAGACGTAGTGGGGCCTTGAAGTGGAGTTGGCGGTTTTGGGATTTGGCACGGTCTGAGAGTTCTTTTAGGATGTCCTTGGTGAACTGGATGTAGTCGGTTTCAACTGGCTTGAAACCGAGCTCGCCATGCTCGATGCGTGAAACGTTTAGCAAGTTATGCATGAGGCCGCCGAGCTGATTGGAGGAAATCATAGCGCGGGTAATGAAGTCGCGGTTGGTTTTGGAGAGGCCTTTAGCTTCGTGCTGCAGAATGTCGAGATAGCCGCGGATTTCGGTGAGTGGGGTGCGCAGCTCGTGGGCGGCCAAGGCTACGAAGTCGATCTTCATTTCTTCAAGCTGGCGGCTCTTGGTGAGATCGTGGAAGGTGACGAGGGCGGCGATGCCATTGGGATCGTCATTGAGAACCTTGGCCTGTACGTCTACATAGAGGCTACCGCCTCCCGCGGTATAGAGCTCCAGGCCTTTCCACTCCCCTATCTTGTGCTCGGTGCCGGCGTGGGTGGCGAGCCAGCGAGTCATTACCAGCTGGCCGGCGGCGCGGAATGGTAGGACCTTTTCGGACAACTGGCCGGCTACTTCCGAGATGTCGCGGCCGGTGAGCTCCGAGGCGGCCTTGTTGAACAAAATGATGCGGCCGGAACGGTCGAGTGCAAAGACGCCGTCGGTCATGGCGTCGAGTACACTACGGAGTTTGTTGCGCTCAGCTGCGATGAGTGCCTGCTCGCTGGCGGCCTGTGAGACGGTTTGGGCGAGTCGGGCGGCAACATTGTCGAGAGCTGTGCCGATGTCCTCGAACTCCCAGGCGCCGCCGCGTTTAAACTGGGCTTTAAAGTTGCCGCGGGCTAGTTCCAGGGCGGCTTCGCGGATACGTCTGACTGGTTTTACTAGGAGTTCGGCGAAGAGAAAGCTCAGGAACAGTGCCGGAATAAGTCCAATCAAGATTACCGGTAGTACGAAGGTTTTAAAGTCAAGGAATAAGAAGTTGGTGGACGAGGTTTGGATGTAAAAATACCAGACCGCGCCGACGACCAGGGCGGGCACGATTGATACGACAAAAAACAGAGCCAATACCTGGCTTTTGAAGCGGTCGTATCTCATGTCTTAATTCTAATGCTTAACCATTGAGCTGACCAGCATCATGCTACAATCGTCTTGCAGTAATGGAGTGGAATGTTGGGAACCAAAATATTGGTGGGCGTAGCATCCGCCGCCGTAATCGTATTAATCGTAGGAGCCGTTATGTTATTTCACGGATCTAACAATTCAAACTCTGACAAGGCAGCGGCGGGATCGCCCGGACCGTCGGCCTCGGCTACGGCCAGTCCGACCGATAAGCTCGTGGTGACCGACGAAAAGGTGGGTACCGGGACTGAGGCGGTGGCCGGTAAGACCGTGACCGTGAACTACGTGGGTACGCTTACTAACGGTACCAAGTTTGACTCGTCGTACGATCGCAACCAGCCGTTTTCGTTTACGCTGGGCCAGGGCCAAGTGATTAAAGGCTGGGATCAGGGTGTGGCTGGCATGAAGGTGGGAGGCAAGCGCAAACTGGTGATTCCGCCCGACCTGGGTTACGGTGCGCAAGGGGCTGGTAGCTCAATTCCGCCGAATGCGACCTTGGTGTTCGAGGTCGAGCTGCTCGATGTTAAATAGTATAGAGTAGAGCGAAAGGCTCCGTCCGGGTATACCTGACGGAGCCTTTTTAGTTACAGCTAGTCCTGGCGGTGGTCGTCGCAATACTGGGCGGTGTGGGAGTTTTGGCAGAGGTTGTAGCCGACTACGGCAGAGAAGACGTCACTCTCGACTGGCAGGTTGAAGCCGGACGGGCCGGAAGCCACTCGGATCTCGACAGGGATGGTGCCGCGTCCAAGGTTGTCGATCTGCGAGAATGAGCCTCGTGATAGGTCGATGGCACGGCCGGTCCAAGCGGCTGGGCCGTAATCGTTCACTAGACAAACCATGGTGCGGTCGTTGTCGAGGTCTTTAACTTGCAGGAAGGTACCGCGCGGGAAGGTGCGGGAGGCGCAGGTAAGCGCGTCAGGGGCGGGTAGGCCAAAGGCGTACCACGAGGCGCGGCCGGCTTGGGCGGCACCGCCGCCGGCGGTGCGGGGGGTTGGTGCGGGTGAGGCCTGAAGCTCAACGCCGGCTGCACCCGACGAGTGTACGGCTACACCTACAGTGGGCTTGTTTAAGGCAATGGCGTAGGCTAGCGAGCCCATCGAAATGGTGGCCAACCCAATCAAAAAGTTGCGCAAGATAAGCTTGGAGTGCTTCTTCTTGACGAGTTTCTTCTTAGTAAGAATGTGGATCAGGCGTCTTTTGGTTTTTGCCTTCATATTGGTTTCGGATGAAGCTTATGCTGCTATTTTAGCATAACTCTAAAAGCTAACGTTTTTGCCCTGTGGAACGATCGAGTACCAGGTGTTGCCGGCGTCGAGCGGAACATCCTTGCCGTCGGCACCGATGAGACGGGTACGGTCGGTGCGCGAGGACTTTGACCAGGTGATGGGGATGGCCTGGCCGTCGCGGAACACCCAGCCTTGGCCGCTGCCGACGGTCTGCATGATGACAGTTTGCTCACCGATGCGGGTGGTGCCATAGCTAGTCGGCATCATTTCCACCACGATGTTTTTAACGTGAATTTGAGCGCCAGTATTGCGGTCGATGTGCGGTGCGCCGGCCAAGAATCGGGCGTAATCGTTGGTACTGGGGTCGTATTTGTAGTCAACCTGGTAACCCGAGTAGGAATAATCGATGTGAATGGCTGGGTGGGGTGCGTTTTGCGTAGGTGTGTCGGCTTTGCGGGGGCTGGGGGTGAAGCTAGAGGGCACCCAGAAGCCGAGGCGCTTCGTGAGCGCGGTGAGCTTGTCCTGGTTGGTGTAGAGGTTGTGGGGGGCGTAACGGTCGGTGGTGCGGTAGAAGCCGTCAGCGGCGAAACTGAGGGCGTTCATGTCCTTCATGTGCAAGGGACCGATTTCGTCCAGGGCGTCGGCGTTGCCGCCGGCGTGGGCAAGGGGCGCGTTAAATTCGAGAGCCCAGTCCACGAAATAGGTGCGGACGGAGCGGACCGGGCCGAGGGTGGCCGGGATTTTATCGAGATAAAACGCTTCGAAACGGGTGATGCCGCCCTCGGCGTTGGCCTCATAGACTACGCCGGCATCGCCTAGGCCCGATTGGGGACGGGCGTCGGTATGGTTTTCGATGATTACGCCCACAATCGGCTGACCCGCGACATCGGGCGCGACCTGCAAACCGGTGAGCGGCGAGGCTTTGGTGACCGGTGACGGTGCGGGAGTCGGTGTGGTTGGGGTGGAGCTGGGCTTAACGGCCGCCGCTGGCTTGGACTGGTGCGTGAATTGCCAGGCTGCGGCGGCCCCGGCCCCCACGAGCACGACCACAACGAAACCAATTACCACTGATTTCCAGTGGCGCTTAAACCAGGGCTTGTCCGGTTGTACCTGCTTTTGGGGTTGGGGATCTGTAGTACCGGGAGGTTCGGGAATGAGGTCTTCCGGGCGAGCCGGTGGCTCGGCTAGGGGCTGGGATGATTGCGCCATATATTCATTCTACACAAAAACGAGCCCGTGAGGGCTACGTTTTTGCTTATGGTTTACGGACAGGAATTTAGACTACTGGACCGCTGAAAGCATCCCAGTCGGCCTGACCGACGAACTTGGTGAGGTTGCGGCCGTCGTACTTGCCGCGGAGGGCGTAGCGAACCTGGGTCTTGCCGTCCTTGGTGGTGCGCTCGTACTTGGTCTTGGAGACATCGCTTTCCGGAACCTCCACGGACTGACGGGTCTTTACGTCGTAGAAAGAAACACTCATGAGTGGTTTAACCTCACTTTGCTTAAGTGAGGTCACTATAGGGCACGCTCGCGTGGCTTGTCAAACCTGTTGGGGTAATGTGAGCGGCTCTCACGTGGCAGCCATCTGTTGTGAGGGAGTTTTAGCGCAATGTTTGTAGGGCGGTGTTGAGGCGGCGAAGGGTGACGTCGTGACCGAGAACTGCCATAGTTTCGAACAACCCAGGGGCGGCAGTGCGGCCGGTGAGGGCAATGCGAAGGAGGCCGAAGAGCTGGCCGGTTTTGAGATCGAGTTTCTCGGCGAGCGGCCGGATGGCATGTTCGAGCGCCGGCTCGGTCCAGTCGGATGGGAGAGCCTGGATGACGCGCTCGAGCGCTGATTGGGCGACGGTGACGTCGAGTTGCTTGGTGAGCGGGGCCGGGTCTGGCTTGGGGTCGGCGAAGAAGAACTCGGTGAGCTCGGGGATCTCGGCCAGGAACTTGATACGCTCGTGTACGAGCCCCAGGACGGCAGTCTTGTACTCTGTTGGGTACTCGGCGGCAACGGGTGGCCAGAAGCTTTCAGCGGCCTCTAGGAGGCTCTGGAGTGGCATCTGGCGAAGCATTACCCCATTGACCCAGGTGAGGCGGTCTTTGTCGAAGCGGGCGGGGCTTTTTTGAATGCGGTCCAGGGTGAAACGGTCGACGAGTTGGTCGGTAGTGTACACCTCTTGGGTGGTGCCGTCGTTCCAGCCGAGGCTGGCCAGGAAGCTGCGTAGAGCCTCGGGTAGATAGCCCTCGTCCAAGTATTCATGGACCGATTGGGCGCCGTCGCGCTTACTGAGCTTTTTGCCGCCGGTGGGACCTTGCACGGCGGGTAGATGACCGAAAATCGGCGGCTCCCAGCCAAACGCTTGATAGAGCAGGATGTGCTTGGGTGTGGAAGGGATCCATTCGTCGGCGCGCAGTACGTGGCTAATTTGCATGAGGTGGTCGTCGACGACGTTGGCGAACTGGTAAGTCGGGTAGCCGTCAGCTTTCATGGCCACGAAGTCGTCAAGGTCTTCAGTGCGAAACTCAAGGCGGGCGCGCACGGCGTCGCTCCAGGCGACGGTTTCGGGCCGGTCTGGAATGTGAAAGCGTAGCACGTGCGGCTCGGATTCGGGGCGGCGGTTGGCTGGTACGAGGCAGTGACGGTCGTACTTGAAGGCCACTCCCCGCTTCTGGGCATCCTCGCGCAATTTAGTCAGGCGCTCGGGTGAGCACCAACAGCGGTACATGGCGCCGGATTCCAGGAGTTTTTCAGCATGTTCGCGGTAAATATCGAGACGTTCGGACTGCACATAGGGGCCAAACTGACCGCCCTGTTCGGGGCCCTCGTCGGGCGTAATGCCGAGGTCGCGGTGCGAGGCGTAGATTTGCTCAGCCGCACCTTCGACGAGCCGGTTGCGGTCAGTGTCTTCGAGACGCAACACAAACGTGCCGCCGGTATGGCGGGCCCAGAGCCAATTAAAAAGCGCCGATCGCATGCCCCCGATATGCAGATAACCGGTGGGGCTAGGGGCGAAGCGGACGCGCGCGGGAGAATTAGTGCTTGACATAGACCTTATTTTAACGTGACATTTGCCCTCGAACAAGCGCAGACGTGACGAAGGCCCACCGACGTGTGTCGGTGGGCCTTAGCGGCAGCTGCGAGGGTTCCTTCGGGTGGTGGTCAGGCGGCGGTTGCACAGGTGGGGCACGCTGCGAGGTACTCTACCCGCCAGGTATCGTCAGGGAGCTGACGGAACCAGAAGTCCTTGGCGCACCCGCTTGTGTCGTGGTCTGGGTTGTGCAAGCCGGCTTGTGTTATGCCGACTGCGACACCACGCCGGAGCTTCTGGCGCGTGGTGCTTGGGTCAAGCGAGAAGAGTTCCGCTTCGACACGTTCGCCTGCCGTTGATGGTACCAGTTGAAAAATCTTGGTGCCATTGTCTTGCTGACCAACGATCGTGTAGCTAAAGCCGAGAATCCTGATGGGGATGGCCTGCTTCGCCCGAAAGGTGTCGTAGACCTCGCGGACAGAAATCGATTTGCGGTCCGGAAATTCGAATGGCAGTGGGTATCTGCGCATCTGATCCTCCCTGAAGAAAGCGAGCAAACTGACAAGTTACAGGACAGAGTTATCTCAACGCCATGAGAATAGCGGAGTTTATCTGCAATGTGAATATATTGTAACATAAGTATTTATACGGGTCAAGGGCACGTTGGGGTAGATGAAGGCCCGGCCTCGCTCGCCTTGGTGGCGAATGAGGCCGGGCCGCTGCAGGGTCTAGATGCCCTGACGGAACCGTAAGTTGCCGCCGGCAACAGCCGATGTAATGAGCTGGGCCAACTGCATCTGTCCTGCGGTATTGGGGTGGATTGGGTCGGCGTTGAACCACTCAGGGTGATGCGCAGCTACCCCATGCCAGTCGATAACTTGGAACCCGAGCGGGCTGGCTAGCGAGCTCAGAACATGGTTGCGCGGGTTGATTGTCCAGGCGCACGAGTCGCTTCGCTGGTTACCGATATTGACCCAATAGAGCCGAACCGGATGGCCAGCGATCGAGCGGATATCGTGGACCATTTGTTGGACGGAGGCAGCGAAGTTATCCGGTCCAGGGCAATTCTGGCCGGACTCATTGGGGTTGGTACCCAACTCGATCACGATGGCGCTCGCGGTACGTACCACCGAGGCATCCTGGAAGACGGCGGCGTCGCCAGTAATGGGCGCATCGTACCCGGTTCCCCCGACGGTTATGCCGCCATATTGGGTGACGCCTCGACCGCCCGAGGCATTGTGGACGTAGGTCCACCCGGGTCCAAAGGACCGTTTGGTGAGAATACTGTCTAGATCGAGCAGGTTGAGGATCGAGTCGCCAATGCCAAAGACCGTGCAGGGTCGTGCCGGCGTGCAGTTTGTACCAGCGCGTCGAGCACTTGGCGTTGACGAGGCGGGATTTGATACCTTGGGAAGTACGGGGCGGGCCGCGGCTTGGGCGCCGAATTGCGAGAAGCTGACAACTTCCGCGGTGAGCCCAGTGTGGGGTTCCTGTATAACCTGGCCATTGCCAATGTACATCCCCACGTGTCCCCAGCCGGTGCCGGGTCCGGACTCGTTCCAATTTTCGAACAGCAGGTCGCCGGGCAGTAGGGCCGATGGTGTGAGCGGTATTTTGTGGGCAGCGTTGTACTGGTCGTTGGCGACGCGCGGGATGGCTACACCGGCCTGGGAGTAGGCGTACTGGGTGAGGCCCGAGCAATCGAGCCCAGCGCCGGGCCGGCCCTTGGGCGTGGTGCCGCCCCAGACGTACGGAACGCCCAGTTGTGACAGCGCCGCGCGGACAGCCTTGTTCACAACCGCGGTGGTGGTGACGGCGGACGGGGCGTTGCAGCCAGTGGCGGACGCCGCCAGGCTGAAGGGTCCGGCCGGGTTAGTCGTACCAACGCCCGCTGAGCCACCGCCTTGGTAGGCCTGGTTGGCCAGCGCAGTGGACATTGGTTCCCATTGCGCGTAGGCGTTCGGGTAGGCAGAATGCTGCACTTCCTGCGCGGCGACAGTAAGGGGCAGGCTGTCTCGGTTTTTGATCGTTACCAGGGCGTCGTAAAACCTGTTGGCGGCGTAAACCGGGTTGGCTAGCTGTTGGGGAGTGCCCCAACCCATACTGGGGCGCTGCTGGAACAGGCCGATACTGTCGGCATTGACGGCGTCCGGGGTGGTGAGGTTGATGAGCGTCGATTCCTGCATGGCCGTGGCCACACCGATGGCGGCGTCACGCGCACTCAGCCCCCGGCTTTTCGCCACACCGATGATGGTTTCGGCGTTGTGGACCTGGGCAGAGTTGAGCTGGGTGCTCCTAACTGTGACCGCGGCGGGCGCGGCTAGGTTGCGAGCGGACCCGGAACAACCTGGGACGACTGTGGAGTTTTCGACTGGCGTACCGGCTCCGGCCACCACGAACAGGGTGAGAAGAAAGAAGCCCCCCACTATTGTTCCTAGTGCTATGAGTCCGACGGCTAGCCACATCAAGAGCTTCATGGTCAATACGTCCCCTCTTGCAGGTCGCTGACCAACCAGGTGCCGTTGCCCCGGACGAATGTGAGACGGCAGTTAAACTGGTTGATCTGGGACGAATCGGAGGTGTTGCTGGAGGTAGACCGGGTGACCGTAACGGTGACCCCGGCGGAACCAGCTTCGGTCCAGTTGAACTTGATGTCGGTGTCGTGTGCCACGTAGGCCCGCGACACGGTTCGGCTGCGCTGGAAGTCCAGGCCCGCGTTGGAGGTGGGACTGGGGGGTTCCGGCAGTGTGCCAGCGAACGTCGGCGCGAGGTAGGCTTTTACCCGATGGTCTACGTCGCCGGGGCGGTCGGTGTAACTAAACGAGTAGGCCTTCTCGATGAAGGTGCGCACAACGGCTGTAACCGCCTGGCGGTCGGAAGTGGGCAGCTTGGTCATGGTGGACGGCTGGCCGCTCGCGGTTGGTCCAGGAACGGTGGTTGGTGCGGTGGCTGAGTTGGTGCCGGGGCCGGAGACGCGGTCAGGAGTGGCTGACGCGCTGGCCGGCGGGCGGGCGGTGTTATGGCCACTGGAGGTGGCGTGCGCGACCAGTGTTATGACGACCAACAGGGCTACAAACGCGCCGATCATCAGGTGGCGGACACGGGGGTTACGGAACGGTGACATGGTCTACCGCCAATCGGTATCGCGGGAATTGGTTTTGGTTGGAATATTGGGGATGTAGGGGTACTAGACCTTCAAGGCCTAGCGTGGCAGCTCCTGGCTATAGCCGTCGCGCCAGATCGTGAAGGGGTTGGGTGTACCCCGGCGCGCTGGTGTGGGCACGCCGGGGTACATGGGGTGGTTAGGATGATGAACCGGAGCCTCCCGGAGGAAGCGCGCGCGGCGGGCGGCCGCTGGAGGCCGGTTTGGGCGGTAGCATGGGCATACCGGGCGGTTCGATCCGGCTCTCAACTACTCGGCCCTGAACGGACTGCGGCCGCCGCCGTCCCCCACTGTCTGGCCCGGGTAGGGCTGGGGGTGGGCCAGCGGATCCGCCGGCTACAGACCGCGGGCCGCTGCGCGGCGGCGGTAGTGATTGCCGGGCTCGCGGCTGGCCGCCACCAGCGGATGAGGCTTTCACTGTGATGGCGGTCCAAGTGGCCGCGGCCGCAGCTCCGCCAGTGGCCGCACCCGCGGCTACGGTGGCAGCCCCGGATACGGTGGCACCAGTGCCGCCGCCTCCGCCTCCGCCACCGCGCGAGCCGTCGATCCGGATCCGTTCGGCCCGGGCGTGGCGGCGGCGCACCCACATCATGATTAGTGCCACCAGCATGCCGATGGCGACCGCGAGCTGGTAGGCCATGGAGGCTGTCCAGCCGTATTGCGGCGCCCGGGCGGCCAGCTCGTTGGACAGGGCGAGGCCGATGACCGCGATGATCGCACCCCCGATCGGGATGTGACCCGTGATCACCATGCGTTTTACCATGTCGTTGGTGAGCGGTCGGACCTGTTCGATGGCGGCTCCCAGTCCGATCAGGGCCATCTTAACCAGCCAGATCGCGATCAACACTTCACCCAGCACAAACGAGAAGGCCAGGAGATCGATGTAGAGCGACCGGATGGTTATGACGAGGCCGCCGAGCGTGGCGATCCAGTAGTGCCGGGGCAGGTTGTTGCCCTGGTACATATCCCACACCTCGGGCGGGGAGTTTTGCTGAACCTGGCTACCGAGGTAGTCGCGCTCGGCTCCGTTGTGCGAGACCGTGGCGAGGTAGAACTCACAGTAGGTGAGGTGGTGGAATCCGCTGGGTGCTCCCGAATCGTCGGGAACGAAGTGAGTGATGGCCCATTGCTCGTCGCCGAAATTCAGCTGGCAGACGGTGGGGTACACCGTAGTGGTCCATTCCGCATCCTGGTAGCGGCGTACCTGCTGATCGAAGGGGTTGCCGTTGAAGGTGGGGCGGACTTGCAGGTTGAACTGGTCGTGGCCGGGATTGGCGGGCAAGGCGCCGTTCACGGCGCCGAGCACGTAGTCGCCGAATTCCACCGGGTAGTTCATGGTGGTCTGGACGACGCGCGGGGCGAAGTTGGCATATAGGGTCATGCCTCCAACTACCAGCACGATGATACCCAGCCCTCGTACGACCCAGGTGACATGGCCTTTGAGCAACCGGAGCGAGAGCGCCCCGACGCCCAATATCATCGCCAGTATGGTAAGCGACCCAAATAGCGGCATCTTAAAGTAGGCCGTAATGAACTGGGTCACCACTGTTACCAGCGGGGCGTAGAACTTGCGGGTGAGGCCCCAGGCGAGGAACGATAGCGCCAGGTAAGCATGCATCGTGATGAAATACCACACGATGTTAAGCATGGACATGAAACCGCGGTTGAACGGGTTCTCCGCGAAGCCGTAGGTTTCGTTGACCTGCCCGGCGCTTTTGCCGTAGACCTCGAAGGCGGTCGGTGAGTTGTTGCCCTGGAGGTTGGGGCCAACGGTGTCGGCGCCGCTGGGTCCCTGGTTGGGAGTAGCGTTGGTGCCGCCGAGTGCCTGGCCGGTAACAGAGAGCGACGCGCCGTCCGACGCCGGGCCGGCCGTACCTGCGGGCGAGTAGGCCTCGATATCGTAGATATCGGTACCGGTGAGCGGCCGTGGGTCGGTGTAGGTGGTGGGGCCACCGTGGCCATCGGCGGTTAGCTTGGTGAGCTGGGAGTGGTTACGCTCCACAATATAGCCACCAAGCCGTGGATTGCCGGCGGGAGGCTTCCAGGTGATTACTACGGTGCCGTTGGATTCGAGCACCGCCTTGACTCCCGTGGGTGCGGTGAGTGCCTGGAGTGTTGGTGGTGGATTGGCGGTGGCGGCGAATGCCGGGCTGCCGATGCTCCATCCTGCAAAGAGGACGAACAGCATAATGGCGCCCCTGAGCAAGAGGCGTGGCATTTTCATGCCATCATCCTTCCTATGGGAATGAGCAACCGGAGATGACTCCCCGGCCCTAAACTTACGTGGCCGCATGACGGCAACGACGGGCATGGCGCCCGTCCAGAACGTTCGAAAATTAATTCCAGCGTTTTGGACGGGATCCGTGCGGGGCGCTGGGCGCCCCGCACGGAAGTTGTACCGGTGGACAGTACTAGAAGATCGCGAAGAGGATGCTCGCGAAAGTGTTTACGACCTTGTGGGGGTCGGTGACGAGCACCAGGGCGAGCATGGCGGCGCCGAAGATGGCGAACGCCCTGCTGCGGTTGCCGTGCGCGAAGATCGCGAACACGATCGCCAGCGCCCCCGCGATAACGACGAGCCAGAACACAAGGTTCGAGGACTGTCCGATTATGTGCTGCAGCGGGTCGACTGCCAGCACGTATCCGGTGGGGTTCATATCTATCTCCTTCTCAGGATGTCTCTTCCGCCAGGCGGCGGGCGTTTTGGTTGGTGAGGAACTGGCCGGAGGCGCCGGTCCAGAGGGTTGGGTCGAACCGGCCTTGAATGGCCCGGCCCAGGGGGTGGCGGAAGACCGCTTCACCCGGAGTGTTACCGCTGCCAAGCGACATCAGCATGCGGATAACAGATTCGTCGTCTGGGTCTAGCCCGAGTGCTGCGGCCGATCGTGCGGCCTCCTTGCGGCTCTCCTGCTTGAAGACGACGAGTAGTCCCACCAGGTCCATGATGTTCTCCGGCACGTCGTCCCATGATTGGGTGCCGACTGCCGTGATGGCATTTACGGACCGGGCAAACCGCGCTACCAGGTACAACGACCGGGCCAGGGCGTTGGGATACATGTGGAACTCGTCGTCGAACGTGTAGGTTACACGCCTACGGTCGAACGAGACGAGCCGGCCGATACCAAACTGCAGTTCTAGCAATGCCATGGTGGCGTGCTGGCCCACAGTCCATTGACCCTCGGGAATGGAAGGCGGCGGGGGTTCCCAACCTTCGGCTCCCCAGGTGGTGAGTCCCGGGCCGAGAGCATCGAGGAGCTTGCGGACATCGGTCCGCGAACCCGTGAATGTCTTGGCCCAGCGCATGTCGGCGTAGGGACTGAGCCGCGAGCCGATCCGACGCTCGACTTCGGATTGGCCACGGGCCAAGGCCTGGATGACCATTCTGAAGTCGGGTCGCTCCGGGTCGCGCAGTATCTCGGCCTGGCAGGCCGAGAACAGTGCGCCGTAGGAGTCGGCGTCGTAGGCGCTGGCGAAGGTTTGGAGCATCCTCGCCATGAGGTTGGCGCTTTCGACCGGGTCGGCCTGGAGCAGCCCTGGGTTCATGGCGCCCTCGAATTCGCCCAGATCGATCTGCTGGAACCGCAGACCGCGAGGGACGTCGAGGTAACGGGTGTCACCTTTAGGGTCGCGAATGATCGCCACCCCGCCTCGCATGGCCAGCGAAACCCCGAGGAGGGAGCCGGCGAGCGTTTTACCGCCGCCGGACGGCCCGACTAGCAGGATGGCTGCTCGTTTGTCGACATCGGGTAGGAGCGACACATCGGTGCGCATGAACAGCGGTCCGGCCTCGCAGCCGGGCGCCGTGAGCTCGCCGATGAGGGTGCCGAGGAACGGAAGTTGGCTCGTTGCGACCGGCATGCCGACTGCGAACGATTCCACCGAGGCGTAGTGTGCGTACCGGTCGCAACGGGTCGTGGAGCCGGGCATGGCTTCACGGTACAGTGCGAGCTGGCTGCCGCCGGGAGCGACCCATCCTACGGACTGGTCGTCGTAGCCACCTTTCTCGGGACCCGCAGCATTGAGCTCGAGTTGGAGTCCCATGTCGTGGAGGATGTCCTCGTCGGGGTTGGTTAGGATGGCCGTAGCCGAGAACACGACCGTTGGCTGTCTGGCTTCGGTGTGCCGGGCGAAGGCCTCGAGGGCCTGAGCGTAGGGTACTAGCTCGTTTTGGCCGTCGCCCTTATTGTTGATTGCCAGCCATTCGGAGTGACCCACCAGGTCGTCTTTGACCCGCCGTACCTTCGAGTCCATGCGCGACGCGGAAACGATGCGTGCGCGCACGGACGTCATGACTGGTTGGCCGAAGACGACGAGTCGGAGGAATTCGTTGCCGGGGAACACCGGGTCCTGGGGCAAGCTGTGCAGGCTCCAGTAAGCGGCGTAGGTCCGGCCCCGGATTTCGTCTGGATCGACGATTAGGCTACGGTAACGCTCGAGCACATCGCCTTCCTGGAGGTAGGCCAATCCCTCACCTTGGGCGGCGCTGCCGGGTTGATGGTTCGACAGCACTACTTGCGGGCGGTTAGGATGGCCGGGCCAGATCATGCGGGTGACGAGGTCGAGCAGCCGGTCTTGGGGCACTGGGCGGGCGGCAAAGCCGTTCCAGCGGATCATCTGGAGCAGGTTCCGGAGCTCCGGCAAGAGCCGGTAGTTTTTCCGCGCCTTGATCCCGAAGATATCCAGTTCCGATTGGTCTGGCGATACCGCTCTAGCAGCGGTTGATTCGCGGAGGCGGATTCCCAGATGGACTGCTCGGACCTTGTACCCCTTGTGCTTGAGCGCGGCCACGTTTTGGATGATTCGTTCCTCGTAGGCACGAATCCCCTCTACGTCGTCATCATCGAACAGCATTTCGGGGGCCGGGTTGAGGTCGGACCACTTGGGATCCAACCAACGGCGGCCGAGGTAATCCGCATCCAGATCGCCCGGGATAGTGAGGAAGTGGATCTCGTAGCCTACGAGTTTATTCAGCACGGAGCAGAGTCCGCGCCAGACCTCTTCCTTTTCCGCTACCGGTTTGAGATCCCAGAGCGCAGCGGCCGGAATGTAGAACCATGCCCACTTGTGGCCGTCTTGGCCTGTAATAATACAGCCATCGACGGCTTCGATGGGCGGGCCGGCGACGTTGAGCCGGCGCCTGGTATTAGCGCTTCCGTCGCGCAGCAGGTCCGCGAAGCTGTGGAACAGACTTCGGCTTGATGCCCCTTGATCTCCGGTCATCGTCCGGCCTCCTTCCTTCTACTCGGATTACTCCTCCGTGCCGTTCCTGGCTGGGCGGCGGCGGGCGCCGGCCCGCTACCAGGCGTCGCGGTCGCAGAGGATGCGGCCGGACGAAGTAGCGGATCTGGATGCCCAGCCATTTGCCCAGGCGGGTGTTGTCCGTTGGAATTAGTCGGGTGAGTTGGGTGACCCCGACGGCGATGGCCAGGTAGATCAGCGGGAGCAGGAAATCGTGATGTATGCCGATAAAGCGCATGCACCCAGCCCAGATCCCGATGGCTATGACCACTTCGAGGTACGTGTAGCCGCCCCGGAACCGAGTGAGGATTTTCCGAGGAAAACTGAGACCCTTAGTGAACACTGACATTGGGTCCTCCTAACTGCCAGGGGTGCCGCCGGCGTAGAGGCCGAGGTCGCTAACACGAGTTTCGCCTGTGGATATGACCTGGGTACGGAAGGCGTACCACACGGACAGTCCGGCGCCGGCGGTTGGTCCTTTGTACGTGACCTTGGCCACTAGTGTGAGGTACTGGCCGGTTTGCTCATGGCAGATGGTTTCGTTGTCGGCGGTTGCGCCAGTGAGGCCGTTGCCGTTGAACGCGAGCGTTAGTCCCGGCACGGTGAATCGCTGGGCTCCACTCACGACCTGATCCACTGCCTGTATGCTGGCAGTGGCGGACGCGGTTTGAGTGGTGTCGGTGGCACAACCGTTCTGGATGAACGTCGGCTGGCTGTTCAGGGGTACCGGCGTGCCGGCAACCTGGGCCCGGGAGCCGTGCTGCTGCACGGGCACCCAGTACCTGAGCCAATCGGACGAACCCTGGAACTGCGCGTTGAACGGCAGGGCCGACAAGCCGCTGGCAGTGAGCGGAGCCGTGAGACCGGGGTCCTGGTCGTAGACCAGCTGGTCGTTGTTGGCTACGCCCGAGCCGGACCAGCCGCACGCCGCTTCGTCTGCGCTGACCTGGCTTTGAGGAGCCTGGTCGGTGTAGGTGACGCAGTTTAGGGCGGCGGCGTAGGCGGCGAAACGCACAGTGTCGACCGGGTACTTGGGGGCGGTGAGTGCTGCCACTTGCTGCTTCAGCCGGTTGTTGTCCGCCTGGAGCTTTGCGATCGACTTCGGTTGGGCCAGGTAGGCTGCGGCCGAGCCTATGTTCATGAGCACGAGCGTCACCAGCAGCCCGATGACAGTCCATCGGTAGCGCTTGCTGTTGCGCAAGTACCGTTCGAAGGCGATCTGGTGATCGCCTAGCATGTTCTTGGAGACTCTGGTCTCCCAGCCAAGAAGCCCGCGCAAGGTCGGCATGGCTATACTCCCATCCTGTGTGTAGGGGGTAGATATGTATTTAACTGTAAGGTACTTCGAACCGGAACAAAGGAGCGTTTCCGAACCCTGTCCCGTGTCAGCCCGCTGAGGGTGGTGGGCTGGCACGGGATAGCGTGGGTGAACGCGCATCCGCCGGGCGAGGCGGACGCGCGTTCACGGGTTGAACCTATTTCCAGGGCGCGGCCTGGTCTCCAAGATTGTGGCCACCGCCGTTGGGTGACAACGGAACCCTGGGTTCGTCCGGCGGGTGCGACAGCTCCGGTGCAACCGGACGGCGCGGAGGCAGCGGCTCGGTGACACGAGGTGCCGAAGCGGCGGGTGCCTGGGTTGACGCTTTCTGGTCGAGTTGGGCGGTTTCGGGGGTGGCTTCGTCGTTGAAGTCGTCGTCCTGGCTGTGGTAGGGCTGGCCGTTGGCCAGCAAGTAGGCCTGCTCGAGCAGAATTATGAGCAGCTCGTAGTAATCCAGGAGTGTGCGCGACGAGATGGCGCTGAAGTCCACCCCCATCGTGTCGAACTGTGGTGAGGCTAGGTACCGGTCGTGGCGCACGACTACCGCGGGTCCGATGTGCCTGGCGACAACGTTGCCGAGCCGGTCGTGGAGTTGGGCGGCTTCCAGGTACTGGGAGAGCTGACCTGGGTCGCCGTTGCTGAAGGCGGCGACGCTGGCGTTAACCTTGGTGGCGTCGATGCCGAACCGCCGCATGGTCTCCTCGGTGGTGGCCATCTGGAGTAGGGACTCGTAGTTGCCCACCGTGGCTGTTACGACCAGGACGCTGGTCCACCGGTTGAGGATGGTAAGTGCGGCCTTGTCGGTGATGTCGTTGCCCATGTCCACGATGATGTACTCGAACTTGGTGGTGAGTACGTCGAGGATGGTGTCCCACTGCGTGTCGTAGAACCGGGTCTGCGGGTCGATGATCGGGTCGGCTGCCACCACGCGGACGCCGTAACGGGTAGGCCGCATCAGCCGGAGCAGATCCTTGGCGTCCACCTTTGGGTTCTTTTGGATGGCCTGGAGCAGGCCCTGGACCGTAACCGTGCGGTGGTAGTCTCGCCCGACCTTACGGCCGCTATTGCCCGACGCCGGGTTGGCGTCGATGAGGACGACCGTGGCGTGGGTGAGGTGGGCCAAGAGCGAGGCCATGTTGACGGCGGTGGTGGTCTTGGACCCGCCGCCCTTCACCTGCACACAGGCGTAAACGCCGGTTGGGATGGCTTCGCTGAGCTCGAGTACCTGCTCGGCAGCGGCCTGTTCGGAGCGATGGTCGGAGCCACCGAAGAAATTGGTGAACTTCCCCATAGGGCACCTTCTCTCTGGTAGAGGGGCGTGTTTACTGACAACTCGAACTGAACAAACGTCGGATATCAAGCTGCAAGTCAACAGTTTTATGGTTGACCTGGCACCGAGAAACCTCCAAGCGTCTATTCAGACGACTCTTCAGCAACCCGGCCAGGACCTTTGAGCTTTGGCAAAGGGCCAGGCCGAGCTACATGCTATGCCTTGGTTTGTGGAAATGTCCACGTGAATTGAGAGAAGCTAACACGCCATCCGTTGGTGGCCTAAAAATAAAGGCGTACATGACGGCCGTGTCCACATTGTGAGATGTACTTCACCTCTGACGCTGTCATGCTGTAGCACTTAACGCTAGGTTCCTTATATCATGGCGTGTTTTATGTTGTAAAGCTTTGACATCAAACCCCCTTGGGAAGCGGTTACCGAACTTGACTAATCCGGTAATGACTTTCATTATGTGGTTGTTCCTCGGGTTCCCTGATAGAACCCTGGCCTGCGAATCCGTAGCCAGGGGACTGTCAGGAAGCTGACACGAAAGTGAGGAACGATGATAGCAAGAGCGTCCGGAGGCCCCGATTTGGCCACGATTCTGGCGAACGCCATGATCGCGGGTCATAGGATCGGCGTAGCCCGGCTCGAGCGCATGTTCAACGGGAATGACCGCGAACTGCTGGAGGCCTTTATGGCGTCCGTGAGCGGGCTATCCCCCGCGGTACGCGGCGAATTGGTTGAGCTCGGCAAGGGCCACGACGAGAAAGACGTCCCGGGTTACTCCCTGAACCAGGCCGGCATCGACCAACTGGTCAATAAGTTCGGCTCTGGCCGGGAACGGGCGGTGGCGACGGCGGCGCTGGCCCTGGCTTGCCACGCACACAATCTCCTGACCGGTAAGGTCCCCGGTCTCGATGCGGTGGCCGCCAGTCGGATCGCTCTGCTCGTCGAGGTTGAGGCCGCGTTCGATATCAAGGACCCGGCCGCGCTCGACCGCCTACTGAAGGGTGTTAACGACGACGGTCGTTCGCTGGTGAGCGCGCTTCAGGAACTGGTGGCAGAAGGGCGCCGCGCGGCGGTGAGCCAGCCAGCCCCCGGTGATGCCTGACCGCCGCGTCCATTGCCTACATAGAGTGCCGGACGAACCCCAATAGCGTGGGTTCGTCCGGCACTCCGGATCAAAGCTCTAAAACTACGGTTTTATGTCTATGACCCGGAATTAGAGGCCGAGTTCGCTCGGATCGATGGGTGCCCACTCTCCTGACTCATCTTTAAAGAGGTTGGTGCGAAAACTGGTTTCGGACGGATCGTAGACGTTTTCGTAATGCACGTCGGCACCGGCGCGGCGGGCGCCGACAGTTTTGCGGTCGATGATGGCTGGGCCTTGTACCCGCTCAAGCTTGTACCGCTCCCCTCCCCGCTCAAATACCACGAACGCGACCTGCTCCGTTAGATGATGAGCGTCTTGAACTGGGCGTTTCGAACGGCCGTGGTCTTTAATGCCAAACTTGGCGTCGACGGCGTCGACAATGCGGTCCCAACCCTTATCTTCCTGCATGGCACTCCCCTTCGTTTGCTTAAGGGTAGCATATTAGAAAATTAGAGCGAGTACGCGATCTTGAGGATTTGCTCCCGAGATAGGCGCGAGGCGCCTTCGATGGAGTACCAAATACCATGGTTGACCCAGGTGGCTTGATTGTTATTGAACAAGTAGATGGTGAGGCCTTGGCCCTGGACCGTACCGTAGTCGTCGGCATTTTTGGCTACAAAATTGTCGAGCAGCGAACCGTTGTCCCAGGTGGTGCGGTGTTGCTCGATCTTGAGGGTGTCGGAAATGCTCGGGCTGGTGAAGTTGAGGGTAACGAGGCCGGGTGTACTGTCAGTGTGGTCGAGGATGTAACTCGACGGCAGATAGCCGGGTAGCGTGGCGGCGATACCGGCCTTGTCACCGGCGGATTGGATAGCGAGCTTGGGGTAGTTTTGGAGCCAGATGTAGCTGGCCATAATGGCAATGGCAGCGACGGTAGCCATGGTGTTGCGATGGGGTGAGAGCTTGAGGTTTGGACGCCAGGTGTTTTGGATCCCAGAAATGGCTGGCGTAGCGGGCGGCAGGGGTTTGGGCAGGTTGGTCATGGCCTCGTGTTGAGTGGCGGCAAGGTGGGGCATCTCCGGCAGGTCGGAGCCGGGGGCGAGTGGTGAGTGGTGGGGCGAGTCGTGATGCGCGGTAGTAGCAGCAGCAGTGCTATTTTGCGAGGTGAGGGTGGCGAGCGTGGGGTTGCCAAACTTGTCGTACATCTTTTCGGGGTCTTGGATGTTGCCAAAGCGGTCGGTGCCAAATTTGCTGATGGCCTCGCTGCGGCTGTGCACGCGGGCACGCTCGAACCGGTCGCTGAAGCGTTGCAGGTGCCGCTCGTGGGCGGCGGTATTGGGCATGGCGGCGTGGCTGTGGGTGGGTGGATGGGTGGCGGGCGGCATGGGGTGGGTGGAAATGGTGGCGCCCAGCTGAATGGCGCCGCCCTCGCGTAGATCGATGACGTGGGCCGACTGGACGCGGCGATCGTGTAGGGCGGCGGCTGGTTTGGGTACAGCGTGAGACGCAGGCTGCGGGGCACCGCGCCTGGCGGTCAAATCCAAAAAACGTGGACTAGAGCTCACCGTACACTCGAGTTATTGAGCTTATGGTACAACAACTAGGATGGTATGGGAATAGTTCTTATGCTAGCGATAGCGCCAGATGCGGTATATGAACCGCGGAATAGCGAGCTGACGGATGATGCGCCTCGGCTCCAGAAGGAGGCGCCAGAGCCACTCGAGGCCGATACGTTGAACCCAGGCAGGGGCTTTGGCGCGCTGGCCGCCGAATTGTTCGTAGTCGAAGGTGCCGCCTTCGCCGATGAACACGCCGTGTTGACAGTGGGTTTTTAGGTAGGCGCAAGCTTGCTCCTGGAGCGGGAAGCCCATGCCCACCAGGATGAGGTCGGGTTTGGCGGCAGAAGTGCTGGCGGCGAGGCTCGCCAGCCACTGGTCACTGATCTCGCCGACTGGACTGGCAGTGTCGCGGCCCGTGTGGGTGCCGGCGATTTTGAGGTTGGGAATGGCGGCAATGAGGGTGGTGGCGGTGTGATCGATGGAACTATTTTTCGGGCTACCAACGAGGAATACGCGGAGGTGCTGGCGGGCGGCTTCTTGGAGTAGCGGCCAGGTAAAGTTGGTGCCGGCGGCTCTGTCTGGCAGCGGCCAGCGTAGTTCGTCCGGCGCTAGCACAATTTGGAACAGCGTCTTCCAGAAGCGCCAGGCTGAGCGTTTGCCGGCGTAGAGATAAGCGGCGGCCCAGGTGAGCGCTACGCCGTCTGGGAGGGTGAGCTCTGCCTCGTTGATTAATTCTTGTAGTTCAGGACGGTGGTAGGCTCGGTCAAGGAACTCAACGTAGGGCTTGGTGACGTAAATCGGCGGCTGGCCGGGGGCAGCATGAGTGCAAATATACGTGATGGCATCGGCATTGGAGATGGCGTCGATCTCTACGCCAAGCAGGTCGAGCTTGTCGAACGCAGTTTGCTTAGACACGGTTGTGTCTTCGCGGAGAGCCAATGGCGGCACCGGCAGCTGTCCAGACGATGAGGGCGGTGCTGGAGTCGGTCCAGGCGGGCAAGAACAGTGAGGTGACGGATACCCCAACGAGTGCGGACAGGGTGGCAGCGGCCAGGTCGTCGTGGGTTGCGCGGTGAGCTAGCTCGCGGGCGGTGGCTGCAAGCAGTAGCACGAATATAATGATGCCCGCCCAGCTGGTTTCATAGGCGATTTGGAGGTAATAGTTTTCTATGATGATGCCTTGGCCCGTATGAAAGAAGGCTGGGCCGGCGGTGCCCAATCCATGCCCAAGGGGCCGTGACAGACTGCCGGTGAGGCCGAGGTTGAGGGATTCGAGGTGCTGCTCGTCGGAGTGCGTGCTGGTGTGAAGTAGGTAATATTGCAGGTGGCTACCCTGTTTTACTAGGTAGGCGGCCACGCCGGCGATTGCCAGGCAGAGCGTGGCAATGACTCCAGAGGCCCACAACTTTAGATGTTTGGGAATTAAGCCGAGTACCAATATTATGCCCGCTACAATGGTGCCGAGCCAGGCAGCCCGGGAGTAGGTGTGAATTAGTACGACTACCCCTCCGAGTGCAGGCAATAACCATAACCATTGGCGTCGGAGCGCTACTAAGGCTGCCAGAGCCATCGGCAATATTAAATAGGTGCCAAGCTGGTTCGGGCCGCCGAGGGTAGACTCAAAACGCAAGTTCTGGTCGATGGAATCAAGGGTTTCGTAAGGGAGGATGGTGTGTACGCCATAGCCGAAGTGAGTGAGGAAGTTGGGGGGCAGGACAAATATTTGCAATAAGCCGAAGCCGATCACGATGATTGAGGGAACGAGTATGGCCCAAATCATTCGCCGTACGAACTGCGGGCTAGCTACCAGGATGGCGAGCACGAAGGCCACTAGGAATTCGAGGTCGGTCTTGGCGCCAAAGGCTATAGCGGTAAGCGACGGCCGGGTGAACGCGGTAACGAGTACGGCGACGACTGCGAACAGGCCGGTCATGTACACCGGCCAGGAGCGCAGTCGGTCGCGGGTTTCGGGATCGCGCAGTGTCAGTATTAGCCCGAGGACGGCGAGTAACAGTAGCAAGGCCTCTTTCCAGGCTTGGATTATGGCCTGGTGATGGGTAACGGTACCAATCCACACGCTCAGAAACGCGTGGAACGGCATTATTGCTACGAGCGCTAACAGTCCGGCCTGAATTCCGCGCTTAAGGGTCATGGCTTAAAGTATATAACTTTTAGGCAATGGTTTGATTGTTACTTAACGGCGACGAGTGAGCGTTTGTATTCTTCGAGGTTGTCGAGGGCGATGCCGGTGCCGCGGGCGACACACAGCAGGGGTTCTTCGGCGACCACGCATGGTACGCCCGTGACTTGCGTGAGCATTTTGTCGAGGTTTTGCAGGAGCGCTCCCCCACCGGTGAGGACCATGCCGCGGTCGATGATGTCGGAGCTGAGCTCGGGTGGGGTTTGCTCGAGTACTACCCGGATGGCCTGGATGATTTTTTCAAGCTCATCGGTGAGGGCGCCGGTGATTTCGTTGGCGCGAATGGTGATGGTTTTGGGCAGGCCGGCGATAATGTCGCGGCCGCGAATTTCCATGGTCTTGTCACGGGTGAGCATGAGGGCGGTGCCGAGCTGCTGCTTGATGATTTCGGCGGTGCGGTCGCCAATGGCCAGGCCGTAGGTGCGGCGGATGTAGTCGGAGATGGCGCTGTCGAGGCGGTTGCCACCCACGCGGATCGAGTGTTGGGCTACCACGC
The DNA here is from genome assembly GCA_036488585.1 of Candidatus Saccharimonadia bacterium. GTDB lineage: Bacteria > Patescibacteriota > Saccharimonadia > UBA4664 > UBA4664 > DASXHH01. Next base: position 27,158 of record DASXHH010000021.1, on the reverse strand, counting down.
CACCGAGCGACAGGATGGCGATCTCGGTGGTGCCACCGCCGATGTCCACTACCATATTGCCAGCTGCTGAGGCGATGGGGATGCCGGCGCCGATGGCCGCGGCTACAGGTTCGCGGATAATATAGGCGGCGCGGGCACCGGCGGCCAGCGTGGCGTCGATCACGGCGCGGCGCTCGGTGGAGGTGGCGCCGGCCGGCACGCACACCATTACGTCTGGACGGCTAAGCCTGAAACCGCCCGAGACCCGGGCGATGTAGTGGCGGATCATGGCCTGGGTAATGCGGTAATCTGCGATTACGCCGTCGCGCAGTGGCCGTGAAGCCTGGATGTTATCTGGCGTGCGGCCGAGCATTTCTTTGGCTTCGGCGCCGATGGCCACGATTTTGTTGGTGTCATCTATCGCTACCACGCTCGGCTCGTTTACTACAATGCCGCGCTTGGGCAGATACACGAGCACATTGGCAGTGCCGAGGTCTATCGCAATCCGTTTCGAGAACATGGTATAAGTATAGCAACAATGCTGCGGCGCGTACTTATTGCTTTCGGATATTCGGCCCTGACCATTTTATTGGTCGGGGTAACGTTCGCGCTGGTGGCGTATGGGAACGATTACGCTTACGATTTTTCGACCCATAAGATTATTCAAAAGGGTCATGTAATTTTGGATTCCCTGCCCGGTAATCTCAAAGTTACGGTGGACGGCAAAGAGTTATCCAAGAAGACACCGTTCCAGGCCGCGTTTAAGGTGGGGACGCACACTTTCGCACTAAGCAAAGACGGCTATTGGTCTTGGCAGAAAACCCTTCAGGTGTGGGCTGGGCAGGTAACGCTGGCGCGGTACGTTATTTTGCTGCCGAAGAGCATGAAGATAAATGTGATGGACACGCGGAAACAAATCGTGGCCCAAAGTATTTCGAAAGACCACCGGCACTTGGCGTATGTGACCGGGGGCGATAATAGTGCCCTCTACACGCTGGATTTGCCTAGTGGCAAGCCAGTTAAGCTGTATACGCCCAAGGTGGCCGTCGTTGCTACACCGACCACAGCTGGCAGTTCGGCCGAGGTGTTGCGGGACGTGGCCTGGTCGGATGATGCCTCGCATTTGTTGATTATGTCGCAGGTGGGCACGCAAACAGTGTATCGGCTGGCGGCAGCCTCGGGTGGTGAGCCGACCGACTTAACCGACCAGTATAAAGAGGATTTTTCGGGACTGAAGTTTTCGGGTTCCAACTGGCGGCAAATGTATTGGATTTCGCCGGAGGGTTTGCGTCGGCTGGATGTGGGTTCGCAGGCGATCTCGGCAGTGCTGGCCGACAAGGTGACGCAGTTTTGGATTACGACCGACCGGGTGTTGTATGTACAGGAAACCGATACCGGCAGGTCGCTGTGGAGCTTGGCTAGCGGCGATAAGCACCAGGAGTTGATTGAGGCGCTAGCGCAGAGTGACAGCTATGATGTGTCGTTTGCGACCTACCGCGGCGAGGACGAGCTGGCGGTAGTGCCGGCCAAGACCGAGGTTGGCACTCTTTACAGTGATATCTTCGGGAACAATCCGGTGGCCAAGATTGTGGCGCACGGCGTAACGCGAGCTAGCTTTTCGCCGGACGGTCACTTGTTGGCATTTACGTCACCTACTTCGATTACCACCTACGATTTGGAGCAGTCACTCGTTCGGGCCCAGCTAGTGTCGTACACAGTGACTGACCAGCCGGGTAATTTAGAGGCCTTGAACTGGTTTGATAACTACCATCTGCTGCTCACCCGCTCGGGCCGACTATATTGGAGCGAGTTTGACGGCGCCAACCGCGTTGATTTGGGCACTGGAATCGCAGGTTTGCCGAGCTACGGTTCCTCGGACACCAAGAGCTTGACCTTGTTTAGTCCCGATGGGGACAATGTGCGCATCGAGCAGGCGATCGTCCGGCCGTAGCTCCCCAGCATTGGCGGAAAATTACTACTTGATGGCTGGAAGCTGGCTAGGAGTGGAACCGGACGACGATGGGCTGGGTGAGGTGCCGGTGCCGTTTGAGCTGCCGCCACCGAAGACCGATTCAAAGCCTTGTACCACGCCGTTCCAGGCCTGCTGAATTTGAGTGAGGAAGCTGGGCGCGGAGCTAGGCAAGTTGCCGCCCGAGCTCGTGGCACTGGCTGCGGCTGGGGTGGTTCTAGTAGCCTTGCTGGGGTCGGGGCTGATCTGCTTGGCGGTCACCACCAGCCGTCGCAGCGAGGTGCCGGGCGGCGAGCAGGTAATGAGGGTGAGCGTGGGCGTGGGCGTGGGGTTAAGAACTGCCACGTCGGTGGGGTCAACGATCTGGCTGCCGGTGACTTGGTAGGTGTAACGCACCTGATTGTAATCGATAGTAACGAGGTCGCCGGGCGCGAGTTTGTCGAGTAGTACGAACACGAATTTGTAGTTACCGGGCTCCCACCAGTCGTTCGAGGAGTGGCCGAAGATCGCGACGTTGCCGTTTTGGCCCGGCGCTGGAGTGTTGCCGTAATGCACTACACCATTTTCGAGTGCTTGCTGAACGGCGGCTTCCTGCACGCTTGGCTCATACACTACGGGAGCGTGGACGTTGATCTTGGAGATGGTAATGGTGTTGGTGGCCGGTATGGCGGCGTCGGTGACCGGAGTGTTCTGGGTGGATGTATTGTTTTTGTGCCCGAACGAGTAGCCGAGTTGACTGAGCAGAATCGGGGCTTTAAACAAGAGCAACACGAGCAAAAACACGCCCACGGCCGTAATAATTGGCTGCAAGACTGAAGGAATGCGTGGGCGACTCGCTATATGAGCCCGGGTAGCTTGCTTGGCTAGAGTGGCGCGGTCGGTGATGAGGTCGGCGGTGGGGGTGGCGGGTATAGCTTCGGGATGCGGCAAGACGCTAGACTGATGTAGCCGGGCGATGCGCTCGCGCGCAGCCGCTGCCGCTTCCGGGTGAATCGCCGGCTCGGTGGGGCGGAGTGGCGCTTCGGGGGTTTGGGGATGGTGAACCTGGTGCGTCTGCCCGCGCCGAAGCGATCCTAAGTTCAAAGTATCGAATTCAGAGGCCATAACGTTTGTTTACCCTACTGTAACTATGATAGTCTGGTTTACGTGCTTCCACCAAGCACAACTAGCAATTTGATATTATACAATGATATAATACCTTTAACAACTTAACATATGCCGCTGTGGTGGAATGGTAGACACGCTTGACTCAAAATCAAGTGGGGGCAACTCCGTGTCGGTTCGAGTCCGACCAGCGGTACCATAAAGCTTATGCTTATAAAAGACCTCGTGGGTCTTTTATTTATTTGGGGCCGTTCAATAAAGCTGTAGTCGAATATTTTCGCCAGGCGTGAGCTTTCGGGCATTTTTGTGCTTATAGAAGTATGACGGCCGCCCTACCCATGGAGGGTGGGGCGGCCGCTTTGCGACTACCAGCGTCTAGTTGGAGGGTGGGCGGCCGCTTTGCAACTACCAGCGTTTGGTTGGATGCCAGCGGGTCTCTTTCCAGCCCTTGTCGCAGGTGCCTTTTTCGTTTGTGCAGTTCCGGACCTGCTGCATCTCGCGCCGCACGCCGAGGCCACGCAGGCCTCTAATGTTCCGGGCGGTTCCGGGGAAATCGATCCATTTGTCCCACTTGTGCTTGTGCCTAGCCATGGCACGTCCCTTCCGGCTTCGTCTGAATTGACATTAATATTATATCATGGTTGTGTCAAAAACACAATGCTTGTGCCGGTCGGATGGGCATACTATCGACTATTCGCAAAACGAATTTTAGTTCGAACATCGATGACTGTGGTGTACCATCGAGCTTATGCTTATTATACCGATCCATGGCTTTGGAAACTTGTGTTCTCGTCGTTCGCGTGTTATAATATTTTAGTCTGTAGAACTTCTCACAAGATCGAAATGAGGTTATCAGCTATGTCTGATGACGATCCGAAGGTAAGCCAGTCCTCAGCGATTACGGTCGCGGACTTCCAGTCCGCAGTCGAAGCAAGATCGCGCGATGGCTGGCGATATGTCGGAGAGACGATGAACGGAGGATTCGAAGCCAGGCGTCGTCTCCTGGGCGGCCGCGAGATCTGTCTCATGTACCACGCGGGTGATTCGCGTCCCTGGTTTGAGAGCATCATCACGGGCACCGGCTCGGGTGGTACGCCATATGCCACGCACCCCTCGGCGGGAGAGGCGCTCACTGTCTTGTCTCGCGTGATGTGACCCAAGCGTCGGCTCATTACTTCTTGTGCCTAAAGCGCCACTCCGTTTTGCGGGGTGGCGCTGCACTGTCTATATCCGATTTAAAGAATTGTTGGAGTCGCTGTTACTGCTGCTGCGCGGATTCTGGTTCGAACATCTCTCGAGCGCGAAAGTGATGAAGCCTAGTTTCTAAACGAAAAACGACCCAAGCATATACTTGAGCCGTGGGGGTGGTGGGGCCGTTCGCCCACCCTGCCCCTTCGCGCCGCGGATGGTTGCTGCCAGTCAGGCTATTGGCTTCGACGAAGCAGTAGGCCTCCGGTTACCCAGAGGACGAGGCCTACCATGAAGAGCCCTAGACCGATTAGCGCAGCAGGAGCTGCTGTCACGACTAGGCCGAGAAGAACGCCTAGCAGTACGGCTGAGCACACCAAGAAAGAGCCTATGAGTGATAGTACGGAGCTCTGGAAGGAGCGTTGGTGGCTGCTTATAAGGAACAGGCCGCAGCCCGCGAGCGTGAGTGGGAGGGCTGCGATGAAGCCGTTGCGAGCGTGATCGGCGACCAGGCCGCTGATCAATGCAATTAGTGCGGCGAAGAACATGAGTCCGCTTAGCCGCAACATTGTTCTGCCAGGATGCATCTGTTGCTCCATTTTCCGGCGGTAGGGCGATAGTTATTATAACATTGCATTATTGCTTTTACAATACGCTGTATCTAGTGAGGTCTTGTGTGGTTTGACGGTTTACATATTTATGTTATAATGTACCAATCGTCAGAGGGCATCGAGGGGAATATGCCATGCCTGGATGGAAGTACGTTTCAATTGAGAGTGTGCGAGAGGCGATCGAGGACCGATCGGCGCGGCGGATTGATTACCAGTCTGACGGCGAACAGCCTCGAGCGGAGTACCGACGTGCACTGGTAGCAATCGTTGCCAACGAAGGCATCGAGTATGCATTTGATGTTACGGAGCCGGCCGATCTCGCGCAGGTTCTACGGGAGGCTAGCCCGGAAATGCGAGTCTGGACAAGACTCGAGCTATGGTCTGTGCCGCACGGCACAGTGGCGTCGACCTATGCTCCTGACATGTTCAGGTAACTAAGTCGCTTCTAGCCATCTTCGGAATCTCCATGAAGGTTGGCAGTATGATCGTCACCGATGGAGGGCTTCTCTACGGTCTTGGCTTTAGGGCTAGGGCCTGACTTCCGCCCCTCGGGGCATCTTCGATACTTCTCGAAGGCGCCTAGGAGGGGCGTCTTCTTGTCGATCCGCTTTTTAATCTCTGGTTCGCTAAGCATCCGCTAAGGGGCACCATAGAGCTTATGCTTATATTAAAGCTTGTGTAAGCAATTATTTTGTTGCCTACCCTTCCCGGGCAAATGATCAAAAATATCTCTTGACTCTGAACGATCGTATTGATAGTTTTATATGCGGAAGACCAATAGTTTAGTCCGTTGCTCTTAATGTGGCCTGTCGAGTTAAGAAAGTTTGTTAGTCCGATGTTTGTACAATAGTTTGTTAGTTAGTTAGCCACATAGGCGCAAAGTCTTCCTGAGTAAAAAGAGGCACTTAAGGTGCCTCTTTTTTATGGCTGAGTAATGGGGCGATTGAGAAGCTGTTAAGCTAACTCTACAATAACAACGGTTACACTATCACCGATCTGTTTGTGCAGCTTTTTCAAAAGCGGCTTACTTATAGGCAGCATATGCGGTCCCGAGCCTGATGGCATTAGGGCGGTGATGACCGGATTTCCGTCAACCGATGCCCTTACCTTTGTCGCCTTGCCAGTTCCTAGTACTTCTTTCGATTCCGACCATAAAACACATGGCCATATGCTGCCTTTGATTTCGACTCCGATGGTTCCGGTGAAGGTCTTGTTTATCATACTGGCAGTTTAGCACTCTGCTGGATTTTGGTTCGAATATCGTGCGCTGTGGTGTACCGATTAGGTTCTGACTAAGGATGGGGCTTGAAGGAGCCTTATTTTTATGGGTATCAGGTTGGCCGTTGTTTGAAGTGATAGTAATATTTGAGCATGTCAAAAATTGAAATTGAAGCTCGGGCGATCCTGTCTGCAGCCCAGAGAAATGCAACGCTTGATCGTATGCAGGCCCTTGGATCGGTACAAAAAATCACTCGCGTAATGATCGATTTCTCTGGTGAGGATCGTCATCGTACCGTAACTCTTCGTATCAATGACGGACTTCAGGAGTTGGTGGCTAAAAGTGGTGGTCTTGCAGATAATGCTCGGCAGGAAGTTCTCCTGCATCTAGTGCCAGAGTCTTCGCTTGAGGCTAGCCTGCATTATTTTGCCCTAATGGGGTATACCGATGCGATGATATCGTTGCGTCGAATGTATGTTGTGCAGTCGGATGAGTTCGAGTATTCACTACGTGATGTGCTGTCGCTCTCTGACTATTCACGAATATCAACCTTGTTCGATCTTGAGGCGCTTAAAGTCCCTGCGGGTAGCGAGGACAAGGTTATGAGGAAGGTAGATCACGAGCTTAAGGCGTGGGGCCTGGAGCCGTTGAACAAGGCGGGGTGGAAGAATTGGGTTCGTGAAATCTATGATCACGTTGATAAGCCTTTTAGCTATTCATTGCAAAGTGCATCTGATTTAGCAGTCTTAGTTAAGGGCGCAATGAATGCAGTTGAACCAAGTTAGCGGTTCGCGAGTTCTCGAATCGTAGTTCAAACATCTGACATGGTGATGTGCTGTAAAGTGAAGCGGCCTAAGCTTACGCGTTAGGCCGCTGGGTAAGGTGACTCGAGCCAATGCCGGAGCCACCCCGAGTTGATTGTTATGCGTTTCCCCTGTTGCGGTAGGCGTTGAGATTTCTCACCGCGTAGGTAGAGAAATTGGCGAAGGCGAGTGAGCTCGCTACTCCACCCCATGCGGCATACGAGGGCCTAGTGACGGCAATCATTATTCCACCGGCGATGATCGCCAGGAGGAAGCCCCCTACTTGTGCGCTAAGGGCATCGCGGATAGCCTCTGATGACCCTTTGGCGGCTTCCGGCAGATGAAAAGCCACCGGAAGCAACAGGGTGAACGCAGCCACGGCAAGCATGATCTGTGCCGGCAATGTGTCGGTATTTGGCCACAGGAGGATTATTGTGGTGTACCCGATTGCGGGGATTACCACCAGCAGGAATCTTTTCATGAAAGTCCCCAATTGCCAGGAAGATTGTCAACTAACTTTATTATAGCAGAAATTTACTAAAAAGCCAAGTTAATGTGGTGATCCACAATATGGACACTTCCGCTTCTAATTTGGTTCAGTCATCTGATAATAGGGCTTGCCGTCGGGGGTAATTGTAGAACGCCGAAGATCGGTTGAAGTTCCCATAGCAATGGGGTGCGACATCGTGTATTAGAAATAACGTGGGTGTCTGCCTCGTCGAGATTAGTACACGAGCGGGGCCAATTTACGCTCACTAGATCATCTGCGGCTCTGCAGATGAAGGGTGTCTTTAAGCTTCTGTGGTCCTCGGCTAAGCTGAGGTTCATGGAAACAATGGTCGGTTAGAAAAGGCCGATCCAGTTCAGGATGCGGAGTACACGGGGTGGATCATTTAATGACTCCGCTACCTGGCGAGGAGACGCGGGATTGCCCGACTATCCCTTCTCGTGAGGCCTGACTGCAACTGTCCATAGCGCGGGCGCCTGGTGCGCTACCCGCAATTAGAGCCGGGAGGCAAAAATGGGTGGCATACTTAGCTAACAACCAGCCCCGGACGGCTCACGAGTCGTCCGGGGTTTACCATGTTTTTTGGAGGAGAAGGGTTTTTGGATACTAACGAGATATTAATTGATGGATTTAGCCGGGTTGATGAGGCGGTGCGAAAGGTGCTAGGCGGCCTGAGCGAGGAGGATTTGAGTTTCCGGCCCTCCCCCGCTGCCAATTCAATCGCATGGTTGGTGTGGCACCTGGCGCGCATTCAGGATGATCACCTGGCTGGGGTGGCTGATCAGCCACAGGTTTGGCCTCAGGGTTGGTCGGACAGGTTTGGGCTGCCGTTTGACGAGTCGGCGACCGGCTGGGGGCACGGCCCGGACGAGGTAGCGGCAGTGAAGGTCAGCGGCCGGCTGTTGGGTGGCTACTACGAGGCGGTTCATAGGGTAACGCTAGATTATATTAGAGATTTGAAGCCGGTGGATTACGGGCGGGTAGTGGACAAAAATTGGGACCCGCCGGTAATGCTGGGGGTAAGACTGGTGAGCGTGCTGGCCGATGATTTGCAGCATGTAGGTCAAGCGGCCTATGTGCGTGGGTTAATCGAGCGGCGCTAGGCTTATTAATCGAGGTCAGGGTAGCCGGTGAATTCTTCCATATGAATGCTTAAGGGCATGACCCCGAACTCGCGGACGAGGGTGCGGGTGTGGCCGGTCATGCCGAGCGGACCAGCGATAAAAACTTGCGACTCGGGGGTGAGGGTCGGGATGAGACCGGATAGTTGAGAGGAAGTGGCGATGCGGCCGAAATGCTCGACTATGTTCAGGTTTGGCAGCGCGCGCTCGAGCCCCTGGAGCTCCGGGCGGTAAGCGGTCCGGCTGAGACTGGACTCGATGCGAAGCAGTGTTATGGGCATGGTGGTGGGCTGGCGGACTAATTGTTTGAGCATGCTAATGAACGGCGCGACGCCGATGCCGCCAGCGATAAAGATGAGGGGTTGGGTGATCTGGCTGGGTAGCGTAAACAGGCCGGTGGGGCCGCGGGTGATAATGGGGCCGGTGTAGGCCGGGTCGAGGATGGCTTGTTTATACGCGGTGTCCGATTCGCGAAAAGCGATGGTGAGCTCGGGGTCGCCTGGGGCAGATACCATCGAGAATTCGCGTACCCGGTAAGGCGGGGCGACGGGTAGATTGGGCAGGGTAATGGCGATGTATTGGCCGGGCTGGAATTCGAGCGGCTGGGCCAGCGCCAGCGCCAGTTCCTGGGTGTCTTCAGCGATGCGACGGCGGCGGATGATGCGGGTGGCGATTGGATCGCTGGTAGCCATGATGTACCTGTTACCTATCCGTAGTATACGTGGTGGCGAAGATTCTAGGATAGTATGGGCATTTATGTCATGACCTGCCCGTTCTTTGACGTTTTCGTAATGAGTTAAATTGTGAAGCTAGATGAGCCTCTAGATAAAAGCACAAAGATCTCCTCTGGAACCTGACTTAGCATGCGGATAATGACGAGGGAAAAGTTTCTAGAATTACTTGAAGCAAACGGTGAGCTGAGTCTCACAATTTATATGCCAGTGGTGCCGAATATTCGGGAAAATGCTACCAGGCTAAAGTTTTTGATTGGGCAGGCCACGCGGCAGATGGGGCGCGAGGAACGGCGAGCGTCGGCTGAAGTGGTTAAATGGCAAAAACGACTGGAAGAGCTACCAGACCAGATTAATTGGGCAACTGGCAGACAGACATTATGCCTGTTTACACGCAAGGGAAAGTTGGAGTACTACTTCGTGCCGCTAGTATTACTTGAGGAGGTGGCGGTGGGCCAGCAGTATAAAGTTGGGCCGCTTTTAACTTTATTTGACCTGCCAGAGCCGTTTTATGTGCTGGAGTTGAGGCTGGGCCAGCCGCGGCTGTACCGGGCAGGGCGTCAGGAGTTTACGGAGCTCGAAATGCCGCGCATCCAGACGACGCGGGTGGCTCGGCCGGCCGAACTTAACCGTGAGCGGCCGATGGACGAATATGCGGACCGGTTTCCGCCGGCCCAGATCGGTAAGTTTATGAAACAAGTGGCTCGGGAGGCCGCGGATTTGGTGAAACCGGCCGGTGCGGTAGTAATTGCTGCTGGCGCTGACGCTCTGGTGGAGACGTTGCGTGAGGAATTGTGTGGGCTCAATGTGGCAGAGGAAACGATTCATCCTCGGCCTGGCGATGGCCGGCTTCAGCAGTTGCATGAGCAGGCCTTGGAAATTGTGTGTAGATTGCGTGACCGGCGACTCGAAAACCTGAAGGAGGAGTATAGCAGCTTGGCCGCCCACGCCGAACGGGCATCGGGGGTGGCGGTGGAGGTGTTTCAGGCGGCCCAGGCAGGACGGGTGCGCGAGCTGATGTTTGCCTACGGGACTGGTGTGCGTGATAGTGAGGTGTTTCGGGAGCAGCTCTATATGGGTGGCGACCTCGAGAATGAGGTTGGTTATGGCTACGACGGGATTGTGGAGGCCGTAATTCGCGAGACCCTGAAGCATGGCGGGCGGGCTTATGCCTTACCCCAAAGCCAAATGCCAGTGGCGTCGCGGGTGGCGGCGGTGTATCGGTATTAGGTTTAGGTTGCTGAGCGTTGAGTGAGGTCGGCCAGAGCCTCGATAAAGAGCGGGTTGAGATTGGCGACTGGCAACCGGTGGTAATGTACGCCACCGGCTTCAGTTTCTTCACGTGCAGCGGTATCAAGGTCATAGAGAATTTCGAGATGGTCGGCCAAAAATTGGATTGGCACCACGATTACGGCCGGGACCTTTTTGGCCTTGAGGCCGGCAATAACATCGTTGAGATCGGGTTTGAGCCATTCTTCGGGGGTGTGGCCGGCGCTTTGGTAGGCGGCTTGATATTCGGCTGGCTGAAGCTGGGCAGCTCCCGCAACGGCTTGCATGGTAGCTTCCAACTGATCCAGGTAGGACGGGTCGCGTTTTACCACCTTTTCGGGCAGGCTGTGGGTAGTGAAAACGACTGGGATCGGCTGGCCGTATTTGGCCTGGAGTTCGGTGCGCAGTTGCAGGAGGCCGTCTGACAGCAGCTGGATGAACTTGGGCTCGGTGGACCATTCGCCGAGCATGGTAACCTGGCTCGGCTTAAAACCACTCTTCTCCCCTGCTGTGACCAGGGCTTGATCGTAGCCGCGCATGATGTGCGGTGAATATTGGGGCGACAACAGAAGGCCAAGGATGCGATGGGCGCCGCGGGCTTTGAGTTTGGCCACGGCATCGTTGATGAAGGGGGTCGAATGGAGCATGCCGGCTTCTACTGCGTAATGGCCCTCTCCTACTCGACTAGCTAGCAGTTGCTCGAGTGCGGCGGCCTGGTTGATGGTGATCTGGACGAGTGGCGATGAACCGACGATGTCGAAACGGCGCTTGAATTCATCGATGAGCTCTTGAGACGGGTGCGGGTAGACATGACTCAGGAACGGCTCGGCATCGCGGCTAGTGGTGGCCGAGCCGTAGGTCATGAGCAGAATGCCGGTGGGTTTAGTGGGTGTGGACATAATCGACGAGTCTCCTTAGAGTTTCGGGGTCGGCCTCTTTCCAGACGCCGTGTCCGAGGTTAAAGATGAAGCCGCGGCGGTTGGGCATTGATGCCAGTATTTGGGCAGCTTGGTGCTCGGTGGCCTTCCAGCCGGAGGCCAGCACGGCGGGGTCGAGGTTGCCTTGAACGGCCTTGTCGGGCAGTAGGCGGCGGACTTGGGCTAAGTCCTGGCGCCAGTCTAGGCCCACCACCTCGCAGTCGACGTCGGCAAAATCAGTAAGGATGCCGGCGGTGTCGGTGCCGAATGCGATGCGGGGCACGTTGGTGCTTGCTAGGGCGGTGAAGATGCGGCGGTTGTAGGGCAGGACGAATTCGCGAAAGTCGACCGGGCTGAGTGCACCCACCCAAGAATCGAAGACTTGGAGGGCTTGAGCGCCGGCGTCGACTTGTTCATGAAGAAAGAAAATAATGGCCTCGGCGAGCTTGTCCATGAGCTCGTGCCAAAGTTTGGGCTGCTCGTACATGAAGCGTTTAGTTTTGAGCCAGGTGCGGCTGGGGGCGCCCTCGATGAGATAGCTGGCGAGTGTGAATGGCGCGCCGGAGAAGCCGATGAGCGGAATCTTGAGCTCGCCACGCAGGATCTGAATGGTGCGGCGAAGGTATTCGATGTCGGCGCGGGCAAATTGGTGCAGCCGGTCGATGGACGGGCGGCTGTCGATTGGATCGTCGAGGACGGGGCCAACCGTGTCCACAATTTTGACGTCCGCGCCCATGGCGATTGGCACCAGCATAATGTCGGCGAACAGGATGGCTGCGTCTACGCCGAGTGTGCGCACCGGTTGCAGGCTAATTTCGGCCGCTAGCTCAGGGGTGCGGGTAAGCGTGAGCACGTCGTGCTTGCGCCGGAGCGCGCGGTACTCTGGCATGTAGCGGCCAGCTTGGCGCATAAACCATACCGGCGTGTAATCGGTGGGCTCAAAGCGGCAGGCGCGCAGGAAGGTGTCGTTAAAATCCGCTACAGCCATTCGATGAACTCCTCGGGGGTTTTGTAAATGCAAGTGTAAATCGGCAGATCGTTTAAGGTATACCGGCGTGCTTCAATGCCGCGCATGTCCATGACCAATTGTTGGAAGTCTTCGAGAGTAGGCGTCTCGTAGGACACGATAAACTCGTGATCGTCGACGCCATAGGCATAGAGCAAGCACTGGCGGATGTCCGGGAATTTGGTGCCAAGTGAGATGTGTTCACGCATTAAGGAGTGGCGCTGATCATAGGGCATGAGGTGCCATTCCGGGGTTTTGGTGAAAGGATAGATTACCAAATACGGCAGGTGCAGGTCGGGCAAGATGGTTTGGTCGGTTTTTTGAGGACTGCGAGTGTATTGGGACTGGCGGCTGATACCGAATAGGCTCTGGGTGAGGGTGAGGTATTGGCCTAAGCGGCTACGTAAGAGATCGTGCGCCGCATCTTGAATGGCTTCGGGCTGGCCAGCACGTAGCCATAGCATAAAGGTTGTGCCGGGTTTAAAGCCGAGCGTGGTATACGGAATAAAGGGCACGTCGTCTTTTAGCTGGTGCAACAGATCATGCAAGCCGCGTTTGAGCTCACGTTGGCGGGTGCTGGGCAGGCGGTAGAATTTGTCGTCCAGTTCGAAAAACAGGTACTGGTGGTAGGGCCAATCGTTCATTGTCATCGATATTATGATAGCAGCTTTAAGATGGCGGAAACTGAGGGCCGAGCGGCAACGTGTAACTGGCGGAATCCGGCCTGTTCGGCGGCTTGGGCGGTGGTGGGACCGATGGCGACTGTGGGCAAGTCGTGGGCCAGCTCGAGCACTATGGGATCGGCGAGGCGAAGGCCGAAGCCGTGGACGGCTGAGGGGCTGGCGAATACGATGTGGCTGATTTCGTGATCGCGGACTAGCTGGTTGAAGCCCGGATCGGGATCTTCACGCGGCAGGGTTTGGTAGATGGGCAGGTCGGTAACGTCGGCGGAGCGGCCGCGTAGAATGGCGATCGGTTCATCGGCGGCGATGCCGGTGCGCAAGAACAGGATGCGACGGCTCTTCACGCGTTTGAGCTCCTGGGCCAGGGTGGACGCGGTCTGGCGGGAGGGCGTGAACGTGACCGGCAGGCCCAGTGAGCGGATGGCATCGGCGGTTTGCGTGCCGACGGCTGCAATCCAGGCGCCGGTGAGAGCGCGGAGTGGCAGGCCGAGCTTACTCATTAGCTCTAGGAAATAGCGCACGCCGGCAGCACTAGAAAAGACTAGCCAATGGTAATCGCGGATGTGTTCAAACGTGCGTTCGATATCGGGAGTGAGCTCAGCGGCGGCCGTCTCGATACAGGGTAGTCCGTAGATGGCCAGACCGTGAGCTTCGAGCTGGCGGCGCCAAACGGCGTTACCGGCTTCGTCCCGGGTGAGCACCACCAATCGGCTGTTCACTGGTACTCCGGTTGAAAGTTGAAGGAACATTTTTCGAGCAGGCGGCGGGCGAGAGATTCGCCGAGCCCCGTGGCCTGATTGATGGGGCCACTGATCTGATCGAACAGAATGCCGTCACCACCTAGCTCGGCGATCATGCCGTAAAGGTGTAGTTGGCGATGGCCGGCTTGGGCATAGCAGGCCACGGGTAGCTTACAACCGCCGCCAATGGTAGCCGAGAAGGCGCGTTCGGCTGCGGTGGTGGCGAGAGTGCCCGAGTGCTCAAGACGTTGGAGCAGATTGAGTAGCAGGGTGTCGTCTCGGCGAATTTCTACGGCCAAGGCGCCTTGGCCAGAGGACGGTGGGAAGCGAGTGGGATCAAGAAACTCGCTGACTCTGCTGAGTTCGCCGAGACGGTCCAGGCCGGCAGCGGCTAGAATAATGCCGTCGTACTCGCGGTCTTGTAGCTTGCGCAGTCGGGTTTGAACGTTGCCGCGCAGGCTGGTTACTTGGAGATCGGGCCGGTGGTGAAGCAGCAGCGCGCGACGGCGGGTACTGTCGGTGCCGATGATGGCCCCGGGAGGCAGTTGGTCCAGGGTTTGGCCGGAGCGTGACACCAGCACATCACGCGGGTCGGCGCGCTCCAAGACAGTAATCATGGTGAGGCCAGCGTCGAGTGTGAGTGGTAGATCCTTGAGGCTATGCACGGCCAGGTCGATATCGCGCTCAGTAAGAGCTCGGTCGATTTCGGCGGTGAACCAGGCTTTGCCGATGGTGTCGAGGGGAATCGGCGCAAAGTTCTTGTCGCCCTCAGTCTTGATAATTACAACTTTGATTTCAAGGCCTGGTTCGAGTTGTTGCAGTGCCTCGGTCACCAGTTGGGTCTGGATGAGCGCGAGCTTACTCCCCCGTGTGCCAACCTTGAGTGTCATTGCTCGTAAACCGGGGTCAGCCAGTGGCGCTCCAGCATACCGTGCTGGAGATCGTGATAGTGCTTCATTAGTTTCTTGGTGACGGGGCCAGGCTGGCCGTCGCCCACGGGCCGCCGGTCGATGGATAGAATTGGAGTGATGCGGGCGGAGCTGCCCACCATTATGGCTTCGTCAGCGGCATAGAGCTCACTACGGTCGACGCTGCGCTCCGCGGTGGGGATGTCGAGCTCAGTGGCGATTTTTAGGATGGAATCTCGCGTGATGCCTTCGAGGATATCGGTGGATGTATCGGGGGTGATGAGTTTGCCTTGTCGGACCAAAAACAGGTTGGCGACGGTGCCTTCGGCGACGTGCCCATAGGCGTCGAGCGCGATGGCTTCGTCGTAGCCGTTTACCAGCGCCTCGTTCTTCATGAGGCTGGCGTTTACGTAGGAGCCATTGATTTTAGCGCGGGACGGAATCATGTTGTCGGCGGTGCGGACCCAGCTCGAGACGCAGGCATGAATACCGGTGAGGGCGAGGATTTCGCCGATCGGGTATACGAATACGGCTAGTTCATTCTTCAGGCCGTGGATGCGGGTGCCAGCGGCCAATTCATCCACGAATACCATGGCCCTTACCAGTACGTCTTCTTTGGCGCCGTTGCGGCGTAACAGGTCGAGCATTAGTTCTTCGAATTTTTCGTACGGGTAACGGGCGCGGAAATCTTCTAGATCGAGAATGCGCGCAGAATTGCAGAGACGGTCGTAATGTTCGCGCAAGCGGTAAGCATAAAGCTGGTGATGCTCGGCGTTCCAGTTGGCGCTAAATACGGTGTAAATGGTGAGGCCGTAGAGCATGGGCGAGCTGGCGATGGAGAGATTGGCCTCGGCGAAGGGTACGAACTGCCCGCGTAAATAGGAAGTAGAGTTTTCGAGAGTAAATATCGACATGGGTCTATCTTAACGCATAAAACGCTAAGGCGCCTGACCGGTCCGGGTGAGGGACTAGTCAGGCGCGATGTGAAGTGGAACTTCCGGAGACCAGGTGGAGCATCGGGATTAGATCCGGCTGCTCCGCGGCGATGGTGTCCGCGACCGCCTGAAGCGCGTTTCGACGCATGGCGCGCGCATAGTCTTGAAGGTCGGAGGCGTTTTGGCCGCTTTTGCGCAACTCCCTCAGCCGTGCGAACACAGCGTTTTCGAGCAGCCGGGAGGCCTCTTGGTTGAGTGTGATCAGCAGCTCGTGATCCGGGTGCTGGGATCGGAGGACCTGGAGCCGTCGGATATGAATCCGGGTGAGCTTGTTGATTGCCCCGGTCCTAATGTTCGGGGCGGCTGTCATGGCCGGTCACCGGTCTGAGCTAGAGCTCTCATCCGCTTGGCAGTCCGATAGCCGCTTGGGTATTTGACTTGGCTGATGCGAAGCCGCCGGGCTTGCTCTCGGGCCGTTTCGTCACGCGGCCGCAGAGCGTTGAACATCGCGGCGGCTTTATCGGCGATTTCAGCGTTTGGGGCAAACTGGATAACCTGCCGCTGGACGTTTCTAAAGACGTCGCGCCTGGCTTCCGTGATTGACATGCCGCGCTGATCGACCAGTTGCTCGATCTTGATGGACATGAGTCGCACAACTTCGGACTTAGATTGGTCGATTACCGGGCGGTCATCGCGTGCGAGCGCTTCGATAAAATCCAGCATGGCGCTGCCAATTGGCCCAGGACCAGCGTTTGTGGTTGTACTCACCATGACCTCCTTGGCCAGGTTGGGTGCTATCTGGAAGATCAGTCGGTATACCTTAACAGGTTTGACGGAATAGGGCAAGAGTGTTAAAACTGCTCTTTGTTAAGCTCTTGATCGAGAGCGGCAGCCAGATCTGAAACAGCGGGGCGGTCGGTGGCGCCAATGCTGGGTCCGAGGCGGCTAATCAGATATGCAGCGGTGGCCAGGCCGGCGCGGTGGTTGGTGCGGTTTTGCAGCCAGAAGGTGCTTAGAACTGCGTAAAACAGGGCGGGAACGAGCGACAACCGGTAATTGATGGGGGTAACGATGAGTTCGGTGTCGGCGGCCACGATAATTTCGGTGCCGTACACAACGTATTGGCAGCGCGAGGCGGCTTTGAGGTCTTGAACGATTTCGAGCTTGTTCATGAGTCCGGCGTCGCGGCGAATGTGGATGGGTACCTGGAGATGCCCACAGATTTTGAAGGCCTCGGCCATGGTGATAATGATGAGCGCGTCGGGATTGTTAGTGACCGTGGCGATGCTGGCACCGAGGCTGGAGAGAGCTTCGTCGAAGACAATAAGCGGACGGGCGATTTCGGCTATTAACCTGTCGAGGAGAATGGTGGTGTTCGAATTGTTCGAGAGGCTGGCGCCCAGTGCCACGGCGTCGACCTCCTCGGATAGCTCCAAGATACGGCCGAGGGCTTCGCGTCCGAGCGAACCCGACGAAGTGGAAGCGGCGAAGAAGGTGCCCGGTGCGCCACCGAGAAATTTGGCCAGTACATCAGGCAAGACTACTTGGCACTCCCCTACTCCGGCTGCTAGAGCGAGCTGCTGGATGGCCGCTGGTAGGCTAAACTCGCCGCTATGGCCACCGGGCAGGAGTAGCCGGCCAGCACCAGTGCGGGTGATAGGCCGGTTATACAGGATATTGGGGAAGAGCGGTTCGGCTTCCTGCTTGATGAATTGGGGTGGGTTACTCACTGCGTCGTCAAATTATATCTGTAAATGTGGTGAGCACCCCTGAGACCCCACGTGGCGTGGGGTCTCAGGGGGCTGCTAGGCGAATTCCGGCGAAAGCCGGAGGGCGTAAAGGAGTACGGCTGTTAGCTGGTTGGCAGGACAGCCTTCGTTGAATGAGCCCCTTACCATTTCGAGCAACCACTCATGCGAGTTGGAGACGGCGATCCGGGGTAGCCAGCCGGTCGGAGCGAGCTCGTTTAGCAGTTGGGTAGCTTGGTGAACGTGGTCACCGATGACGATGGCTACAAGTTTCGCCCTTGGGTCGGTTATGTGGAGCCAGGCTCGGATCTCGTCTGGATCGGGGGTGGCGAATGGAGTGATGCCGGCGTCTCGGAGAACCGTGCAGAGGGTTAGAAGTGCGTGCGATCGCTCGAGCACAAGAATGGCGTATGATGGAGGTTCTTTGGCAGGCATCGTAAAACCACCTTTCGACGTGCCATAACTGAAATTCTGGAATATTTTTCGAACTATGTCAAGTGTTGCGAAATAGCGCGGAGGTTGAGAAGGCGGTGCATGTTGGCCTCATCGGGTCCGGATTTGCCGTCCATGCCGGGTACTTCGAGTAGGCCCGAGGCGTGTGCGAGCTTGGGGTGGTTAATGATGCGGCGGAAACCCTCGTCGCCGATGTGGCCGTAGCCAATGTTTTCGTGACGGTCGAGGTGGGAGCCGAGGTCGGCTTTGGAGTCGTTTAGGTGCATACAAACGAGGCGATTTAGGCCGATGAGGCGGTCGAAATCGGCCAGGAACCCGTCGAGGCCCTCGGCGGTGCGGATTTCGTAGCCGGCGGCCAGGGCGTGGCAGGTGTCGATGCAGACGGCCAGGCGCGGGTGGCCTTTCATGCCATCGATAATGGCAGCTAGTTCTTCGAGCGAATTGCCCATGGTGCCACCTTGACCAGCTGAGTTTTCGAGGATAAATAGGCTGCGCTCGGAGGCGTCGAGTGCCTGAGTGATGGAGTCTACGGTGCGGTCGACCGCCTGGTGGAAGCCGAGGCCTTTGTGCGAGCCCATGTGCGTGACTACGCCGTGCACTCCCAACAGATCGGCGTTGGCGAGAGCAGCGCGCATGGCCGTTACCGATTTGCCGCGTAACTCGTCATCGGGGGTGCCATACGACACCAGATAAATCATGTGCATCCAAATAGGATTAATGTTGGACTCGGTGGCCGCGGATTTAAATGCGGATGCTTGCTCTGAGGTGTAATTGGTGGGTCGCCAACCGCGTGGGTTTGAGGCAAAGACCTGGATGGTTTCGGCGCCCATGGCGGCGGCGCGGGCGGGAGCGCCAATGATGTTGCCGGCGGTGGCGATGTGCATACCTAGTTTCATGGCTTAATTATACCTGAAGGCAAAAATAAACGCCTCCGCGAGCCTGGAGGCGTTTATTGATCTGGCAGTTCAGTCATGTCCGGCGACCCCACGTAGCCGGGTCATGGTTACTGCCTCGGGGCCTGGTTTTCGTCCCCTGGTACCTCATCGTCGAGGTCGGCGAAGTCTAGCCGCTCGTAGTAGAGCGGGGCGTGGGCGCCAATTTGGTGCCGCTCCACGATTTCGTCGGCCACTTCGGGGTCGAAGCCCAGTCTAATTATTTGTTGGACTTTGCTGACGGGATCCGTGTTGGAGAATAAAATCTCCTCCAGCCGGCGCTCCTGCCACACCACATCCTTCTCGCTCATCATGGCCCTCCACCATTAAGTGTTCCGAGCATACCGGCAGGCGGTGGGTCCAAGCACTGGTGGTTTATCCAAGCGGGATGGTGATTGTGGCATAATGTTTTGGCAATGAGCTATACCCTGTCGACAGATCAAGCTAATGCTCTGCGCCAGATTGGGGCTTGGTACAGGACCAAATCGGCGCCCTATTTGACGTTGGGAGGGTATGCCGGCACGGGCAAAACCACGCTGATCGCCTATTTGCGGAAGGCTCTCAAGGAGCATGATGAGGATGCCAGCGTGGCGTTTTGCGCCTACACCGGTAAGGCCACGCGAGTGTTGCAGGAGAAGCTGCGGAGTACGCGGGTGATGCGCCGAGGCGATTCGGTGTCGACCATTCACTCGCTGATTTATACGACTGAGGATAACCCGGGCGGCGGACCACCGCGGTGGGTGCGCAAAGACAAACTGGAGCGTGATCTGATTATCGTGGATGAGGCCAGTATGGTGGACAAGGCGATCTGGGAGGATTTGTTGAGCTTTGGCATACCGATTTTGGCGGTGGGCGATCATGGCCAGTTGCCGCCGGTGGGCTCGAATTTTAACCTCATGGGCGAGCCTCAAGTGCGGCTGGACCGGATTTGGCGGCAGGCGGCCGGCTCGCCGATCATCGAGGTGGCGACGTTGGCGCGCGAAACTGGCGTGGTACCGGTACAGGAGTTTGGATCGGGGGTGCGTAAGCTCGACCGGGCGCTGCCTGAGACGGGTGTGATGGTGCAGGAATTATTGGAGAGTTGGCGGCCGGATTTGTTGGTGTTGTGCGGGTACAACGCTACGCGCGTGAAGCTAAACGCGGCCATGCGCCAGATGCGCGACGTGGAATCGCCGGAGCCGCAGTCGGGCGACCAAGTGGTGTGTTTGCGCAATAACCGGTCCAAGCACATCTTTAACGGCATGATCGGCCGGGTGGTGCGGATGGTGCCGGCTCTGGGCGAGGACGGCATCCTGTGGTATGAGGCTGAAATTGAGCTTGAAGGCGAGGATTATACCTACACGGGATATGTATGGCGGGCGCAATTTGGCGCTAAGGAAACGGTGAAGGACGTGCCACTGGGACCGGACGGCGAGCGCGGCGACCTGTGGGATTTTGGATACGCGCTGACGGTGCACAAGGCTCAGGGTTCGCAAGCGGAGCGAGTGTTGGTGTTTGAGGAGCGGTTCGCGCGTTCGAGTGACGAGGATTGGCGGCGGTGGCTATACACAGCCGTGACACGAGCCGAGATCGAGCTGACCCTGGTGGGGCCGAAATAGTCGGCTACGCTTTTTTGTAGTTTAGAACCGGCCGCTGAGCCTGATGATGGCGCCGCGGATGGTAAAGAGCAGAACTAGCATGAGGATGCCTACCCAGCCGAGGGGTGGGACATTGCTGATGGAGAGGACGATGCCGAGTGCCATTACTATCACCTCGGAAGTCCAGATCATGCGGATGTTCTCGATGTCGGCGTAGCCAACGTTGCGCGCACGTTGCAGCTGGGCGCCGCAGCCCATCATGGTAGCGGCCATTACGAGCGCCACGATAAACAGGATGGCCCAATGCACGATACTGCCTTGGTCGCTGCCAATACCGGAAAGCAAGGCAAACAAAGCGGCTACCAATGTTAGGATCATGAGTACCATGCCTAGCATTAGGGACAGGCTGCCGACGAAGCGGACGCTACGGATATCGCGTTCAGGATGCATAATGCTATTATATCGCTAACGATTTTAATCTGACGGGAGCCCATGGAAGAGGATAAGACCACCCTTGATGCAATTCACCGGTTAATGTTGGAGCTGGCTGAAACGCGGGGCAAGATGAAGAAGATCAAGGACGACCTAAAGGATATTGCCGACCAGAACGAAGAGTACCGGGCGATCCAGGAAGAGCTGAAGGAGGCTGGCGAGAAGCGGGCTACAGCTAAAAAGCTGCTGGAAGCTGACAAGGATTATCAGGTGGTGAACTCGGAGCTCGAGGAATTGAAGTTTAAACTGACGGACTTGCAGGAAATTATGAGCCACCATTTAGTGACCTTTTTCCGCGAGTCGGGCGAAACACAGTTGACCACGCCGGATGGTGAGACACTGCAGGTGGTGGTGAGCGCAAAGTTAGGGAAAGAGGTATCCGGATAAAACGGATGCAGCCTCTGTCCCGCCGATGGCGAGACAGAGGCTGATGTGACCACAAGTTAAGCGTACCGGTGGATAGCCCGACGCACCGCTACCAGGCGCCCCTTGCGGGCGCCTTCACCGAGGACGAGTTCGTTGATCATGTCCTGGACATGCGGCTGGCGTAGCGTCCACTGGCGCTCAAGACCCAGGAGGTAGTCCAGCTGGCTATGGAGATGGCGCACAGCGTACGTTTGGTGCTCGCCATTGCGCATGGACGTAGCGGACGGCTTGGGAGTGCGCTTGGCTAGTTCGGCTGCGAACTGGTGGAGGATGCCCGGCGCTGGCTCACCGACGTATCGAACGTCTATAAGCATGAACAGTAGCCGCTCGGTCAAATTGACCAGGCTCTCGCGGTTCTGCTGTGGGTTTTGTTCCCAGAGTTCCTCATACGGTAGGGCGACGAGGGCGGATATAGCGAACCCTAGATCGGAGTATAGGGCCGCGAAACTTGTGGGGAGCGTGGGTAGGCGCGCGAACATGGTGCCTCCAGGGCAGTTGTCGAGCAATTGCGTTGGACTAATATACTTTAGCAAAAGCCCACGCAGAGCGTTACTTAGCACCTGAGGTTTGCTTGACTTGCTGGGATGAATCGACATTACAGTCGGCCCAGAGGCCGCGGTTGTGGCTGCGGGCGTCGGCTTCGAGAGCGCGGAAGTCCGACAGCTTAGTGATCGGGAATATAGTGTAGGCGAAGCCGTAGCCGTCCTTAATGAGCTCGGCGTTCACGAGGGTGCCGTCGGGTAGGTAGACGTAGCGCAGAAGGCGGCCGTATTTATCACGATCGGAGTCTTCGGGGTCAGGTTCGAGACGGACGTCCTTGCCCTCCACGAGCTGCTGGGTGTGGGTGGCGGCGATGAGGCCGAAGCATTGGACGGGTTTGCGCGGATCATGGGTTTCGGGGGTATCCACGCCCAGAAATCGCACCCGTTCTTTCTGCGTGCCCATCTGGACGTCAATGGTGTCACCGTCGATATCACGGGTGACATGCCAGAGACCTGGTTGGCTTTGAACTAGCGCGCCCGCCGCATCAAGGGTGTGGCCGGTGGTGGGTATGTTCGGTAAATGTACGGTTATTCATACGTAAGTTATGTTGGCAGATTGCCGGCTGGATGGCAATTGGTTTTTTGTAGCAAAAATACATGACATGGATGGGCCGGAAATGGATAACTAGGGAGCGCTTAACGGCCCATGTGGGAACGTGAGTGCGTAGTGCCATCGGCGAGCAAAGGAGACGATGATGGCAAAGAAGAAGTCTGGCGATGGTCGCGGGAAAGCCAAGGTGGCGGTAGCCACAGCGGTAGTGTCCGCGGCCGGGGCGGCGGGAGCTTATGCGGCCCGCAACGTCCTTAAGAGACTGCCACAGATAATGATGCGGCACTTGTCCAATGCGGTTGTAGGTAAGCTGGCCGACGCTACCCACAGCTTGACCGAAAAGGTCAATGCGGGTACGGCGGCGGCCAAGGAAGCCGCCGGGCGGACCGCCGGCGCCGGCGAGACAGCCGCCAAGAAGACGGCCGAGGCAAGCACTACGGCCGCCAAGAAGATTGGCGGGACTGGAGCTAGTGCTGCTAGGCAGGCCAGGGGTGCCGGTCGACGGACGGCTGGTGCGGCTACGGGTGCGGCGCGGGCCAATCCCACGACCAGGTCACAACGGTCGCGCGACTAGTCTGCGGCTGCCCCGAAATGGATGGGGTCCGGTGTGAGCCAGACCCCATCCGAATTTTGTGTCAAACTGGTTAGCGCCGGGAAATATGAGGATTGCCGTGCAGGTAGAACCGCCAAGGATGGTGCAGGGCCTTGGTGATGCCGATTCGTGGCCCGGTGATTACGAGGGCGGGGTCGTGAGGGACGGCTGGAGGCCGCAGGAACAGAGTTTCGCCCAGTCGGGCGCCACTAAGTGTCAGCCCAATCCCGAGCGCCTGGGTGAGTTTGCCCGGACCACTACAGAGATTGCGTGGTTCGGAGGTTCCCCGGCGGCGGATCATTACATCGAGGCCTATGGTGGGTTCGAGTGCTCGGAGCAAAATCGCCTGTCCCTCCCCTGCCCTGCCGGTGACAATGTTCATACAAGTGTGGATGCCGTAGCTGAGGTAGACGTACACCTGGCCGCCGGCTTCAAACATAGGGGCGGTGCGTTTGGTGGGGCCGCGGAAGGCGTGGCTGGCTGGGTCTTCCAGGCCGTGGTAGGCCTCGCATTCAACGATGCGGCCGCCGGTTTCGAGGCCGTCTACTCGTGACACTAACTCCCAGCCGAGCAGTTTGGGGGCTACTTCGAGGCAGTCCGCGGTGAGCCATTCATAAGTCTGGGGATCTCGTGGTGCTGGCCGGTTCATACGAAGACATGCTACCATGCCCTCAAAATACGAGGTACCGTCTAAAGTTATGGCGTTGTTGCAAAATACGATTGGCGAGTTTAAGAAATTTCTGCTGCGCGGAAATGTGGTGGATCTGGCGGTGGCGGTGGTGATCGGCGCGGCCTTTACCGCGGTGGTAAACGCACTGGTGAAGGATATTATTACGCCCTTGATTGCGGCCATCGGTGGCAAACCGGATTTTTCGAATCTGGTGTTTACCATTCACAGAAGCCGGTTTATGTACGGGGATTTCTTGAACGCTCTGATTTCCTTCCTGATTATGGCGGCGGTAGTGTTTTTCTTCGTAGTGCAGCCGGTGAATCATTTGATTAAACTAGCGAATCGTAACCAAAAAAAGGAAGAAGAGAAGAAAGAACCGCAGATCGTGTTGCTCGAAGAGATCCGCGACGCTTTGAAAAAACACAAATGAGCGGCTTTGAATGGTACACTGGGTTTGAATGTGAGCGAGCAATCATATTGTCAGGAGAGAAATGAGCCAAGAATCCAACTCGCCGCTAAGGCACAAACCGAAACAGGCGCGGGGCCAGCGTAAAGTTGATCATATTTTGCGAGTAGCCGAGGGGTTGTTTGCCGAGGCTGGTTTTGAAAACGTAACAACCAATGCGGTGGCGGCGCGGGCCGGAATTTCGATTGGCTCGCTGTACCAATTCTTTTCGGGCAAGGATACGATTCTTGAGGCCATTGCCGATCGCTACATCGAGCAAGTCACAAAGACCCTGGATAAGAATATGGCTGAAAGAGATGACATGGACATGGAGCCATTTATGCGCCTTATGATCGACCATGTAATCAAGCAACAGGAGCAACGACCGTTTTTCTTGCAAAGTTTGGCGACTTCCAGGCCGTCTAAAGCATTGTCTGTAAGGGTGGACCAAATGATGGAGGAGTACGCTCAGCAGTTGGTTAATCGGTGGCGCCGGCGCCATGTAGATGAGAAGCCGGCCGTGATGAAGCTGCGGGCACGGGTATGTGTGAGGATAATTACTGGGCTCGTGCCGCTAGCCTTGCAGGCTCGTGGGAGGGAGCGGGACGCTATAGTAAACGAGATACATCTGGCGGTAGTATGCTATCTTACGCCCATGGTTAAAAATGAATCTGCGGTATGAGGGAGTTTGGGCCGCCAGTAGGAGGAAGTATGCGCACTGAGATTTTGAAGATGGCGCGGGATTTGTACGATAGAGTCGAGGCTAAGCGGGCCGTTAAGGCCAAAGATTTTGCGATGGATGGTGACCAGGAGCGGGTGGTGGCGCATGAAGTAGATATTAAGCATGAGAGCGAGCGGTTGCGGGTAGCGGTGACTGAGCCCAGTGCTCGGCCTCCGTTTGAATGGCTGCTAGAGATTACTTCGGATGTGGGCGGCGAGGCCGATTACTTTAAGCACTACCTGGTCCGGGAGCACGAT
Source organism: Candidatus Saccharimonadia bacterium (assembly GCA_036488585.1). Lineage (GTDB taxonomy): Bacteria > Patescibacteriota > Saccharimonadia > UBA4664 > UBA4664 > DASXHH01. Next base: position 2,062 of record DASXHH010000021.1, on the reverse strand, counting down.
GTAGTGTTGGCTCAGCGCAAGGTGCTGACGCCGATTGATGAGCAAGAGGCTGATTTGATCCTGCACGACCTCAAGATCGCGAGTGATTGGCTAGGCTAGACTCGCGCGTTTAAGTGTGGACTGCCGAACCGTGTTCAGGACGGGCTTCTTCGGGCTTGGCCGGGGCCGGATCGTGGCCGGTGCGCAGCTCGGTCTCTTCAACTAGGTAGAACAACACCAGCGCGATGGCGGCTAGGGCCATGGAGACAGTGAACACTATGGAAATAGCATAGGTGATGGAATCCTTAGACAGCACCAGATACTGGTCGATGGCTGGTTTGATGAACTGCATGGCCTGGGCCGGAATGCTGTGGAAGATCTGATTCAGGGCGTCTTGGGAGACGATGACGTTGGGGTTGTGTAGGGCGCTGGAAAGTTGGGCAGCTTTGTCCGCTGGGATGATGGGGGGGAGCGTGAGCTGCACATTGCCTAGACTCGAGGTGAGCTGGTTATTGAAGACAGTACCGAGCACGCTCGAGCCAATGGCGCCGCCGATGGTGCGGAAGAACTGAGTGGCGCCGGTGACCACGCTCGTGTCCTTGGGGCCGAAGGCGTTTTGAATAATGAGTGGCAGTAACGGCAGGCTCGGGCCCAGACCGAGGCCGAGGATCACCATGTCTAGGCTAACCATGCCGCGGGAGCTTGAGGTAGTGAGGTGAGATAGCAGGAACAGGCCCACGGTGGCAACGGCAAAGCCGATGAGGCCGACCGCGCGGTACTTGCCAGTGCGGGAAACAATTTGTCCGGAGGTTATGCTGCCGAAGACAATACCAAACATGAGCGGTAGGAGTACTAGACCAGAACTGGTGGCAGTGTCGCCGAGCACCATTTGGAAGAACACTGGGATGTAGAGGATGCTGCCGAACATGGCAGCGGCCGAGATCATAATGATGATGTTGGAGAGGGTGAATACCCGGCTTTTGAAGAGGCGCAGCGGAATGATGGGATCTTTGGCATAATGCTCAACCGTGGCAAACACCGCCGTCATTACGGCTGCCGTCGCGAACAGGCCGAGGATTTGCGGGCTGTCCCAGGCGTACTTGTCGCCGCCCCAGATTAGCCCCAGTAGCAAGGGAATGACGGCGCCGGCGATTGAAATAGAGCCAAACCAGTCGATGCGGGGGCGTAGGTCACGCTTGATGTTTGGAAGTGCGAAGGTGGCGATGGCGAGAGCCACGATGCCGACCGGAATGTTAACGTAAAATACCCAGCGCCAGGTCATGTGATCGGTGATCCAGCCGCCCAACAGCGGTCCGATGACCGAGGCGAGGCCGAACATGGAGGCGATGAGACCGGTCCATTTGCCGCGCTCACGGGGCGGGAATATGTCGGCGATGATAGTGAAGGCCATGGCGGCCAACCCGCCCCCGCCAATACCCTGGATGGCGCGCGAGCCGATGAGCCACGCCATGGAATGGGCCGCACCTGATAGGATTGAACCGGCTAGGAAGACGATTACGTTGAAGTAGAACATGACTTTGCGGCCGAAGATGTCGGCTAGCTTCGAAGTAATCGGTACCGATACGGCTTGGGCGATCATGTAGGCCGATACCACCCAAGTGATCTCGGACAAACCCTTGAGATCGGCCACAATTTTGGGCATTGCGGTGCCGACGATGGTTTGGTCGAGGGCGGCCAAGAACATGCCGGCCATGACGCTAAGGAGGATGCCGATTTTGGCTCCCCGGCTAAGGGTACTAAGCACTAGTTGTTCTCCTGCTTAAGCTTGGGGTCGGATTGGCCATCGATTTCAGATAATTGGGCGTTTAGAACGTCTACGAGATGACGCATACTCGAGGTCGGCACAATGCAAATCATTTCACCGTGCTTGGTGAATACCATGAGCTTATCACCCGCGCGCAGCCCCATGCGCTCACGAATGGCTGCAGGGATGACGATTTGGCCGCGTTCTCCGAGCGTAACCATGTCCATCGCATTGTTGGAGGGCTGTGGTCTATTCATATATTTCATGCTATTCATACCCGTTTCCATTGTCAACACGATGGAGCCACCCCTCGGTTTT
>DASXHH010000007.1:0-57874 GCA_036488585.1 Candidatus Saccharimonadia bacterium | reverse complement strand
CTATGCTCATCGGGGGGGTTACCATTATGATCGGTGTAATTCTCCAGCTGGCTCAGATTTTGGCCAGCATCATTGAGCGCAAACGTCTGGCCGACACGACGGGTGATCCTTGGAACGGTCGGTCGCTGGAGTGGGCGGTTCCCTCTCCCCCGCCGGATTACAACATCACCATGACACCGACCGTCACTACTCGAGACGCCTTTTGGGAGATGAAGCAAAAAGGCCTGGGGAAACCCCAGTACGAAGATATTCATGTCGTTAAGAACACCAGCGCCGGCATCTGGATTTCTTTGTTCGCCTTTCTGGCCGGCTTGGGGTTCGTCTGGGAGATTACCTGGCTTTGGATTGTGAGCTTGGTAGCGATCATTGTGAGTATCGGCGTAAAGGCCTTCACCGAAGATACCGAGTACACCATTCCAGCGGAAACGGTGAAGAAGATGGAGGAAGAGAGGCTGAGACACGTACCTAAGGCTCCCTCTGCTGTTGAAGCCGATCCCGATAAAGACATGGGTGTATGGGAACTGATGAAGTGGCTGATCCAGTATGGCCTGGATGTGGTGAGGAGGAAGCAATGGCGGAAGCTGTAGCTAAACTGGGGCCGGAAAAGCAGGCTGCCCCCAAAATAGACGAGGCTAAGCTGCGCGAGCACGAAGAAGCAGCCAGCGACCGGGCCACGTTTGGTTTCTGGGTCTATTTAATGACCGACTTGTTGATGTTTTCGATCCTGTTTGCGGCCTATTCAGTGCTACATGGCAATACTGGTGCCGGAGAATCGGGACGAGAGCTCTTTAGTCAACCAGTAGCGCTGACTGAGACGTTGCTACTACTCACCAGTAGCTTTACTTGTGGCATCGGCATGTACAGGGCGCGGCAGGGCAACAAGAACCAAGTGCTGGTATGGTTTGGCATGACCTTTTTGATGGGTCTCGCCTTCTTGGGGCTGGAGATTAGCGAATTTACGAAGTTTTTCCACGAGGGGCATACGTTACAGAGTAACGGCTTCTTGTCTTCGTTCTTCGTACTCGTCGGCACACACGGTCTGCACATTACCTCGGGGCTGCTCTGGATGGGGACTACGCTCATCGTGGTGTCGGTGCGTGGACTCAAAGACAGTCTAGTGCGAAAACTGAGCTTGCTCAGTTTGTTCTGGCATTTCCTTGATATCGTTTGGATCTTTATCTTCACCATCGTTTACTTGCGAGCACTCGTATGAAAAAAGAGCACGGTACAATCCAGAATTATGTGATTGGATTTATCCTGTCGCTGGTCTTTACGCTGATACCGTACTACTTGGCGGTCACTCATACAGTGACGGGAAACGTGCTGCTTGGAACAATACTGACATTTGCGCTCTTGCAGGCAGCTGTCCAGGTTTTCTTCTTTTTGCACTTGGGGCGGGAACAATCACCACATTGGCAATCTAAGTTCCTTGCCATTACGGTTGGTGGAATTTTTGTGGTGACGGTGGGGACAACTTGGATCATGTACCACCTGCATGAGAACATGACGCCGACCGAAACGGAGTTGAAATTGGCCCAAGACGAGGGCATTGGCCAGGTCGGCGGTAAGGCGACCGGCGCTTGTGTGGGAAATTCCGAAATGCATATGGTTGTGATTAAGAACGGCGCTGTTAGCCCTTACCACACCGACGCTCACAGGTGTGACACGATCATGTTTATGAACGAGGACAACGTGCCGCGTGAAATTGCTTTCGGTCCCCATGAGAACCATGAGCCGTACGGAGGGGTGGCCGCCCTGGCGCTTAATAGTGTGCAGGAGCAGCAGACGCTTACTCTAAACGAGTCGGGTACGTACATGTTCCACGATCATCTCCATGCTGAGGTGATTGGAGACTTCACCGTAACTCCGTAATTGGGCTTCTCCTGTTATCGTAGGTGCGCTGGTGGGTTCGATGCTTCTCGTGTAAGGGTGTAAGGTTAGTGCATGAGAGAGCGATATTCGGTAAAACTGATGCCTCAGGTGGTGTTAGGGGTGGCAGCACATCCTGATGACCTGGACTTTGTGGCGGCTGGAGCAATGGCCGGTTGGGCGGCGGCTGGAGCTGACGTGTGCTATCTGGTGCTAACAGATGGTAGCAAGGGCACGGAAGATCGAGATATTCCACCGGCCAAGCTCATTGAGCAGCGGCGTGAGGAACAGCTGGCAGCTGGTAAGATCTTGGGTCTAAAGGAAGTGCTGTTTTTGGATTATCCGGACGGTATGCTCGAAAACAGTCTGGATGTGAAGCGTGATGTGGCACGGGCAATTAGGCGACTGAGGCCAGATGTGATGGTGACCAATGACCCGTCGGTACTGTACTCGGCGGATAGTGGTTATATTAACCATCCGGATCATCGGGCGGCTGGGCAAGCGGTGCTCGATGCGGCATACCCGCTGGCTCGGGACCACTTGTCGTTTCCGGAACTGATGGCCGAGGGGTTTGAGCCTCACAAAGTGAGGACTGTGTTGCTTTCGAATTTCGAGCAGCAAAATTTCGGCGTTGATATTAGCGAGACTTTGGATGTGAAGCTGAAGGCGCTGGCAAAGCACAAAAGCCAAATACCGGATTGGGAGGCTACACAAAGCCGCGTCACCAGGTGGGCTGTGGCGGCGGGAAAGAAGTACGGCTGCAGGTATGCTGAGGCGTTTGTGCGGATTGATATCGCTTAGGAGCGGGCGGCGGTGACGAAGCTACCGAGGGCCAGGATGAAGAGCAGGGTCGCGGCCAGGCGGGTGAACCATTTTATTGGAATAAGACGCAGGAGGTTGCGGCCGCCCCACACACCAATGGCGCCGGCGGTCCAGAGGGCTAGTAAGCTACCGAGGCCTACGGAGAGCGGATCATGGAATTTGGCGGCGAGGTTGGCGGTGGCAATTTGGGTAAGGTCGCCGAATTCGGGAATGAATATCACCATGAAGCCCAGTGAGACGACTTTCCAGAAAGATGGACGGTCGGGCGGCTTAGACGTGAGTTTTTCGGCGTCTCCTTCTCCCCCGTGGTGTTTTAGTAGCAAATAAGCGCCGATCAGGAATAGGAGCGCCACTATCAGCTCAAGTGGCTGCCGGGGCAGCTTAGAGAGGAGGCTACCCGCGATAACGGCAATTACGACGTGTACGGCGAAGGCGGTGATGACGCCGAGGTAGACGTAGAGCGGTCGGAACCTTGTGCCGAGTACGAGTGCGGCAATCATGCTTTTGTCGGGGAGCTCAGCTGGCAAAATGATGGCGAAAGTGGTGATAATGACGGCTAGATTCACTAAATTAGCATGACGGCAAGCGCCGGCGGGTGCAAGTGCCAAAGGTTACTCCCCCGGTCAGTGCTGACCGAGGGAGTGCTTAGGCCGGAAGTCCCAGACTGCGGATGCGCTCGGTTTGGAGCCGGCGACCCAGAGTGGTGTTGATATAGATTGGAACTTCGGGGCGCATGGTTGCGGCTGGTGGAATGGACTTGGCCACAGCCAATGCCTCGCGGACTAGCCGGCGTTGCCAGCTGCCCCGCTGTAGATTCGGGTACCCCTCAGCTAGTCTGCCCAAGGCGGCGTAGCCTGAGGCGAGGCTCCAACTCTGGCGGGCTTGGGGTAGTTCGGCAAAGGCCATCTCTAGGCCGTGGCGGTGCCGATTAGTCTGGTCGGGATGGTAGCAGACCAGTCCGGTTTCGCGATGAACCGGCCAAAACTCCAGGCCGGAGCCCGACCGGTCCAGGCCGGCAGCCATGCGATGTATGGCCAGGTCGTGGAATAGCGGGTAGAGCTCCCAGTCTAGTAGGCCCTCGGCGACGATCCATTGCATAATGGCCCAGACGCTGGCCGTACCCTGGTAAGGTGCGTAGCCTCCTTCGGACCATGCGTAAACCAACGGTTGGCAGCGCCCACCCACTGGCGTGAGTACCTCGGGGTTGTAGAGCCATTTGATCAGCTGGCAGACGAGGTCGGGCGCGAACGGGAGGTCGCGTAGGAACCGGCCGGCTAGCAGCTCCAGAACGGCCAGGCTTTGCAGCCGGACCGGTCGGGGTTGGCCCTGCGGCGTGCGGTCGATGGCGGCGGGTGGTAGGACGTTGCTGCCGTCGTCGAGCTCGAAGCGGCTAATGGCGTGGCGGCGGAGTGAGCGCGCTAGGTCGGTCCAGGAGGGGCCATCTGGCCGGAGGCCAAGATCGTGGCCGCACAGCAGAGCCTCGTAGGCTAGTGACTGGTTGTGGACGTAGGCTACACGCGTCCAGTTAATCGGCTTCGGGCCCTGCGGCGTGGGGTGCATGTAGGCGTCGAAAGCGTCGAACAGTACGCCGCTGGGGCTGGTTTGCCTAGGGTTGGTGCTAGGAACCTCGTATAGCTCCAGGTCGGATATGCCTATCATGCGAGCGATGTGGCCCAATACTCGCTCGGCGGCTTCGCCCAGGGTTCGGGGTTCGCCGGTTGCCCAGTGCGTGAAACGCCGGGTGAGGATCTGCTGGCGTGGGTGCAAGCGGTGCAATCGCGCGAGCACGATGACAAACAGAGGTTGGACGTCGCTGGCATTGTAGGTGACGAAATGTCGTCCGAAGTGCTGGTTGGTTTCGATAGGAATGCCCCAGCCCGCCGGCCACTTTTCGATGAGTGTGCCGAGTTCGTCGGGGACGAACAGACCGTTTTCTACTTGGCGGTAGACCTGGTGCGGGATGGCGTTCGGGAATTCGCCGGTGGCCGGATCGGTTTTTACACCCATGAAACCGGCCAGTACGGCTAGGATTTCCAGTGCGGCATTGGGGTGATTCGAGGCTAGCGCCTTGGCTGTGCGCAGGGAGTCGCGGCCAAACAGGTAGCCGTATTCAGCGTCCGAGGCCTTGAGCCCTCCGCGGAGGTCGAGCAAGCCGGCGAGGTAGGCCGATATGGTCATGGTCTGGGGCTGCCAGCCGGATGCTGACAGGGGCCAAATTTGAGTCATGGTGCTCTCACAGGCCTTTCCGGGGGTAGTTGTGAGTGAAGAGTAATTATAGTCTGCGCGGTCTGAAGGGGCATTATGTATACTGCATGATAATGGCGAAATGGTCTGATTTTTGGCGTCGTAACAGTTGGTATGTACTGGCGGCTGGTGGGGTGCTGGTGTTTTTGGTACTGACCTGGCTGGTAGTGAGTCAAAATTCAAGGCTGTCCATGATGGACGCGGCAGGGATGCGGCTAGCTTACGGATGGCGGTCCCCTACTCTCACGACGGTGATGCGGGGCGTGACCTGGCTCGGCACCTGGCTCGCCTACCTGGTGGTGCTGGCTGGGGGTTGGCCGCTTGTTCGGCGGCAAGGTGGGAAGTATGTAGTGCTGGCGGTGGCGTCGCTTTTGGGCGCTGATATCGTGCGGACTGGCATTAATCTGTTGGTGCATCGCCCGCGGCCGCCGCACGAGTACTGGCTAGTGCAGGCTAGCTCGTACTCCTACCCATCGGGGCACACGGCACTTTCGGGTGTGGCGGTGGGGTTGGCGGCGTGGTTGCTGTGGAGATGGGATCGTCGCGCTGGGCGAACGGCGGCGCTGGCCGCCGTAGCAATGGGCCTGGCGGTGGGGTGCTCGCGCGTTTACCTGGGGGTGCATTGGCCGAGCGATGTGCTTGGCGGTATAGTGTTTGCGCTTACCTGGACGAGCCTCACAATCTTGGTCATTTCCCGTCTAGTGGCGGCGTAGTTTATCCGGGGATATACTAATATGGTGTGTTAACGCGGGAGATTGATGTTTCAAAAGATACAGAACTACACCAAAGATACTTTTAGTTCGTTTGAGGTCCATAATTACCGGCTTTATTTCTTCGGTCAGGGAATTTCTCTCACCGGTACCTGGATGCAGACCATTGCTCAGACCTGGTTGGTACTTGAACTGACGCATTCGGGTACCGCGATTGGTCTACTGGTGGCGGCGCAATTTTTACCGATTTTATTGCTGGGGCCGATTGGCGGCGTGATCGCCGATCGCTTCCCTAAGCGCAAATTGTTGTACATTACTCAGAGCTCGGCGATGCTACTGGCGTTTGTGCTGGGACTACTCGTGCTGACGCATGTGGTGCAGGTCTGGATGGTGTTTGTGCTGGCCTCGATGTTGGGCCTGGTGACAGTGTTTGATAATCCAGCGCGGCAGACTTTTGTGGTGGAGATGGTGGGGCCGGAACGCCTGATTAATGCGGTGACGCTTAACGGCATCGCGCTTAACCTGGCTCGGGTGATTGGCCCAAGTGTGGCGGCGGTGCTGATCGCGGGCGTAGGTATGGCCTACTGTTTTTTGCTGAATGCGGCTTCGTATGTGGTGGTGTTAACGAGCCTAGCTTTGATGCACGCTTCTGAGTTACACCCGGCGAAGCACTCCGAGCACATTAGAGGGCAGCTGCAGGAGGGGTTGAGGTACGTATGGAACCACCCGGTGCTGAGGTTTACGATCTTCATGTTGGTAATAATCGGTACCTTCACTTACGAATTTCAAGTAGTGATGCCGCTACTGGCCAGCCGGACGTTTCATGGCGGCGCTAGCACCTATGCGCTGTTTATGGCGGCGATGAGCGTGGGATCGGTGATAGGCGGCGTGCTGGCGGCGGGGCGGCTGAAGGCGGGTCAGAAATCGCTCGTTCGCGCCTCAGCGTTGTTTGGAGTGTGCATGCTAGTGAGTTCCCTGGCGCCTGGGGCTCAATTTGAGGCTGTGTTGTTGGTGGGCGTGGGCTTTGGGTCGATAATCTTTTCGGCGCTGGCTAACAGTACTTTGCAGCTTGCAACCAGTCCCGAGATGCGCGGCCGGGTAATGTCTTTATGGGCAGTGGCATTTTTGGGCACCACACCGCTGGGTGGGCCGGTGGTGGGCTGGATTTGTGATCATGCCTCGCCGCGTATGGGTTTGGCGGTGGGTGGCGTGGCGGCCATACTGGCGGCGGTGGTTGGCTGGTTAAGCCTTCGCGGGGAACGCACAAGTGGAGTGACTACGAGCCCAGCTGTAGAGTAAGTGATGGTTAGGTGAGGGCTGGCTCGTCTTTGGGCTCGGATTGGCCGAGTTCGACCGCGAGCTCTTCACCAGCTTGAACCGCCTTCTTGGGCTTGGCGGCACGCTTGAGCGGGATTTCTTTGAGGAACAGAGTGGCGACCATAGCCGCGCAGGCCACGATGGCGCTAATGAGGAAGAGGTGGCTGATGGAGTCGGCGAACACGATTTTGCCCTGAGAGATAAAATCGATGAAGGAGCTGCGGGCGGCGGTGATGGCAGGGCCGGGCAGGGGCAAAGAAGCGATTTTGTGCAAGATGGCTGCCTGTCCTTCGGGGGACAACATTTTTTCCAGCACATTGGGGTCGGTAGTACTGAGGTGTTGAGTAGCCAGCGACTGGCCGTATGTGGTGCCGGCTAGAGCGGCGGAATTGTGTGACAGGGTGTTGTTGAACACCGCGCCCAAGACGGCGGTGCCAACGGTGCCGCCGACGTTGCGGAAGGTCTGGGTGGCGGCGGTGACTACGCCGATTTTGCTTTGGTCGAAGGCGTTTTGGACCACAATGTTGAAGATAGGCATGATGAGACCTAGGCTGATGCCGAGTGCAACCATACGCATGACGAGTTCGATGGTAGTGGTGGAGGCAGTAATGCCGCTGAGCCACAGTAAGCTTACTACCAGTAGGGCGACGCCGCAGAGGGCTAGGAAGCGGTACTTGCCGGTGCGGGCGATGATTTGGCCCGACACCACCGATGCGCTTATGAGGCCGACCATGAGCGGGGTGAGAATAGTGCCGGAATCGGTGGCGGATACATCTTGCACGAGTTGGCCGAAGAGCGGGATATAGACGATGGCGCCAAACATGGCCGCGGCCGTGAGGAACGTCACGATGGCAGAGGTGGTGAAGATGGAGTTCTTGAATAGGCTCAGGGGTATGATGGGCTCTTTGGCCTTGTGTTCGGCAAATATGAAGGCGGCAAGGGAGGCGGCGCCAAAAGCAAAGAGACTGAGGATAATGTTGGAGTTCCAGGCGTACTGGCTGCCACCCCAGCTGAGGGCTATGAGGAGCGGTACCAGCGAGGTGACGATGAGGCCGGCGCCCCAGAAGTCGATGACCTTGTCTTTAATCTGTGATGCAACCCGGGGCATGAGGAAGCCGATGAAGCCGAGCGCTACCAGGCCGAGCGGGAGGTTAATGTAGAACACCCAGCGCCAAGAAGCGTGGTCGGTGAGCCAGCCGCCGAGTGCGGGGCCGATGACCGAAGCAAGGCCGAAAACACCACCAAGTACACCCTGCCAGCGGGCGCGTTCGGCCGGTGAGAACAGGTCGCCAATGATGGCGAAGGCATTACCCATGATGGCGCCGCCGCCGATACCTTGAAGGGCGCGGAAGGCCACGAGCTCGAACATGTTTTGCGACAGGCCGCAGAGGATGGAGCCGATGAGGAAAATGACGATGCCCGAGAAGAAGAACCACTTGCGGCCGAACAGGTCGGACAGTTTACCGTAGATCGGGACGGTGACGGTGGAGGCCAGCATGTAGGCGGTGACGACCCAGGTGAGGTGGTCGGCGCCGCCCAGGTCGCGGACGATGCGCGGCAAGGCTGTACCAACGATGGTTTGGTCGAGGGCGGCCAAGAGCATTGCCAGAATGACGCCGATCATGGTGATTTTTTTGCGGCTAGGGTGTAGGTCGGCGAACGAGGTCACCTCGGCTGAAGCACTGGGGGCTGCAGAACTGGCGGCTTCTGGGCTGATAGTAGGCGGAGTGGTAGCGGCTGGATCTGGGACCGATGCAGGCTGCCTTAGGGTATTATTGGCGGTTTTGTCGGATTTTGGTCTAATTCCATCTAGCTGGGGCATGAATCTATCCTGTTAATTTTTTTCGACGCTTAAGAGGTTGGTGAGTTTGCCTGTAATAGAAATCAGCGATTCGACTTCGCTGTCTGTAAGTTGGTCCACTAGTGATTTGATAAAGCGGCGGCGGTGGTCACAGAGCTGGTCGGTAAGCCGGTGACCTTCCGGGCTGAGCCCTAGCCGAACCACCCGCCGGTCGTCTTCGTCGGGGTGGCGCTCCACCAGTTTTTGGCGCACCAAGGTGTCGATGGTCTGGGTGGTGGCACTCTGGGTGACGACCAGTGACCGGGCAAGGTCGCCGGTGCTCTTAGGCCCGCCGGCCAGGAGGAGCAGGATGTCGAGTTGGGTGCGGGTGAGCCCGAGGCCCTCCCCCATCCGGTGCCGGGCGTTGGTCATGGCTCGCTTCATAGCGTCCATGGCTTGTTCGACCCGGGACAGTTTCTGAGTAGTAGTAATCACTTATATATATTAGTCTCTTAACTAAATTTTAGCAAGATGTGCATAAGTACTTTGGAGGCCGGAAACTGGTCCGGCCTCGATTGTGGTATTCGTTTAAGTATTAGTTTTTGGCGATCTACTGGCTGGCGTCGGAGGAGCGGTCCTCGGCTTCTTTCTCCTTGCCTTCCTCGATCAGCTCGCGTACTCGCTCGCCGCCCTTCTTGCCGCCAGCCTCTCCGCCCTTGTGGCCGATCTCCTCGTAATATTCGTGATCGTGAGTTTTGCTGGTGGCCTCACCTCCGCGATGTCCTGCCTCCTGAACACTCATTTGACCTTCATCTTCACTGCGAACTTCATCCTTGTGTGCCATAGACTAGTTCCTCCTTACTGTTAGACATACGGTGTATCACGATTGGGGCCGGGTATGCATGTACATATTTCTAACGATGTTGGCCATGGAGGAGGTGGAAAGGATTGTAACAATGGGCAATGACCCCGTGCTGGATTCATCATATTTTCAGATGACAGCGTAAATTAAGGAGAAATTATGGCTAGTGACAACAAGGGCGATATGACCGTAAGCGAGGCCGGCCACAAGGGTGGTATTAAAGTGCGTGACAAGTACGGCCGCGAGTTTTATGCCGAGATTGGCAAGAAGGGCGGCGAAACAGTGCGCGATGAGCGCGGACATGAGTATTACGAAGAAATCGGTGAAAAAGGTGGCCAGCGGGTGCGTGAACTCGTAGAAGAAGGTAAGGAAAAGGAGCAAGAAAAAGGCCAGTAGTAGGAAGCTAATCCCGACTTTTTTTGAGAACTAGGGAGGTTTAGTCGGTGCTGGTATGAAAAGAGAAGACCCACGGGATAGACCATGAGTCTTCTCCCGTGGGTCAAGCCCAGTGATGGGCTAGCCCAGCGCCTGCCCCCTTTCGGCAGCGATGGCGCCGGCGGCGGCAGAACCGGCCAGCTCGGCTGAATTTCCTGAGGGGACGACGATCACCGTCGCGTTGTCGGCTCCGATGGCCTGCATCGCCAGGAGTTCACGCAGACGGAGTGCGGCCGGAGTTAGCTGGGAGGCCGCCTGGGCTAGGAGCTCAGCGCTCCGCTGTTCGCCACCGGCTTCTGTGACCTTGGCGTCAGCCATGCGAGTGGCTTCGGCCTGGGCGGCCATGGCCCGCTGCATTGCCTGCGGCAGATCGATGTCCTTGATTTCCAGGTAAGTGATCTCGAGACCCCACTGCACGGCGGGCCGCTTGAGCTCATTGTGGATGGCGGTCGTTACAGCTTCCCCATGCTCCAGGAGTTCGGCGAGATCGCGCTGACCGACGAGTCGGCGCATGATGGACTGGCCGAGTTGCTCAATTGCCACCTCGTCATCATCCAGCTGCGTGTAGTTCTGGGTGGCGTCGAACACCCGGTAGTAGACGACGGCTCGAATGCTGAGAGACACGCTGTCCTTTGTGATTACCTGCTGGGGCTGGAGCGGCAGCGTGAAGATCTGCATGTCCACGTGCACCATTCGGTCGATGAGTGGTACAACCAGGCGTAGGCCCGGTTCGCGCTCGCCGACCACTCGGCCGAAGCGGGTAACCACGCCGCGCTGATACTGCTGCACGATGCGGAAGGCTGACAGGATGATGCCCAGAACTACCAGCCCGCCCACAACCATGAGTGCGTAGTGCCACCAAGGCGTTGACGGGTCCGGCGGGCAATGCCCGTAGCGCTGGAAGTAGTCACTGAAGGTATCGCAATTCATGCGATCCCCCTCCCAATTGTCGGAGATCTATGGGCTGTCACGTATGACGGTTTTATATTATAAAAGAAAAGACTTATTATTGCAATAATAGCACTAGTCTAGCTCTAACATCGTGTCGAGTGACTTACGGCCGTTTCTTATTAGGACTGGCGATTACGCTTGCGCTCGTGGGGAAGCAGGTATCGCTTGCGCATGCGTAGGTTCTCGGGAGTAGTCTCGAGCAGCTCATCGTTTTCGATAAAGTCGAGGGCTTCTTCAAGTGTGAGCTGGGTAAATGGGGTGAGCTGGGTGGTCATGTCGGTGGCAGAAGCCCGGACGTTGGTGAGCTTCTTTTCTTTGGTGACGTTGATCTCCATATCGTCGCCGCGGCGGTTGAGGCCGATAATCATGCCTTCGTAAACCTTGGTGCCGGGGCCGATGTAAGCGGTGCCGCGCTCCTCGACGGTTTTGAGACTGTAAGTGGTGGCGGTGCCGGTTTCGGCGGAAATGAGCACGCCATTGCGCAGCTGCTGCAACGGGGCGCCGAGTGGTTCGTAGCCGGTGAGTAGGCTGTTGACGGTGGCGGTACCCTTGGTGGCGGTGAGGAGAATGTTGCGTAGACCCAGCAGGGCGCGAGTGGGCAAGGTATAGATGAGCCGGGTAGTGGCTTTGGTGGTGGCTTCCATGGTTACCAGGTTGGCGCGGCGGCGGCCGAGTTCGGAAGTGATGGCGCCGACGTGTTCCTCGGGTACCTCGATGGTGAGCTCTTCGATCGGCTCAACGGTGCGACCATCCTGCTCTTTTGTGACCACTTGCGGCCGACCGACCTCCATTTCGAAGCCTTCGCGACGCAGGGTCTCGATGAGTACCGAGAGGTGGAGCTCGCCACGGCCACTTACTAAGAAGCCGGTACCGCGGTCTTCCACGCGCAGACCAACATTGGTTTCGAGCTCGCGCTCGAGACGGGCGCCGATTTGGCGGCTGGTGGTGAACTTGCCTTCGCGGCCGGCGAAGGGGCTGGTGTTGGGGCCGATTTGAATCTGGAGGGTAGGGGCTTCGATTTCCATAACGGGCAGAGCCTCGGGGGTGCCAGGGTCGGTGATACTGCCGCCAATGTTGGCTGCACCGACGCCGGTAATCCAGACGATGTCTCCGGCGAAGGCCTCTGTTACTTCCACTCGGTCGAGGCCTTGAGCCACGAACAATTTGTCGGCCTTGGCGTTTGAGACGGTGCCGTCTCTATGGATGTAGCTGAGTGCCTGTCCGGCTTGAATGCTACCTCGTTGGATGCGGCCGATGGCGTATTTGCCCTGGTACGAGTCCCAGGCCAGCGAAGTTACGAGCATCTGGAAGGGGCCGCCCGGTTCAACACGGGGGGCGGGAATGTCATTGATGATGGCACTAAAGATGGGCGTGAGGTCGCCGGCGGCGGAGATCTCGGCGGCATCCGGTTGGTGGTCCCAGGCCTTGCCATCGCGGCCGACACAGTAGTACACCGGGAACTCGAGCTGGTCATCTGAGACCGCTAAGTCCAGGAACAGATGCTCGATTTCGGTAATGACTTCGTCGCCGCGGGCGTCGCGCTTGTCGACCTTGTTGATTACGACTACCGGCTTAAGGCCGAGCCCGAGGGCTTTTGAAAGCACAAATTTGGTCTGGGGCATGGGGCCTTCCTGGGCATCAACGATCAGCAGGCAGCCATCGGCCATGCCCAGGGTGCGCTCCACTTCGCCGGAGAAGTCGGCGTGTCCGGGAGTGTCGATGATGTTGATCTTGTAGCCATCGTAGGTGACTGCGGTGGTTTTAGCGGAGATGGTAATCCCCCGCTCTCGCTCCAGGTCGCCCGTATCAAGGATGGTAGTTTGCTGCATTTCGGCCTGGTTGTCGCGGAAAGTTTTTGCTTGCTTAAGCAGGCCATCCACGAGGGTGGTTTTGCCATGGTCGACGTGGGCGATGATGGCCACGTTGCGAATGTGTTCGGTGGTGGTGAGAGTTTGGTCCATAGTGTGTGCGCAATTTAAAACGCCGCGGGTAAGGTTACGCCGTCGGCGCGTTTAAATTATCTTAACACATCTGGCCAGAATTGTCACGCTTATCCTCGGCAATAATGGTAGTTGGTCGCACTGGGGCCCCAAAGCACTTATGCTTAAATAGCGCGTCAAAGCCGTTATTTTGTTATCCATTTTCAAGAAAGCTTTTTCCAACTTTTCAGCATCTTGCAAGTATCGTAACTTTATGCTTTAATATATAACTATCCACAATGGATATTTCCTGGCATAGCCAGGCGAACCCTGATTTGGAGAGAGGTTTACGATGGATGTCGAGCGGCATGAGTACCGCCACGGTTTCACCGTTCCTGATCTTGACGAGCTCAAGCTTGTCCTCGCGCGCGCCGCCGTCGGGCGCGTCAACTGGGACTCAGTCAACCTCAAGGATGGCCGGATCACCCTGAGCGAGCTGAAGTCCCATGCGGAGCTGCACGAAATGCTCCAAGCTCACATCGACGAAGTCCTCGGCGCCATCGAGTCGGCTCTCGATAGCGGCGACTACTGGTCTCAAAGCTACGATGCGCCGTTCGATTGGATGCCGACAGTTCGCCGCCTCAACGGGGTGTACCACGTCTCTACTACGGATTACGTCTGCGTAATGGACGATCTCGCCGCCTATTACGGCCAGCAACAGCAGTCGCTCCGAGCGCTGTGGCTCGAAGCCCAGTTCCCACTTCCCGCGTCCGCGCGAGCAGGCGAGATAGTGGAGCTGGACCTGAGGCCGGTGGTGCAGGCCTTGCACGGCACCCGCCTCTCCCGGTTCACGGCGGCGCAACTCGCCACCACCATCTGTGGCGGCTTCCTCTACCCAGGGGAAACGCGATCGCACAGGGGCGGCAAAGTGCCGATGTTCCTCGACTCTCTGGCCTGCGTGGTCCTCGACGTCAATGATGACACCGTGGGGAGCTTCCACTCCGGCTGGCACCAGAAGGAGGGCGAGCCCTGGACCATGCTCGTGTCGCTCAAGCGCGACACGAGCACTTACGCCAAGGAGTTGGCTGGAACCGTTCACGCCCCGGCCTTCCGCTTCACGGTGGTCGGATCGGTCAATCCGGAGATTCTCGACCTGTCTCCCATCTTCGGCGCCGGCGGCTACGCCGGTCTCCCGATCGTTGGCAGCGAGCACGAGGATTACGTCCTGACTATCGCCGCCGATCTGGAGCGGCGTCTCCGCGCGATCAACCTCTAGCCCATACACAACGAGGGCCAGTAGCTCAAGTGAGTGCCCTACATAAGTAGGTGGCAGTGCAAAGCTGCCCGGTCCCCCAATACCCCCCGGCAGCCAGCCGGGGGTCCTTCAGTTAATAGGAGTTAAAGACTTAAAATTAATTTTATTCGCTATCGAAAGAATCTCTTTCCTAAACCGGGTTCGAAATGTGGGTGCGGAGATTAGTCGCATTATGAACGACATTAGGTTCGTTCAGTCATTAGCCCAGCCTAAGATTTCAAAGAATGCTTAAAATCTTGGGGTGGGCTCCCCCGCGTTCGCGGGGGAGTGAGTCCCTGACCTGACGAACCGCCTCACGGCTTAAGCGATTCTGAACGTGGGTTCAGGCTCCGCATTGAGGTTGACGTAGTACCGGACATGAGGCTGGGGGTCGTCTTTTAGACCCCACCACGTGAAGAGGCAGTTGGTCCAGCCGTCGGAGGTTAGGTTGACGGAAATCTCCGACGAAACCTCCACAGCTTCAGGCGCCCCCGGTGCCTGCACCTTGGCGGTAACTGAGAACGTGCGGAGGGTCGGGTGAACACGCCCGTCCCATTTGACTACAACCTCAAGAATCTCCGCGCCTGGCGCGAAGACGTAGGGTAGTGCCGAGTCGAATGCGATTGATGCGGCCGTGGCGGCTCTTGGGTCAAGGTTCGCGCGCATCGATATTCCTTCCTCAGTGGAGGTCCAATTGCGTCGGCTTGGAGGTTACCATCTGGGCAACACTTAGATTATTATAGCACAAATATAAAATAATTACAATACTGGGGCGAACTACTATTCGAGTTTCGAACTCAGTATGCGAGGGAGATATTGGCCATGATGAACGATATTAGGTTTCGGTCGTTTATACCTGCCTGAGACTTCAAATCGGATTTGAAAGCTCGGGTAGGGCCCGGAGCCCGGCGTTGTTGCAGCCGGGACGGGCGAGTGGAAGCTAGGCGGCGGCGAACAGTTCTCGCCACTCATCTTCGAGGGGGCCGTGCTCCATGGCACGGATGCGCGCAGTCCAGCAGTAAAGCTGCGGATCAGGTAGCTGCGTGCCGTCTATCGACAGCACGGGGTACATGTGAGCGCGTTGGTTGCTCGGCGAGATGTAGACCTGACCAAGCGCAAGGCCGTTCATGAAGGTGGGGTTATTGCGGAACTGGAGGCCAGCGCCTTCTCTGCCGGAGCCGACGAAGACCCACTGGCCCCAGGGTGTCACGACCACGTGCGGCCGCCAGTAACTGCCGTCGACATCGCAGCCCACGAAGAGTCCCGAGCGAGTTAGTGCACCTTCGTAGCCGTGGTAGTTGATCATCGGGACCATTGGCCGCCAGTCGTCGAAATCCGCGCCGGGAGTTGTCCGGCAGACCTCGAAGTACCGATCGGCGATGGTGCGAGCTGCCCGCACCAATTCCAGGGCCTCTTGGCCCACCGGTCGCGGTTGCAGCCGTGGGAGTTCGGGTACGTCCATCACATTCCTTCTTTCGAGCGGTTGATGGGTTTAGTTATAATAACACTTATGTATATAAATTGCAACAATTTATATACTGTAGGAGCAGAGTTCGATTTTCATCACAAATAATGGGCGATCAGGGCCTGCTTGGATAGTAGTAACTCGGCTGGTGTGCCTTCAAACATAATTTGTCCGCCCTTATCGCCGCCTTCGGGGCCGAGATCTATGATCCAGTCGGCGCGTCGGATGACATCGGTGTTGTGCTCAATGGTGATGACGGTGTTGCCGTCATCGACTAGCCGGTCGATGAGCTGGTGCAGGCGCGCGGTATCGGAGATGTGCAGTCCGGTGGTGGGTTCGTCGAGCACGTACACACTCCCCTTCTTGTGTAGTTGCTGGGCCAACTTGATGCGTTGACATTCGCCACCAGACAGGGTGCTGAGCGGTTGGCCTAGAGTGAGGTATTCGAGGCCGACATCATTGAGGGCCTGCAGGCTGGGGCCGATTTCTTTAAGGTCGAAGAAGTCTTGAGCTTCGGCCATAGTAAGGTCGAGTACCTCGGTAATGGTTTTGCCATGGTATTTATATCCCAGAACCTCATCTTTAAAACGTTTACCACCGCAGACATCGCAGGGGGTCTTGGCGTCGTCGAGAAAGCCGAGGTTTTGGGTAAGAAAACCGGCGCCGTTACAGTTATCGCAGGCTCCTTTGGAGTTGAAACTGAACAACCCGGCGTCAACTTGGTTCGCTTTAGCAAAGCCTTTGCGAATGGGGTCAAAGATGCCAATGTAGGTGGCCGGGTTGGAGCGGTTGGAGGTGCCGATGGCCGTTTGGTCGACCACTATGGCATCGGGGTGCTGTTTGAGAAAGACCTGGTGGATGAGCGAGCTCTTGCCCGAGCCGGCCACGCCGGTAATGACGGTAAAGATACCGGTGGGGATGTCGACGGTAATGTGCTTAAGGTTATTGGCGTGAGCGCCTGTGATGGAGAGCTTTCCGGAAGGTGAACGGAACTGGGGCTTTATGGGCGTCCGATCCTTGAGATGCTCGCCGGTAACGGTCTTGGCCTTGAGGAGCTCTGGGTAGGTACCCTCGAAGACGATCTTGCCTCCGGCCGCGCCAGCCTTGGGGCCAACATCTACCACGTGATCGGCGGCCTTGATGACGTCGGGGTCGTGCTCCACTACTAGCACGGTGTTGCCTTGATCGCGGAGCTTGGCTAGAAGCTCGTTGAGCCGGTGAACATCGCGGGGGTGGAGGCCGACGCTGGGCTCGTCGAAGATATACATGCAATCGACCAGGGCACCGTTGAGGTGCTTTACTAACTTGACTCGCTGGGACTCGCCACCTGAGAGGGTGTCGGTGGGTCGGTCGAGAGTGAGATAGCCCAGACCGATTTCGACTAGATTGGTGAGACGTTCATGGACGGTTTTGATGAGGGCGTGGTTTTGGGTAGTCTCAAGCTTGCTTACGATTGATAGTAGCTTGTCTACCTGCATGGCAGTAAGGTCGGCGATGTTGAACCCGTCGATCTTGCAGGCCAAGGCTTTTTGATTAATGCGGGCGCCATGGCAAAGGTGGCAGGGGCCCATGGTAACGAATGGACCGATGGTTTTTTGGGTGCGATCCGACATGGTCCGGTAGTCGAACTCGACAAGATACTTGCGCACGAACTTATCGACTACGCCTTCAAATTTTAACTTCACGCCCTGCATCGTGTCGGTGGGGATGGGCTTGGAGTGAAAGAGATCGTTAAGTTCCTGGTCGGTGAAATCCTTGAGCGGCTTGTCGTTGTCGAAGAGCTTGGAATGTTTGACTATCTCCAAGCCCCAGGCGTTTTTGCCGGTATACTCCGGTAGCTTTAGGGCACCGTCGTTGATGGACTTATTCATATCGAAGGCGAGTTCTAGGTCGAGGTCCAGCTTTTGGCCTTGGCCATGACACTCTGGGCACATGCCGGCCGGATCATTGAACGAGAACATGTTGGCATTACCAACATGCGGCGTACCAAAGCGAGAGAACATGAGGCGTAGGGCGGTTGAGATATCGGTGACCGTGCCAACGGTGGAGTGCGCGCCGCCACCGAGGGGTTTTTGGTCCACTATCACCGCCATGCCCAGGTTCTTGATTTCGTCGGCGTCCGGCTGGCTAATGCGAGGCAAGAAGTTGCGGACGAACATGCTGAAATTTTCGTTCAGAAGGCGCTGGGCTTCGGCGGCGATGGTGTCGAACACAAGACTGGACTTGCCAGAGCCGGACACTCCCGTAAAGATGGTGATCTTGCGCTTAGGGATTTTGAGGCTAATATCTTTTAGATTATTTTCGCGGGCACCGCGGATTTCGATGTATTCTTGCATGTGTTAATTATGGGCCTTGTGCTTTATGCCTGCCAGACGTGAACGAGGTTGTGGTCGGGGTCTTCGACCTGGAAAAACTTGACGCCCGAGCCTGGTCCATAGAGGTCGTTTTGGATGTCGCCGACCTTCACGCCCTGCTTTGCTAGCGCTTGGTGGTTGGCCGTCACATCGGAGGTTGAGAAATAGAGCACGAGGTTGCCGGGCTTCATATTGCTCTTGTAGGTTGTGAGAGTGATGGTGGCGCCGCCCTGGGCTCCGTCCAGCGAGACCCACCAGTGGTCCTCGTCTTGGCGGTAATCCTTGGCGACCTTGAGACCGAGGTGGTCAGAGTAAAACTCCTTGGCTTTGGGCATGTCGCCCACGGCCATCTGGAACATGGTTAGTTTATCTGCTGTCGGCATTTTGTACTCCTTCGGGGGTTAATCTTCGGACTCGGCTACCTGGGCTAGTAGCTCCATTCCCGGTTCGGCACCGTACTGCATGCCCTTGCTCATTTGGTTGAGGTCGTCGAGGTTGGCAAACTTGGAGACGGCTAGTTGCCTCGTGGTACCGTTGGGGAGTGCCTCGAAGGTGGTGGTTTCGAGAATTGAGTGGCCGGGGGCGAATTCAAAGGTGCGGACGATTTTTTTCGGTTTCTCGAGCTCCTTGAACTGACCGCCGACGGTAAAGTCCTGGCCATTCGCATTACTGACAAACCGCCATTCGCCACCGGGCTTGAGGTCGAGCTTGTCGATTTTGGTGTTGGTCCACCAGCGCATGAGCAGTTTAGGCTCGGTGTGGGCCTGCCACATGCGCTCCGGGGTGGTGCGGAAGATGCGGCTAATCCGTACCTCGAGTTTGTCGCGGTCGATTTCGAATTGGTAATTGGTTTCGGTCTCAGGCATGTCGTGCCTCCTTAATTATTGTTATCTATCATGGCTTCAAGCGCATCGTAACGAGCCGACATCTGCCGGGCCCAGTCTTCCAGCTGTTTTACGGCCTCAGTATTGAGTGAGTACAGGCGTTGTTGGTTGCGTTTCTCGACCGAAACTAGCCGGGCCTCGCGCAAGACCTTGAGGTGTTGCGAAATGGCTGAAGGCGTAGAGTGAAATCGTCCGGCGATGGCAGTGGCTGATAGCTGGCCACGTTCTGCCAGCATCTCGATGATGCTGCGGCGGGTGGGTTCGGCGAGAGCGAAAAAGACGTCCATATTTATAAATATAACCCGCTACTTAATTAAGTCAATACTAAAGTATGACAGGAGTGGGTATTGGCGCTGGGTGCTATGAAGTTTGGCTGGAATGGTGGGTCGGCCGGGCTTGCTCCTGACCCTTGGCGTCAATATCAACGATGTAATCGTACATACGCCGGACAATGCGCATATCGTTATATTCCGTGGCCATTTTGTATAGTTCTTCGTTGATAGTGTAGGGGTTATCGGTGGGGGTTTTGGCGCTGAGACGTTTAAGGTTCCATTCCAGCGATAGCCTGGCCTCCATAAGCTCGCGCGTGATGATGTAGAAGCGGTGCAATAAGCGACTCGGGGAATCATCGCCGTTAGCCTCGATCTCGGTTTTTAGCTGGTCGTGCTCGGTTTGGAGTCGGTCTTGCATTTGGCTGAGCTGAGCTAGGGATTCTGGGCTAGGTTTGGACATGTCGGGTCCGACCGGGTACTTTGGCCAGTTAATGAGAGTTACGCTAGGCTTAGGACCAGCGGCCAATTTGGTGGGAGTGGGTTGGGTGAGTCTGAGAGTGGCGATGCGCTTGGGCGAAAGTTCACTGGCGGTACCATCGGCAACGCAGTCGCGGGTCAATATGGTTTGGGTTTCAGATAGCGGCACTGACTGGTCGGTGGGGTTATAGATACGGGCCAGCCGCTGACTGTGGTACTGGTGCAGGGACGATATCGGAGCAGTTTCTTTAAAGAGTGAGATTGACTTTTTTCGGCCGCTTGAGCCTGTAACCTGGAACAGCAAGGGTGGATTGAGGAAATGGTTGGCCATTTGGTGGAAGTTGATGCTACCGGGGCCGTCTGGATTTACTAGTAGGGCGCATTCGATGGTAGTTTCGCGTTCACAGCGGGCGCCGGGGACCAAGAATTTGGGGCCGGCATCACCGGAGTGGTACTTGTGGAGGCCGGGCTTCATCACCCAATCGACTGGTCGGGTAAGAATGAGATCGATAATGCCGGGCTGCTCGGTCTGGTAGGCCCTAAGACCTTTAGCCAAGAGATGGACGTGATCTGGGTTGTCAGACGGTGTGACGTAGGTATGGAATGGGAATGTAAAGATCTGGTAGAGGTCGCGCTGTCCAATTAGGAGCGAACGCATTTTGGGGCTGAGGTCGCGCTCCATCAGGTTAGTGTCTTGGAAGTCGCGTTCAGTGTTGTCGAACTGCATGCCGACGTTCAGCTTTGGGATTTTGTGGCCGTAGTTGTGGCGCAAGGCTACACTGAAACCAGAGCCGACGGTGAGAAGGATGAGCTGCCATTTAATGATGGGCGATTGGTCGAAGGTAAGCTTAACTTTAACCTGAATATCGTAATCCGGATTCTTGGCGGCGGCGGTGAAGGCTAGCTGGGCGAAATTGGTGGATTCGTTCATGACCTGGATCGGTCCGGAGATCTTTAGCGGGATTCCCTGCCCGCGCGGCTCGTCCCAGTAGGTGTCGCCATCGTCGGCTCGCACTACGAGTTCACCGAACTGTCCTTCACCGAGGCTCAGAATACCATCGGATTTGAGTTCGGCCTGGTAGTGCTGGTTTTTCCAGCTGAAATTCTCCACATTTTGGGGATCGAGTTTTAGGGCCTGCGTGGGCTTAACCCTGGTGATCCCGATTTCCTGGTTCGTGACTTGGTAGAGTTGGCCGTCGACTTCGAGGGTGAGGTCGGTGGGGCCGCCATTGGGAACGAAGGCGTAAGTACCGTCTGCGAGAACGCCGGCGGTATCGGTGAGTGTTTGTGAAACCGATTGTTTGAGGGTGCGGTCGACCTCGGCGGCGCGGAGCTCGGAGTAGTCGTGAACCTGATCGATGCTACAACCGCTGATAACGTCGTGAACCAGGTTTTGCAGGATGAGCTTGGTTTGATTTTCGAAGAGCTTCTCAGGATAGCGATCAGGCGGCAGGAGTAGGCTAATAGGCTCGGCATAGCGATAAAGCAATTGCTCGGCATGGGTGGCCAACAACTTCGAGTAGACCCGGGCGGATAAGGTTCCCGGGAAGACCGATGAGTACTTGCCGCTAATAAGCTCGCTAGTAAACGTAGGGAAATCGCCGTCTATGCGGCGGATGGCGTCGGCGAACTGGTAGGGCGACGAATTGACGACCTGGACATTACTTTGGGCCAGTTCACTGGCATGGTGCTTATGGAAGTAGGAGGCTGCGTCGCCAGGCTCCTTGTCAAGGTCGAAACCATCGAAGACCGGGATGTGGCCAAATTTATAGAACGGATAAAGCTTGCGGACCTCGTGATTGAGCCGCTTGATAGCGAGCTTGTTTTTGGATGTGACCTTATAAAAGTTGCGGTAACCACCGGCGAATAGGTCGATGGCGAGCATGCTGGTGCCGTCGGCGCCTTTCCACCAGAAGAATGGGGCCAGCTCGCTAGGACCACGCCACATATAAACGTTACGGATACCGAATAAGGCGTGGATTTGGGGAGATTGCGAAATGTGACCAAAGGTGTCAACGTCCCAGGCGGTAAATTGAGGTGAGCCGCCTAGTTCGAGGGCCTTGTCGATGCCGATGCGGAGGTTGCGGACTAGGGATTCGGCTCCGGGGTTGCGCATTTCGAGCTGGGCGTAATAGGGGCCGATTTCGAGGTTGTGGTTTTCGATTAGACGACGGGCGACGGCGTAGCTTTCCTTACTACTGGCCTCGAGGTCTTCAATGACCATAGTCTGGGCGTCGAACAGGAAGCTGTAATCGGGATTTTTCTGAACGACTTTTTCGAGGTTGTGAATGAGGTTGGGTATCCAGCGACGCGTGATGGTGTACGGAACGAACCATTCTCTGTCCCAGTGGGTGTGGTTAATGACGTGAAGAGTTATAGGAGGTTCGTTGTTGGGCATATTACTTATCTTACACCCCAGATAAAGATTGCGCTTAACAAAAAAAACGGCGCAAGAATTTTATGACTTGGCGCTCGCGGTTAATAGAAGTTTTTGATTTATAGAACGGTGCGGTTGGTGGTAGCTAAATGTCTTCGAGCGACTTGAGCTTCTTGGTCCCGAGGGCCATAAACACGAGCCCAACTAGAACAATGATGAGCAGTCCGTAGTCGGCCAAGAGAACCGAAACAAGGGAATGGTTAATGCGTTGAGCGAGAGTGGCGTTGACAAACTGGATGGCGATGGAGCCCCAGACGGTAATGGCGATGCCGTTGGCTAGCTGTTTAACGGCGCGTTTGTAGAGCAGGCCTTTGACGGTCTTGGCGTAGACGCTCAGGGCGTCGGCTGCAAGCAGGCCAACCATCCAGCCGTACAGAAACGGGACAATATAGGTTGCGACCAAAATCCAGACGTTGTTTAAGTGGTAGGGGTTGGATTGATATTGGTTTTGAATGGCAAGGTAGGCGAAGGTGGCACTTAGCAGCAGAAACCAGGGTGCGTGCCAGCGCAGGTCAGGATGGTGGGTTTTGACATCCGTGGTACTGACGAGCATGCGGGCGCCGTTATATATGAGTAGGAAAGCCACTAGGCCCGGGAATAGACCGAGGTAGTCGTTAATAATTACAGCGGCTGGGTGGAAGGAATGGTAGTGGGCGGTAATGATACTTAAAAGGTAGGCAATAATGGTGGGGACGACCAGACTGAAGGCTACGGTGCCCGTTCCAATAGTGAGGATGTGGAAGGCGGCACCATCCTTTGTGTGTCTAATTGGGCGGGAGTATTCTTGGAGTTTGGCGAAGGCGTAGAAGCTGGCGTACCAGATAATTACGTAAGGTATGAGCAGTACGGCGATGGCTATGCGGTAGCTAGTTTGGGAGGCATGGAGCTGGCTGACGGCGTGCGGGTCGGGTGGCAGGCCTAATGCGAGGCCAACCGCAATTACGGCGAGGACGACGAACCAGGTTATGGGGGTTAGCCGTATACGCATAGGCCGGCCCTTAATTATCCTGCAAACAGTATAGCGGTTTCCCATGCCAAGGCACTACTCATAATTGTTGGTATAATCAGGCAAAAGCGTTAACGGGAGCCGGCGAGAATGAGACATACGTTACCCCCAACTGTGCTGACCATTTTCGGGATCACCGGGAATTTGTCGCAACGAAAACTCATGCCGGCTCTGTACGAACTCGAGCGCCAGAAACGTTTGCCTGAGGATTTTCGCATTGTGGCCGTATTTCACGGCGTGCCAGATGTGGAGTCGGTTATGCAGCAGACTGAGCTGCAGATACTTCGGGATCACAGAGATTTTGATCCTGATATCTTGGCTTCCCTGCGGCGTTTCTTGGTGCCCGTTCAGATGGATTCGACCAATCCGGATGATTTTAAAACTTTACGCGATTGTTTGAAGCAGCTAGATGAAAAAGTTAAGCACAACCGCCTGTTTTATCTGGCCATTCCGCCCGATATCTTCACGAAAGTTATTCAAAATTTGAGCTCGGTGGGACTGAACCGGCCGGATCTGGGGGTGGATGTGCGGGTGCTGGTGGAGAAGCCGTTTGGTAACAACTTGGCCTCTTCGCAGGAGCTAATTAAAGATCTGTCCAAAAACTTTGAGGAGCGTCAGGTTTTTCGGATTGACCATTATCTGGCGAAAGAGACGGCGCAAAATATTCTGGCTTTTCGGTTTGAAAACCCGCTGGTGGAAGGGATTTGGAGCCGGCAGTTTATAGATCACATTCAGATTACGATGGCCGAATCGATTGGCATCCAAGGCCGGGTGAATTTTTACGAGCATATGGGGGCGCTTCGGGACATTATTCAAAACCACCTCATGCAGCTGGTGTCGCTGATACTAATGGAGCGTCCGGATAGTCTGTCGGCGCACGGGATACACAAAGAGAAACTCAGGTTACTACAGAGCATTGAGCGAATAAAGCCGCAACACGTCGACGAAGTGGCGGCGCGGGGCCAGTATGTAGGCTACAGGGACGAAGTAGCGAAGGAGGACACCAGGACCGAAACCTTTGCGGCTCTCAAGCTTGAAGTCGCGAACACGCGTTGGGGCGGCGTGCCGATATTGCTTAGAACCGGCAAGGGGTTGGCTACGACCGCTACAGAAATCTGCGTGGTGTTTAAAGACCGGCTGCGAGCGGGCTCCAATGATAATTTACTCGTGATTCGGATTCAGCCTAATGAGGGCATATTCCTAAAGCTGCTGGCGAAACGGCCGGGCTTTACCGATCGGCTGCAGCCGGTGAACATGAATTTCTTGTACCAGGATTCCTTCTCCGGCACACAGCCGGATTCATACCAACGCGTGCTGATCGACGCGATGCGCGGTGATCAGTCCTTGTTTGCATCGAGTGAAGAGGTGACGGCGAGCTGGGAGTTGCTGCAGCCGGTGCTTGACGCGTGGATGGCTTCCGACGGGAGCCCCGAGCTGTACGAGAAAGGTTCGTGGGGGCCGAAGGCAGCTGAGCAGCTGGCGGCCAACTACGGCTGTGTGTGGTTCAATCCTGAGCCGGTGGCCGATGAGGAGGCCGCTCACCCGGTTTCAAATTAGCCAGGGCTTCGAGGCTTTGAAAGCCGTCGGTGGCCAGGGCTTGCCCGCGGTGGTCGATCTGCAGGCCCTCGAAGCCCATGAGTTTTAGCCAGGCGAGACCTTGCCCCTGCGCGCCCATGCAATACGCCGCGGTGGCGTAGGCGTCGACCAGCCCGATATCGTCTCCCACCACGGTCAGGCTGAGCGGATCTTTCACCGGCTCCCCTGTCTTGGGGTTAATGATATGTAGTCCCTGGGTGTAGATTCCCGAGGTGGCCACTGCGCCACTGTGCAAGCGGATAAAGGTGGCGGCACGGCCTGGGGCTGCGGGATTGGCGATGGCGATCACCCAGCCATCGCCGGTGGGTCCATCGCCCTTCGCCTGGAGATCCCCCGAGATCTCAACCAAATAGCGGTCGATGCCGAATGATTCCAAGATCTTGGCAGCCTCACGGATGGCCCAACCTTTTACGTACCCAGATGGGTCGAGCTGTCGGCCGTAGTGGGCGTCAAAGAAACCGTCTGAAATCTGCTTAAGGCGCTCGCATTCAGCAAGCACATCCTTAACTTGCTGGCTGAGCTGCTCGGAGGTAAGTTCACCCGAGTTTAGACGGCTGATTTCGCTGGTAGGCTTGAAGGTGCTAAAGGTTTGGTCGACCTCGTGTAAAAAAACGATGGCAGATTGAATGGCCTGGACGGCCTTAGGCGAGCCGATGGCCCAAAGCACCACCGGCATTCCCATAATTCTTTTCCTTACTATCATGGCGGCATTGTACAATAAGGAGGAATGGAAGAGACAGCTCTTGAAATGGTCCAACGGATGCTCGGGGAGGGCAAAAGCACCGAGCAGATCCGCGATGCCTTGAGCGGCTTGCCTCAGCAGGAGACCGCGCTGCCGATTCTGCCTTCAGGTCAACCAACTGCCACGAGTCCGCTGGTTGCCGCTCGGACAGGCCAAACAGCTATGGCGGCACCGCCGGGTGCGTTGGCTCGGGCACTCGCATCGCTAGGAGTCGCCCCGCAGGCCGGGCCGACTTTTCGGGGTTATACTGCGCCAGATATTATTCCGCTCAGTAAGGTGGCTTCGATGGTCCAGCCTAAGTCGGGTTGGATTGCCATTGTTTTAACATGTCTCGTGCCGACTTTGGCTTTGTCGTTTGATTCCCCGGATAGGTATGCCAACTTGTCTTATGCCCTGCTTACGCTTGGTGATATTTCTGGAATCATCGGGCTAGTTTTATACGTGTGGGGATTGGTTTTGTCGACTCGAATCGGTTTGGTCGAGAACATGTTTGGCGGCCTCAACCGAGTTTACGTCAGTCACGCAATTGTGGGTAGCGCATCGCTTATGATTCTGCTCATGCATCCCTTCTTCTCGGCGGCCTCCTACTATGAGTACGGCCTAGCGGTAGTCGCGCACTTCTTTGTGCCGCAGCTAGCCTATATTGGGTCGGCTTTCGGTATCATCGCGCTCATCACCATGATAGTGCTGTTGGTGCTGACATTGTTCGTTAAGCTGGCTTATAAGCTGTGGCTGAGCACGCATCGGTTGTTGGGGGTGGTCTATCTCCTGATTGCGCTGCATATTATTCTGACGCCCAATCAGGTAATGAGAGATCACAATATGGCGGCTTTTATGTATGGGACGCTGATTGTGGGCGCCTTGGCCTACATTTACCGAACCCTGATGCCGGATGTTTTTGTGCGGCGCTATCTGTATACGATTCAATCGGCGGTGCCCAAAGCCTCAAACGTGGTAGAGGTAACGTTGCAGCCGGTGGGCAAGGCCATCCATTTTAAGCCGGGGCAATTTATTTTCCTGTCGGTAAATAGTGACAAAGTAACCAGGGAATGGCATCCGTTTAGCGTAGCTTCGGCTGATACTTCGAAGAGCCTGACGCTGGATATTCGGTCGCTGGGTGCATACACCGAATCATTGAACAAGTTACTCCCCTACCTGGTTGGCTCAACGGTACGGGTGGAAGGCGCTTATGGCCGATTTTCGTACCGTAACTTTGGCAATGTGAACCAGGTGTGGATTGCCGGCGGGATTGGCATTACACCATTTTTGAGCATGGCTCAGGCTCTGGGGAATGGACCTTACAATATTGATCTGTACTACACCGTGAAGAACAATAGCGAGCTGATTGATCTGGAGAAGCTGGCGGCTCACCAGTCGCGCAGGCCCGGGCAGGCCTTCCGGGTATTCCCCTACATTAACGATCGATATGGCAACCACTTGTCGGCGACTTTCATCGATCAACATACCGGGAACTTACCGGCTCACGATTTCCTGCTCTGCGGTCCGCCGGCCATGATGAGATCGGTGACCAGCCAGCTAGTAAAGATGGGCGTGCCGGAGCAGCACATTCATTCCGAAGAGTTCGGATTCTAGAGCAATCCGACCGTAATCAGCCAGACCAATGCGGCTACAGATAGTACTAGCGAAATTCCAACGATGATTTTGATGAACTTCATATTCTTGGGTTGAGCGAAGCCCTGGAGCGACCTGCCTAACCAAGCTGCGGTCCAGAGAGTGACGAGTCCAAGTAGGATGTAGGCGCCGATCACAACCGGGCGGGTAATAAACTGAGCTGCAAATGCGGTGAGGGTGGTTTTGCTAATGGGTTGGAAGTTAGACGATTCGGGTGATGCTGGATTCAAAGTGGTTGCTACGTCGCCGCCACCGCCACCGCCAGGGCCGGGGGTGGGGTTGGCGCTCAGGCTGGTGGAGGTTGTCGGAGTTGAGCCAGTTTGATCTGTACTGGACATACCGGTGCTGCCCGAAGTTTGGTTGCTGCCAGAGGTTTGTCCGGAGGTCGAGGTTTGGCCCGGGCCCGTAACGGGTGAGTTGGGGGCGCCTCCTGATACCGGAGCAGAAGTGGGTGACGAGGCGGATGTTGGGGTGGGCGTAGGTTTTGGAGTGGGTTTGGGAGTGGGAGCCGGGGTAGGTGCGGGGCACGAAGCTCCGGAGCAAGCATCAGCAGTGCCTAGGCCAAAGTTGCCAATGCTGGAACTGTACAGCTGAATCGCGTTCGTGCTGGGAGAAGTCCACCGGGTGGGGTCGTTAGCATTTTGCGGGTTCGTGTCTGGTACGGTGACGTCTTCGTAGATGTATGACCCAACGCCGGTGACGGCAACAACGATGGCCGCCGTGGCAAAGTGTCTACGCTTCATGCTGGAATATTAACATAAGTGTTATCCTTCGGCATATCTTGAGAGCCTGACACCAGCCCCCTAAAACGCCTACGTTTAAGAAATCTGCTAGTATTAGCTTAGGATAAGTGTTTTAGATGAATATTTTCAAAAACGCTCCATTGCCGCTAAAACTGGTGTTGCTGGTAGTACCAATAGTAGGTATATACATCAGCCTGCATGCTCACGCTGCGACATGCGCTCTTCCTACGGATAAAGGTACAGCCAGCACAACTTTCAGCGTTCCGACATCAGGTGCATACCGGCTGTGGGCGCACATACTGGCGCCTAGCTCGAGCAGCAATACTTTTGAGCTCGATTTCGACAACGATTGCCCGTCAATTAGCGTTGGCGGCGGCACGGTGACAGCGGGGGCGTTTAACTGGTCGGGTTATACGGCCGGCACGGTTAACCCGATAATCGTTAACCTGGCAAGTGGTGCGCATACGCTTACGATCGCTGGTCAAGCTGCAAGCGTAGGCGTAGACCGAATCATGCTAACTGCAAATACCGCTTGCGTTCCAACCGGTAATGGGACTAATTGCCAGCAGGGCCAGGTGAGTACCGGTAGCTCGAATTCGCCCGTGCCTAGTAATGTTTATGTTAATGCTAATTCCGACACAAACACTAATGCGACATCTGCGCTGCTAAAACCGTTGGTGCTGAAGCCATCTGTTATACAGGCGGCAAAGAATGCGGCCTCCATTGCGGCCCTGGCAGCGCTTTTGTGCCTGGCTTTCTTGTATGTCATGTGGCGAGTGCGGCTGAGAAAGGCAAGCGGACAGATTCAAACGGCTGGGAACCCATCGCTGGCGACGGAAACGTCTAGTGGCGGCAACCTTGACACACTCCGGTATGGTTGGCGCAAGTCGCTTGTGATAGCGATAGCGTTTGGAGTTATTTGCGGGCTGTTGGTGGCGGCAGTGGCTTTGGCGGCTCAGAGTGACACGATTATGATTGATCTATCTGGAGCCAAGGTTTCTGGTGGGGCTCAGCTGGTAGCGAACGCGAATGCTATTAATGGGCACATGGTGCAGTTTGGCGTTGGAGCTACCGCTTTTCAGAGTGCGACGCCTGCGCCTACGGCTACGCCCAAAGCCACTCCAAAGCCAACCGCGACCCCTGCGACCCCTACACCTACCCCGGTGAGTAGCAACTGTACCAATCCCTCCTGGAGTAGCAGTGACCCTCAGGGTACAGACCCATTAGGCACCGACGGTGTGTGGTGGATAAATAACGATGCCTGGAGTGGGTCTCATGGTCCGCAGACTCTGTACGTATGCAATCAATCGTCGTGGTATGCCGTATCCAACCAACCAAATAATGGTGGTGCCGTCGAGACCTATCCGGATAGCGAGTATGATGTCGCGGGTCGTGGGAATGCTACCAAGACAATTGCGCAGTACAACTCGATTACATCGACGTTTTCGGAGAACTTTCCGGCAGCTGGCTCATGGGACGCAGCGTACGACTTGTGGCTCAATAATTGGAGCACCGAAATTATGATCTGGAACCAGTGGACCGGGACACAGCTCTACTGGCCCAATAACAAATCAGTTACCGTTATGCTCGGTGGTGTTCCCTACTGGTTCCAAAATAACGGAGGAGAACTGATGTTCTTCCGACAGACTATGGCCCAATCTGGTTCCGTCGACATCTTGTCCGCGCTGAAATACCTCCAGTCTCAAGGTCTCGTTAAGTCCACTGATGTGCCCACTCAGCTAGAGTATGGTGTAGAGATCTGCTCGACGAGCGGCACTGAAACGTTCCCAATGACGGGTCTGACGTTCACATCGAACTAAACAGCGCCAATTACCAGAGGAGGCTTTGAGCCCCCGCTTTTTAATCCTAGTAAAATTAGAATAGAAGATGCAAAGGGACTACATGATTGATAGAGCGACGAGGATGGCGGTAATGGCGACTGGCCACTGTCTTATCGGATGTGGTATCGGCGAAGTGTTAGGGATGGTAATTACAAATTCACCGCACCGCAAAGCCGGTATGTCGATTGTGGTTTCGATAATACTCGCCTTTGTGTTTGGATATGCGCTTACAATTTGGTCGCTGGTTCGAAGTGGGGTGGAATTTAGGCGAGCACTCAGGATTGCACTGGCATCAGACACGGTGTCGATAACTAGCATGGAGATAACAGATAACCTGGTGCTATTCTTGGTCCCAGCGTTTCTTACGGCGCCTATTAGTTCGTTCCTGTTTTGGCTGGGGCTAGGAGTTTCACTAGGGGCGGCATTTATTGTGACTGTACCGGTTAATCGATGGCTGATTGTGCGAGACCAGGGCCATGCTTTGATTCACGGTGAGCATTAAGACAATTTCTAAGGGTGTTTCCATGCCCGGACGTAATCGATTTTCACTTGGGAGCCAGTGCCGTACACCGACGGTCCGCCGCAGTTGCACTGAGAACCGGTTGAGTTTCCGACATTTATGAGGAAATACTCAGCGGCGCCGCCGTCGCTGGTTGTAAAGGTTTTAACGGCCTTGCCGTCCCAATATACGGTAGCCTTACCGGCTTCGCGGTCGACCCCGTAGATATGGTAGGCGTTCGCCCACGTACCGCCGGGTGATGCGGTACCGCAATTAGAGCCAGCACCACTGGAGCAGTGGTAGCTTGTCGTGAGGGGGCCGTTGCCGACCTCGGCAATGTCGATTTCTCCGGTAGCGGGCCAGTTATGGCCCGAAGTCCAGAACGCGGGCCAGTTGTAGAGGTTATTCGCGGCCGCTCCTGGAAAATAGATACGGCCCTCGAGGTAGTAACCATCGCCGAATTGAAAACCTTTACCACTCCCAACCATGTTAGGATCGCTGGTGACGTTGGCGCCAAGGCTGGAAGAGCTGAGCGTAAGGATGAGGCTGCCGCCGGAGACGGAAACGTTAGAAGCACTGACTCTGACATTATTCTCGTAGGTTTCGCCCCCATCCGCCACCGGGGCCCAATTGTTCGCATTCAGTGACGATCCGTTAAACTCATCGTCAAACACGGTTGTGCCCCAGCCGCTCGCGCCTGTGGTGGCACTCCCAATGCAGGGAGCGGTCACACCACCAGAGGTACAACCAGAGCCCGTGGGCGCCGGCGTGGACGTTGGAGCCGGAGTTGGCGTCGGCGTGGACGACGGCTTTGGCGTCGGTGTCGGTGTGGCGGATGTACTGAATTCGATCGCAGATCCACCTAGGGCCGAGGTGTTACTGACGATACGGGCGTTACCTTGGAGGGTGCCCTGCTGGGGTGAGATGGAAATAAAGTAGCCGGAGGCGGCATAGGCGAAGACAAGCAAGACGAAGCCGGCGAAGCCAAACAAGGCCGCAAAGCCGATAGCTTTCGGTTGACGCAGCGGCATGCGGTTGGATAGTTGGCTGAAATGGGCCAGGATCCGCCAGGGTTTGGCGTCATGCCTGGCTGCCCTTTTATTCATCTTATGATGCTTTGACATAATGCATTCTTGCCTAATGGTAGACAATGACGCTTATGATTGTCAATTAATGAGCTGGATGGACTGATTAGCTTCTTTTGCTATGAACGGGAGCTCGTTAACTCTCTTGGAAGGCTTCCTGGCGGATGTGCCTTGGTAGCAGGAAGCTCAGGCCGAATACGACTACAAGTAAGGTGAGCGCATAGGTGATGCCGGTCTTAAAGGCATGCGTGAAATTGGCATTTACGGCAGTCTTTGCGGCGCTTTCGAAGGCTTGTTGCAACTGAGGGTTGGCTGGGGTGCTGGCATTTTGCTTGCAGCTATCGGGGGTGACGCTGGTATCTTTCTCGTTCAACCGATCGGTGTAGCATGTTTTGAAACCGTTGATGATGGCGGCATCATAGGCCGACGGAACGTGCTGCTGGTTTAATGTGGCCTGAATTTGCGGTATGGCTTTGTCGACGCTCGGTCCGGCGTAGGACGAGAGTTGACCGAAGAACACTACACCAATGGCTGCGACACCAATGGCGCCACCAAGCTGCTGCACTGCGTTGAGCACTCCGGAGGCGGAGCCGGCGTGGTTATGGTCGACGTCATTGAGTACTACTGCAAACACCGGCATCATGATTAAGCCCATGCCTACTCCGATTGGCAGGAGGCCGGGAATGATCTCCCATGGGCTGGTGTTAATGCCGAAATGCTGGAACGCCCAAGCCGCGTATACCAACCCGGCGCCCATCACTACCGTGCCCAGGGTTACCGAGTAGCGGCCGAGGCGAGGAATCACTTTGGCGCCCAGAATGCCGAATGTGGCTGCGATGCCAATGGACAGCGGAATGCCGGTGAGCGCGGCTTTCACTACACTGTAGCCAAGTCCGACTTGCAGGGTTAGGGTGGAGATCAGGAAGTAGCTGATCATCACGCCCTCAAAGACGATGTTGGTAATGAGACCGAGGCTGAATGACCGTTTCTTAAATAGAGCCGGCAGGACAAGTGGTGAGCCATCGGAGCGCTGTTTGTGGACCTGCCAAAGTGCAAAGGCCAAGAAGACGGGCAGGGATGCCGCCATCGAGTAGAAGGTCCAGGCCGGCCAATTGAGCTCACGCCCTTGGATGAGCGGGAATACGACTAGAGCCAGTGCTAGCATTACGATGCCGGTGCCGACTAGGTCGAGTTTGAGTGGGTGGGAGCTCTTGCCACCAGGAAGGTACCTGGGCGCAGCCCAGAGTGCGAACAGTCCAACCGGAATGTTAATCAGGAAAATTGGACGCCAATCGAGGCCAAAAATATTAGCCTTAATTAGGAGTCCGCCGATCACGGGTCCCAGCGACGCGGCGATGCCGGCCATGCCGCCGAATAAACCGTTGATTTGCCCACGTTCCTCGGGGGGATACATGACTTGCATCATGCTCATTACCTGAGGAACCATTAGTGCCGCCATCGCGCCTTGGAGCAGTCGGGCGCCGATTAGCACGGTTGGATTCCAGGCGACACCACTAAGTAGTGAAGCTACGGTAAAACCGGCAACTCCGAACATGAAGATCTTGCGGTAGCCAAAGACGTCGCCCATGCGCCCACCGGTAATTAATAGCAGCGAAAAGGCTAGCGCGTAGCCGGCAACCAGCCATTGAATGGCGGTGTAGCTCGCACCCAGGTTAGCTTGGATCGACGGAATGGCGATGTTTACAATCGTGGAGTCGAGCAGGTCCATTATGAACGCTAGCGCTACCACGGTCATGGCAATTTTGCGGGTTTTAGGGCTGAGGTTTTGTGAGTGTTCGCGCGCACTCAGCACGGCGGTGCCGGTTGGCATATGGGGTTTGAGCTCCTACTAATTTTTCTTTTGCTAAACAGACAGTATAAGAGTATATAGGAAAACTTATGGTTTGTCTGGAGACGGGCTTAATTAGTTACTTTGCTGTAGTAGTTTGTAACTATCGACTGGCCAAAGCTGTTTAGGTTTAGCCCGTCATTGGTCATCTGGTTACCGTCGCTCCACCACCAGATCCAGGGAAACACCCCATTGTGGCCGTTAGGAATAGCGGTGGAAATTACTGCCTGGAACACTGTGTTGACGTAGCTCGCACCGGAAGAGCTATAAGAGCCGTTCAGCGTGTTCCCGAGTTCCCCGATAACGAGGGGATACTGCCGGGCGAGCGTCATGGATGTCTGATACCCATAATTGGGGTACCAGTGGTTGGAGAAGATGACGTTTGATTTTCCGCCAAGTAGCGTTGCGTCATAGCTCATGAGGGTCTGGAAGCTTGAGGTGTTGTCGGTGGTGGCCCAGGCTGTCGTATCCAGCACCACGACGCCCTTAAACCCTAGCGTGCTCCGGAAATACTGGAGTGTAGCTTCGTTGGCTGTGTTCCAGGACGACGCATTGTCGCTGCTATAGGGCTCGTTGTAGGGGTTCATAATCAGGTAGTTGGTAATCCCCTGCTGGGCGGCGTAATTAATGATGGTCTTAAAGTCAGGGAATGAAGTGGTAGTGTAACCCGAGATGTCTTTGCCCGTGTACGAATGGTCGCAGGGCATAACGTAGATGCCATTAGTGGCGAGCAGTTTCATCATGGCCAGGTAGTTCGTCATGTTACTGCCTTGGTTCACGAAGGCTGGTGAATAATCTAGTCGCACGGCGTTGATACCGGTAGCTTTCATCTTAGCTACGATTTGAGCAGCTATGGGTACCTCGGAGTTTGAAATCGAGGCGTTGCCGGAGTCACGGAAGTACTCCAGGTTAACCCCCTTGAAGATGAAGCGCGTACCGTTACTAACCAAGGAAACACCATTTACGGATAGTCCCGCACCACCGGAGCTAGGTGTGGGAGTGGGGGTATTGGTGGGGGTACTACTACCACCAAACCGGACTAGCTGTCCCCCAACCTCGGCACTATTACTTACCAACTGAGCGTTGCCGGCCAGTGTTCCGGTTGCTGACTGAGTGGCAACGGGACCAGTGGTCGCAGCGCGGGTATAGTAGATGACCAGGACGCCTACAACGATGACGGCGGCCATGGACAATAGACCATTCCGGCGGCTAATGGGGATTTTGCCAAATAGCTGAAACGATGACTTGGGACGGCGGGCCAATGTGTTCATCTGAGATTTTCCTTTGCGTATCTGCTTAGCCATGGATAAGGCTCCCGACGTGCTTGGTATTAATCTTCATCACTGCAAGTTCCATTTTTGAGCCTGTGTGCCATTGCAGGTGTAGACCCAGATGGGGTTACCGGGAGCTTGAGAGCTCCATCTATCGTCTAGGCATAGCCCTGAGTGCGGATTTATAAGCGTGTGACTAGTGGCATTGTAGGTCCAGATTTCCCCGGAGCTGCCGGCACAATCCCATAGCTGAGTATAGGTGCCGCTAGTGGTAGCATTGGCATTCACTGCTAGACATTTACCATTCGAGTTAACGATGGGGCCTTTTACCCCTGTTGCAATGGTCCACTTCTGGGCTCCCGAACCATTACAGGTGTACAGGTCGATCTTGTTGCCGTTACTGGTGCTGCTGCTTAAGTTATCGAGGCAGTTACTGGCGATCGCGTTTTTGATGGTACCGCTGGAATAGTGAACTGTGCCGGGTAGGTACCAAACTTGAGCGAGCGTACCGTTACACTTGTAGGCCCAGATGGGGTTGCCGGGGGCCTGAGCGCTCCATTTATCATCTAGGCACAACCCAGAGGTCGGATTTACAATCGTGTGATTGGAAGCATTGTAGGCCCAGGTCTCGCCAGAGCTGCCGATGCAGTCCCATAGCTGAGCGTAGGTACCGCTGGTGGTGGCGTTCACTGCCAAGCACTTGCCGTCCGAGTTAACGATGGGGCCTGGCTGTTCCGTGGATAGGCTCCACTTCTGGGCTCCTGAACCGTTACAGGTGTAGAGATCGATCTTGGTGCCGTTACTAGTGCCACTATGCGAATTGTCGAGGCAGTTGTAGGCGACGCCATTGCGGATAGCGCCCGATATGCCCGCGGTGGGGGCTGGCGTTGGCGAAGGGGTCGAGCTGACGGTGGGCGTAGGTGTGGGCGTGCCAGTGGTGGTCGGGGTGTGAGTAGGTGTTGGGGTAGGCGTAGGGTTGGGGGTCGCGGAGGCCGACGGAGCAGTTAGACAGTTGTCTCCTGTGCCAGTGGGGACGCAGGCGCTATCGGTCGTTAGGATGATGCGACCGGTTTCGACTCCGGGTGTAATTCCGATGAGCTTTATGGTGTGGCTACCCGAGGTCAGGCTAACAGTCATTGGGGTCGTAGTGGCGCCGCTTTGGTAGTTGATCCAGGTTAAGGTATTGGTTGGCATACTGGAGCTGGCACCAACCTTAAAGCAGGCGGCCGTATCGACTTGAGCGTCAATTGTGTTGCTGTTCGTACTTGGCGCAAGCATATGTAGCCAAAACGTGTAGCTACCAGTTTGCGGAATATTTACAGCCATGGTGTCGGTACCGTAGTCGGTAGCGGGCGCGGGACAGGATACGGCAGTTGTACTCGCGCTTGGTGAGGTAGCGGTACTAATAGTAGGCGTTGGGGTCGGGGTGTGAGTAGGCGTGGGGGTGGATGCGGGAGTGGTTGCCGAGTATTGAGCGAGTGCGGTATCTAGCTGCGACCACTGAGAGGAGGTCATATGCTGCGAGCCATCTTCCCACTCCAGAATGCCATCGCCGCCACTCGCAAACATGTCGTGAACGAAGTTTGCAATTGATTCATACCCACTGCCTCCAAGGGGAGCGAGGTTTGTTTCCGATATGAAGATGGGCAGTGAGGTTAGCTTGTGGATCTCACTAAACACCGGGCCGAACAGCCCAGAAAAGGTACCAAACTGGGAGCCCCACTGGGTGTCGGGGTAGCCGTCAACCCCTATCATCTGCACCTCGCTCGCCCCTGGCCACCAAGGTGTTGGGTCCGTCGTGCTGCCGCCCGTGTCCGCGTTCGGGGCCCACATCCAGTAGGCGTGGCCGCCGGCTTTACTATTTATTACCGACTCGACGTGATTCCAGGCCTGAATCCATTGGCTGGGAGTGCACGAACTTGAGCCACAACTGCCGGTGTCTCCGCGGGACCAGGGGTATTGTCCCGAGACGTTAAACTCGTGGGCGAATGTTAAGATGACAGGCTTTCCCAACCCGTTGATGTTGCTGCCGATGCTTGCGAGCCACGAGTCGTATTGTCCAGATATAATGGCGCTAAACTGTGGGGTCTGGTCCCAATTTGGTCCACCATGCCATGGTTCAAGCTCAATGAAGGGGGTTGCTCCCGCTGCTTCCGCGCCGCTAATGAACTGTGCAGGGTACGATTGCCCCCAGGCCTCGTAGGTGTTGGCCACATCCGGTTTTTGGCCTGAAATGGTCGAGAATGCTCCACTGTTTTCTGCCGTAACATATACACCTAGGCGAGTAGAGGGAGTACTTGAGGCGTGAGAAAACGCAACCAGCGTAACCCCCAAAACAGCAAACAGCGCGATAAATGAAAAAATCGCCCAGCGTCTCGGGGGTGTAACTTGGTGTAATAGGGTTCTAAACCTTTTCGAAGATTTATTCTTCTTGTTTTTGGGCATGGATTTTATGTGCCTTTAAAGCTTAAACATAGCGTAATGGTCTATAAGCATAAGCGCAATACTTTTAAGGCAGGGATATTAGGGCGCAAATGGCGCCTAGAAGAATGGTGGTCTCTCGCCTAAACGGTATTGGATGAGGCGATCTTAGCGGGGCTAGGCACTGGAGCAGGAGCATCGGCCAGGCCACTCTCAAGGCGGAACCCGACACCCGTGCCAAGGATCAAGTCGCCCAAGATTACGATGATCACTGCCGCAAGGTACATGGTAGTGGTATGTGAGTTGTCATTCAGCGGACCGCCGACCATGATGAGGGCGAAGCCCACAACCATTAACACCGACTTAAGGCGACGAGCCCCCTTGCTACGAAAAGCGTTTTGAGCGAATAGAATGATGGCCGGGAAGATTGATAATAAGCTCATTATGCCAATCGCTGCACCAACCGCCGCCGCAGGCTGGAGATAAGTTAGGTTGTGGGCGGCATCATATACGGGTTGGATTCCCCAAATCATGGTCTTGGCATTAATTATGGTGGTTACGACGTCCGCTAATAGGAAGACTGTCACCACCAGAGGTATCTTGTTATTAAGGCTCGGTAGGAGCTCACAGACCATGAGCGCAATGTACATGAATGAAATATAGAGGAAGATATGACCGACTACATAGCCCCAGGCCATGGCCGTGGAGAACGCTGCCGGGCTCACGGATAGCCACAAATAGGGC
Organism: Candidatus Saccharimonadia bacterium; assembly: GCA_036488585.1. Lineage (GTDB taxonomy): Bacteria > Patescibacteriota > Saccharimonadia > UBA4664 > UBA4664 > DASXHH01. The sequence goes on along the minus strand of DASXHH010000007.1, from coordinate 20,353 downwards.
ACCGTCATAATGAAGACAAAAATCGCCAACCAACCGAAATAGTTCGTTAAATACTTGAGAGACGGTGCGACAGTCATGTGGGCTTTCCGGGTTCGGTACCTGACATATAACCACATGCCGGCGAAAAACAGACACGAGGTGCCCGTCATCAATTCGGTGAGAGGAATAATCTTAACCATAATTGAAATATACCACTTTTTAGGCCGAATCAAGCAAAATATTTGGCGCTAAGCGATACGATTTCCTTCTTTCTCGATAACGCTAATAATAAAAACGCGCAGGGTTTAAACGCGGCTCAAGAGGACCCTGGTCCCACACATAAAAAGCATCTTATTGTTTAGTCGCACTAACCTTATAGATCGTCGACTATCTTGGGGTATAACGCACTAATGCCTGATGGTTTAGTTTATCCGGTGGGCTAAGCCTGAAGAAGGATCCACCTGAATGGTGGCTTTGTACCCAGCGCCATCTATAAGACCGATACTTATCGGGCCAGGGGGGGTATTAGAGCAGGCTGAGGAGGGATCTGGGTACTGGTCGTTAATGTTTGAGCACACGAACAATCCCTGCCCTTTGTTGAGGAAGTATACAACCACCTTGTCAACGCTAGAGAGCGTAGGGTCACTAGAATAGAAGAACGTTTCCTTGCAGGCGTAACCAAGGCCTGGTTCATCGGGGTGCTGGCTGTTGGGGCAATCGGCGAGGGTGGCATGTGGTGGCCATTTACTAAGAGTACTCCAGTCGGGGCCGCCGCTTGCGTCTGTAGAGGTGTAGACGGGCTCAATTTCGTCCGTGTAATGGCCACCGGGTGAATCGAACTCAATGCTCGCACCCACAACCAAATCCTGCGTATCGGTACCATTGCCGACCTCGTTGACATTGCTGGTGCCGTAGGTGCGGGCGTAATTAATGTCTTGGACAATCTTGTTAACACCGCCATCAAAGGTGGCTCGGTCGCGTAGTTGGCGCTGGCCGGCGAAGGCGATAATAAATAGCAAGCCACTGATAGCGAGTACCAGCACGATTTCGATTAAGGTGAAACCGGTAGTTTTTTCAGGCATAGCGATATGAGTAGATCTTAGCATAAGCACATTACGATTATCTATACGCTTATGCTTTGTACACTGTTGCATGTATCTCGTACTTCAGGCATATATAGCGAAGCTTGGCTTAACAAGCACAAGTACTTCAAAGAAATCCCCTAAACCCAGCTATTTGCTGGTGGTGCAGCCCGTGCCACCGCCTGGGCACCAGATACGCAGATAGTCGACGTTCATCTGGGTGCCGCTGGGGGGATTGGCGGAACTACTATCGATTGCATAATCAAAAAGCGGATACATAGAGGTTGTTGGTATACCGGTGTCGGACGTATCAATATTCTGCAATACCCCATCAAAGTACACTTTGAGTGAGCTGGAGGTCCACAGTAAGCCGTACGTATGCCACTGAGTGAAATCTGTGCTGGTGCCACCGTAGGCCTCAGCATTCGGCCAGCCTGACAGGTTGGCTCCCTGGGTACCAGGCGGACCGTCATTATTGAAGGTCGGCTGGCCCTTATAGAAGTGGAATTCAAAAATATCCAGTTCAGGCGGCCACGTATCAGCGCCGTTCAGCCAGTAAGCCGTCCAGGCTTGGGTGGGGGCTGGAACTTTTACGCGGGCTTCGAAGTATCCATAGATGTAGTTCTTACCAGGTTTTGCTTCGACGGCCCCGCTGGTCCACGAATGCTTACCGCCATCAGGCGACTGCTTAGTCGCCGTTATATTCAGGGCGCCGTTCGATTCAGTAACAGCGCTTGGCTCGAACAACTCGCTTTCGTAGCTCGGGTTGTATCCGCCGCAGTCGATAGTACACACGGAGGTGCCGCCCTCTCGTCTCCCGGCGATCCAGTTGGTGGTGTCGAGCGAGGTGCCATTGAATTCGTCATCAAACGCTGGTGTACCGTAGCCACTAGTACCAGTGCCGCTGGCGCCACCACTCATGCATGGAGTTGGTGTGCTGCCTTGCCAGCAACCAGCACTACCAGGAGCTGGAGTTGGTGTTGGGGCTGGCGTTGGGGTTGGGGTGGTAGTGTTGGCGCCGAATTTAAGGGCAGATCCGCCTATGGCTGAGATGTTTGCTACTACCGATGCATTTCCGGTTATAACGCCTGACTGTGGCCAAATCGTGAGTGCCGAGTTCCCGGCAGCATAGGTAAAGAATATTACTAGCACGCCTATTGCAACTATTGCTATTGCGAACATGGCAGCGTTTGCTCTGTTTAACCTAATTCTCCTCGGAAGCAAACTATTCATGAGTGACTTAGGCCCTTTCTTGGCTGCGCTGGATAGTACTTATGCTATCAATATACCCTACCTTTCCAATACTGATATAAAATACCTCGATCCCTAGCGCAGTGAGCGCCTCCAAGAGAGACATGTCAGTACCCTATGGCGCCCTCCGTTATATATGGCTGGGGGGTAGAACCGGCTACGTCGTCACTCATCAGCTTGCGAAATGGCTTCGTCCAGTCAGCTCATTGTATAAACGAGGTTAGGTTCCCTCTTTGAATAGCGTGGATAGCTGGTGCAGCCAGCCAATAATGCTCGTGTCGCCGACGGGTGGCTGGAACTGGTCTCGGTTGGGACGGACGAGCCCACCGTTTTTTAACAATTGGGCGGCTTTGGCATTGGAATGTTCGAGCTGCCAGAGGGAGCTCTCTAGATCTTTTTCGCTGGGATCCGAGTCACTGGTAAAACTGTAGGCACCGATAAAATCGGCGGCGTTCCAAAGGCGGTTGGCCCTTGCAAGTAACATGGACCAGGATTCTATTTCCGTGGATGAGGGCTTTTCGCTCAGATATTGGGCGAAGGCGTCTTCGGCATTGGCCGCGTCGTTCATGACGCGCTCCTTGATGGCTACTTCGTCCGAGTGTGGTTGATGCAAAAAGACCTGTTCAATGGTGCCGGCCAAGTACTGGGTACCAGAGGTAATAAGTTCTGCCATGGTTTGTCTCAGGGCTGACGCGGCGCCCTGTGGCCAGGCCAAAGCGCCGACTACAAGTCCAATAACGCAGCCGGCCAGGACGTCTTCAACACGGGCTACGCCGACAGGCCAGCCAGCCGGTGCCAGCAAGTTAAATAGGACGATGACGGTGGCCGTAAAAGCGGCTTGCCCCATGATGAAGCCAAGGGCGGACGAGGCGTAAATGGCGAGGGCTATCAGGACCGGGGTTAGAATGGCGTAGCCCAATTGATTTGAACCCAGTATAGCTATGACGAAAAAGCTAAAGGCCAGGCCGGCCAGTGTTCCGGCTATGACCTCGACTACGCGTTGACCGGTGGCGACGATAGAGCTGCGCACGACGGTTAGGGTGGCGAGTGCTACCCAGAATCCATGCTGAAGGTGGAATATGCGGGCGATGGCGATGGAGATAGCGAGCGCAAGACCCAGACGCAAGCCATCCTGGAAGTGGCCGGAACGAAGTGACAGGTTAGACCTGACGCGGTGTACGCCATGCCGCCATACCCCGCGGGCTGAGCCGTCCAAGTCGATACCTTGGAGTCTGGAGCTGGCCTGGGTGTTGCGCCCGATGGCGATGGAGGCGTGTTCAATGATTTGTTGCGCGGCGACTGACAGACGGGCGGCGATGGTGAATTCAACCACGAAATCGGGAGGCGAGCCAGGAACTGCGGCCGAGTCCGACGCGCCAATCAGTAGGCGGCTAGCCGATGAGAGTTGCTTGCTAGCTGCTTGCAGCATTTTGTGCTCATGATCTGATAATACGGCCTGGTCAAGGCCCCCTAGGAGGCGTCCGAGTCGCTCAATGTCGGTAATGAGGTATACGGCTGCCCGATCCGAGGCGGAGGGCGAGGCGGGGCGGGCTGCAAGTGAGTCAATGAAGCGGCGAGCTTCACTACTATGCAGTTCGGTGGTGCCGTCAGAAGGGTCACCGGCGAGTAGATGCGTTAGTCGGTCGTTGAGTTTTTGGATCTTTTGGCCCAACACCGGCAGGACGCTGGACTGGGAGGGGCGGGGCCACAGAGTAACAGCGGCAACGGCGGAGAGGATGCCGCCGAATACTACGCCAACCAGGCGACTGGGAATCATGCTAGCTGTCGCCGGGGTGCCCACAGCTACCAGGTAGAACAAAGGAATAGCGTTGGCTGCCGCGGCGAAGTAGCCACCGAGCAGACCCAGCATGACGATTACGACAGCTGCCACAAACGTTACGATCGCCTCGACCAGAATAGGCGTGGTGGAGGCCAGGGTGCCGAGTGCAACAAATATAAGCCCAGCGGCAGTGGCGGCAAGGTAGGCAACGCATCTGGCGCGCAAGCTCCCGCCAAAGTCGGCTTGGCCCAGCAGAGCAAAGCTTGAGAATGTTGCGAATATGGCGACGTTGACGTTTTGCAGTCCCCACAGCCCAATGGCAAATCCCGCAAAGGCAACGACGGCAGTCCTAATGGCCTTTGTGGCTGCTGCTTGATTCTTGCTCATGCCGGCTAGCCCCTATGTGCGATTACTTACCAAAGAATTCTACGCAGGACCCAAGCATTTGGCTGCGTCAGAATGCCAAAATCAGGCTGGCGTATTGTGAAGGATTTCCATAAATGCCGTGAGTCGACGGTGCGCCAAGCATAAGTCGCGTAATAATTCCTGGCTAGCCCCGGTCAGGGAAATGATCAAATTTACGATGCTAGGTGCGCATCTGAAAGCATAAAATACCGAAAATTGAGGGAACGCGTCATGCCGGATGTTAACACGTACAAAATAGGTGGAGAGCTAGAAGTAAACCGTATGGGTTTTGGCGCTATGCGCATCACCGGTAAAGACACTTTTGGGATGCCGGATAGGCCGCAGGATTCCATCGACGTGCTGAGGCGAGCAGTTGAGCTCGGTGTAAATTTTATCGACACGGCAGATATGTACGGTCCATTCACGTCAGAGCAATTAGTGGCCGAAGCTCTGTATCCGTACCCGACAGGCCTTGTGGTCGCTACCAAGGGCGGTTTAGTACGCTTTGGGCCACTGCATGACTATAACCAGGACGCGACTCCCCAGCATTTACACGAAGCACTTGAGGGTAGCCTACGGCGTTTGCGCCTGGAGTGCATTGATTTGTACCAGTTGCACCGGATCGACCCTAAAGTGCCCGTGCAGGCCACCTTTGAATTTTTAAAGCAGTCTCAGCAAGACGGCAAAATTAAACATGTTGGGTTATCGGAGGTCTCGATAGATGACATCAAACAGGCACAGCAGTTCTTTAAAGTAGCGTCGGTACAGAACAGATATAGCGTTGATTATCGCAAATGGGAACCAGTTCTTGATTACTGCAAAGAGCAAGACATCGCCTTTGTCCCCTGGCGGCCTACTGGCGGCGGGGAGATGAAAGGAGAGGAGGTGCTGCAACGTGTTGCAAATGTTCATAAAGCCACTACGCACCAGATAGCTCTGAGTTGGCTATTACATCATGCAGACAACATCATACTGATCCCTGGCACATCCAGCATTGACCATCTTGAAGATAATATGGGTGCTGGAAAGGTTGAGCTAAGTGAAGAAGATACCAGGCAGCTCGATTCTATTTGGGAGCGTGACAAATAGCTCAGCGAGCTTCGAAATATTTCGTCTCGATTGTGACCTCGCCGCTAGGCACTCAATTATTGTCGGGAGGGGCTGAGATCTAGGGTTGGCGCTAACTAGGTGCAGATGATAGTATTTCGCTACAGATAGCAACGGATTGTACGCTGCTTGCATCGGAGGGTGGTTAAACTAACCCTTCCTATGCAATGCAACTCATCCGACACTTTATAGATACTCTTATCAATAGCCCGGCCCGCTATACCGTGTCTCATCATATGGGGCCGGGTGAGACGCTGGTGATTATTATTGGCGCCTTACTGGCCGAAATGGTGGTTGTATATGTGCTAGCAGTGCTACTTACCAAGGTCATTTTATATACGCCGGCTTCTTTGAGTTTCATACTTAGAGCCTTCGGCGTGGGCGAGCCGGAATCCCCGCAGGTGTTTTTGGAATTGCGGTTCCCAGCTGATACCACTAAATCGGCGTTTGCGACGGAGCAGCTGCATATATTACTTCGGACGCTGGTGGGATACCGAGGACTATGGAACCGGCTGGTGGCTCGTAAGAAGCCGTACTCGCTGGAGCTGGTCGGGACCAACAACGAAGGTATCCGCTATGTACTAATGGTTCCGGAAGAGGCGGTGGAATTTGTCAGCCGCAACTTGTTGTCGTACCTACCGGGTATAAAGGTGAAGCGGGTGGAAGATTATATGAGCGCATTGTCCAAGACAGCTATTGGAGTGCTGGAGCTGAGGCTGGCCCAGGACTTTGTACTACCGCTGCAAGACCACAAAGCCCTGGCCGAGCATGACCCTATCGCCTACCTGACCGGGCAGATGACGAAACTGGCACCAGATGAACTGGCCTCGTTACAGGTGGTGGCCGTGCCGGTGTTTGGGATGACGCACCACCGGGTGACGAGGCACACTGCGAAGCTCCGAGAGACCATTGCCTTGAACAAGGCGGCATCGGACCAGCTTATAAGACAGCGTACGCCGGTTGGATGGGCATGGTGGTGCGTATGGTATCCGCCGCTGTGGTTCGTGGCGGCGATGGTCCGGCTGGTAGCCGGGGTGGGAGAGATTTTATACAGCATGTTCTCACAGGATCATGACTTGCCGGATTATATGAAGACCCGGGTCGATACCCACTCCCCCACCAACCCGTATGAGGAGGAACTGGGGAAGATGATTAAGAGCAAGCTGGACCAGCCGCTGTTTGAGGTAACCATCCGACTACTGGTGGCATCCCCAGACAGGGACGTGATTAATGATAGGATCCGGGGCTTATTTGGGGCATTTGAACCTTTCAGGTCGTCTTACCAGCGATTTGGTATACGCCAGGATGTTCCCCTACTTGCACCCGGCAATCGGCACTTGACTGATTTTAAGGCCCGGAGGCTTTCCACCCACCACTTCAGCCAGCAAACGATTTTAAGTAGTTCAGAGCTATCCGATCTGTACCATTTCCCTAATACTGATCTGACCAAGACCGAGGGCTTGGTGAAGAGCCGAACCCAGGAACTGCCGGCCCCGCTGTCGATTAAGCACACGGAGGCCAAGTTGGATGTGATAGTGGGCGTAAATAAGCATGGTGGCGAGGAGCAGCCGATTGGACTAACTGTAGCGCAGCGCCAGAAACATACCTACGTGATTGGCAAGACCGGGACCGGCAAAACCACCCTACTTGCGAGCTCGATCTACCAAGATATGGTCAACGGCAAGGGCCTGGCGGTACTGGATCCGCACGGCGATATGTTTAGGGAGCTACTCGAGGTAGTGCCGGAGCATCGCAAGCAAGACGTGATTGTGTTTGACCCATCAGACCGGGAATACCCACTGGGGCTCAACTTACTCGATCCGGGCGTAGAGTTTACGGACGAGGATGACAGGCGTGACTGGATAACGAGCATAGTATTGTCGGTGTTCGAGCGGTTGGCTGATGAGAAACAGTGGGGTCCACGCATGGAGCATATTTTACGTAATGCCACGCTGACCGCCCTACACCTACCCAAGCCGAGCCTATATACCATTCAGCGGCTACTGACGGATAAGAAGTACCAGCAAGAAGTGGCTGGAACTCTCAAAGACCCAGTGCTCAGGCAGTTTTGGGAGAAGGAGTTTAAGCTAATGGGCAGCATGCAGTTGTCTAATGCCACTGCCCCACTCACCCACCGGCTGGGGCACTTTATAACCACCAAAATGTCTCGGCACATACTGCTACAGGAAAAGAGCACCCTACGGGTGGCAGAGATTATGAACGAGGGTAAGATTCTGCTGGTGAACCTCAGTAAGGGCGACATTGGTAAAGACCAAAGCTATTTCTTCGGGACGATCCTGACATCGCTTGTTTGGATGGCGGCTTATCAACGGACGAAGATTCCGGAAAAGGAGCGCCGGGACTTCTTTTTGTACGTGGACGAGTTTCAGAACTTTGCCACCAGGCAATTTACCGATATCACCAGTGAGGGCCGGAAGTTCCATGTTTCAGTAATAGCTTCGCATCAGAACATTGCCCAGGTTGAGGATAAGGCAATCTTAAAGATTGTAGCCGGCAACTCACATACCATAATCTGCTTGAAGGCGAGCCCGGAAGACGAGGGCTTTATCTTGCCGTACATGGAGCCAGCGGTACAGAAGGGAGATATTGTGAACCTGAGCCCCTATAACTTCTTTATGAAGACCACGGCTGATGAGAGTGAGGACGCGTTTTCCGGACAAACAGTGCCACTTCGGGCTAAGCGCTCGGCTGAGACCAGAGACTACGTGATGGAGCTGAGTCGAAAGCAGTATGGCAAGGCTAAGGCCGAGGTGGAGAAAGACATGAAAAAGCTATTTCAGGTATATCAGAGCACGACTATTCAAAGTCCGGCTAAGCGGGAGCCTGAGGGTGAGAAGACACGTGAGGTTCATGGAGCGTGATAGTAAAAGTGAAAACCTGTACCCACGCCCAGGCATTGGCGGACATCAACAAAGCACTTCAGCTGGATCCCAGTAACGAGCAGTACCAGCAGAATCTCGAATTGATTCTTAACCCATCACTTGACCGGGCAAGCCACCCTGGGGTATCTCAGTCGATTTAAGGGGTGAACAAATTTGCCCTAAGTTTGTGCTTGATACGGTGCGAAAGATTGAGGGCACGGAATGGTACCCATGGGCGACTAAGAATGTTGACGGGGTTATGACCTAAGGACATAATCGCCTTACTCGGCGAGTCTATTTAGGAGGCGATATGTCGAGCGATTTTCCAACACCCGAAGAGCTTCGGGCCATGAAGCCACCATCACCGCCACCACCAGTCGCGTACCAGTCCCAGCCGCCCAGAAGTCGCAGCTTCGGAGAGAGGAGGGCAGACAGGGCCGCAGCCAAGGCTCGGGCCGAAGGGTACCTCCAAGAAGAGCAAGACAGACGCCGGGAATGGGCCAGACAGGAGGCCGATGGCCATGGCCGCTACATTCTCGAGAGTGGCCCCAAGGGTTACTATGACCACTGGGTTAACCCCATCGAGGTCAGGGCGCCGGGTTATCACGGCGGTAGTGTGTATGATCATGGCGAGTTTATCTCAGCCACAACATCTGCTGTATATCTAGCAGAGGAATATAGGGCCCGGGGTCTCAATGCTCGCATCGTCCCGGCAGAGGATGATGTTGAGCCCCCGGCAGGCAGTGATCATTCCGGCGGAAAAATCGTATTCCCCGGAGGAGACCCGGTCATAGTTCGGGTGAGTTGGTAAACGAAGGGACCGTAATCGTAAAGATTACGGTCCCTCGCCACTCGGTAGACCTTGGTGACAGACTGGGTTGTTGCCAGTTTGTACTTATGCTTGGGCAGCGGGGGCAGTCTCTGATGTAACTGCCTGCAGAACCTCGAAGATTCTGACCATGGCTAGCGTGTCCTGGCCGCAATAGGTGATCAGGTGCGCATACAGGCGCTCGGCTTCTTCCTCAGACATGATGCCGCGGGCCGCTTTCATCCATTGGACTTGAGCGGTCATGCCTTCCCCTATCGCCAAGTCTTTATAGCTTAATTCTGGAACAAGAACAGGCAGGACCTTCTTGATCGAGGCTGATCCCATGAACTCGGGATGAGCATAGTAACCGTTGGCAAATATTTCCATAAGGTCATAAACGCGAGCGTTAACGCCTTCCAGGAAGTCTTTGTATTTAGGGTGGAGGGCGGCCATAGCATCGTTACACCCCATTTCGAAACTCTTGTTCCAGACGATGACGCTGCCTTCGGGGCCGAGGTCTTTAGTCAAGTGATCCAGGAGCTTTTCTGCAGGATACTCGGTACCTTGGGCTAGATGTTCGTAATGGGTGAGTTTGGCGCCCTGGAACGGGATGGCATGGAGGCTGTATTGGAAGGGCAATTGTTGGTACGGGCGGACGCCGTCCCACATAGGGATGGCACTGGAGAAGGTTTCGTAATCCAGGAAGTAGAGTGGGTACTCGAGCTTTGCTAGTTCGTGAGTGATCTTGTCTGGGTGGAGACGGGCAGCTCCAGAGCGTGTGACTTCAACTTGGGACAATTGCTCAGGCCCAAGATTGAAGTCCTGAGGGATTTCAGCAATGGCTGTGATGCCTAGGCCTTGGAGTTCAAGAAGTTGTTCGAGCTTGAGGCGGGTGAGATTAAGCAGAGTGGAAGAGGGCAAGTCCGGATGGAGATGGCGATAGATATCACGCCAGGCGTACAGATTGCCGCAGAGATCGAAATCGTACTTGGGGCAGTTTGGGCTGTCTATGACTTTGCGGGCTTCGACAATGTTCTTGGCGGTTTGTTTGAGCAGGGGCAGAACTTTGTCGGTAACCTCTTCGGTCATGAAGAGTTGGCTTGGTTCAATATCACCATGGCGGGTGTAGTGGGGATTGATATGCATAACGAAGCAGCGGCTGACTTTATGGCCGGCTTTGGCAAAGACCAGGTACTGAAAGGCCAGGTCGTGCAGATGGCTATCTGCGACTTTGGTGCCGGATTTAATTTCATATAGGTCCCAGCCGTCTGGGGTGCGGACGATAACGTCGGCGGCGGCGTAGAGCTTGTTGTCGGTGAGGACGCTCGCTTGGAATAGCGACGTGATTGCCGGCTGTTTCATGGCTGCAGCTGTTACGTCGGGGCCATCGAAAAAGTTGGGAGGTTCGATGAGGATAGTCTCCGGGAAGAGCTGGCGTGCGTAGGACTCGACTTCATCCCCTGCTGCGAATCTGGCCTGGTCGTTCTCTGAGTGCTGTGGGAGCTTATCTTTATCATGCTTGGCTAGCCAGAGGTAGTCTGGGTGGACGAGATATTTAAGGTAGTCGGATTTGGTTAGCCACTTCATAGTGAGGCTATTTTACGCTAAAGCTGATTTGACGTCTGCAATGCATAACACTATCCTGCCAACATGTATGTTTTCGTGGACGAGTCCGGTACCAATAAGTCCAGTGGTGTCTGCGTATTTGCTGCGATACTGGTTGAGACCGAGCAACTGGATCCACTGAACGATTTGGTAGTGGCTGCCGAAGCGAAAGCCAAAGTTAAGTCGTTTCACTGGTCAAAAGCGCCGTGGCCTGTTAGGGAAACATTTTTGAAAGCTGTGGTAAAAGGCGATTTTGTAGTTAGATACCAGCTTAGCAAGAACCCCCTGCGAGACTTCGGTGTGGCGCTGGAGAGCACTTTAATAACGGCTGCTGAGGGCGTGGACGTACAGCGAATAATCCTTGATGGGCGTAAAGATAAGAGTTATGAACGTAGACTCAAAAAGGTACTGCGCGATAAAGGACTGTCGTCAAAACGATTGCGAACCGCAGATGACGAAGCTTACCCGATGCTGCGAGTGGCCGATGCGGTTGCTGGTGTGTTAGGAGCTCATGCTAATAAACCCAGTGACAAAACCAAGGTCCTTATGAAGGCTATGTCTAAACGTTTGCAATAGAAATGCCACCCTTGCGAGTGGCCAGCCTGCCAAGTAGTCGTGAGACTCTTCCTAACGGGAATTTGTCCTTGGGGGCTCGTTATGGGTGCATTGTAATGTATTTCAGAAAAAATCGGTAGTATTCTACTACGAATTCCTTCGTCTCAGCCATAAAACGAGACAGGAACCAACCAGTGCGACGAGAATTATTCCAGCACCTATTATTAGCCCAATCTTTATGAGGGCCGCCCCTCCGATCAGGATCAAAAGAACGAGGGCTGCAACTGTGAGTTCTGCATAATTAGTTTTACGAAATCGCGCTCGAGGCTTGTTACGGCCGCGTCTTACTGGCTTCTTGTGGGGATGTTCACGCCTCATGGTTCGATTCTAGCACTTGGCAAAGCCATGTGTGCTGGAAATAGCGATATCAGTCCTATTGCACGGTGGCTACTCGTGGATTAACATACGTAGCGCCAGATCCGGACCATGGAAAGAGGCAACTATGTTTTACCTCAGATGGACTCCGCGTACGTCAACTGGGCTCGCAATGAGCGGGGACAAGCTAGCTATCCTAGAGGCGATCGTGTCTGAAGGCGGCACTATTACGGAAACTCATCTGTCAGTTCGACAGCTTCTGACGGGGATGACGCGGCTGAGCCTCGATGCCGTGAGTCAAGGAATGTTCGAGCTGGAACATGAAGATCATCTCATCACCAGCGAACGCAGTTCACGCCAAGGCCAGCGTCTCAGCATATCCCTGGTACTTACGGCCGGTCAGTTCACTTTCATAGACGCTGCTGAGCTCGGGGAACGTGTCGGCAATCAGGTGGCGACAGAGACAGCTGCGTCTGTGAAGAGAGCGCTTTTCGAACATATTTCGACCATCTGAGCTGACGACTGCTCGGCTGTCTGGGGTTCGCGGCACTGGTCGCGAACCCCAAATTATTTACTTCTTCGTTAATTGGCGTTTGGCGTAGAGCTGTTTTTGCAAATCGTAGAAGGTAGCCCGTATTTCCTCGACACCGCCCAGCACTTCAACCGCGTCAGCAATGGCTAATGTTGTGGCTAGACCAAAGTTTTTTCGTTCTCAAGCTCAGCGAATTTTGTAGCCATTGTGGGGTTCCCTCGCGTAAGCTTCTTGACCGTTAGGTCTTCCGCCTTGTTATTTGCTAGGCGAAGATTATTTTCCGAGGCCAGTAGGTTGTCTTTGGTCTTTTGCAGGTGATCGATAGTCTTGTCGATCTCATCGATGGCAGTTTTGAACTTGCGACTGGCAAGATCATAGTTGCGGGCGAAGCCTTCTTTGAACTTGCTAATGTTGTCTTCGAAATTCGTGATATCAATATTTTGATTTCGGATAAGCGCAAGCTCAGCCTTGTATTTTAGTGAGTTCAGCGCAGCATTTCGCAGGAGCGTAATTATTGGGATAAAGAATTGTGGGCGAATGACATACATCTTGGGGTATCGGTGAGAAACATCGACGATCCCGGCGTTATAGAGCTCACTGTCTGGTTCCAGGAGCGAGACGAGGACCGCGTACTCACAGCCCTTCTCTGTGCGATCTTTATCAAGCTCGCGCAAGAAATCTTCGTTTTTATGCTTGGTGGCAGTTTCATCGCCTTCGTTCTTCATCTCGAACATTATCGAAACGACCTCGTTGCCGACTTCGTCGGTTTCGCGGTAAATGTAGTCGCCTTTGCTGCCGGAGATAGCGTTATTGTCTTTCTCGAAATACGCGTTTTGGAAGCCAGTAGCGCGGAGCCTATTGAACTCTATTTCGCAATGCTGCTCTAGGGTTTCGCCGACCATTTTGGTGGAGAGTCGGACCTTCATATCTTTGCGGAGAGCAATCTCTTCATCTTTGAACTTAATGATATCGTCCTTTGTTCTAAGTTCGGCAGCGAATTTCTCCTTTAGGGACGACTCGAGCAGTTGCTTCTCCGTATCCTTGCTTTTCAGCTCACCGGCAAGTTCGTCACGTTCCTTTTCTACGATGGTGACTGCCTCGTTGACGGCGAGCTTCTTCTCTATCTCATAAGACTCCAATTTTGCCTGAAGCCGTGCAATTTCTGCATCCTTCTCGGCCTTGAGCTCGCCCACAAGCGAGTCCCGTTGCGCTTTGAGCTGAGCGATTTCGGTATCCCTCTTCGAGACTTCTGCCTGCAGTTCGTTCTTAGTGTTGGCCTCGGCTAGTTTGACAGCGCTTACTTTATCGGCGTTTAGCATCTCTTCTCGGTCATGGATTTCCTTTTGGAATTCATGGTCTCGAACTTGCTTTAGGATATCCGCATAGCCGGCCTCGTCTACTTTGAATACATTGTTACATTTTGGGCATTTGATTTCGTTCATGCTGGCTCTCGCTCAAATAGTGGTTTAGGTAATTATCTTCTCGTAGACCTGGATAACCAAGCATAAGAGTAAAGCTAGTAAGAGTGGGCTTGGTATCAACACTGGGGTTTCGCTATATGCTGCTCTTGCGACGGTTATCGTCTTTACATAGCATTTGACAGTTTTCTGCCGTAGTATGGCCTCCTTCAGACCATGGTTTAATATGGTCAGCTTCCATTCCGCTGAAGTCAAAATGCTTGCCGCATCTTATACATATACCCTTTTGTCGCTCATAGGCAGCCAGCTTCGTCTTCTCATCAAATCCGCGAAGACTGAGATATCTTTCCTGTCTAGTTAGCACATACGGATAAATGCCCGATAGCTTGGTCACGTCATCATCTTGTATTAGATCCGCTACCTCTGATTCAAGATTTGCCGAGTCCAGCACAGAATCCTTGAACTCGTTATAGAGAGGCCCCCAGCCGACCCCGTGCATTTGTTTGCGGTAATGGGGAAATGTTTGCCGCACCCATTCGATGACGTTTTGAAAATACTCCCATAACCCGTCGGCACTTTCGTCATGCTGATGTCTAGCCATATAATCTGCCGCTTCGCCCTTATTGATCCACGACAGCGCAGTTTCAAGGATCTCCTGTCGGATGGGCGAACCGCTAATCAGCGCTCCTCCATCATTGGCCAGCAAGTACGCAGCACAGTTTGACTTACTGAACTTTAGCTTAGCATCCGAAAGCCATGGCCCGGTATATACTGCGTTCCGCAGCTCTTGGTCGGTTAGTTTTTCACCAGCGATATTGATGATTTTGAACCAATCCAGCCGTTCTCTATCGGTGCCCTCACAAAAATAGATCATTAACTCATACTCTAGTATTTGATTCTGCTCTTCTGAGGTTAAATTATGGAAGAACCTGTCGTCTAAGGAAAAATCGTTATTTACATATTGGCCTATGCTAATTGTTCGCTGCTGACCGTCCAGCACCTCGAACCCGCCTTGGTCCGTCTTCACCCAATACATCACGTTGAGGGGGAAGCCGTTCTTGATGGTGCGTATGACTTCGTCTCGCTGCCTACCGGTGTAGACAAATTCGCGTTGGTATTTCGGGCGGACGTCGAGCTGTCCGTTATACGCCGTCACCCCCAATTCAGCGCTATCTTTGTAGCCTTCAATTACCTCGCGCACCTTCAGTGGCTGCAGCTCGATTTTCATAAGTCTTAATCCTTAATTTTCTTGTGCTTTATAACAATTCGGTCATACAGACATCTGTACTTGTACGTTCCATTTGTCTCGGCGGTGTAAAAACGCACCCCTCCTTGGGCATACGTACCTTTTTCTGCGATTTGAGACATTGGCTTTCCTAGCCGTCGACTCTGGCCAATGATTTCAAATTGGTCGGGATTGTATTTATCGAGGAAGGTAATCGGCACTCCCATTTCCCCTTCGTAATCGAGCGGAATATCCGCGACTTTCGATACTTCTATTGCATCATAATTTACATAGTGAGGGTATGTTTCACCCGCGAATTTCCTATAGAGCACTATCTCCTCATGACGTTTTGTGGTCTCAAGGTTTGTAAACCACATGATGCTGCCCATACTGAAGTACTTAACGCCGTTCACATACTTTTTCCTTGACTCTGTTTGAATATCGTAGTCATCAGGTACTTGGAACCATTTGGTTCCGCCATTGTCGTAGCCTAGCCACGTTCTGTTCTCTTTAATGAGCTGGAAGACTTCCTTATAGGTTAGGGCGTTCTGACTTCCCAGAATTAAAAACTTCTTGTTATGGTTGGCAAGTTGTGTGACGTACTCGCGAAATAATGAGAACGGCGGGTTTGTTACCACTATGTCGGCTTGCTTAAGCAGCTCGATACACTCCTTACTCCTGAAGTCTCCGTTCCCGCTAAGGGGAGTGGCTGTGTTTTTGTCGTGCTTGAGCAAATATTGGACATCACTCAAGTCCACGGCGCCGCTGCCATCACTGTCTGGAACTTCGTTAATCTCCACCTTAAACGGCTGCTTGCCATCAGGCTTTAGCCCTTCCATTTCAAACAGCAAAAGTTGTGTTCCGGCTATCGGCGACTTGGTGTAGCTCGTAGTTATAAGTTTTTTTAGACCTAAGTGGTTGAAATTGTTCGCAAAATACTTAAAAAAATTACTCTCATACGGGTCGTCGCAGTTGCAAAAAACTACTTGGCCGCGAAACTGCTCTTTGTAATGCCTCAGTTCGTTCTCGATATCAGCAAGCTGAGTGTAAAATTCGTCATTTTTTTGCGTCTTCGCTGTTTGAAGCGTTTGGGCCACCAGGATCTCCTTGGGGGGATTATGGGTTGGGCGATGATAATCTAATGCCCAATTACTCAATAAGTATATGCTTCTTGATAGAGAGCGTACAAACCGGGAACTGGAACAATAAATTCAGTCTCCGGCGTTATCAAATCCAGGCTAGGGTATCAACCTGGCTGTTCTTACGTGATGCCCAGACCCGCAGGGTCGTGCCCTCATGCTTCCATGGCAGCAGACATTTTGCCTTTGCTGAGTCAGAATGCTTATGCTTGTGAATTGATCGGCGGTATCGTCAAATACTAGCATGAGAACTTAAGATGCCTTTACCTTGGGGAAAATAATAGCTATGAAGATAATCCACATCGCCGTCAAAAACTATCGGAGCCTGAAACTCTTTGACATCGATGTAGATGACTACACCGCATTGATTGGTGCTAATGGCTCCGGAAAGTCGTGTGCATTGTATGCTCTTGATTGGTTTTTTAACGGTTTACCTTTGAGCGCTACAGATGTAACTGGTAATAGCCATGTGGGCGAGGAGGGGCCGGCTACAGAACAAAACCAGACTATTGAGGTTACCGTGACGTTCGGCTCGTTGACGGTACGGGACAAGGAGCGGCTAAAAGAATATGGGAGAGGTGCAACGGCCCGCTTTCGCCGTTCGTGGAGGTTGGGTGACGACAAGAGCAAAGTAGTTGGAAATGCGACTCAGGGGCCTGGTTTTGCTGATGTACGAGGCTTTACACGGGTCGCTGAATTTCGTCCGGCTTATGTTAGGCTGCGTAGCCGTTTTTCTGATTTGCCGGACCTAGGTTCGGCTCCCTCCAAAGATCAGGTCCATGCAGCGCTCGCTGAGTGGGAGAGCAAACCAGAGAATGTTCAGCATCTTGTGACCGTGAGCGACGCTGATGCAACTCACATGTTTGGGATAAACGGCCCGAACGTTATAAAAGATTGTATGCGGATTATTCTTGTGCCGGCAGCAGCTGATATTGCGTCCCAAGTTGGCACTTCCGGCAAAGGGTCGGCACTTAATGAACTCATCGGCTCGCTCATGACCAAGGCCAGCGCCGAGACACGTACCAAATGGCTAACAGAAAACGCGGACAAGTTCGAGGAATTGAACAGCCTAGTAAGGGAGAGCATTGAGACGTCCACGGGTATGCAGGCGGATAGGATAAATGAGCGGCTCGCCGGCCTGGTGCCTAATGCGAGCGTTATATTCACCCCTACAGTACCGGAATTTGTTCCTCGGAGCGATGCGACGGTAGTTACAGATGTATCAATAGATGGTTTAACCAACGACGTATCACGCCAGGGACATGGCGTGCAGAGAGCCGTGATGATAGCGATGTTCCAATCACTGGTACCGGATGAAGCTTATGCTCGGCAGATGCACCAGCCGGAGGAAGGCGAGACGCCAGAGGAGGCGGCCGATAGACTGAGGGCAGAACTGGAGAACTTGCCTGTATTACTGGTGTGCATCGAAGAACCCGAGATATATCAACACCCTATCCGTGCCCGTGCTTTTGCTCGCATACTTGCCGAGCTTGCAAGTCAGCCCACCGCCCAGGTGATCATAGCTACGCATAGTCCATATTTTGTTAGACCAGATCAGTTTTCCTCTCTTAGGCGCTTCAGACTTAGCTCAGGGGAGACAAATGTTACGCAAACCGACACATCAAAAGTTTCAGCAGCTGCGTCTTGTAGTGAGCCCCAGGTTAAGAAGTTTGTTGAAAAGCAATTGCCTGCTACATTTTCTGAAGGCTTCTTTTGTGATGCGGTTGCATTGGTTGAGGGAGGAACAGATAAGGTTGTCTTGGAGGCGCTAGCTGAAAAGTTAGGGATGCCACTCGATAGCAAAGGCATTTCTGTTCTGGAAATGTCAGGCAAATCAGGCCTGCGCATCCCGTATGAAATGTTTATGAAGCTCAGCATCCCAGTATATGTGGTAGTTGATGGTGATGCGCTCGGTGCAGCAAGAAAATACCCTTCAAACGTGGCCGCGCGAGCTAGGGCGCATGCCAGTCATAAAGGCGACACGGAGCGCGTACTTGGGTGGCTACCCGCTTCCAGTGTTAAGCATGGCAGCCTCCCCTACGCATTCGGCAATGCTTCGACCGTTGCTGGGCATTTTACAGTTTGGGAAGACGATATCGAAGAAGAACTGAGCAAATGGCCGAGTTTTGGAGCAGCCTTGGCTACAAACGGTGGCGTTTTAAGGTCGAAGGACCTGCTGGTTTATAGAACAGGGGTTCTCGAAGGAGACATCGCAGACCTGCCTATGGTCTTACGTAGTTGGGTGGAAGCGATTGCCGCATTTACAGGTTGAGCTTAAAGTTGTTGCACCCCTCATACGGTGGGTGTCAAAGCCTCTCAATCTTACTGGGGTGAGGCTTAAACCCCGTTAGGTTGAATCTATCGTCTGCCCTGTCTTGCCAAATTGCTTCTTGTGTTATCCGATATTTTTCATTCATCCGCGAAACATAAAGCTCTATATTCTCGAATTTGATGCTAAAAGGCTGGGCCGGAGCCCCAACCGACGCCCGTTCCATGCCTGGCGGAAGAGCTATGTCAGCGTTCACATATGTCTCACCCCACTGAATACCATCGAGATGGTATGTGTGTTGCTCATCATTATGAAACTGAATCATATGCGGTGGGTAGCTGGTTATACCTGCGCCAGATATAAAAATGTAGGGGTGCTGTAACGGTCCCTCGTCGGCAATGCTCTCATTTAGTGCCCGAACTGCATCTCGTTCCTTTAGCCAGGCTCTGTAGCAGGCGGCGGCAAAGGCTAACACAATGGCGGCATACGATATTTGCCGAGCAGCTCCGAATGAGTCAGGCTTCAACACTGGGATAAGCCAAAGAACGGCCGCGATGATGCCGCCTGTTATCAACGCCATCCACTCGTTAAGTACGGCCACAGCAAACTCAAGAATATTTTTCACCCCCTAATTATACAGACCGGGGTAAATAGGCCTGTTAGATGCGGTTTTCCTCTCCCCTGCCTCCTCATCGTAAGGGCGCACATTGGCCGTCAAGGTGTTCTGGCTGGGCCTAGCTCCACCTTGACGGCTCCCAGTGGTGCGCCCTTGCCCTTGGGCCAGGGCGAGAGGTCGACTCGGCCGGCATTAAGAAGAGAGGAGTGTGTGATATGGAGACACAGACAGAGCAGAGAAAAATGATCG
This sequence comes from Candidatus Saccharimonadia bacterium, assembly GCA_036488585.1. GTDB lineage: Bacteria > Patescibacteriota > Saccharimonadia > UBA4664 > UBA4664 > DASXHH01. Next base: position 1,076 of record DASXHH010000007.1, on the reverse strand, counting down.
CGGAATTTAATGACGCGTTCCGGCGCGGAGGGTTTGGGGTGACAGTGACAGTGGGCGTGCGGGCCTTGGATGACTTGCCGGGGTTGCTGCGGGCAGTACGGACGTTTGATAAGTTTACCGAGGATAACGATCCATACGGTGAACATGACTTTGGTAGCATTATCTGGCAAGGTGAGACGGTGCTATGGAAGATAGACTACTACGACCAGGCGCTGAAGGGCGGTGAGAATCCGCTATCACGGCATTGCCGGCGGATACTAACGGTGATGCTTGCCGAGGAATACTAGAGAAAGGGCCCGGGGCCTTACGAGGCTTCCGGGCCCTTTTCTTGGGTCGAGCTAGGCCTGCTCCCAAATGATAGCGGTCAGTCCTTGTTTCTTCACTTGCTCGATGATGGCAAACCGGACTCGTAGGTTTTGCGAGTCTTCCAGGTCAAGCTCTTTGAGCCGTTTCTTAGCATAGCGCTTGGCAAATATCAGCTCAGGGAGAGACGGGCAGGCTACCAGGACAATGGGGGGTTCGGCACCAGTCTCTGGTTGGTTCCATTCGCCTGAACCCAGGAAATCGACATAGCCTCTTATCCGGCTTTTTACCATGTAGCGCGGAGTGGTGAGATCTAAAAGTTGGAGTAGATAAGTCGCGGGATCTTCGTCCGGGACCTGCTTAATGAAGGCGAGATCCGGAGCAAGGTCGCTTTCTCGTAGGTAATGATATGTGCTATCTGGTTCGGCCATATCGGCCTTTACAGCATAGGAGTAAGTTGCGTTCTGCATGCTCTGGTTGCGACCTTCGAGATGCAAGCAGCAGCCCACCAGCAGCAGACAACTCGCAATATAGCTTGGCTGCCGGGAGGCGTCTTTATAGCGCTTTTTGAGTTCGGCTTCGCAATAGGCGCCGGCCTGGCGGAGGAGCCGAATACCATTGGTGCCCAAAAAGTAGATAGCCGGCTTGGACATATCGCCTGGGTTAGTTGGGTCATAGATCCAATCGATATACTGCTTTTGTCTTAGGTCTTTCAGCCAAGCACTAATACGGCGTTTGTCAGCATGGCCCATAAAGGCTTGGAGCTGACGTCT
>DASXHH010000005.1:0-74344 GCA_036488585.1 Candidatus Saccharimonadia bacterium | reverse complement strand
AATCCGACATCTGCCAGGGATGAATCAATAGTAGACATTGCATACTCGCCTGAGCTTTTTGACTGCTCCCAGACATTGGTTCTAGCGGTAACGACTATCACGTTTTTCATGGATGAATCATACCAAACAAAAAGACTCCCTTGCGGGAGCCTTTTTAAGCATAAGTGCTATGGAGGGCCATCTGGGGCTCGAACCCAGGACACGCTGCTTAAGAGGCAGCTGCTCTAACCAACTGAGCTAATGGCCCATATTTTTAATGGTGCGCCCGGAGGGATTCGAACCCCCGACACCGTGGTCCGAAGCCACGTGCTCTATCCACTGAGCTACGAGCGCATGGGGGTCGCGTTCCCGCGCAACTTACCTTTTATAGCACAAATCTGTTGGCTTGACTAGGCTCGGCAAAGATATGGTTGGCGGAGGATTATTGCTGGTGCGCCTGGAGGGATTTGAACCCCCGACACCCAGTACCGGAAACTGGTGCTCTATCCCCTGAGCTACAGGCGCGCGACGTCAACAAGCTTAACCGAGCGGGACAGTTTAGACAAGCGCGGGCTTTAGATTTAAGCTTAATACGATGAGTAATGATTCCCCAGCTACTGAACAGACCAAGACGTCCCTGGAAAACAGCGTGAGTTGGTTTTTGCAGGACAAATTACAGGACGCTTCGATTCCGATCGCGACCAAGAAGTATTTAACGAACGAAAACCAGCTGATTTACATCACAAAGTGCAACGTGGCCAATTCGTCGGTGCCGCGGGTGAAAGTGCAGGTATTTGAGCGGGTGCACGGCGGGGTGCATGAATCGGGTTACCAATTGTTTTCCGACCACCGGTTCCTGCGGTACGACAACGACATGATCTTCGGCAACCAACCAGGCACCGCGGCAGGAGACAAGGCCACGGAGGTGTCTGAAACGGAGGCGGGCGAAGTATTGGCGATGGTGAACAGCCTGGGAAGCGCCCGCCAGACCCTATGAAAGTCCAAGAGCAGGTGGCGATGGCAGCCAATACGACCATGCAGGTGGGCGGCCCGGTAGACTTCTATGTATCAGTGCGATCCGACAAAGAGGTGGTGCAAGCGTGCGATTGGGCAGCCGAGCAAGGGTTGCCGGTATTTGTGCTGGGCGAGGGGTCGAATATTGTGGCCGGCGAAGGACCACTGCACGTGCTGGTGATGAAAATGGAGATCGGAGGCTTCGAGAAGGTGGGCGAGAATCGCGACGCGGTGATTTTGAAGATTGGTGCCGGTGAGCACTGGGACGGCGTGGTGGAACGGGCAGTAAAGCTAGGCCTGAGCGGAATCGAGGCAATGTCGATGATTCCGGGGACAGCCGGCGCAGCGCCGGTGCAGAACGCCGGAGCCTACGGCCAGGAGGTGGCAGACACTCTAGTGGAGCTGGAGGCCTACGACATGCGCCGGCGTGAGTTTGTGGTGCTGCACCGTGGAGATTGCGACTTTGGTTACCGGACGAGCACATTTAAGACCGATAACGCGGGGCGGTATGTGATTACGAGCATTACGCTTCGGCTGAGTAAAAGGGAGCCGGCGCGGCCGGTGTACGAGTCGCTCAAGCGATGGCTGGATGAGCACGGCGTTGAGCAGCCGACGCTAGAGCAGATCCGCGATGGGGTGACGGCGGTGCGGGCGCGGATTCTGCCGGACCCCAGCGTGGTGCCCAACTCAGGCTCGTTTTTTGAGTCGCCGATCGTGGCTGCGGACAAGCTAGCCGAGATTGAGGCGCAGTACAAGAATGTGCCATCATTTAAATATGGCGAGAAGTTTAAAATCCCGGCCGGATGGATTGTGGAGCAATGCGGGTTTAAAGGCAGCGAGCACTTTGGGCTTAAGGTGTGGGATAACCACGCGCTGGTGATTACTAATCCCCACCACGCGAAATTTGGCGATTTGATGAAACTGGTGGACTTAATTCAGCGGACGGCTAAAGAAAAGTTTGGGCTGGAACTTGAGCCCGAGCCGTTATTTCTGGATTGATTTTTGCTGATGTTAAGACATAATTAGGCATGTCCTACGGATATCGGAGCGAAGGGAGTCGGCTATGGCCGACCGATTTGTTTTGGTTCGTCGCTTGGTCCCGGGTGACGCCCCCGAGTTGTTCGAACTTATAGACCGTAACCGGTCCCACCTCACCCAATTCGACGACGACACCGGCAGACGGTATTTTTCGGAAGAAGAGGTGCGGCGGCGGATCGAGAATCCACCGGAGGGTGTCTGGGAGTACCGGTGCAGCATTCGTGATGAAGTGACCAGTAACATGGTTGGCTTCATAAAGCTGACACGGCTGCCGGGCATCGAAGATGCGGTCGAGATTGGCTACTTCCTGGGCGAGGAGTTTCAGGGCCAAGGTTACATGACCTCAGCCATCAGAGAGCTAACCAACCGGGCTCTGACCGAGCTAGGATTCCGAGAAGTCTGGGCCAGAGTGCATAACAAGAATTCTCGCAGCTCCAAGGCGCTCATGCGATGCGGATATAAACCGCGAGGCACTGATCCGGAGAAAGAGAACTGGTTGCAGTTTTCGACATGAGCCTTCGGGCAGCTGGGAGTTCCCGGTTGCCCGAAGGCTTTCAGCTTGCGCGCACTAGACCGCTGCGGTGGCCGGGGTTTTGGCCTTGGCCGGGGCAGGAGCGTGTTCCTCGAGGAAATGCTGGGCATCGAGAGCAGCCATGCAACCCGTGCCAGCCGAAGTGATGGCCTGACGGTAGACCGCGTCCTGGACATCGCCACAGGCATATACGCCGGGCACGCTGGTGGCGACACCCTTGGTGACGATGTAGCCTTTGGAGTCGAGCTCGAGCTGGCCTTCGAATAATTCCGAGCTGGGCTTGTGGCCGATAGCTATGAAGAGGCCGTTAACGGCCAGGCGGGATTTGTCACCGGTAACGGTGTCTTTAAGTGTAACCGACTCGAGCATGCGGTCGCCGTTGATGGCCGCGACTTCGGCGCTCCAGTGGAACTTGATCTTGTCGTTGGCTAGGGCGCGGTCGGCCATGACCTGGCTGGCCCGCAGCTTGTCACGGCGGTGAATCACGGTGACGGATTTAGCGAAGTTGGTGAGGAAGATGGCCTCTTCCATGGCGGCGTCCCCGCCGCCGACCACGGCGATATCTTTGCCACGGAAGAAGAAGCCGTCACAGGTTGCGCAAGTGGACACGCCGCGGCCCATCAGGCGCCACTCGTCATCGAGGCCGAGCATGAGCGGCTTAGCGCCCGTGGCCACTATGATCGTTTCGGCGCGGTATTCTTGGTCGCCAACCCAGACGCCGAATGGCCGGACACTGAAGTCGACCTTGGTGACACGCTGGGAGGCGATGTTGGCACCAAATGTGACGGCTTGCTCGCGGATTTTGGCCATGAGCTCGGGGCCCTGGAGACCGATGGCGCCGGGGAAGTTCTCGATCTCGGTCGTGTTCATGAGTTGTCCGCCGGGTTGGTCGCCAGCACCCATGGGCTCGCCTTCAAGCAACAGGGGCTTGAGATTGGCGCGGGCGGCGTAGATAGCGGCAGTGAGGCCAGCCGGGCCGGAGCCGATGATGATGACGTTGCGGGTGTCGCTCATGCTCGAGACCGATTCCTTTCTTTAGGCCAGGGCCGCCGAGATGGCGCCGGTTAAGCGTTCTTTGGTGGACAGGCCCACGAGACGGTTCACGGGTTGGCCGTTTTTAAACAACATCATGGTGGGAATACTCATAACGTCGAGCTGCTGAGCGAGCTCCGGGTTTTCGTCGACATTGAGCTTGGCAACGGTAACTTTGCCTTCAAACTCCTTGGCCACTGCCTCAATGGTCGGTTCCATGGCGCGGCAGGGCTGGCACCATTCGGCCCATAGATCTACCAGTACCGGCTTGTCGGATTTAAGGACAGTGCCATCGAAAGTAGTTTTGTCGATCGTTTTAATCATTTTTGGTGCCTCCTTTTAGTGCGTGCCAAATTTAGAGCGAAATAAATAGAGGATTCGCCTACCCCCTACTGGCTCCACCTCCGCGTAGTAAGAACACTATAACTACCTTAAGCGGTTCTTTACCAGAGTTTTTTGGTTTGAATTCGTTTGTGCTTTTAATGTTGACGGCCACAATATGTAGCGTCCATAATGCTAACGTAACACAACTCGTTGTGGTGCAGCAACTAAAAATATTGTGCAAAACTAGCACGGAAAGGAATACACAGTGGTTTGCCCATTCTGCGAACACTGCGATACGAAGGTTGTGGATAAGCGTGAAAGCGACGCTACTTCCACGCGCCGTCGCCGAGAATGTCTCGGCTGTCATCAGCGCTTCACGACCTACGAGCGCGTGGAGCAGATGGACCTGGTGGTGACCAAGCACGACGGCCGGAGGGAGACGTTTAATCCCGACAAGCTCCGGCGCGGCATTGCTCTCGCCATCACCAAGCGCCCGGTAACGGACGCCCAGGTGGACCAGATGGTGGAGCAGATTGAGGCGGATCTGCGCTCGGCCAAACGGCGCGAGGTGCCGGCCCAGCTGATTGGGGCTCTAGTGATGGAGCACCTGAAGGCTCTAGATCATGTTGCCTACATCAGGTTTACCAGCGTGTACCGCGACTTCAGCGACGTCAGCGCGTTTGAGGACGAGGTGAAGCAACTCCTAAATAGCCACTTGCAGACCAGAAGTGATAAGGTAGAGCACAAGCAGTAGTCGCGAGATTACGAGTGTGTAGATTGTGAGAAACCGGGGGACGCGGTCGTGCGCGGTCTTGGAGACTCGAAAGTAAAAAAACATAAGAAGGGGATTACGTGGCCATGAGCACGCCGCAAGCATTATTAGCTAACAACATCGAGGCAGAAACGCCAGAGGACCGCGAGCGGCTCGAGGAACTCTACGTGATCGGCAAGAAGATCGCGCCGATGCCCGAAGATTTGCCGGATCCTGATTTTAGCGAAAACGCCTGGTACATTGGGCGCACCCGCTACGCCTTCCGCGATAAGCAAGGCAACCCGATCGAGACTCCCAAAGAAATGCTGTGGCGCATTTGCTACAACATCGCTACCGCTGAGCGGCTGTATAGCGAAAACCCAACAGAGGCCCATGTGGAGATGGCGCGGGCATTCTATGGCACGATGGCGCGCCAGGAATTTGTGGCTAACACCCCCACCATGCTCAACGCCGGCAAGCCCAACCAGCAGCTGTCGGCATGCTTCGTGTTGCCAGTGGAAGATGATCTAGAGGGAATTCTGGATTCGGCTATGGATATGGCCCGAATTCACCGCAGCGGCGGCGGTACCGGCTTCTCCTTCACCCGGCTGCGCCCCAAGGGTGATGTAATTGCCTCGAGCGGCGGTACTACCACCGGCCCGATCGCATTTATGCAGGCATACAACGACATTACCTCGCAGATCCGCCAGGGCGGGGTACGGCGCGGCGCCAACATGGGCATTTTGCACTACACTCATCCGGACATTTTGTTGTTCGCAGTGTATAAGGTGGACGAGTTTTCACTGACGAACTTCAACATTTCGGTGACGGTGGACGAGAAGTTCTACGAGGCCGTAAAGCGCGACGCGAAGTTCTTGCCCGAGAATTACGAGGACGAGTTCCCATTTGATGACGTGATCGCCGAAGTGAAAGAGGCGCACCGTACCCGTGACCTCGACCTGAAGCTGGTGCGGTTAGACGCGGCTGTGAAGCGCCTGCGCGAATGGACCATTGAGACCGATCCGGAGCGTGGTTACGCCCTAATTAATCCGCACTCTGGCAAGGAAGTTGGCCGGCTGAACGCCAAGAAGGTTTACGATCTAATTACCCGTCTAGCCTGGCAGTACGGTGATCCGGGCATGATCTTGATAGATCGCATAAACAACTCACGCGCTAACCCCACGCCGCAGCTGGGCCAGATTGAGGCTACCAACCCGTGTGGTGAGCAGCCGCTACTCCCCTACGACGCCTGTACGCTGGGCCAGATTAACGTCAGCAAGTTTGTGAACGAGGCTGGCACCGATTTCGATTGGGACCGCTTGCGCACAATGGTGCACCTGGGCACCAGGTTCCTGGATGATGTGCTCGACATGAACGAGTACCCGATTGAGCAGGTGCGCGTAACAACCCGTGCTATTCGCCGCATTGGGCTGGGCATTATGGGCTTTGCCGACGCACTGCTATCGATGGGGATTGGCTACAACACCAAAGAAGGTACCGACGTGGCCGAGCGGATGATGAAGTTCATCCAGAAGGAGTCGGACGTGGCCTCGGTGGATCTAGCCCGCGTGAGGGGCGTATTCCCGGCCTTCAAGGGCTCTATCTACGACAAGCCGGGCGAGATCCGCCCGCGCAACGGCGCCCGCACCACCATCGCGCCGACGGGTACGACGGCTCAGCTGGCCGATTGCTCGAGCGGTTGTGAGCCGATCTTTGCCCTGACCTTCGCCAAGAACACTATCGAGGGCAAGCGAATGTTCTACACCAGCCGTTACTTCGAAAAGACACTCAAGGAGCGGGGTTTGTACAGTGAGGAATTGCTGGAGAAGGTGTCGGCTAACCGCGGCTCCATTCAGAACATGGCCGAACTGCCTGAAGACATGCGCCGGACGTTCGTGGTGGCAGGCGATATTACTCCCGAGCAGCACATCAACATGCAGGCGGCTTTCCAGAGGTACGTAGACAATGCCATCTCTAAGACCATCAACTTCAATAACGAAGCGACAGTGCAGGACGTACGCGACGCCTACTGGCAAGTTTACGAGACAGGCTGCAAGGGCATCACGATCTACCGTGATGGAAGCCGCGAAAAGCAGGTGCTCGAGACCAAGAAAGAAGGTTCATACTACGACCAACTGGCTGGCAAGAAGATTAAGGCTGGTGAGGGCGAGAAGGCACTGGCAGGTGTGCCGGTAGAGATGAAGCAACGGCCGGCAGTGCTACACGGCTACACCTACCGGATCACCACACCCGTGGGTACGGCCTACATCTCGATTAACGAGGACGGCGAGGGCAACATCTTTGAGGTGTTCATTAACCTAGGACGCGCCGGCTCGGACATTACGGCCGACGCCGAGGCAATCGGACGCCTGATCTCGCTGTCGTTCCGGATCCCCACCCTGTACTCGAGCGACCGGATCGCGCAGAACGTGGCCGACCAGCTGGCTGGCATTGGCGGCTCTGGCTCGGCCGGGTTCGGACAACACCGAGTACGCTCGCTGGCCGACGCGGTTTCTAAGGCTATCCGCCAGCACGAAGCAGCCAAGAACAGTGGTGAGCGCACCGCCCAGGAGGCTCAACTGGCGGCCGTGGGTGCAGCGGCGAGCGTACTGGCCAGCGGTGGCGATGGAGCGCAGGCGGCCGAGGCGGCGGCGGGAGCGGCCGGCGCCCTCACCCCCGCGAGCCAGCCGGTGGCGACCGGGTCCACCAGCTCTTCGGCCAACCTGGCTGACATGTGCCCGGATTGCGGCAACGCGAGTCTGCGGTTCATCGAGGGATGCCAGAAATGCGAGATTTGCGGCTTCTCGAAGTGCTAAGCCTATAACGTAAAAAGGCTCCAACAAAACGGACGGCAGAAATGCCGTCCGTTTCAGTTACAATAAAACTATGGAAGAGGCTCAGGACTTACACGAAGAGCAAGATCGCGGCTTGGTGGTGGTGTATACCGGCGACGGTAAGGGCAAGACTACGGCGGCGATGGGGCTGGCCCTAAGGGCGGCGGGTTATGGCCGGCGGGTGCTAGTGATCCAGTTTGTGAAGACGTGGTTTACAGGCGAGAAGGGCGGCTTCGAGTATCTGCCAAACGTGGAGTTTATTCAGGCTGGCAAGGGTTTTTACAAAATACTGGGCGATAAATTGCCGGAGGATGAGCACGTAAAGGCGGCCCGGCAAGCGATGGAGCTGGCGCAGGAGCGAATTGCTTCTGGCCGGTATGATGTGGTGGTGCTGGACGAAATTATTGGCACGGTGACCGGCGGGCTGCTGCCGGTGGAGGCAGTGCTGGAACTTATTGATAGCAAGCCACCGCAGCTCGACCTAGTGCTCACGGGCCATCGCGGCAGGGAATTGCCCCAACTTTTAGAGCGGGCAGACCTGGTGACGGAGATGGTGAAGGTGAAGCACCCATACGATTCAGGAATTTTGGCCAAGAAGACGATCGATTACTGAGCTAGCAGCGAGCTTTGTCATGCGTTATAGCTTAGATACCCGCTGGTATTCTTCCTCAGGGAGTTCATGCTCACGTGCCTTAAGGAGGCGGTGGCGATATTCCATACCCCCGGCCACACCCAGCATTAGCGCCAAGACCACGATAACGGGCCAGATCGAGATAGCGGCCGGGCGCGAGGTGGACGGGCCGGGCGTGGACGACGGCGAGGGGTTGGGATCGAGCACTTTGGCGCCCCAGCTAATGACGTCGCCGGGGCTGTTGTTGCCGCCGGGCATGATTTGGAATTTGTAATCGCTGGCGGGAGCGGTGAAGGTGTACGAAAGACTGGCCCGGCCGGCAGTATCGGTGGTGAGCGACCAGGTCATGAGCGGATTGGTACCGCTTCCACGCACCAGCCAAACCGCGAACGGCTTGCCGGCCGCTACCACAGTGGTGATAGGGCTGGCGCCGTAGGCGTTGCCGTCGCAGTCGACCGTGGGGCGGGAGTAAATGCGCAGCAGATAGGTGTACTCTTGGCCAACCAGAAGAGGTGCGGGCGAGCCCTCAATCTCCTCTTTCACCTGGAAGTTTTGTAGACACTCACCGGAACTGGGGCCTTTGGAGACCTGTTGGCGTACGATTCGAGACATGCAGGCCTTGGCCGGCGTGGCGGGATCGGGTTGCACGCTGACCACGGCGGTGTCACCGGCGACGAAGGTGTTGATATCGATGGTATTGCTACTATTAACGCCCACCAACGTAGCAGTGGCGCACAACGGATATGAGTACTGGTACTGATTGTCGTGAACGGTGACCGTGTAGGGTTGGATGCCTTGGGTTTTGGCAACGTTGTTGGGGGTAGTGGTTTTTACGGCTTTGTCGAACAGTACACTGGTGAGGGTAGCGGGAGCGGTGGGCACAGGCGCGTCGGGAAGCGCCAAAGCGACTCCTACCGGCAGGAGGGCGAGGATTAATAAGGCAAAAATACGGCGTGCCATAACTTAACTAGAATTGTAACAGCTTATGGTTAATAAGCCGCTAATACTCTAGCCAGCGCTCTTGTTCATGGAAGAACCGCAACCCGCAATATTGATGGCGGGCGTGGTGGTAGGGTGATGAGCAGCATTGACTTTTGGCTATTAATTGTGTATAATGTAACCATCGTATTCCGGATATGATTCCGGTCCTGCGAGCAGGCGTACAACCCATTACTTCACATCGAGCACAGAAGGGAGCCAGATATGGCTTCTGTAACCACCGAGTGTCGTCCCAAGCCCGGCCAGTGGCTTAAGGGAGAAGCGGCAGCTGCTGCCGCTTCTCACCCGCTGACCGGATTTTCCGCGCCCAAGCCCGAAGCGCTCGCGCTCCTGGCGGCCCTGGCCGCGCTGGACAACGTGTGCGACCACTGCCATCACGGCCCGCTGTCGCCCAACCGGGAGATCCGCTACTGGGTCTTCGACCCGCGCTTCTTGACCTATAAGGAGGCGGAGCGGGAACTGGCTGGCTACTCGGCCGAGGTCCTCCGCGCAGCGCTTGCCGCGCTGCCGGGGACCGAAGTCGTCCCCGGGGTCGCGTCGGCGACCGCCGAGGTGCCTCCCTCCCCCGTCGAGACCGAGCCGCTACCATCCAAGCTGAGGGACCTCCTCGCGATGCTGCTCTTCTGCTTCGAGGGCGAGATGGACTACCGAGAGGTTTGTGAGCTGGTCGACGACGTCCGCAAGAGCATTAGCGAAATCGAAACCTACCACTGGCCCGACGAGTTCAGCTATCTGGAGCGGCCGTACAACGACAACCCCCACCCGGATACCTTCCGGGACCCCGGGACGTTCAACCCCATACCGTTCGGTGGCCGAGACTATGATGTGGTTCTCGGCTATGGCCGGGGCCGGAACACGGGGTACTCGAGTCCCAACGAGTGCACGGTCACGTACAAGCAGTGGCTCGAGGGACAGCGGTCGGATCTCGCGCCGAGAAGGCCGCGCGGCTATCGTCAGCTTCTCGACTCTGTACGTGCGTGAAGCCTCCAACCAACCACGCCTTTACCGGCGTCAGTCACCTACCTACGGGCAGGTACGATTGGCGCCGGTTTTCATTTGGGAGGGGCTTAGTAGTTGCGCAGATAATCATCGGGCTCATCTTGTTCCTGCTCCGCTAGCACTTCCACCTCATAAGTGCGGTTCATCACATCTTTTTTATCTTGAAACGAAGTACCACCGGGGATGGACTCAAAGAAACTCACCACACTGGGGGCAGCGCCTAGGGTTTTGGCTTGCCTGGCAATGGCCCGACTAGTAACCGGGTATTTACGGATGGTAGTGAGAACGGCGTTGAGACTTTCGAGGTCGATGAGGATACCGACGGGGGCTTCGCCTGCGGTTTTTTGCATCATGAGCTCGACTTCTTCGTTGCCTACCTGATCGAAATGCTCATAGTATCGGCCGACGGCCTGAAATTCCGCGCCCGCCTGGTGCAGTACCACCACATCCGAAGCTAGCCTGAGCAGGCGTTCGGAGGCTGTTTCTGGCGCCACCGGCACTGCCACTACCACCACGTAGGCATTGCGGCGCCAGGCCTCGGCCACCGCCGCCTCCATGGTGAGACCGGTGGCGATGCCGTCATCCACGACGATGGCGATGCGGCCGTCGAGTGGGTACGGTGGGCGGTCGCCGGTATACCGAGCGCGGAGAGCGGCGGCCTCCTGCTGCAGGTTTTGGAGCTGGCGATCAAGGTCGCGGCCGACGGCCGCCATAATGGCCATGTCACCCACCGGCGGGCCGCTTTCGGCGATGGCACCGATGGCAAATTCGGGTGAGAACGGATGGCAGATTTTGCGGGCCACAATGATATCGAGCGGGGCGGCTAGGCTCCGAGCCACGACGGCCGCTGGCACCATTCCACCACGCGGCAACCCGATCACCACGGGTCGGTCGGGAGCGTACCGTTCCAGGGCTGATGCCAAGGCGTGGCCAGCCTGAGTCCGATCTTGAAAGACCATGGCGCACCTCCATTGTTATCGGCTCATGGTGCCGCAAGGGACGGGCGATTAACAGTGGCAAAGTTACGATGGACCTGGTGCAGGCTGAAGCCAGGGGGCTTTGGCAATCTCGTAGCCATAGCCCTGGAGCTCAAGGTAATCCGCTTCCTGTAGCCGGCCGACAATTTGATTCACGTGGACTTGCATGGGCCGAATAACGCGGGACTGAGCCGTTTGCTTGGAGAGAATGCCGACGCTGAGGGTTTTCTCCCACCGGCCAGACTGTGGGCCAGACAGATGGCGGGCGGCGCGCAGGGCGGCCGAAACCGTCCAGGCCTGGCGCAGTTCGGGAAGGTTGGTGGCGAAAAATTCGGCGCGGCCACTGCGCGGGGCATACGACCGCACAGCGGGGCGGCCGGCGGCATCAACATAAATGAATTCGGCGCAGGCCTGCACGCGGTCGAGGCCGGTAAGCAGGCGGTGTTCGAGATCGCGGGCCAGCGGCTCGAAACCCTGCCGGAGGAGACCGCGTGCGATGATGCCGGTAATGACCGGCCAGCTGGTGTACGAGCCCTGGTAATCGGTGTAGGGCAGGATATCGGCATGCCGGAGTGAGCGCATGCGCGGCCCCACCGGCGTCATGAGGTCTGAGGCGTAGAGGTGGCGCACGATGGGCTCGAGCAAACGGCGGCGGTCATAAGGCCGGGGAAGGTCATCGAAGAAGCGGGTGTCGAGCAACTCGCCGGGCATGCCGGTGATGACTTCGAGGTGACGAGGTCGGTTTTCGGCGTCGCGGTCGATGCCCATGGCAAAGTATTGGTGCTGGGGCATCCAGAACAGCAGAAGCGTGTGCAGGCGCAAACGCGAGGCCAAGGCGCGCCAGGTGGCCGACTCGCGGTGGCTTGGGAAGAGCTCAGCCGCGTCGAGCAGGGCGTCGTAGGCCAGTCCCTGGACCTCGAGCGAGGCGACCGGCGCGGTGGTGTTGGCTAGCTGGCCGTCTGAATGCACGTATGAAGCGGTGCCATCGCGCAGAACGTGCCACTTGAGGCCGTGCGGGTTGGTGCGGCGGAACTCCAGGAGGCCGAGCGCCGAGCTCTCGACTTGGCCAGCGGTCCAGTCGACGGCCGCGAGGAGGCTGTCGCGGACGGTGCGAGTTCCGCCGTCGCGGTGCTCGAAGGTGTGGTCGAGCAGCTCTGGCCCGTACTGCCGCACAAAGGCCGCCACCACCCGCACAAATTGCACGGTGGCGTCGACGGTGCCGTAATAGGTGAAGCCCTCGCCGGAGCCGATGCTGCGCTCCTGTGCGATACGGGCCACCAGATTGGCGGCGTCCGGCTTGAGGCGGCGGCCGTTGTGGAATAGCGTGCGGTGCTCGTGGTGAATTTTACCCGGCTCCTCCTCGGTGAGAGCCTCATAATGCGTGCCCTGCAGGCGAGCTAGGCTGAGGATGATGCATTGCACCAGCCCGGGATGAGTCTCGAGCAAGTCAAGCGCCACAATTAGCGAATCGCGACCAAAGATGGCGCCACGAAACAGCGCCCAATCGGACGCAGCCACCCCCTGATCGGACTTTACGCGATCAAGGGCAAGTTCTAGACGATGATGGGTGAGCCAGGTGAACGTGTGTGACATCTGAGACCCACGCTACCCCTTTCGGGATGGAATTCAAGCATGATTTTCGGGGGCTATTTGTCGCTTTCAGAACGTTTTTTAGGAGGCGGCGGGACCTTACCGCCCTCTTTGCGAGCCTTGTTTAATCCGACGGCCACAGCCTGCTGGGGGTTTTTGAATTTACCCTCGTGCTTGTACTCATGCATGGCCTCTTCTACTTCCTTCCTGAGCCTTGGGTCCGTATTTGCCCATGGCGTCCTCCTACTTTCTGGTGGCAGACTATGCGTTCAAAGCTGCTCAAGCATTAAGCATCATGCCAAGAAGGTTGTGATTACTGGAGGATCTCGGCTTACTGCTAGCCAAGGTATTTCTCGAACAACGTCTTGTAATGGGAGGGGTTTTTGAGATCAGTGAGTCGAACTTTCTCCTCCAAACCCATGGTTGCGATCACAAGTTGGATATGGCCGTAATCGTAGAGCCGGCCCATGAAATCTTGAAACATGTAGACGTGGCGAATGTTGCCGAGTTCGTAGGTGTTTTCGGAGATGTTGGCGAAACCGCGGCGCACAATAATGGCCCGGTCGGTCACGTAGTAGCCGACCTCGGCCCAATTGGACGCCATTTTGGCCAGGACGAGCATGAGAATGGTAAACCGGGCGGCGAGCAGAATAATGAGCGTGACTGTCACGCCCGTACCCACCGTGACGCCTTCCAAGGCCATACCACCGATGAGCAACACAAACACGGCGGCGAAAACGATGTCGGCGAAGAGCACTACTACTATCATGCGGACGTTCATGGAGACGGGATTGCGCGGAATCATAATAGGTTCCGACAATAGCGTTTCGGCCTGCTCTTGAGTGTGATCGCCAACTTTGATCGTGCGCGCCTTCGGAACCTGAGGCATATCGCTAGGATCGAGCGGCATGCTGCGAGCATAGACTTTAGCCGGCGGCACAGCATTGGATAAGTTGCCGAAGAAATCCATGAGCTCAGGCCCAAAATAATACAACTGATGGGAGCGCACAAAATGAAGAAGACAAAGCGAATCGATCCGATCGAGGTGTTTCAGGTGCTCGGCGCGGCTGAGGAGGCTAAACCGGAAAAGTTAGAGGAGACGGCCAGGCAGGTGGGAGCCTCGCCGGAGGTGGTGGAGTTTATGGAAAAATTGCCCGGCGACGTGACCGAGCCGTCGGAGGTGGTGGCAGCCGCGTCCGATCCCAAAGCCAACGAGGCTGGGGTGGAGCTGGAGCTGCCACACGACGAAAATGAGGTAAAACCGGAGCTCACTATCGATGACGTAACCGCGGGCGAGGGCTGACGGCCAGCTCTGCGTTATACTTAAGGCAAATGAACACCATACCGAGCCTACCGGCTTATTTCCGTGTCATCGCCAACGCACTTATCTTTGTGGTGGGCGCGCTGTCGGTACTGATGGTGATTGTGGGCGGGCTGAAATTTGTGGTGTCGATGGGCAATCCTAAGCGAGTTGAGAACGCCCGAAACACAATCTTGTACGCGATCGTCGGTGTGGTGGTAGCGATGTGCTCGTATGCGATCGTGAATTTTGTGCTGCAGCGGCTCCAGCAATCCTAGCGATCAAACCATACTATTCGTCGGCCGGATCTTTGGTGGTTTGAGGCCCGTAAACGGTACCTCCGTAAAATAGGGTTGCGTAATTATTTTTTATATGTATATTTGTATGTATAAGTAATAGCTGCGATGCCAAATAAAACTATTTATGTATCAAACGAAGACCAAGCCCTGTACGACCGGGCCCAGCAACTGGCCGGTGATAATCTGTCGTCCGTGCTAGTGAGGGCGCTCAAGGAATTTATTACCCGAAGCGAGGCCCAGGCGAAAGGATTGAAAGAGATCGTGGTGCAAGTGGGCACAAAAGGCCTGCAGCAGGAGAAGCGATTTAACGGCCGTCTACTGATTAAGTGGCAGGGCGCCGGTGATCATGACGACTGGTACACGGCACGGGTGTTTAAAACCGCCAAAAACCAGTGGGCGGTGGAGATCACCAAGCAACCCAATTACGAACTTTTCCGTCAGCGCGACTTCTGGCGAACGGCGGACTACTTTGAATACACCCCCGACACCAAGCTCACCGTATTTGCGTCACTGGAGGAGGCCGAGGGCAAGCTGCCTAGCGCGCTGCTCAAGCTGATGCACCAGGCGCAAAATCGCGATGAAGCCCCGGTGGAATATCTAGATATTTAATTTTTAAGGAGTAATAATGTCAAACGAACATCAAGTAACGAATCCTTTTAAGGACTACGAGTCCGGCGGGATTGCATTGGCGGGGTGCTTTATGATCGGCATGGGGGTGGGGCTGTTTATGAAACCGCTCTGGCTCGGCCTGGTGGCGGGCGGCGTGATCGGCATCGGCGTGGGCCTGCTGGCTATGGCCTGGATGAGCCGCGACCGCTTCCGCTAGACCGGCGGGATTAAAATAACGTCCTTACGAGGCCGTTATTTTTTATGGCTCGCCCGCGTACGATCTCAGTTATGCTTTAATTGATTCTATGCAACCAGGGAAAATATGGAGCCCCATGACTTAGAGCCCTTGCCGACGAGGCAACGGGAGCATTTTATCAATTGTAGTTATTGCGGCCACCTGAACCCGCAATCAGCCAAGTTCTGCGCCAAATGTGGAGCAAGAATCAGTCTGGCCGCGGTCGCGCGGTCCTACGTTGAACCAATCGCTCGGCGATCTGGCGTGTTGTTGCTGCTGGCGGTCCCGATAGCACTGACCGGTCTCATTGTTTTTTCGTTTATAGCCGGAGGATTAGGCTACGGGGATGCGGTGCGGCCCATTGTGAACGATCTAATGCTCGGTATTGGAGCGCTGGCGCTAGTAGCCCTGGTGCTGGGTATAGCGGTTTTGACATATCATAAAAGACCAAATTAGCTTGCGAGAGAGGTGGTCATGCAATCCCTACACTCGAACCCACACGCGTCAAAGCTTCTTGGAGTCATTGCTTTTTAACTGGGAAAACAGCTGCATCCCGTAGATAGTACGTGCTATTATTTTCTGCTTGCTCACGCACAAACATAGCAAGGTCATCGGGGAGGATTGCGTTGGGGTTGCCGTCGTGCGTGGCGATATCACTCGGATAAAGGTTGGTGATTCTATACTGCTCTGGTGCAAACTCTTTCTGAATTGATTGGAAGAAATGCATTTCAGCTGCCTTGGCGGCACCGTATGCGGAATTGTCCTTATGGGCGTGTAGTGCGCTTGAAGAGATGACATTAATTATCCGACCCGTCGAGAAGTGAAGTGCTAAACCCTTTGTCATGTAAACGGCCGAGAAGTAGCAACTACGCATTTGTTGCTCATAATCACTCGGACTCGTTTCCGTAAGGCTACCGCTTACGTAGCCACCCGCGTTGTTAATGAGGCAAACGTGCGACGCCGCGTGCTCATGCTTAACCTGAACCCAAAATTTCTCAGATTCAGTGGCATTACTCGCATCAAACCGGTGGTACTGAACGCCGTCTGGTAGCGATGCCGGCTCTGAGGAGCGACCTGTGCCGAGAACTTGCCAGCCGGTGCTCACAAATTCCTGAGCTAGCGCCAGCCCAAATCCGCGACTTATTCCAGTAATAATAGCCACTTTAGACATGGCGTGATTATACCATTAGCCCCTGTGCTTGCCTAAAAACTCAAATCGCCCCGCCAGTCGGGCCAAATCTCTCAGCCTTGATGGTTTCTGACGGTACTCCAGCCTGCACGAGTAACTGGGTCACCGCCTCTACCATAGGCGTTGGGCCGCAAACGTAACAGCTCGGCATCAGCCGAAAGCGCTCCAGTATATCCATTACCATTTCGCCGTCGATACGCCGGTCGTAGCCCTTCCAGGCGAGAGGCGGCTGGTCAGTAAACGTTAGTATCACATCGGTGCGCATGCCGGATCGCCGCGGGATTAGATCATACTTGTATATAACATCTTGATAGGACCGCACGGCATAAAGAAGCAGCATCTGGGACCAGGTACGCGTCATCATGTGCTCGGTCCAGATCGAGCGAAGAGGAATGACACCAGTCCCACCGCCGATTAGAAATATTGGTTCAAGTTGAGCACTCGACCAGACAAAATAGCGGCCGAGTGGGCCCCTAATCTCCAGCTGGCTACCAACTGTGACATGATTGAAAAGGTACGGTGAGACCTCACCATAAGGCATTAAGCCAATTGTAAGCTGGAGCATGTTTGACTCGCCACTCGCTGGAGTAGCGGCAGAATACAGGCGAGCCGCCTGATAGCCGTCTGAGGCCGTCAGGCGAATTTCATAATGTTGTCCGCTGGAATGGTGTACCGGTGATTCGAACGAGAATGTATAGGTGCGAACACCAGGCGCCTCGATTCGGATCTGGCGAACTGTCCCGACACGCCACTCAACCGGGCTAGGCGTCGCCGTCATAGCGCTCTTCCTTCCAAGGGTCGCCATAATTGTGATAGCCATTTCGCTCCCAAAATCCGGGATGGTCGTGGCCGGTAAAGGTCAGTTTGTTAACATACTTGGCACTTTTCCAAAAATATAGATGGGGTACAAACAGGCGAGCTGGCCCGCCGTGCTCAGGTGAAAGTGGCTCCCCATCAGCGTGCGTTGCTACCATCGCTTGACCGCGAGTCACATCGGCAACAGGTAGGTTGGTCGTATAGCCTCCGTACGACGAAGCTATCAAAAAAGTTCCATCATCAGTGAGGCCGCCGGCCAATTTAATGAGCTCATCGATTGACACCCCCTCCCACTGCATGCCCAGTCGGCTCCATCTGGTGACGCAGTGGATATCGGTAGTGAGATTGGTTCGAGGGAGCTGGTTAAACTCGGCCCAGCTTAGCTTGATAGCCTTTGCTACCTCCCCATCCACAAGGAGCATCCATTCGCGCGTACTAATATTCGGCGTTGGGCCGTATGTAAGCACTGGCCAATCTTTTACCTCAGACTGACCAGGGGGGAGATGGCCTTTGCGCCGGCCGGGCGACATAAATCCAGGGTTAATTAGGGTCATAGGGTATTTTTTACCGTCACATGACCAGGAGCAATGTGGGCTTGTACAGTTTTTATGGGTTAATTTTGGATTTTGGTCAGGCACCAGCTATCAAGGAACCATTAAGGATATGGCTCCATGGAGCCCCAACTTTAATCTGGGCTTCACTTCTGACTGTTGATGGGCGCCTTCATGATGAGGGCGTAATAGAGCGCATACTTTTTCGAGCTAGGTAGGGCGATGGCTTTGTTTCTACAGCCAGGAGAGCCGAAACCAGTAGCACAATAAATGCTCACGCTTGTGGGGCTTTGCTGCGCTCTATATCCGTTGGTGGGGGTACTTGCACCATTCCAGCGCCGACTATCTTAGGCTAAGACCAAGAACGCTTAGAATTCTTTTGCTCTTTCTCGCGGACTGCTTCAAGCATATCAATGTTTAAGGTGCTGGCTAGGCCCAACAGAATGATTTGGACATCCGCCAATTCTTCTTTGACGTCGGTTGTTTTTGTGCTATCGGAAAAGCCCATTCCGATAGATTTGCGGACGGCTTTGGCGAGTTCGCCGGACTCCTCCATAAGCATGAGGAGCTTGCGCTCAGGGGCCTCTTCACTAAAGCCACGCTCCTTATTCTTATCCCAGATGTAGGTTTGGATGTCTTTGAGGTTATCAATTTCGGCAATATTCATTGGGCCAGTATACCAAAGCGTTACCTTTACAAACACCAAAACAGCGGCTCTTGCCGCTGTCTATAATTCCTGGGGCGAGCTGATGCTCATATTTCGAACCTGGTATGCTAGGGGGATATTGGCGATGGTGAACGATGTGAGGTTTCGGTCAGTGTTATTGGTATGAATGGTGAACGGCCCGGTAACCTCAGCGGTACCGGGCCGTTAATTAGCCCTGCGAGCGAGCCGTGTGGTCAGGCCTTGGATCGCGTGATCGTGATGCCCGGCACGAACAGCTGGAGCATCCGCTTGAGATCATCCACGTCCCCAGGAGGGGCCGGCTCGGGAGACCCATCGGGGCCTGTCACTGACGGCGTGAGGGTGAGCATGCCGCCCGACGTTCCGGTCTCGAGCGAAGCCATGAGGGTCTGAGCGGTCTCGACGACGTCCGCGCCGAAGTAGCTGCTCTGGTTGATGACGTAGCCCATGACTAGCTGCCGCATCGGGTCATCTTCGTCGGAAAGCAGTGTCAGGGCCAGTTCGTCACTGAGAACAACTTGGACCTGATCGCGCGAGAGGTCGTCTGGCAGCTCGAGGAGCCGCTGCACGACGTCGCTGCAAGAAGGAGTAGAGTCGGTCATGAAAGCCTCCGTAGGCATGTAGAATTGGGACCAACCCTAAACTTTTAACATAAAAACATAATAATTACAATACACTGGGGCGAGCTAGGCCTCAGGCTACGAACGGAATGTCACTCAGCGATTATGGCGATTGTGAACGATAATAGGCTTAAGTCGGTGCTGGCGGGAGCAAGAACCGGGCGGTCAGCGTGTTCACTTGTGTTGGAAGGTCGGGTGGACGAGGACAGATCAGCCCAAGACCACCCGACCCATTTGTCGATCATTCCATCTCTACCTCCTCGAGAAGCCTGAGGGCCCATGCTCGGGAGGGTGGGCCCTCAAGATAGAGCAGAGCGCTTTGAAGTGAGCCGTCCAGGAGCTCTCTTAGTTCCAGCTGGTCAGGTTCTTCCTGGAGTAGAGCCCAGTAGCACTGGGCCACCCGGAAGTTGATGTGGCCACGTTAATATTGCTAAATCTATTATATTATGCTATAATCTTGTTCTTGTTCCTTGACCGAAAAGGTCCTTACCGAAGGTAGGATCAATGTCCGCATCAACCGCAAGGAGGCGGCGGCAGCGCCGTCGGCAGCAGAGCCGTCGACCGACCATCTCCCTGAGCTGGTCGTACCCGATCGTGCCAGCCGTCTACATCGCGTCCGCGCTACTGTCAGGCGGCTACATGCTCCTGATGCACTGGGCCGACCCGGGCCGCATGGTGCTACCGCTGACGTACCCCTGGCACGTCCACGGTGGCAGTGTGCTGCAGGCGCTGGGCCACGTCTGGTTCATCTTCGCCTGGGCGGTCGCCGTGACCGCGCTGTTCGGCTTCATCGCTATCCGTACCGGAGTGCCGCGCGCGGATACGCCCGGACGGCTGTTCAGTAAGGGGGTGTGGGTCAGCGTCAACGCCGGCTTCTTCGAGGAGATCATCTACCGCTGGTTCATCTTCTTCTCGGCCTTGGTGATGGTGGCGTTCTTCAACACCATCACGTTCCACCTGGTACACATCATCAACGAATACCTGCTGCTTCCGGTGGCCAACTTCGCGACCTTCGGTGCGCTCCACGCTCAGCTCTACGGATCGTACGGCTGGATGTTCGGGGCGGCCATGGTTGTAGCGAGCATCAGCTTCCGCGATGCTCATGAAGGAGTGCTGCGGGCGATCAACGCGTGGTTCATGGGCATGGTGTTCTTCTGGGTCCTGTTCCACTACGGCATCGTGGCCGCTATCGTGGCGCACATCCTGTACGACGTATGCACGGACCTGGTGGCCGCCATCTGTGCGCACTTTCAGCCTGAGCCCGCGGGGCTCTTCGACGGGCTGGCCGCTGCGCTACTCGGCGGCATGCTGCGACCCTGAACGGTCTCGTTCAATCGGACAAGGGTAGGCGGAAGCCCGCCTACCTCCTCCCCGTGCCTGGCGCGGGGAGGGCCCTCCCCGAGTTCTCAATTTCTTGATGACTTAGGGTAGGCTCAGAATGTATAAAATAATTGGCTTCACGGAGCCATTATTTTAATAATTGCCTGGGGCGAGTGATGGGTCTCGAACCCACGACCTCCAGAGCCACAATCTAGCGCTCTAACCAACTGAGCTACACCCGCCATATTCGGACTATTTGGATTTTGACCCTAGTACTTTACCCTACTTTCAGCGGAAAATCCAGCGTTTTAAGGTATAATGTCTGAGTTATATCGGGGTGTGGCGCAGTTGGCTAGCGCGCCTGCTTTGGGAGCAGGAGGTCGAAGGTTCGAGTCCTTTCACCCCGACCAAGGATTTATGCATTCTGCCAAATGATTTTTTATGACGCCGGCGTTTATAATACGCGGGCTAGTTTTTTGACTAGAGAACAAGGGTTTTCTCGAGACATGGGGTGAGAAATGACAGATAGCGAGCAGCACTCAATGATAGAGCAGGTGATGCAACGCACCTGGCAGGAATTCGGCGAGCGCGTGGGCACGGCCATGAGGGGCCGATCGGTGGCGCCGGTACGGAGCTTGCTGCGTCAAGCCATCGCGCAGGTGCTAGAGGACGCCAGCATCGACGAAGTGATGGGGCTGGCGCACGAACTTCGCACTCAGGATCTTGGGGTGCGGATCGATGGACGGACGCCTAGACAACTCATGGATGCCCTGCTGGTGGAGATTCTCGGCGAATTCGCCGACATCACCGGCACGGTGGTAGAGGTAAGACTGCCGGGACGGGCGTCGGGCCTAAGCATGAGCGATCACGGCGTGGCCTGGGAGCGCGAGCGGGCGTTCCTGCGCATAATCCCAATAGACGCGCTCCTGGAGCTCGGCGAACGCACCCGCGACATGCTGAGCGCTCTGTACGAAGTGACGGTGCCGGCTACGCGTGAACCGTTCATCGAGCGGTCTGGTGACAAGGCCCGGCTGCCGAGAACATTCGAGCGGTTGCTCTGGTACTTCTATCTCACCAACGGCTTCACCCGGCCCACCAGCGAGTGGACAGGCAGGCCAGCGGGTCCGGGCGTGCAAAACACCCAAGGCGGCGGCTACATGCGGCCGGATGTGCGAGGCCGCTTCGTGCGCGAGGTGACCGGAAAGATGCCAGAGCTACTCAAGGAGCTCACTGATGATGAAGTGGCCGCGATGGCCTGGGATTACCGGGAATTCGGCGAGCACAAATACCAGGGATCGGAGCCGGTGAAGGAAGCGCAGCACCGAGCCTTCTTGAAGTTGCTGTGGGCGTACTACGAGCGCCGGTGCAGCGAGGGCGCAGAATTAGGCCCCCGACATGGAGTCTCAGGCTCCGGTCGGGGGCTTCATGCCGAAAGATTGGGGTATAATTCTCGTGCATGAGCACGAAAGCGTATCTGGTTTTGGATTTTGATAGCACGCTGGTGCGGGTGGAATCGCTGGATGAGCTGGCGAGGATAGCACTTGCAGGCGTGAAGGGCCGTGAGGGGCGGATGGCCCGCATTGAGGAGCTGACGCGACTGGGCATGGAGGGCAAGCTTGGGTTTGGCGAATCGCTGGAGCAACGGCTGCAGCTGTTTGCGGCCGGACAGGAGCACCTGAATGAGCTGAACGAGAGGCTGCTCCAGGAGGTGACACCATCGGTGGCGCGGGCTCGGGACTGGGTGCGAGGGCATGCCGGCCAGATTTACGTAATTTCGGGCGGGTTCCGAGAATGCATCGTGCCATTAGTGCGTGGATTCGGCATTGAGCCCGGGCATGTGCTGGCGAATACGTTCGTGCGCGACGAGACCGGCCGAGTGATCGGCTGCGACAAGACCAATCCGCTAGCTCGGGACGGCGGCAAGGTGGAAGCGGTGCGGGCACTAAATTTACCGGGGTGCGTGGTGATAGTGGGCGATGGTTACTCCGACTGGCAGGTGCGAGAGCGAGAAGTGGCTAACGAATTCTGGGCGTTCACCGAAAATGTGGAGCGGCCCGAGGTAAGCTTGCGAGCGGACCGGATGGTAAAAAGCTTCGATGAAATCATAAATTCTGGTATATTGGCAGAGCTCAATTCCGCGCGGGTGTAGCACAACGGCCAGTGTCCCTGCCTTCCAAGCAGGTTATGGGGGTTCGATTCCCCCCACCCGCACCAAGCAATTATTCCCTATACACCAACCGCCAAGCGGCGGTTTTTTGTTGTTTTGCCAATGCAGGACAGGGGGTTGGCCAAGTTTACTGTGAGGCGTCGGTTTAAGAGCACTGGGAGGCCCGATGACCGAAGAAGAGGCCTGGCAGGCGGCAGCGGCTACGCTTGGAATGAGTGGCGAGCGCATGGAGTGGCTGGTGGAGAAGTTGCAGCCATTCCGGCACGCTGATGTCGTAGACCTTAACGCACCGATTACTATCTACGCCGATCCAGATGGCGCCGCCGTGTGGGAGGTTGAGGTGACCGGCACAATGACGGTGACCGAAGACGGCGAAACGCTAGTGGCGGAATTTCGCCTCCGTAACTTCATCGCCGACCGCGAGTTTTGGCGTGGTTGCTGCTCGGTACCAGACCGGTACCGGATAACGCTCGATGATGAAGTGGTGTTCGACGGCGAGGTCCAAAACCCGGGCGACCCGAATGACGATGTGGGCTGGGAACGCTACCAGCTCTTCAACCCTATCCGGCTCGAGGCCTGGGATAACGCCACGGCCATGGTGTATACCAACCGCATCGAAAAACGGATCGTGGCCAGCTCAAGCCAGATCTGATAGGATACGGGGGCCGACAACCTTCACACAGAGAGTGAGGTGATGCGCCGTGCTTTTGCGCATGGTGAACTTCAAGAGTGTGCTCTGCGAGCCTGGAGTCCTAGGCTTTTCTGGCGAGGGCACCTGGTACCACAACGCAGCCCGAAAGTTGGGCATGG
Source organism: Candidatus Saccharimonadia bacterium (assembly GCA_036488585.1). Classification (GTDB taxonomy): domain Bacteria; phylum Patescibacteriota; class Saccharimonadia; order UBA4664; family UBA4664; genus DASXHH01. The sequence continues at coordinate 51,043 of DASXHH010000005.1, read as the reverse complement.
ACTGGACGGACGTAACGTTCGTAAGCGAGACGGTAACGGCAGTGCCGTGGCCGAATATCAACCCGGGTCTCGATGAGATACTGCCACAGTGGGTGGGGCGAGCCCAGCAAATGCCGGCGAAACCGTTCCTGATCTCCTTCGTGGCCATGTCCGGTTCGCCTCCCTTGCGCCTGGATGAGGCGCAGCAGTTCACGGAAAAGGTCGGCAAAAAACAGCCCTGGCTACAGGGTGTAGCCGGCCTCCTGGTGGAGTTCGGCGAACTCGATGCTGACCGCGGAAAGGACTCCCTCTGCGCAGAGGTCGGCAAGACCCTGGATGAGCTGGGGGAGTTGCACCTGCCGTTGGTAGCCCGATTCGCCGCCACCATGCCGGTGCCCGTACTGGAATTCACAGGGAGGCACCCGGAATGCAACGCGCTGTGGATTGCCAGTACTGGCGACCCACGGATCGGCTTGACAGGACGCCATCGGCTGCCGTTCACAGCGGAGAAGGTAGCGCTAGCTCGAGCGGCCGGCGTGAAGACGCCGATCATCGCCGATGGCGTCCGAGGGCGCCTAGACGCGTTTGGTCTGTACCAGGCCGGCGCCAGGGGCTTTGGTATAGGACAAACCACCCTGGCACGACCACGGCGGCGGCGGCAAATTCTCGCGATGGCCCGTCGGCTCTCAGCCCTGGACGAGGCCTGAGTGTGGGCCCCGGTTGGCGGCGTTATGCTGCCTCCGGGGCCCACCCCAACCTGGAATTATTCAAATTATGATGCGATAATATGTATTCTGGTACTTGCCCCTGTAGCTCAGCTGGATAGAGCAGTGGACTTCTAAGCCAACGGTCGCAGGTTCGAATCCTGCCGGGGGCACCAGGAATTATTGGATTGTTGAAGGGCCCCGCACGATGACGGAGCCCTGGTTGCGCCGCCGGAGGGGTCGGGCGATGTGAGCTGGGGGGGCTAGCGAGTGAATTACTCGCCGCCCTTTTAGCATGGGTACAAAAAAGCCCCAAATGGGGCTCTTGTGTGCTCACGTTAAATAAATAACGAAATTAGCGGATGGTTTCCTTGAGGCGCTTGCCGGCGCGGAAGCGGGGCATGGCCATCTCCGGAATATGGATCTCTTCGCCAGTCTGAGGATTAACTCCACGGCGGGCTGCTCGCTTACCCAGATCAAAAGTTCCAAAACCGGTAATGGATACCTTCTCCCCCTTGGCCACCGTGCGCTCCACGATATTAACAAATGTTGAAAGCGTCTTTTCGACCTGGCGCTTGGTGGTGTTGGTTTCAGCGGCCAGCGTCTCAATGAGCTGCTGCTTGGTCATCGGTCACTCCCAGATTACATCCCTACAATATCTGTAGGCTTTAGATAGGTAAAGTCCTGTTTTACACAAATTTTATCACTTGTTGGACGCTTTTGGCTTGGGCAATCGACGAATCGACATTAACAAGTAATGAACAAAATTGCATTTCACCTTCAGATTCGAGAATGTTGCGGCTGTGGTGGCCGCCCAACCAGCGGTCGACGATGACGTCGGTCTTGATGCCAAGCGATGAGTCGCGGCTGCCGACCATGCCCACGTCAGTGATGTGGGCAGTGCCTCCGGGCAACACCCGCGCGTCGGCCGTGGGGACATGCCAATGATCGCCGACGGCCATGGTGACGCGACCGGCGAGGTACTGACCAAACACTAGCTTTTCGCTCGAGAAGTCGCCGTGAAAGTTGACGAGGCGGGCCGCCAACTGTTCGTGCTTGGTTTCGTCGAGGATGCGATCGATAGTGCGGAGCGGGTTCTGGAGGTTTTCGGGAGCGCGGTAGCCCACGGTTTGGCCAAGCAGGCTAGCAACCAGAATGCGGCCCCGTGGCGTGTCCACAAGCTTGTAGCCGCGGCCGGGAGTGCCCTCAGGATAGTTAGCGGGGCGGACAACGGGTTTGGCTGGATCCTCAAGCCAGGGGATGATCTCGTCGCGGTGGAGTGTCCAGTCGCCGCCGGTGAAGAAATCGATGCCGGCCTCTACCATTTCCTCCACGGCCTTAATCTGCATGCCTCGGCCGTTGGACAGGTTTTCGCCCTGAGCCACCACAAAATCAATCCCGAGTTCCTGCTTGAGTCCGGGAAGGACTTTTTTGATGGTGTTGCGGCCCGGCCGGCCCATGATATCGCCGATGTAGAGGATGTTCATTGTCTATATTATGCCAGATTTTGGCTTCAGGAGCAATGGTGATTGACGCTAGCTCTATTTGGCGTATTCGACGGCCCGGGTTTCGCGGATGACGTTGACCTTAATGACGCCGGGGTACTTGAGGGTGGCTTCAACCTTGGTAGAGATATCTCTGGCCATCTTGATGGCTTGGAGGTCGTCGATGCGCTCGGGCTCGACGATAATGCGGATCTCACGACCGGCCGAAATGGCGTAGGATTTCTCGACGCCCGGGAAGGAGTTGGCGAGGTTCTCGAGCTCAGTCATGCGTTTGGAGTAGTTTTCGAGGGTGTCCCCGCGAGCACCGGGCCGGCCGGCGGATAGGGCATCGCAAACGCGGACCACGACGGCTTCTGGCGTTGTAGCTTCTACATCGTCGTGGTGCGCCTTGATAGCGTGTACGATGGCCTCTTCCATGCCGTACTTTTGGGCCAGATCGGCGCCAATGTGGTGGTGCCCCCCCTCGATTTCGTGCGTGACGGCCTTACCGATGTCGTGCAGCAGGGTAGCAGTTTTGGCGATACGGACGTCGGCGCCGATATCACCGGCGATCATACCGGCCAGGTTGGCCATTTCAACCGAATGCTTGAGCACGTTTTGGCTGTAGGAGGTACGGAACTTGAGCTGGCCAAGCAGGCGAACGAGCTCCGGTGGCACGCCGACCACGCCGGTTTCCTTGAGGGCCTTCTCCCCCGCTTCCTTCACCATGCGGTCGACCTCGGACTTGGCCTTGGTCACAACTTCCTCGATGCGAGCGGGGTGGATGCGGCCATCTGATAACAACTTTTCGAGCGCAACGCGGGCGACTTGGCGGCGCATGGGATCAAAGGAGCTTAGCACAATGGCACCGGGGGTCTCGTCGATAATGACGTCGACGCCGGTGGCGCGCTCCAGGGACTGGATGTTGCGGCCCTCCTTGCCGATAACGCGGCCCTTGAGCTCGTCTGAGGGTAGCGGAACGGTGGTGATGGTACGCTCGGCGGTTTGGTCGGAGGCCATGCGCTCCATGGATGAGACTATGACCATCTGGGCGCGGTTTTCGGCGTCCTCTTTGGCCTCGGCCTGCATTTTTTCGATCAGCTTAACAAGATCACCCTTAATGTCGCGTTCGGTCATTTTGAGCAGTTTGTCGCGGGCTTCCTCGCGGCTGAGGCGAGCGATTTTCTCGAGATTTTCCTGCTGCTTGGTGCGAATAGCGCGCAGGTCCTCTTTGAGGGTGTCGAGTTCGGCCTCATATTTGCGCAGTTTCTCGGAGCGCTTATCGAGCTCTTCGAGCTTTTGATCGAGGTTAGCTTGGCGCTGTAGGAGTTGCTGCTCGGTCTGGTTTAAGGCGTTGCGACGCTCTTTTTCGTCGCGCTTAGCGTCCTCGGCCAATTTGAGGGCATCGGATTTGGCATCGACAGCGATTTTTTTGGCCTCGGCCCGGGCCTCGTCGAGAATTTTGCCGGCCTGGTCTTGGGCGGACTTGGCCCGGCGCTTGGTTTGGTAAATGTTATATGAGAAACCTGCCGCTCCTCCGACGAGGATGGCACCAATAATGGTAAGTAGCATGAAGATTGGCCTCAGTGCCCGGCCGAGCGAGCGGTACGGGGATACAAGTTGTACAGATAGCTCGTGGGGCAGTTGTCAGATGTAATAGAAAGTGAACAATCTTATTAAACGTGAGATACCGCTGACGGTCAAGATTTGGGCTTGGTGATATGGGCTTCGGATCCGTAATGTGGGAGGGCTGGGCCGGATGGCTGGCCAGCAGCCTGGGTGGCGCCCTGCTTGAGCCAGTCCTCCCCCATTGTGCCCACCACTGCTACGCCGAGGCCATCGGCGAGGGCATTGGCTACGGTGTGACCGATGCGCAGGGACGTGAACGACCCCGGCCCGCTAAACACTGCGATGCCTTCGAGGTCGGTGGTCTTGAGGTCGGCCTGGGCGAGTAGCTTGTTGATTTTGATGAGCAGCTTGTCGGCCAGTTCGCGTCGACTCTCCCACTGCAACTGGCGTTTGATTTGCCCGTCGGCAGTGGCCAAGTACAATTCGGTGTCTTGTCCGGCGGTTTTGATGGCGAGAATCATGATTTTAGCTCCTTTAGGAGATGCTCTGAGACCGGACCGCCGGCGGTGAAGGTGAGGCGGCGGTCGTTGTCGCCGGTAACCTCGAAGCTGATGCGCAAGCGGTCTTTGGGCAGGTGAGCCTCCATAATCCCGCCCCACTCGATGACAGTTACAACAAAGGGATCGTGCAGGTCTTCGGTGAGCTCGTCGCCGACCACTCCAGTCTCACCAAGCCGGTAAAGGTCGTAGTGGTGGATCTCAAGCGAAGGCAGTTTATAAATCTGGCTGAGCGTGAACGTGGGACTGGTGACGTCGCCGTGGTAGCCAAGACCACGAGCTAAACCTTGTACGAAGGTGGTCTTGCCACCGCCGAGGTCGCTCGCTAGCTCGATCACTTCGCCGCCTTTCAGATGCTTCGCCAGCTTGGTCGCGAGCGCCTGGGTAGCCTCGGAGTTAGTAGTAGAAATTTCGTAATTCATAGCGGAATTCATAGATAACGTATGCAATGGTAAGGCCGGCTAAGGCAAAGAGCAACCAGTAGCCGCCGGGGGACTACTGCCCGGATGAGAGCGAGCATGAGCATAATTTATTGTTCGTAATCGAGTTCGCGGTCGGATCGGCCGGCGAGGAGATCGAGGGTGAGGGCCGCGCTCCAGGAGAATTCGGCGGCGCCGAGGCCATCGCCAGTGAGCGGGTTGTAGTACTCGCGGAAACCAGAGCGCTGGACTAGGCCGAGGGTATGGAGTCGCAACCATTCAGCCTCTTCAGTAAAGCCGTATCGCTCGAGACCGAGGATAACGAACCAGTTGAGGCTAATCCAGGTGGGGCCGCGCCAATAACGTTTGGGCTCGAAGTGGCGACTGCCGCGGGGCACGGAGGGTAGCGGGAATGGCACATTGTTGTAGCCTTGGTTTTCGGTGAGCAACTTGCGCAAATGCTCGGCGCGGGAGGGCGCGGCGGTGCCGGCGAAGAGCGGCAGGAAGGTAGCGACGGTGGGCGTGCGCAGTAGGCGGCCGGTGTGATAGTTGCGGGTGAAGTATTGGCCGAGCTCGGGGTCCCAGAGTTGCTCGAGGGCGCGGCGGGTGGGCGCGAACCGGGCGCGGAGCTCTGTGGGCACCGGTTGGTCGATCGTTTCGGCAAGACGCTCGAGTGATTCGTTGGCGGCGGCCAGGACGCTGTTGAATAGGATATCGGACAGCACCACCTTGGACTGACGCATCACGCGTGCGCTGTCGAAATGATTGTTCTTGAGTAGATAGGCCAGGGCAAGCATGTGCTGAAGGTCTGTGGGCGTGGCGCGCTCATCTGGCCGGACGGGGCGGTATTCGCGCAGCCAACGCCAGCGCAGAGGTGTAGGCGGCAAGTGCTTCATGGCCTCGGTCCAGTAGGGGGTGTCGTCCATGCCACATTCCCAGGAGTGAAGCACAGCGGCGAGGCCCGAATTCTCGGGGTCACGCTCACGATAAATCCACTCGTGGAAGCGGATAATGGCAGGCAAGATGGTTTGGATAAAAATGGTGGCCTCGCGGGGTGGCAGCGCGCGGGCAACGCGTTCGACGGCGATGGCTAGCATCGGCGGCTGGGTGATGCCGGAGGTCTTGGCGGTGTGTGGCGCTAGGCCGCCCGTACCCCAGAGCCAGGATTCGAGCCGGTAAGGCCATTTGGAACTATAGATCATATGAGGCATCATGCCGTTGTCCCACTGACCGTGCATGAGGCTGAGCAATTCACGAGCGGCGCGGTCTGGGTCGACATGGGCGAGGCCGATGGCCACAAAGCAAGAATCCCAGAACCACTGGTGCGGGTAGAGGCCGGGCGCGGGGCGCGTCCAACCACCCAGGTCGTTGCTGGCCAGGGTGGCGCGTGCGTGTTGAATGAGTTCTTTGTCGTTTATATTAGGAGCCCTGCGCTTTGATATAAGGTTACCTTAAGCATTAGAGGTATCACAACTTTCGCAAGTAGGCACTAGAAAGTAATAATAAAAGCCAATTTGCTTATGCTAAAATATTGGTAATTATGCGCATATCTGATGCTGAGCTAAAGAAGCTGTTGCTTGATTCGGGGTTGGTGAAGGAGCAGGCCCTGAATGATGCCATTCCCAAAGAGGGCGAGAAGGAGCCGCTGCAACAGATCGTTTTGAAGAAGAAGCTGGTGTCCGAAAAGGACCTGGTGAAACTGTACGCCAAGAGTATTGACGTGCCGCTAGTGGAGCTGGCAAATGTTAAGATCCCGCGCGAGATTCTGCTAAAAATTCCGGAGCGAATTGCGCGCAAGTACCAGGCGGTGCTGTTTGGTACCGAAGAGGCACAGCTGCAGCTAGCGATGGCCGACCCGGATGACTTCCAGGCAGCGGACTTCATCACCAAGCAGGTCGGTGGGAAGCTCAAGATTTATATGGCCACGCCGAGCGATATTCTGACGGCGCTCGACCAATACAAGGGCGAGATCTCGAGCGAGATCACTAAAGCCATTAAGGATTCGAGCGCGGACGCGGCGGCCGAGGAGAAGGTGTCGGCCAAAGATCTGGCCGAAGATGCACCAATCGCCAAGACGGTAAATGTGGTTTTGGAATATGCGGTGAAGTCGCGAGCCTCGGACATTCACATTGAGCCACGCGAAAACATAGTGCAGGTCCGATACCGCATCGATGGCGTGTTGCGCGAGACGATGACACTGCCAAAGCCAATTCTGGCGGCGGTGGTGTCGCGCATTAAAATTTTGGCTAACCTAAAAATCGACGAGCACCGAGTGCCCCAAGACGGCCGGTTTAAGTTTACGATTGGTTCTAAGTCGGTGGCGTTGCGCGTGTCGACCCTGCCGATTATGGACGGCGAGAAGGTAGTAATGCGTATTCTTGACGAGTCGACGCGGGCGCTCACTCTGGACGAGCTCGGATTTTCGGGACATTCGCTGGAGACGATTGTGCGTAACCTGCACAAACCGCACGGCATGACGCTGGTGACGGGACCGACGGGGTCCGGAAAATCGACCACTTTGTATTCGGTTTTGAGCATGATGAACACGGCGGGCGTAAACATTTCTACCGTTGAAGATCCGGTGGAGTACCGCGTGGTGGGCGTAAACCAGACGCAGGTGAATCCGAAGGCTGGTATGACGTTCGCGAGCGGGCTGCGGGCGCTGCTTCGGCAAGACCCAAACATCATCATGGTAGGTGAGATCCGCGATGGTGAAACAGCCGACCTGGCGGTGCAGGCAGCGCTGACCGGACACGTGGTTTTGAGCACATTGCACACCACCAACGCAGCCACCACTCTCCCCCGTTTGCTCGATATGGGCATCGAGCCATTCCTGATTGCAAGTACCGTGAACACCGTAATTGGACAACGCTTGGTTCGGCGCCTGTGCCCCACCTGCCGGCTGACTTACGTGCCCGAAGGCGTGGAGCTAACCAATATTAAGCGCGACTTCCAGCTCGATACGGCGCTGAAGCGGTTTAACGACATGAAGGGCCAGCCCGAACCTGTGCCGGCCAAGCCCGATGCGCCGGTGACAACCCCGGTTCCAGAGGCACCCCCCGAGGCGATAGTGCCTACGGAGCGCAAGAAAGGTAAAGTAATCAACCCCGAGCACGACATTGACACGGCCAAGAGCATATTGGACAAGATCGCGGCGGACCCGAACATCATCAACCGCAGCGCCGCCGATGCCAGCAAGAAGCTGAGCGAGGAGACGGGCACGCAAGTGACACTGACTGTTCCGATCCCGCAGGTTGCTCCGGCCATACCCGCCCCGGCACCCAAGGCGCAGCCGACAGTTGATCCAAAGGACCTGAAGGCCGGCCAGTTTATTTTGTACAAGTCAGGCCCCGGCTGCGAGACCTGTGGCGGCGCCGGATTTATGGGGCGCATGGGCATCTACGAGGTGCTGGAGGTGGACGACCCGATCCAGAAGATGATCGTGGGCCATGCCACCGCCGAGGACATCCAGCTATCAGCGGTGCGAGCGGGCATGCTCACGATGCAGCAAGACGGTTTCGTGAAGGCACTGATGGGCAAGACCACAGTGGAAGAAGTGCTACGGGTAACCAGGGAATAGGTTTTTAAGAGTATGGGGCAATTTAGCTACAGCGCGCGTGATAAATCTGGTGTGATCCAAAAGGGCTCAATGTTTGCACCCGACCGAGCTGGTGCGGCCGCGGCCTTGCAGTCGAAGGGCCTGACGCCGATTTTGGTGAAGGAAAATCTGCAGCCAAGTAAGGGCGGGGCCGCCAAAGGCGGGCTTATGGGCAAGTTGAACGCCTTGACGAGGGTTAAGCTTGAAGACAAAGTGATTTTCAGCCAACAGTTTTCCACCATGATTAACGCCGGCGTACCGATCGCCCAGTCTCTAAACATTTTGCAGCAGCAGTCCGAATCACCAAAATTGAAGGCGGCGGTGGCCGACCTGAGCAAGCAGGTGACCGGTGGCGCCACATTGGCCAATGCCATGGCTTCGCACCCGGACGTGTTCGACAACGTCTACGTAAACATGGTCCGGGCCGGTGAAACGGGTGGTTTGCTAGACCAAGTGCTCGACCGCCTGGCCATTCAGCAGGAAAAAGACGCTGAGATCGTGAGTAAGGTTAAGGGCGCCATGATTTATCCGGGCGTCATCACCACCGCCACAGTGGGTGCGTTCTTCTTTCTAATGACCGTGATTGTGCCAAAGCTGTCGAGTATTTTTCAGGATGCCGGCGCCGATTTGCCGATTTATACCAAGATCTTGCTGGCGATTTCCAAATTCCTGGTGTCGTACTGGTGGATGATGATTGGGGGCGTGGTAGTAGCGGGCATCCTGTACGTGCGCTGGCACAACACACCGGGTGGCCGCCGCGTGGTGGACAAACTGATGCTGAAGGCGCCGATTTTTGGACCAATCATTATGAAGGTGAATGTGGCGCGGTTTGCGCGGACCTTTGGGTCTCTGATGGCATCGGGGATTTCGGTGCTGGACGCAATTAATGCCACCAAGTCGGCGCTGAGTTCCACGGTGTACCAAGATGAGCTGGCAATTGTGGCCGAGAAGGTGAAAAATGGCAAACCGATGAGTGAACAAATTAAGAACTCGGAATACTTCCCGGCCATTGTGGGCCAAATGCTGGCGGTGGGCGAAGAGACCGGCAAGGTGGACGAAATTCTATTGAAGCTAGCCGACTTTTACGAGAAGGAGGTGGATAACGTAGTGGCGGGTATTACGTCGATCATTGAGCCGATTTTGATCATGGTGCTGGGCGGAATGGTGGGCTTTATCGTGATTTCAGTATTTGGGCCGATCTCCGACATCGGCAACCACGTGTAACCTAGCTGCGCCGCGCACTTAAAAAACCCGCTCCGGGTCCGGGGCGGGTTTTTTGGTTGGCAGCCTTAGTGTGTGTTGGTGTTAGTTGGTGTTAGTTGTTGTTGATTCTGACGTCGTTTTGGCCCATGTTCTCGTTGGTAGCGTCGCCGCTACCGCCTACGCCACTCACCACCGTGTTGCCACTAATAACGACCGGGCCGCTCGAGGCGGATTGCCGGTTGGTGTTGGTGGCGGTCACGTTGTTTGTGGTGGACTGAGTAGACCGGCTGGAGTTGTTCGAGCGGATGAGGTTGAACGAGCCAGGACCGGTGGTCGAGATGGAGCCACCGCCGCCACCGCCGCCGCTCGAACCCCAGCTGCTACCATTCCACGATGGTGAGCTGTTGGAGATACCCACGGTGTTGGTGCCGGAGTTGAAGTTGGCCGCGTTGCCGCTACCACCTACGCCGGTGACCAACGTGTTGCCAGTAACCAGCACACCGCCGCTGCGCGCAGTCTGGGTGCTGGAGTTGTTGGCCCGCACATTGTTAGTGGTGGTTGAACTAAAGCGGTTCGAATTGCTCGAGCTAATCACGTTGGCTGAGTGGGGACCGGTCAAGAAGATGGTGCCGCCTCCGCCGGAACCGCCGCCAAGGAACCCGAACGGCGTCATGCCACCGCTGTTTTCGAGCATCACGTTGTTACGCCCGCTGTTAGAGTTGAAGGCCGAGCCGCTGCCCAGGCCTGAACCGTGTACGACCGTGTTGCCGCACACAAAGACGCCGCCCGTTTGGGCGAATTGATGGTTGAAGTTACCAAGAGCTACCCGGTTGTTCAGCCGAAACTGAGCACTGTTTGAGTTGCTGCTGGTAACCACATTCGTCGAACCGGGTCCGGTCAGCTCAATGCTAGACCCGTCGGCAAGGGCTGTCGCCCCCAGGCTGCCCGCCAACAGGCCGCTTGCGACCAGACGGACGAAAAGTTTGTGCATAGTTATCCCTCCTTTTAGCTACACCAACGCGAGCATAAGGCATTGGGCCCGGTGGTATCAGTGGGTTTAATTACGAGAACAAGCGGCGGACCGGCAAAGTAATCTGGTGGATTGACATTTAACCGTAAGCGCTTTATGCTGGGCCTAAATAGAGCTTATCCGCTTTATTCATCCACAAATTTTAAGGAGGTGAGCACTCGTGTCTCTAAAATCATTAAAAAAGCAGGAAGGCTTTACGCTCCTCGAGCTTTTGATCGTTATCGTGATCATCGCTATCTTAGCGCTCTTGATCATCCCTAACATCACTTCGGCTCCGAAGAAGGCTCGCGACACCAAGCGTAAGACCGACATCACGACCATCCGTAAGGGTCTGGAAGAGTACTTCGTGAACAACAACGTGTACCCGTCTAGTTCTGGTGTTATCACGACAGGGGGCTCTGTGTTAGCAGAGCTGAGTACCGGGGCTGCCCCAATCATGAAGACCCTCCCACAGGATCCGAAGTCTGGCTGGCCGGGTTACACCTACACGCCGGGCAACTCGAACAGCACTTACACTCTGAGTTCCTGTCTTGAGAACGACCAGGACAACGGTGCGAGCACTGACGTCAAAGACGCCGCTGGTGCGCCGACTGGCTGTACCACCCGATCGTTCATTCTCGTGAACGGCAACTAATTTCCGGGAATTAGCAACAAGAGGGGCCCGCAAGGGTCCCTTTTTGGTTAGGGGAGCGTAAGCGGTATAATAGAAGCATGACCAGGAACAGCCAAGCAGGCTTTACGATTATGGAGCTTATTGTGGCAATGGCGTTCGTGGGCGTAGTGATCGTGTCTATGACGGATTTGTTTACGGGGCTGCGGCAGATTAACCGCGCCGCTAACAACTACACGATTGCGACGCAGGTGGCGCAACAGATCATGGAGCAGTACCGCAACACGCCGTTTTCAAGCCTCACGCTCGGAACGGTAGACTATTCGTCGTATTTGACGCCCTACCCCAGCCTGCTGGGCCCACGCAGCGCTACGGCAACTATTAGCCAACCTGGTGCGAGTGGCGTCGATCAGGTGGATGTGACAGTGAGCTATAAGGACCGCACGGGCACGAAGACGGTGAGCTTTTCGACGCAGATTGCTAATAAGGGGTTGAACCGGTGAGATCGGAAGGCGGCTACACCTTAGTTGAGATGCTAGTGGCGATTTCGCTGTCGACGCTACTTGTACTGTCGATCGGCGATTTCGCGACCAATAGTGTGCTGGGCAGCAACCAGGACTACAACAAGACGCTAGTGCTCACCAACTCCAAGGAGGCCGTGAGCATTGTGGCGCGGCAGATTAGGCTGGCACGATCCGTGCAATCGACCAACGCGATCGAGGACGCGAACGCGCCAGTCGGTGGCTGGAGTGGGGCGGCTGGTACGGGCAAGCCATTAATCTTGGCAGTGCCATCGCATAATGCGGCCACAAACGATGTTGTGTATATAGATGGCTTCCATCAGTCGGTGTACACGGATGAAGTTATTTTCTACTTGGATAGCACGACACATAAGCTATACAAGCGCACACTAGCTGCAACACTGCCCGATGGCTATACCAACGCCGCTGTTACCACCTGTCCGCCGGCCTCGGCCACGGCCGGTTGCCCGGCCGACTCCGACGTGGTGGACGATGTGGCCAACCTGACAACCGGCTACCTCACGGCTGGCTCTACCACGCCGTGCACGTCATGCTCGCCAAACAACACAGAGGCAGTGAACTACACCGTGACTGAGACTCGAACCATTAACGGCAAGCCTTACACGGGCACATACACAACGGTGGCGGCCTTGAGGAATCGATGATGTTGAAGCGATTGTGGCAGCCATTACGAGATCAAGGTGACAGCGGTTACGTGCTATTGCTGGTGCTGGTGACATGCATAACGCTGTTTATAACCTTGAGCGGAATTTTGTCACTGAGCCTGGTGAGCCTGGCGTCGGCCAAGCGGACGTTTTTTGATACTCAAGCGCTGTATGTAGCGGAGACGGGCGTGGATAACGCAGTGTTCCAGCTTAACGCCACGAACGGCACCTATACGGGCACTGGCACCGCTGCCTGCCCTATGACCGACAGCAGCGGCGCCGTGCAGACATTCAGTGATAGTGTGAAGGGCAAGGGCACCTACCAGATCTGCGTGAAGGCGGGTAGCATCCAGCACGAACTTATCGTCTACGTGGCAGGCAAGGTGTACCGTACGCCCAGCGACACCAATCCGATCTCCACCCACAAGCTAAAGGTGACCGTGGAGGGCAGCCCAGCCGGTTCGTACGCGGTACAGACTGGACCTGGTGGCTTGGTAATGAACAACTCGTCCAACATTTCGCAGGGGCCGGTGTACATCGGCGGGTACTTGACCCTAAACAACTCTTCGAGCATCGGCACGGCATCGACGCCGATATCGGTGAGCGTGGCCAACGCGCGCTGTGGAAGCGGCGGCGGAATCGGGGGCGCGGGCACCTACCCAACGGTTTGCAATACCGGCGTCGACCCCAACCCCATTACCATGAGCGGTGCGCAGGCGCACATTTACGGCAACGTGAGCTCGAACGACCAGACCAATTTTTATGCCACCAAGATAACTAACCCAGGAGTCCAGTCCACCAGCGGCGTGATAGCGCCCACTCTGCCAGGCTACGACCGGGTGTCACAGGTGGGCGCTGTAGCCAGTACCATCACGCCATCGGCGGCGACATGCACGACGAACAGCGGAACAGTGACTTGGCCGGCAAATGTGAAGATTACAGGCGATGTGGTTATTTCTAATAAATGCACCGTGATCGTGAGTGGCAACGCATGGATTACCGGCAACTTCACTATGCGCAACTCAGCGATTATAAAAGTGGCGAGCGGCATCACCACCCAGCCGACGATTATGGTCGATGGCTCGACCGGGGTAACCACAAGCCAAACGGCTAGTGTGGCGACAAACTCCAGCCAGATCGGTATGGAGTTTATTACCTTCTACTCGACAAGTAGTTGTACCACAGGGACCACTAGCGCAACATACTGCGACAGTCTGAGCGGCTCCAGTCTCTATAATTCACAGACCGTGCAAACCGTAAGCATTGGCAACCAAGGAGCCGCGCCGGGATCGGTATTTTACGCCAAGTACACTCAGGTGACGCTGGGGCAGGCTGGTACGCTGGGCGCGCTGCTGGGGCAGACCATTAACTTGTCGCAGTCTGGCAATTTAGTATTTACGAGCACAGTTGTGACCGGAAACTACTCCTACAACGTGAGCAACTACCAGTTCGCCACCTGGTAGTATAGCCATAACCGTTTTGATACAATATGGGCAATGGAGGGATTTTAGCTAACCATGCGTGTACCGCTGGTATACAAAGACCGGCCTGTATTTGGGTTTGATTTAGGTACGCGCACGGCCAAAATGATCCAGCTGAAGCCGCCCGGCAAACAGATGGAGGTGATGGGATACGGTTACGCCAATTTCCCGGAAGACTCCATCGTGGAAGGCATTATTGTAGACCCGCAGGAGATTGCGGGCGCTATGAAACCGTTGCTTAAGAACATGAGCTTCGGAAAGATTACATCGACGCGGGTGGCGGCGGCGTTGCCGGTGAGCAAAGTGTTTACACGCATGCTCGACCTGCCGCCCATGTCGTCGACAGACCTGGCGCAGGCAGTGCATTTGGAGGCCGAGCAGTATATCCCCGTGCCAATGCCCGACCTGTACATCGACTACGAAGTGATCGAGAACACTACCGAGCGCAACGAGGTACTGATGGTCGCGGCGCCACGAGCGATCGTGGACAGTTACATTAAACTGTTTGACCTAATGGGCTTCGAGGTAGCGATGATCGACTCGAGCTTGAGCGCGGCGACCCGGGCAATCGTGTCATCGACGCCGATGGATAAGCCGACACTGGTGGCCGACATCGGCTCCTCCTCCATCGACCTAACCGTGCACGACAAGGTGATCCGGCTCACCAACACGATCCCGCTGGGCGGCGACACCTTGACGCAGCAACTCGTGAAGGACCTGGGGCTCAAGCCCGAGCAGGCCAACGAGATCAAATACAAGTTTGGGCTGGGACCATCGGGGCTGCAGCCAAAGGTGGTGGCCAGCCTGGGCGCGCCGCTCAAGCGTATGTGTGACGAGATGCGCAAAGTGATGAAATTTTATCAGGACCGTAGCCCCAACAAGAGCAAAATCGAGACTATTATCGTAGGAGGCGGTAGCGCCAGTATGCCGGGATTTTTGGAGTACATGGCAGCCGAGATTAGCGTGCCGGTGATCGTGGCTGATCCATGGGCCGGGTTGGCAATCCCGAAAAACGTGCACAAGGTGAGTAAGTTTGACGCACCGATGTATACCACCGCCATTGGGCTGGCGCGGCTGGAGGGCAAGCTGTGATCAACCTGATGCCGCCCGACATGAAAGAGCAGATTCGCTACGCCAAGATGAACCGGCTCGTGCTGAAGTACGTATGGGTGACGATAGTGGTGGTTGGGGTACTGGGAGGTATATTCGGGGGAGCGTACTACCTGATTCAGCAGCAAACCAACGCGGTGGCGGCGGATGTGGCATCGAAAGAGCAAGATATCAACGCCCAGAGCAGCGCGCTGCTGCCAAAAGCCCAGGACGCCAGCCAGCGTCTAAACGCCATTAAGTATGTTCAGGATACCCAGACGAGATTCTCGTTGTTAATTGCGGATTTGGTGAAGGTGATACCGCAGGGGGTGAAACTAGACGGCATTTCGCTGACTGGTAACGACCAGGCCCCCGTGACACTGCAGGTAAGCGCGGAAAAATACGACGACATCCTAGCTCTGCGCAACTCTCTGGTCGTCTCGCCTAGGATTTCAGCAGCAGACATCGTAAATATTACGAGCCCAGGATCGGGCGCGCCCTGGGGTGGCACGCTGGCAATTGGCTTTAAGCCGGGGCAATCGAAATGAAGCCTAAGATCTTCTTCTTCGTAATGCTGGGGATTTTTATTGCGGTGCTCGGACTGGGTGGTGTGGGCTACTATTTTGGGCTTAAATTCGTGCAATCGAAATCGCAGGACCTGGCAGCCCAGTTGGCAGAGCAAAAGGTAGCCGATGATCAGATTAGTTCGTTGCAAAAACTAGACAACAAATACAACAAGGATATTGTCCCGATCCTGGCCCTGATCGACGAAGCGCTGCCGAGGGACAAGAAGCAGACCGAAATATTGGCGCAGATCGAAAGAATTGCTGCCAACAACGGCATGACTTTGACGGCTGTGACCATGCCGGGGCCAACTGGGCTGCCATCGGGCGTTTCTCAAACCATCCAGGCGGGCCAGGTACTGGCTTTGCCGATAAACTTTCACATTGATGGAACTTACACTCAGCTCGAAAATTTTACTTCACAGCTTGAAGATCTCAACCGTTTTACCAACATTACAACCCTGGTGGTGCAGCGTAAGACGCCAGGTGCGGAATACACGTTTACACTTAATGCTTACATAAAGCCATGAATACGAATATGAAACTAGAACTAAATGCTGAAACTTTGCGGGCACTTTGGCCGGGATTGAAGAAGGCCCAGCCCTACATATACGGAGTGCTACTGGTTGGGGTATTTGGCTACACGGCCTATGTACTCAACCAGGCCATAAATGTGCAGCCGGCTAATACCCAGACTGTCATTAAATCTCTGCCCAAAGTGACATTCTATCAGGACGCGATTGATTCCCTGAGTAAGCGAACTGTGGTGAACGGCGACGTGCCGCTCAACCTTGGCAACGGAAACCCGTTTTAGCGGTCTGGATTAGAGCGCGGCAGGCCGTGGCGCTGGAGCCAGCCGATGGGGTCGTGGCGCCAGGAGCCTGATTTGGTGGCAGGCTGGCCGGTGGTTTTGGTCTCGAGCTCGAGCAGCATGGCGGCCATTTTACGCTTAATGGCCTCGGCCTCGTCTAGCTGGGCACGGAGTTCGGATTTGGGGATGGTGACGCGGGCGAGTTGGTTCATGCTTGGTAGAAATACTCCGGATGGGCATCGAGCAAGGCCAGGACCTGATCATAATACTCGCCGATAGCAGGGTTGAGGTGTCCCTTTTGCTTGGGCTTGGCGATGCACTGGTGATATTGGGACTTAGTAACGCCCCGGCGCCTGAGGTAGGCAGCTTGGTCCAGGTAATCGTACTGGAGCGCTATGTATTTGTCGACGGCCGAGACGAACTTGGCTTCGGGGGTAAGTTTGGCCTCGTACTCGGTGATGGTATCAGCTAACCAGGGAAAGGCGGCGTAATCGCGGCGAATTCTCTGGAGGGCGGCGTGTTCGCGGGCAGCCTTGGTGGCCAGTTGCTCTGGCGGGGCGAAGATGGAGGTATCGCCAGAGAAGAGCTCAACGAGATCGTGAACTATGGCGAATTGGGCAATTTTGCCGATGTTAAGTACGGGGTCGATCTGGGGAGCCAAACTGCAGGCCAGTACAGCCACTGACCAGGAATGCTCAACGTCGTTTTCGGGACGTAGGGGAGTAGTGGGGAGCTCATTGTCGCGCTGAATTTGATGGAAGGGCAGTAACACCTCGGTAATGAGAGCGGTGATTTGGCCGTGCGTAGGGTTACTCATGGTGATAATTGTAACCGATTACGCGGCCGGGGGCGGCGTGAGCCCGAGATGCGAGTAGGCCTTAGGGGTGGCGCGGCGACCACGAGAGGTGCGCTCGAGCATGCCAATCTGCATGAGGTAAGGCTCGTAGACGTCCTCGATGGTGGCCGGCTCTTCGGCGCAGATGGCAGCGAGTGTTGTAAGGCCTACGGGACCTCCGTTGTAGTGCTCAATTATGGCCGACAACAGGCGGCGGTCGGAGGTATCGAGGCCGAGTTCGTCTATTTCCAGGAGGTGAAGCGCCTCTTTGGCGTGGCGTGATGTAATTGTGTCAACGCTTTTGACCTGGGCATAATCACGCACCCGCTTGAGCAGACGGTTAGCAATGCGGGGTGTGAGGCGGCTGCGGGCAGCAATTTCGGTGGCGGCGGGACGGTCGAGCGTGACGCCCAGAATGCCGGCGGCCCGTTCGATGATCTGGATCATCTCGTCGGGCGAGTAGAACTCGAGCCGGTGGACGTGGCCAAAGCGATCGCGGAGCGGCGCCGACAGAGCGCCGGCCCGGGTGGTAGCGCCAATGATGGTGAATTTGGGCAAGTCGAGGCGAATGGATTTGGCGGAGGGGCCTTTGCCGAGCATCACGTCGAGGCCGAAGTCTTCCATGGCCGGGTACAGCACCTCCTCAACTGTCTTGGGCAGGCGGTGAATTTCGTCGATGAACAGTACATCACCATCCACCAGGTTGGTGAGGAGGCTGGCCAGGTCCCCTGCCCGCTCAATGGCCGGGCCGGAGGTGATGCGGATGTTGGCGCCGAGCTCGTGCGCGATGATTCCGGCCATGGTGGTCTTGCCCAGGCCGGGCGGGCCATAGAGAAGCACGTGGTCGACGGGCTCTGAGCGGACTTTGGCGGCGGCAATGGCCAGCTGCAGGTTTTGCTTGAGGAGTGGCTGGCCAATATAGGTGTCGAACGTGCGGGGACGCAGCGTTTCAACTAGCGCCTGCTCCTCGGCCGCTTCCTGAGGGTCGGGGGCAGTTTCGGGATTGACGATGCGCTCGATAGCCATATCTGTATTGTACATGAGTACGCCTCCACCAGGCTGCCGATGTGAGCAGCCGGGGGACTGGCTGGGTGGTTACTCCCCTACTCCCTTGAGGGCGAGTTTGAGGCGGGCTTGCTCGTCGGTGACATCGGCGGGGAGGGCGGCCACAGCTTGGGTGGCCTGGGCGGGTGTGTAGCCAAGTGCGACGAGGGCCTGGTAGGTGGAGTCGGCAACCGGAGCCAGGCCAGTACTCCCCTCCTCGACTTTGCCGCGCAGGTCGAGGATGACGCGCTGGGCGGTCTTGGGGCCGACGCCAGTGATGCCTTTGAGCAGGGCCGGGTCGCCGGACGCGATGGCCTGGCGCAGGCGGGACTCGCCGGCCGAGCTGAGGATTTGCATGGCCAGCTTCGGCCCGACGCTGTTTACTCCGATGAGCCGCGTGAACAGTTGTTTGGAGGCGAGCGCGGTAAAACCGTAGAGGTTGAAGGCGTCTTCGCGCACCTGCTCGTGCACGTAGAATTTAGCCTCGGAGCCGAGCCCCGCCCCGCCCCATTCGTCGGTAGTGACGAATAGCTCGTAGCCCACTCCCCCCACCTCCAGAATCAGGCTGTCGGGCAGTTTTTCGGCGATAGTTCCGGTAAGGCTTGCAATCATGGGCTTATTGTACACGTTCGACAGATAGAACCCCGGCGGAATATAATGTGGATAACTATGAATATACTCATGATTGCTGGCGAGGTTGCGCCTTACGCCAAGACTGGCGGTTTGGGCGAAGTGATGGCGGCACTGCCCAAGGCGGTGCACCGGCTAGGCCACGACGTGCGCGTGTTCATGCCACTGTACGGCGCCATCGACCGGCAGCAATTCGCGTTTGTACCGATCGGCAAGACGTTGCAGCTAAGCGTGGGAGGTGAGCGCTCCCCTATTAACTTCAAGGCCAGTATTTTGGCCCAGGAGGTGCCGATTTACTTCCTGGAGAGTGAAAAATATTTCCCATACGGCACCCGTAGCATCTACGACGAGGGGAGCGGTAATCTGCCGTTTTACGCGTTTAACCTGAGCGCGTTTAGGTTGCTCGAAACGCTGGACTGGGTGCCAGATGTTATCCACGTGCACGACTGGCACGCCGGGTTGATCCCCAACATTATCCGCCACCTGCCGTCCAGCTCACCGTTTGCGGGGATCGCGACAGTTGAAACGATTCACAATTCGGCTTACGTGGCTATTGCCAACCAATGGCACATCCCGGACGAGGAGCGTGATGACGGCTCGGGGTTGCCGCCCACGGATCTATCGAAGGTGCAGAACATAAACTTCCTCAAACGTGGCATCGTGGGAGCGGATATCGTGACGACCGTGAGCGAGAATTATGCTAAAGAGCTAATGATACGCGAGTCCAGCCACGGGCTGTACGATGTGTTGTCGCCGCGGCCACGAACCTTTTTCGGCATCCGCAACGGAGTGGATTATAACGTATGGAATCCGATGTTCGACGAGAAGCTGCCGGTGAACTATGACATCGAGATTATGCACCGCAAGTATGACAATAAGCGGGCATTGCAACATCGCATGAAACTGCCAATCAACGACGATGTGCCGGTACTGGGCATGAACGCCCGAGTGGTGGAGCAGAAGGGTTTTAGCCTGCTGTTTAAGATTTTTGACGATCTAATGAAAAAGGGCGTGCAGCTGGTGGTGGTGGGCGCGGGCTCACAGGAATACGCGGAAATCCTACGCGCCAAGGCCAAGCAATATCCGAAACAGGTGGCGTTCCGTGAGGGACAGGTGGCGGTGGATGAACTGGGTACGCTGGTGTACGCCGGGTCGGATATTTTTCTGATGCCGAGCCTGTTTGAGCCCAGTGGCTTGGGACAGATGGTGAGTCTGCGCTACGGCACGATCCCGGTGGTGCGGCGGACGGGCGGGCTGGCAGACACGATTTTCGATTACAACGAGAGCAACCGTACCGGCAACGGCTTCGTGTTTGACGAGTACACGGGCGAGGCTCTGGAGGAGGCCATTGACCGGGCGCTCGAACTATGGGAGGAGAAGGACCGGTGGTGGAGCCTGATGGTGCATGCCATGGCACTGTCCTACTCGTGGGAGATTCCGGCCAAGAAGTACGTGCGGATTTACAAGGCAGCCTGCAAAGAGCATAGGGGTTTGACCTGGGCATTACCGAAAAAATGGTAGGGGGAATTGCATAAATGGCACATTTCGTAGCTTGCGCTTCGCACTCATCGTACGAGTCAATACGCATCGTTTACGGTGTTAGCTTTTCCTTGAAGTGCGCTCATTTATCCTTAGAGGCAAAGATCTATGTGGGCTAACTTACTACATTTTTATCAACCGCACGGCCAGAAGCGGCAGATTATCGACATGATTACGGCACAATGCTACCGGCCAGTGGCTGAGGGCTTGCTGGCAAACCGGGACGCCCGTGTAACGATTAACTTTACGGGTGTTCTGCTGGAGCAGCTGGACCAGGCTGGACACGGGGACGTGATTGATATGTACACGGACTTGGTACGACGCGGGCAGGTGGAGCTAGTGGGCTCGGGCAAATACCACGCGATTTTGCCGCTGCTGCCCCTAGATGAGGCCCGGCGCCAGGTGGAAGAGAACACTAAAACCAACCGCAAATATTTTGGCAGCGATTTTAAGCCGCGCGGAGTATTCTTGCCGGAAATGGCTTGGGATCCGAAGTTGGCGCCGATGCTCGAGGAGCTGGGCTTTGAATGGGTGGTTCTGGACGAGCTGGCGGCCCGAGGGAGCAAAGGCGGCGTGGACTGGCAGCAGACCTACACGGTGACCGGCAGCAGTCTGAAGGCAGTGTTCCGTGAGCACCGTTTGAGTACGATGCTGGCCTGGATTTCGCGGGACGCAGCGCACCTGAAAGCGGAGGCCAAGGAGGAACTGGTGCCGGGCCGGTACGTGGTCACGGCGATGGACGGCGAAGTGTTTGGCCACCACCGAGCAGGCCACGACCGGGCGCTGTTTGAGATGCTGTCGGACCCCGAGATTGGCGCGGTGAAAATGAGCGAGGTGTTTGATAAGTTTCCGCCTGGCGAGGCACTTAAAACCACGGCCTGCACTTGGGCATCGAGCGAGGACGACATTGCCAAGGGCATCCAGTTTATTTCATGGGACGATCCTCACAACCGCATTCACCAGTTGCAGTGGGAGCTGTTGAGACTAGCAGTTGAGCAGGTGGACGCATTGCCGCACGACGAGGCGGTCTACCGGCGACTACGCCAACGGTTGGATCCGGCGGTGGCGTCGGATCAGTTTTATTGGGCGGCCGGCAAACCGTGGTGGATGATCGAATATATCGAACGGGGGGCGCACGATTTGCTGACGATCATACAGGAAGTGCCAGGCGCCGAGACGGGGGCGGCGCAGCGCGGGTTGGCGCTATACCGGGAGATTATGGAGCTAGCCTACGACTGGCAGCGCAGCGGTAAAATCGACAGCCCGCAGGAACGGCCGCGCATCCCATTTAAGGAGAGGACACTCGAGGCCGGCGACCGAGGTACCTGGGAGGCATTTGTGGACATGATGCGGCATGAGGAGAAGCGGGCGGCCGAGCGGGGCAGTTATGAGGAGGCCATTTTGTGGCGGGATGCGGTGAATAAATTAGAGCAGAAGCTCGATATGTACGACGCCGTGCACGCAGTGGACCTGATACGGCAGAGGTTGCCACACGAAGAGATAGAGGACACGATTGCGCAGTACAAAGCCCGTTACAATCGCATTCGTGGCGGCCAGCTGGAGCAGCGGAGCAACTAGGAACGACCTGTGAAACTGGAAAGCAATTATCCCGAAGTGGGCCAAACGATGCGTAAGCTCGGGCTACAGGTGAGCCAGTTGTTGGAGGATGGGCCGCGGTATGTGGTGGCGAGCACTGAGTACCGGAGTCGGCCGGCGCTATTTAAGATGATGGTGCCGCACGCCGACAACCCCATCGCGCCCGAGGACACTGGCACGTGGCACCCGGGGTTGTACAACGACGTGTTGAAAGAGACGGCGCTGCTTGAGTTTTTGAGCGAGCATCGTCAGCGGGTGGCGGGCAACGTACCGTTACTTTTGAACCACGGCACGGAGCCGGGCAGCGTCTGGTACATCCGGGAGCTAATGCAGGGCGCGCCGATGGCGGGGGCAGAGGCGCCGTTTGTGTTTCCGGCCAAGTTTTACGAGCAGGTGCCGCCGGCGAAGGTAGTGGCGTATTTTCGGAGCCTGCATGAGCTGACACCGTTGGTGACCGAGCGACTGGCGCGACATTTGCGGTTGTGGTACCCGCGCACTGAGCATGTGCGGTTGCTTGTGGCGGCACTCGGCGGCGAGTGGAGCCATCCGGCAGTGCAGCAGCTGGCCGGGCGGGTAGGGCCGTGGATGGACGCACACGAGCCGGTGCTGTGGCGCAGTGAGCGAGTGATCGCCCACAATGAGCCATATGCCTCGCATGTGTTCTTGGAGCACGGCCGGATCGGATTTATTGACTGGGAATCGTCGTCGTGGGGGCACCGGCTGCATGACTTTAGTCGGCTGTGGGTGCGATTTTTTGACCGTGATGATTACCGAGCGGAGTTTGAGCGAGAGCTGGCCGCGGCCGGCTACCTGGGCAGCGAGGATGACCTGGTGGCGTGGGACTTGGTGCGCTTGGTACAGGGGGTGGCGAGCCTAAATTATTACCACAATAATCATGTTCTTGCTCCTGAGTCTGAGCAAAAATTGTACTCAGTGCTAACAGGCTTGATTACCGGGGTGGCCGAGCGCCGTTCATAAAACTACGCTATACTATAAGGCGTATGCATGATGTGGACCGGGTTGATAGGGCGATAATTGAGCAGTATGTAGGTGGGTTGGCGCATGTTCACACCCGCCTGAGCAACTTTCCGGGCCACCATGAGAGCGACCAGACGGTGGGAGCATTGATCGACGAGCTGGTACGAGCAGGACTGGTCGGTGATCCGCGCTCGCCTCTACAATACGTGATGATTAACGACCACTCCTCGAATCCGGCGTGGCCGGCGCCGTTGCGGATGCACAGCCTACGGGCCCAAGCGTTGGACCGGCGGCGGTGGCGCGAGCAGGTGGACGGGGTGCGGGTGCTATTTGGATTTGAGGCCAGCCTGCTGGCAGACGGCCGCACCGATTTGCCCTGGGAGCTCACCGAGGACTGTGAGCTGGTGATTGCCTCAGTTCACGTCGTTCCAGATGAAATCGACCACAATGCTGAGGCGCTGCAGGAGATGTTTGAGCGGGCATGCGCCAATCCCGGAGTGGACGTGATTGGTCATCCGGTGCGGCATATCGAGGGCCTTAGGGGCATGGACTGGTCTCGGATTTTGGAGCGGGCAGCGGCCACGGGTACGGCGATTGAAGTGAATATGAACATTTACCCAGACCCGAAGCGCGAGCCGGCTCGGGCGAGATTTTGGGCGGAATGGCTTCGGGCATTGGCCAACTCGGGCGCGGACGTATTCCTGGGGAGCGACATTCATAACCGGTTACAGCGCGAGCGGTTCGTGCACGATTGGCTGGATCTAGGTCACCCGGGACGGTCCCGGGTGGCGGACTGTGTCGGCGGGATGATGGCGGCGGACATCGAGCCGGAACGCGTGGTGAACGCCAACTGGCGGCAGTTTAGGTCGTGGCTGGAGCTCGACAAGCGGGCACGAGCCGTGCGGGCGCGAACGCGGGCTACGAGGCCAGAAACGGTGTATCCGACAATGGCGTTGACGCCTCGCAGCGCGTAAGGGCGGCCCGTGAATATTCAGGATGCTAGCTGATCGTATATGATATGGAAAAGCATTATCTGGAGCCAAGATGACTAAGCCGACTATCGCCTATTACGCTGCCGAGTACGCCACAAGTGATGGTCTGCCAATGTACGCGGGCGGGCTGGGCGTGCTGGCGGCCGATTACGTGATGGAGGCGGCCGCACAGGGCTGGCAAGTGGTGGCATTTGGGGCAGCCTACCAGGGGCGCTTGGGGGCGGCCGGCTTTAAGCGGCTGGAGCGAGACGGCCAGGTATTTGAGACGGTGGTGGATTTTGGCGATTG
The DNA here is from genome assembly GCA_036488585.1 of Candidatus Saccharimonadia bacterium. Classification (GTDB taxonomy): domain Bacteria; phylum Patescibacteriota; class Saccharimonadia; order UBA4664; family UBA4664; genus DASXHH01. Next base: position 26,858 of record DASXHH010000005.1, on the reverse strand, counting down.
GCAGGTGAAGTGCTGGGCATGGGAGCGGGAATTCGGCACGACGCGACTAGTGCTGATTGACGCCGATCGGGAGGACAACTCGGTGCTGAGCCGCTGGTTAACTTCCAACCTGTACGACCCGGATGTGAGCACGCGATTGCTGCAAGAATTCGTGGTGGCGGAGGCGAGCTTGGCAGCGCTGAATTTTTTGAGTGTAAAGCCCGATCGTTACCACTTAAACGAGGGCCACATGGCGTTTGTACCGCTGGCACTGGCGGCTCGGCTCCGCGACGAGCACGGTCGTATGACGTTGGCCGACGCCATCGAGGGAGTGCGGTCGCAGGTTGTGGGGAGCAAGCACACGATTCTGGCGGGGGCGGGCGACTTTGCTGATGAGTCGATGCTGGAGAGATTGTTTGGCAAATACTTAGACCGATATGGCTGGAGTGCCCACGAACTGCTGGCGGCCGGCCCCAAGGCCTCGGCCCCGGAAACGTTTTCGACCACTGCCTTTATGATTGGGTCGGCGATACGGAGCTCCGCGGTGAGCCAGTTGCACGCCAAAATTGAGCACGAGCAGCATCCCGAAAGCCAGCTCATACCCGTAACCAACGGTGTACACCGGCCTCGCTGGCAGGAATCTAACCTGGAGGGACCGGCGGATAAGCTGACTGATAGTGAGTTGTGGCGGCGGCACGGCGACAACCGACGAACGATGGTGGAGTACTTGAACAAGCAGGTGGGCGTCAACCTCAACCCGGACCGGCTGACGGTGGTGTGGGCACGGCGATTTGCGCCGTACAAACGGCCGATGCTGCTGTTTAGCGATGTGACGCGGCTGCAGCGGCTGCTCACTGGCGATCCGGGGTTCCAGCTGGTGGTGTCAGGCAATGCCAACCCGACCGACGAGGAAGGCACGCGAATTTTGGAGCAGCTGGTGGAATTGGCACAAAATCCCGATTTTGCGGGACGGCTGCTCTACCTGCCGCACTATTCCACCAGCGTGTCGCGGCGGCTGGTGGCGGGTGCCGACGTATGGTTGAACACGCCGACGCGGGGCATGGAGGCTTGCGGCACCAGTGGCATGAAGGCGGGGCTGAACGGCGCGCTACAGCTTTCAACTCGCGACGGCTGGCTAGATGAGGTGGAGCTGCCGGCCATCGGCTGGGAGATCCCGGACGCCGAGCCGGCGGAGGCACTATATAAGACCTTGGAGCAGGAGGTGCTGCCGGCGTTTTACGGCCGAGACGAGGCCGGCGTGCCTCAGGATTGGATGCGGCGTATGCGGGCGGTGGTGAAGCTAACCGAAGAGCAATTCACGGCGGCACGCATGCTCGAGGATTACCGGACTAAACTTTACCAGCTGTAGGACGCAGTTGGTGCGCGTGAGTGATGGCGATGGCCAGGCCGTCGGCGGCATCGTCGGGTTTGGGGATGGTAGGCAGGCTCAAGAGGTTGCGTACCATGTCCTGAATTTGGGGCTTTTTGGCACCGCCGTACCCCGTAACCGCCTGCTTGATTTGCATGGGCGTGTACTCGGCAGGAATGAGCCCAGCTTCGGCCAGGGTTAGCAAAATGACACCGCGAGCTTGGCCGACTGAAATGGCGGTGGTGACGTTGGTCGAAAAATAGAGCAGCTCCACGGAGGCCTGCTCTGGCTTGGTTTCGGCGATAACCTGCGACAGCTCTTCGTGTAGCATCACCAGTCGGTCGGGCATGGGCATGTCTGGTGGAGTAATGATTATGCCAGCGTCCACGAATTTACAGTGGCCATGCGAATATTCGACCACGCCGAAGCCAGTGGTAGCGGTGCCGGGATCTACGCCCATAATCCTCATGTTTTTATATTATCAGGTATTCGGATGGCTAACGCCTTGAGGCCCGGCACACAAAGTGAGTGGCTGGCGCTGGTTTAAGCGAGCTGCTCCATAAGCTCGGGCGAGATGTCAAAGTTGGTATAGGTGGCAGTGACGTCGTCGAGCTCGTCGAGTGCGTCCATGAGGCGAATAAGTTTGCGAGCGGTGGCCTCGTCGGTGACAGGAACGGTGGTATTGGGTTCGAATGAGAGTTCGGCCTTCTCGATGGTATAGCCCTTTTCAGCTAAGCCCTTGCGAACGGCGTCAAGCTCAGTGGGTTTGGTATAGACGATGAGTTGGGCCTCGCCCTCCTCGACGTCCTCGGCGCCGGTTTCAATGGCGTCCATGGTGGCGGCTTCAAGATCGATAGAGTCGATGATAATGACGCCACGCTGGGTGAATTGGTAGGCCACGGAGCCAGTCGTGCCCATGGTGCCGCCGTGTTTACCGAAGGCGGTGCGGACGTCTGGCGCGGTGCGGTTGCGGTTATCGGTGGCGGTTTCGACAATGATGGCGACGCCGCCGGGACCGTAGCCCTCGTAGGTGATCTCCTCGAAGGTGGCTCCACCTTCCGCGCCGGAGCCACGCTTGATGGCGCGGTCGATGTTGGCATTAGGGACGCCGGACTTGCGGGCCTTATCCACGGCTAGGCGTAGTTTGAAGTTAGTCTCGGGATCGGCGCCGGAGCGGGCGGCCACCGAGATTAAATTGGCAAATTTAGTGAAAGAGGCGCCGCGGCGCGCGTCTTTCACGGCTTTCTGGTGCTTAATGGAAGCCCATTTGGAGTGTCCGGACATAGCTTTTCTCGCGTATTAAATCTGTAGATGTTGACATAATTGTAGCAAAAAGGCGTGGCTTGGTAAACAGCAGCCTATAATTTTTGCGTGCGGAGAGTTGAACATGGCAACTAGTATCGTGACTTTTTTCAAAAGAAAAAGACTTCCATGGAAGTCTTAAGGGTCTGAAATTGGAGGGCCATCGTGGTCACTATTGCAACCGTACTTACAGAAACGAAGCCGCCCATTACAATGCTAGCGAACCAGCGTAATGACGACCTTCATGAGGAGAAAAACTTATCGATGCTCGATATGGACAACAAGTTCTTTGTAGCGGCCGGCAGATGACTGAGGAATTTGTTTTCCGAATAGACCATATCAAGCTCGGCTGCCTCGAACGCTAGTTTCGTATATTTTGTCTGGTCATAGGGGAAAATCTTATCGCGTTTGGCTAACTGCAGCATTACCCTCCTGCCTATTAGACCAGCTGCATTATATACCGGGTCAAGGTATGTGATTTCCCGTCGAACCGCTTCTTCGTCAATGCCTTGTCCCAGCAGGCTCAACTTGGCTTTTTTCACGCTCTTGAAAGTCCAAATATTTCGAGCCACGTCTCCGTAAGTCAGGTTCAGAACAACATGACTAATCTCCGGCGTATCGCGGGTGAACTTATTAGCGCATAAAGTTCCCATACTTACGCCGTAGGAGTAGAAATGCGTAACTCCTTGTTTTTTAAACATTTTTACTCGCTCCTGGCCATCGGTAACTATTTCATTGAAGAACCGACGCCATAATTTTGTATCACCGCTGAATACTATTCGCCGAGGATAGTCATATACGACGCACGAATAGCCCCTCTTGTTAAATTGCTTAACGAAAAAACGATACGGATATGCTCCAATCCTGGTCCCCATGGCTGTAAAAAGAAAAATAACTTTGTCCGAGGGTACGAGGGCTTCCTTTACGCGGAAATCGTTTTTGATAATAATCACGGAATAATAATACCAAACAAAAATGACTCTATGCGGAGCCATTTTAAGCATAAGTGCTATGGATCGTGCTGGCTGTTAGAACTCAGGTGCTAACGCACGTCAAATATCTGGACGGGTCCGTGCCAAGCTTCGGTATTTAGAGCTGCCTCGGTATATTGACCGCCTGTAGCCTTATAAATCGTTTTCCTCCAAAATGCTATCGCCGGTTGGTTTGCTTCCATTTGTGCCACTTCCCATCTACCCGGGAACTTCTCAAACGTTAACATCGCTGCTCGCTCCCCTACCCCGCTATGCCGAAGGGGCGGAGCGACATAAAACTCAGCAATTGAATGGGCATGAGGCTCAATTAGCGTATGGGTGTTTACAAGGACAAAGCCAGCGATGTCATCGCCCCTTAAAATGAAGAATGCCGAGCGGTTCGGGTCGGTGAAATAATCTGGCAAGTATTTATACTCTGTAGCTTCCTCGTGACCCTCACCGTCATTGTAGGGAATTAGCTCAAGCTGATAGTCATGAAGAAGCTTAGACAAGATACCTTTGTCTTTTTCGGGAACTGTGGCAAGAGTAACGACTTGTTGTGTCACGAAGCTAGCTTAGCAGTGATGATTACTGGAGGGCCCACTGGGGCTCGAACCCAGGACACGCTGCTTAAAAGGCAGCTGCTCTAACCAACTGAGCTATGGGCCCACATGCGCGGGCAGGTTTTTAACCGCTCAATAGTAACCTAATTTGCCTTATCTGGCAATGCATTGGAGGCGGGGGATTAGTGCTTTTTTTCGGATTTCATGAAGCCGAGCACCAGCGCCACCACCGGGAGCAGGCCAAGGATATAAGGGTGGAATTGCTGCAGGTTCATGGCCAGAAACGAGTCGGAGTCGACGGCGGTGAGCTCGCTGGTGGGCAGCAGGCGCAAGCCGCTCGAGATGATGAGCGCACCAGTGAGTAGGCCAACGATGATGTTGCCGATGACCCAGCCCTTGGCGTGGCCCTTGCCATGGACAACGCCGAGGAAGCCGAAGATCAAGATGGGGATGCCGAGCAGCGCCCAGCTAACTTGGTCGTGGCCCATAAATTTCACCGAGGGCGCAATCATGCCGGTGAATTGCTCGGCGATGACGATGCCGACATAAACGCTGAGGATGAGGATGCGCAGGCGCTGTTTGCCAGCCATGAGGCCATAGAGGCCCGCTACTACGAGTCCAGTGATGACGATAGTGTTGGTGTTTAGCACAGGTAGTTCAGCTGGCAAGTGGTTTAGGGTCATAGGTTTGACTCCTGGCAGCCCTGATACTGCTGGCCCTCCTTACCAAACCATTGGCGTACGACATGGACGGCGATGTCGGTTTGACGCGCAACCACGGATTGTCCGCAAGCCAGGTGGCTGGCGGGCTGGTAGAGAGCGATGGAGTAATAAACGAAATAGCCTAAGCCGCCAACTATGAGAGCGGGTGGTAGGTAGCCTAGAAGGCGGCGGAATTTACTCATGTGCTTATGGTAGCATAAGGACTTTTAACGGCAGCCTCGGAGAGCGAGGCCGAAGACCTGCGACCAGCTGCAGCTATTGACCAGGAACCAGATAAGATTGACGGCGATGAGGGTGTTGATGCCGGCTAGGGTGAGAAGACGTTCGTGGTGACGCCAGCGGCGACGGACGGCCCAGGCGATGGCGGCAGTAACGATGAGACTAGTAGGAATGAAGAATAGGGCAGCGTATTGGAACAGAAAGGTGAGGTCGGAGACACGGCCGGAGATGTTGAGGTCGCGAACGGCCAGGAATTGGCCGACCTGGGGCACGACCAGCAGACCTGTGGCCGCGAGCATCAGGCGCAACTGCCGGGTGCCGCGGCGGATGCTGGCCTCGGTGCTTTCGGGTTCGGGGGTGGTTTCGGGAGTGAGAGATGCCATTGGGTGCTATTTTACACCGAGCGGGCCGGCGGTTTGTTATATTAAAAGCATGAGCGTTAAGGCCAAGAAGAAAATATGGGAGCACGACCGGGGACGATTGGCGCTACTGGTGATCGCGCTAGCGGCCCTGGGCATGGCGCTGCCGATGGCCGTGATCTGGACTGGCCTAATGCTATGGCACCGCGATTTCAAAAAACGGTTCGACGACTGGTACACGCGCTGGGTGTTGGCGGGATTGGTGGCCGACGTGCTGTTCGGAGCCACGGTGGGCAACGCGCTAGACGTGCCGCCCAGCTGGGTGGCTTTGGTGCTGGTGGCCGGCGGCGTGATTGTGGGACTGCGCGGAAGGTTGTAGCTTAGCGCTTCCAAAAGCCTTTTTTGCTGAAATCGGCAGCGAATTGCTCGAGTAGTTCGCGCTGTTTGGCGGAGAGCTTAGTGGGGGTCTCAACGAGGACGGTCACGAGGTGGTCACCGCGGGAGCCACGAGTGAGGGCCGGAACGCCGCGCCCGGATAGCCTGAAGACCTTGCCTGATTGAGTGCCGGCCGGGATTTTGAGGGTGACGGGGCCGTCCACGGTTTCAACCTCGATCTCGGTGCCGAGTGCGGCCTCGACCATTGGAATAGTGGCCTGGCTGAGAATATCGCGGTCGGTGCGCTCGAAGCGACGGTCGGTACGGACCCGGATGGCGACGTAAAGATCACCCTTGGCGCCGCCGCCGCGAGGGGCCGCACCCTGACCACCGAGCCGGATGGTGGTGCCATGGTCGACGCCGGCCGGGATCTTAACCTTGAGTGTGCGAGTGCGGCGCCGAATGCCGGCGCCATGACAGACGGTACAGGGCTTCTCCGGGATTTGGCCCCGACCTTGGCACGTCGGACAAACAGTGGTCTGCTGGATGGCGCCGAGAATGGTTTGCTGCACGCGTGTAACCTGGCCGCGGCCAGAGCAGGTGGAGCAGGTTTTTAGGCTGGAGCCGGGCTCGGCACCGATGCCCTTGCAATGCTCGCAGGTGTCGTCGGCGGTGAGCGTAACGTCTTTGGCGGCGCCAAAGACCGCCTCTAGGAAATCGATCGAGATGGTGGTCTCGAGATCGCGGCCGCGGGCCGGGCCACGGCCTTGCCCCCCGCCGCCGAACGGGCCTGAGCCGCCCATAAATTGGTTCAGGATATCGCTAAAATCGAAGCCCTCGAAACCCTGGGCGCCGCCGAAGCCTTGCGCTCCTCCCCCGCCCCCGAACGGGCCTGAGCCGCCGAACGGATTACCCTGGGCGCCGGTGTGGCCAAATTGGTCGTAGGCCGCACGTTTGCCTGGGTCTTTGAGTGTTTCGTAAGCTTCACCGAGCTCCTTGAATTTGGAGTCGTCGCCACCGTGACGGTCGGGGTGGTGTTCCATGGCGAGCTTGCGGTAGGCGCGCTTAATTTCGTCGGCGGAGGCCGATTTGCTCACTCCTAAAATGTCATAATAATCACGTTTCGTCGGCATTGTTTCTCATTTCTGACTGGATAACATCCAGCGGGGTGGCGGGCTGGGACGTGAGCTTGCGCTTAGCCCGGGTAAAGGCTTTCAAGAACTGATCGTCGGTAATTAACTGCCACTCGCCGCAACTGCGGGCCAGACCAAGGTTGAGGCCTTCGGACGGCGCTAGGTTTTTGACGCGCAGACCCTTGGCCCGCACGGCATGCACGGCCGGGATGAGATCGGAATCGGAGCTAAAGACGGCCATATTAACCTGCTCGCCGCCAACATCGGCCTGGGGCGCAATTGCCTCCTGAACGATGTCCACAGCCAGGCGCACGTCCACGCCCTTTTCCTGGAAGACGTGGCGGATGTGGCCGCACTCAGGGCAGGGAAAGGCCTCGCGGATTTTGAGGTGGCCGGCGCGGACCACCGTTACTCCCTGCTCCATTAGCATAGTGTTCCAGCCCGCCACCCAGGCGATGATTTCTTTGGATTTGTCGGCCACTTCCTTGCCGTGCGTTTCTTCCTCGGCCTCACGCAATTTGGTGGTGTAATAGAGAATTTCGGGGTCGCGAACACCTAAGGCTTCACTGCACAGGCCAGCGATATCGAAGGCTTTGACGTCCTGGCGGCTGGCGATTTTTTTATGGCGGCGCAATACGTCGGTGAGGCTGTGAATGAAATTTTCGCCGTCTACATAGACTTTCATTATGCCCGCTCTCCTATTCTGCCGGCCTTAAGTTTTCGTCCATCCACTCGGAGGCAGCGGCGTTGAGGCCGACGAGCGGGAGCTGTTGCAACACAAAGGTTTCGTAGGAATGCATACGGCCGACTTCGGCCTCGACGGCAAAGAACAAGTCTTCAGCCGAATCCATGATGAGAACCACCTCGCTGGCCTGTTCGATTTCGCCTTGCCACCAAAACTTGGTTTCCACAGGTACTATTTTGGCACATACAATAAGTCGGTGCTCAAGCAGGGCGTGGGCGATGGTGCCTGCCTCTTCGGCGGACTCGCAGGTGAGATGGAGTTGAGTGTATTGCCTCATAGTACTTACCTTAATGCAAACTCCCCGCTAGACCGAAACCTGAGCGAGGAGCTGATACCTGAATGGTAGGCTCCGCGCGGGTGAGTGTCAATCACGGCCTTCACCGGGCTGAATATTGTTGTCCCCGGGGGCGATGACCTTACGCTCCTTTTGTGCCAAGGCGCCCAATTGGCCGGCAGCGTCAACGTGCTGGTCATTGCCGACTATTTGGCGGAGGCGGGTTTGCAAAGATTGGGATGTGCCGGGCCGGGCGAGCTCGATTTCGACCATGATCCGTTTGAGATCGACTAGTTGATTGTGAATTTTGGCCAGCATGTCGAGCTGGGCATCGTTGCGCTCTTCCATTATTTTTCCTTTACCTTATACGTGTAAATTGGGCCGTGCTCGATCTCGGAAGGACGGAGGCTGAGGTATAACGCTTTGGCAGGTTCGTTATCGTTTTCGGTGCCGAGCCAGACTTCCGTGACGCCAAGCTCGCGACCGACGTTGAAGGCCTCATGCATCATGGCGGTGGCAACGCCCTGGCGGCGGAACTGTTTGACGGTGTCGACCTCGTCAATGTAGAGGTACCTGGGGCCGGCCGGGTGGACATGCAGGTAGCCGTGGGTGGCGCCGGCGATTTGTCCGCCCGAGGTAGCGATGAGGTAGAAGTGGTCGGGATTGGACAGGAATTCTCGCAGCGACTCTGCAGTGAAGGTCTTGGACGACATCTCGTTGTCGCCGGCGTTGAGCTCGGCCGCTATTTGGGCGAGGTCAGGGTCGGCGGCCTGGAGGCGGCGGAGGGTAAGGTTAGACATGGGTTAAAGCTTAACCTGTTTAGCCATCGAAATATTCACGTCACCGTCGTGTTCCGGGTGCTGTCCGGTGGGCCAGTAGCCGGAGCGGGCGTAAAAGTTGCGTGCCTCGAGTCGTGCGTCGAGGACGAAAGCCTTAGCCCCTCGCTTGACCGCTTCTGCCTCCGCCGCCCGTAGTACCCGGGCACCGACGCCTTGGTTGCGATAATCGGATTTGGTGGCCATACGTCGGACGAGGTATACGTTCGGGTCGTCGTCGATGGGGTTGAGTCGCACGGTGCATATTATGGCATCGCCAGCGAATGCGGCCATATGAATTGTGCTGCTTAATTTATCCGTATCGGTCGGACCTTTGGGCGGGATGGATTTATCCTCATCAAGCGCTTCGTGACGTAACCGACTGACCGCCTCGAGCTCCCGTAATGTAGGCTGCCGGATGATGATGTCAGTCACGGCGATTGGGTCCATTTATTATTTGTTGTCCTTGTCGTCGACGACTTCGCCCTCGACGGGGCCATCGCCAGTTTTACCTTCGTCCTCGGTGGCCTCGACCTCTTCAGGGGCGCCGGTGGTGCCGGGCGCGCCCTGGTACATGGCGGCGCCAACCTTTTGCATGGCCTCGGACAGCTTGCTGGCCTCGGATTCGAGCAGGTCCTTGTCGTCGGATTCGAGCTGGGCCTTGGCCGACTTAATGGCCTCTTCGAGTGCGGATTTGTCTTCGGACGAGGCCTTGTCGCCGGCATCTTTGAGGGTCTTCTCGCCGGTGTAAACCAGGCTGTCGAGGTGGTTGCGAGCCTCCACTAACTCTTTGCGCTTCTTGTCGGCTTCGGCGTTAGCTTCGGCCTCCTGCTGCATGCGCTTCACCTCATCTTCGGACAGGTTGCCGGAGCCCTGGATGGTGATGTGCTGCTCCTTGCCGGTGCCTTTGTCGGAGGCTTTTACGTGGACGATACCGTTGGCATCGATGTTGAACGTAACCTCGATTTGCGGAATGCCGCGGGGAGCGGGCGGAATGCCGTCGAGTATGAAGCGGCCGAGCGATTTGTTGTCCTGGGCAAACTCGCGCTCGCCTTGCAGGACGTTGATTTCCACCTGGGTCTGAGAATCGGCGGCTGTGGAGAAAACCTGGGATTTGGAGGTGGGGATGGTGGTATTGCGCTCGATGAGGCGGGTCATGACGCCACCCATGGTCTCGAGGCCGAGCGAGAGAGGCGTGACGTCCAAGAGCAGCACGTCCTTGACGTCGCCCGCGAGCACGCCACCCTGAACGGCGGCGCCCACGGCCACCACCTCGTCGGGGTTAACGCCCTGGAGCGGCTTCTTACCGAAAATTTCCTCAACCTTCTTCTGAACGGCCGGCATGCGGGTCATACCGCCAACCAGAATGACCTCGTCGATGGCAGAGGCGGAGAGGCCGGCGTCTGCCAGAGCGGCCTTGCAGGGGCCGGCGGTGCGGTCGACGAGGTTAGCCACCAGCGACTCGAGCTTGGCGCGAGTGAGGGTGTAGGTGAAGTGCTTGGGGCCGGATGCATCAGCGGTGATGAACGGCAGGTTGATCTCGGATTCGTTGGTGGAGGAGAGCTCAATCTTGGCCTTCTCGGCAGCCTCCTTCAGACGCTGCACGGCGGCCTTGTCTTTGGTGAGGTCAATCCCCTCCTGCTTTTTAAACTCGGCCACCAAGTGCTCCATGATCTGTTGGTCGAAGTCGGCGCCGCCGAGGTGGGTGTCACCGTTGGTGGACTTTACTTCGAACACGCCGTCGCCGAGCTCCAGGATGGAGACGTCGAAGGTGCCGCCACCGAGGTCGAAGACCACGATCTTTTCTTCCTTCTTTTTATCGAGACCGTAGGCGAGAGCGGCGGCGGTGGGTTCGTTGATGATGCGCTTCACCTCGAGGCCGGCGATCTTGCCGGCGTCTTTAGTGGCCTGGCGCTGCGAGTCGTTGAAGTAGGCCGGCACAGTGATGACGGCTTCGGTGACGGTGGTACCCAGGAAGGCTTCAGCATCGGCCTTAAGTTTGGAGAGGATCATGGCTGAGACTTCTTCGGGGGTGTACTCCTTGTCGCCCATCTTTACCTTCACGCCACCGTTGGCTTTCACGATCTGGTAAGGCATGTGCTTCTCGTCGCGCTGAACCTCAGGGTCGTCGAATTTGCGGCCGATGAGGCGCTTGACCTCGAAGATGGTGTTGTCGGGATTAATGACAGCCTGGCGCTTGGCTACCTGGCCCACTAGGCGCTCGCCGGATTTTGAGACGGCCACGATAGACGGGGTGGTGCGGCCACCCTCGGCGTTAGCGATGATAGTCGGCTGGCCACCTTCCATGACGGCCATAGCCGAGTTAGTGGTACCGAGGTCGATTCCGATAATTTTACCCATTTGCGAAAAGTCTCCGATTAACTGGTTGAAACAGGTGCGTTTGCCACCTATTTTAGCACTCGAATTTGGGGGGTGCTAACTGCGTATAATTGTAAGAATTTGGCACTCGGTCGTCAAGAGTGCCAACTACGAAAGCTGCTTATTTATATCCTCGATAGTTTGCGCGGGATTTTTGGCCAGAATGATGCGCATACCGAGTTTTGAGGCCGGGTCCAGCATACGCTGCTGATCGTCGATGTAGACGCACTCGGACGGTTCAACGCCGAGTTTTTGGGAGATGAGGAGGTAGGCTCGCTCGTCGGGCTTGGCGCAATGATCGTCGCAGGAGATAACAACCGCATCGAAGCCATCATCCGAGTGATGCTGAAGCATGATATCCCGCGTGTTGGGAACGGCGTTGGATAGGAGACCAAGTTTGAGGCCGCGGGCTTTGAGGTCTGAGATCAACTGGACCATGTGGGGGTTAGGCTTAAGGTCATCCCAGGTGAGCCAGGCATTTCGCTGAGTTTCAGGGATGGTTTTGCCATGGACCTGCTCAAGGCGGTGCCAATATTCATCTTCGGTAACTTCACCTAATAGCAGATCAACAACCCCAAGATGGAGAAGAGACCGGGCGTAGTCATCATCAACACCAAGGCTAGTGGCCAAGAGCTCGCGAAACGAATGGGGCGAGCCGCCCGGACACATTACGCCGCCCCAATCGAGGACGACGGCTTTGATCATTCGACGTGGCCGACTTTGACGATGGCGTGTCGGAGGACGGTGCCAGCGAGTTTGTAGCCGGGCTGAAGTTCTTCGACCACCACCTCCTGGTCCCCTTCGCCGTCTTCCATGGCGACGGCGTTGTGGAGGTGCGGATCGAAGGGTTGACCCTTGGACTCGAAGCGCTCGACGCCGAGCTGCGACAAGACCTGATCGAACTGAGTGCGGATGGCGTCGATGGACTTGGCCCAGGCGGGGTCGGCGCCTGTCGGGCGGTGGGCCAGCTCGTGGTCGAAGGAGTCGCGGACGGTTAGGAAGTCGCGGACCACTCGAGTTTTGGCATATTCGGTGAGATCGGCTTTTTCGGACTCAGCGCGGCGGCGGTAGTTAACGAATTCGGCCTGAACGCGCTTGAGGTCGTCGGTGAGCTCAGACAGACGGTCCTGGACGTCGGCGCCGGATGAGACGTGCGATTCGGTATGGGTCTCAACGTGGACCTCGTTGTGAGATTGCTGGTGGGACTCTTCGTGCTTGTGCTCTTGTTGGTGGTCGTGTTTGCTCATAAATTCTCCTAATTGAGGGCCTCTTCGAGAAGGCGGCCGGTGTACTGGACGAGGCCAATTACGCTTGAATAATTCTGACGGGTGGGGCCGAGCACGCCAATGTAACTGCGCGAACTAAACGGCGACTCGAAGCGGCTAATGATGAGGGTGGCGCCGGAGGTGCGGCCGATGGGATTTTCGCGGCCGATGTAGACCGAGATGGGGGCATTGGGGGCAGCTTCGGACAGCCATTCTTCGAGGCTGTCAAGGAGGCGGGCCACTTCGTAGGCGCGGGCCCCGCCGTAGAATTCGGGTTGCTGGAAGAGGCTGGCCATGCCGGAGAGATAGAGGTTGGGGCCAATGGTACCGAGGCCAAGGTTAGAGGTGACATGAGCGAGCGACTCGACGGCACTTTTAATGGCGCGCTCAACCACACCGGCTGATTTGATGCGCTTGGCCAGTGCCTGCTCGTGACGACGGTCATGCTCGGGCGTGAGCGCGTTGACATAGGCACGGTAGCCTTTGTCTGTCGGCACGCGACCGGCCGAGATGTGCGGCTGCATGATGTAGCCGAGGTTCTCGAGGGCGGCCATTTCGGCGCGGATGGTAGCGCTGGAGGTCTCGAAGCGGCTGCAGAGCGCGGAGGAACCGACCGGCTCGGCGGTCTGGGCGTAGGTCTCCACGATGGCATGCAAGATCTGTTCCTGACGCGGGGTCATGCCAGCTCCACAGGTTAAGTCAGGGTTATTGTACGGGTTTTGGCACTCCACAGTCAAGAGTGCTAGGAGCTTACCTACGGCTAACTCTTGGGGCTGGCCGAAGGCGAAGCTGTACCCTTGAGAGCTTGAATAACCGACTTGGCGTCGTCACGCGCGGCCATAACCCCGTCGTGGGCGGCCATGAGCGAGTTGCGATAGTTCACCAAGACGGCATGATTTTGGTTGTAATCGGTGGGCTGGAGGGCCAGCAGCGGGGCGATGACACTGGTGGATTTTTCCTGGGCGTCGGCCAGCTTATTCTTGAGGTCAGTTAGGCTGACCTGCATGGTGGTAACGTCCTTGCCGGCGGTCTTGGCGGCATCGACCTTGGTTTGGAGCTTGACTGAGAGCTGGGTGAGTTGGTTCTCGACAGCAGTAAACCGATCGGCCGAGGCGACCAGTCGGGTCTTGGGGAGCAGCAGTACGTACACGCGGTAATCGCTGACGATGCTTTGCACGTCGGTGCGGGCGGTGGCGAGATCGGTGTCGGCGGTAAGCTTGGCCTTGAGGGTATTAAGGCCGGAGATTTCGGCGTTAATAGTATTGGTGAGTGCGGTCTTGTCTGCGGCCGTGAGCTTGGTCGTAGCATTAAGCTTGAGCAGCGCGGCATTGAGGTTGGAAATGCGGCGGTCGATTTCGGCGGTGCCGTGGCTCTTGAGGTTGTCCAAATGAGTGGCTTGGGCAGTGGTGAGGGGGCTGGCCACGAGTGGCGTAGAGGCCACCGCGTTAACGCTGCTCAACGGAATGGCTGCAAACAGCAGGGCGGCCAAAGTAGTCCTGGTGAGAATGCTAGAACTCATTCCGAAAGGTCTCCCTGCTTATCGCCGAGCGCGGTGTCGGCGTCGTTGAGATCGTTGGTGAGCTGGCCGACGCTGGAGTCGAGCTGCTGATAATCGGAGTCGAGGTTGTCGGCGGCGGCTGGGGTGGACGAAGGCGTGGGCGAGGGTTTGGTGGTGCTACCGAGCTTGAGCACGCCGGACGAAACTGCGTAGTAGGCGACTGCGGCCAGAATCAGCACGACGACGATCCCCAACCCGATTATTAGGCCTTTGTGGCCGCGCTTCGGTTCAGATGCCTGCGGGGGCGGGCCGCCGGCCGATTGGAACGGCTCAACTGTGGGCGAGGGCTTGGGCATCTCTGGTTCGGCCGGCGTGGTGGGTGGTACTGGAGTAGCAGCCGGAGGTGTGACCGGAGAGGGCGCGGGGGCGGGGGTTTCGGGCGCCGGAGTAGCCGGTTGCTGTGATTGAGAGTCTTCAGGCATAGAAAAAACTTCCTTAGGATCCTCTCATTTATACCACTTATGGTAATCTTCGTCTCGTCGCCGAAATCTGAGTGGTGTATATTCTGCTTATGGAACACACTAACTCTGCAAATTCGGTCTCGCTCCAGCCTCAGGGCTACATACTGGTTAAACTGGTGGGCAAACAGGACTTCCTGAGCATGGATGAGGTCGCAAAACAGTGCAAGGAGCTAACGGATCAGATAAGAATGCAGCGAAAGCCGATACTGGGTCTGGTCGACTTTTCGCAAGACCAGGGTTTTAGCACCGGCACCAACAAAGCAGTGATGCGGGCGCTGGAAGAGATTGAGTATGATCGGATTGCGATGTTTGGCACCAACGCGGTGCTCGGCGAGGTTACAAAGACGGTGATCGCGGCTCTCGGAAAGGCGGATCGCACCAAGGTGTTTGGCACCCGTGAGGAGGCGCTGGCCTGGCTACTAATGCGTGACCCGGTGCACGGCTACGGGAATTAGCTAGCAGTTGGCCGGATTGGCCGACGGCTAGGCGTCTTTGCGCACCAGCACCATAAAGGCCTCGGCGGGGATGTCGACCTTGCCGATGCGCTTCATCTTCTTTTTGCCCTTCTTTTGCTTGTCGAGCAGTTTGTTTTTGCGGGTAACGTCGCCGCCGTAGAGTTTAGCGATAACATCTTTGCGCAGGGCCTTAATGTCTTCACGGGCGATAATTTTACCGCCGATGGCCGCCTGAAGCGAAACTTCAAAGGATTGCTTGGGAATTATTTCTTTGAGCTTCTCGACGATCTCTTTGCCGGTGCGATAGGCCTCGTCTTTATGGGTGATCATGCTAAGCGAATCGATGAGTTCGCCGCCCACCAAGATGTCGAGTCGGACTAGGCTTTCGACGCGGTAATCAGCTAAGTCGTAGTTGAAGCTGCCATAGCCGGAGGTGATAGATTTGAGCGAGTCATAGAAGTCGGTGAGGACGTTGGCCAGTGGGGCCTCGAAATTGACGAGGGCCAGCTGCTCGTCGAGATAGCTGAGATTTTTGTGCTGGCCGCGGATGCGGTTGATGAGCTGGATGACGCCGCCGACGTAGGTGCCAGGCACCACAATCTCGCCGCGGATCCAGGGCTCGCGGATGTGGTCGATATGGGAGGGGTCTGGGAGCTCGGCGGCGGCGCGAATGGTATGCTCGGTGCCGTCTGTTTCGGCTACGATGTAGTCAGTGGAGGGGCTGGTGACCACCAGATCGAGGCCGTACTCGCGCTCGAGGCGCTCTTTGATGATTTCGAGGTGGAGCAGGCCGAGAAAGCCCACGCGGTAGCCGAAGCCGAGCACCTGAGAGGATTCGGGTTCGTAAACGAGGGCGGCGTCATTGAGCTTGAGTTTTTCGAGGGCATCTTTGAGGTCGGGGTACTGCTCGCCGGAGCTGGGGAAGAAGCCAGCAAAGACGAATGGCTTCACCTTCTGGTAGCCAGCTAGCGGCTCGGTGGCGGGCTGGCCGCCGAGCGTAACCGTATCGCCGACACGGGCCTCGGATATAGATTTGAGGTTGGTGACTACATAGCCGATCTGGCCGGTGGCGAGTTCGGAGGCTGGGGTTTGTTTGGGTAGGAACACGCCAGTCTCCACGGCCGCGCCCTCGGCCCGGGTTGCCATGAGCTTGAGGTGGTCGGATTTGCGCAAGATGCCGTCCGCCACGCGCAAGAACAAGATGACGCCCCTGTGGGTATCATATATGGAGTCGAAGATGAGGCCGCGCAGAGGTGCGTCAGGGTTACCTCTGGGGGCGGGTACGAGATCCACAATTTCATCGAGCAGGCGCTCTACGCCTGCACCGGTTTTGCCAGAGACTTGGAGGATGGTGGTGGGATCGCAGCCGAGCAGGCTGGAGATTTCGGTGGCCACACGCTCGGGGTCGGCGGCTGGCAGGTCGATTTTGTTGAGTACGGGAATAATTTCGAGGCCGGCCTCGATGGCGAGATAGACGTTGGCCAGGGTCTGAGCCTGGATGCCTTGAGACGCGTCCACCACCAGCACGGCGCCTTCGCAGGCGGCTAGAGAGCGCGAGACCTCGTAGCTGAAGTCGACGTGGCCGGGTGTGTCGATGAGGTTCAAGGTGTGGTCGCGCCATTGCATGCGAACCGGCTGGAGTTTAATCGTAATCCCCTTCTCGCGCTCGAGATCCATGCTATCGAGCAGTTGCGCTTGCATGTTGCGCCGCTCGACCGTACCGGTGAGCTCGAGCATGCGGTCGGCCAAGGTGGATTTGCCATGGTCGATGTGCGCAATAATGCAGAAATTTCGGATACGGGATTGATTCACGGTACTTGATTATACCTCGAAAGGTGGCGAAATAAAAAACCCTAAACATAAAAGACCCCGGGTCCCCGTATGGAACAATGTCCAATACGGGGCCCGGGGGCTCCCCTCATGCCTTGGCTCTGGACCAGTTCTTGATCGCTGGCAGAAGTCCGGCCGTCTCGGGCATAAGCGCACCGGACTGCAGCAGAAGCTGAAGGTCGTATTCGCCAACGCGGCGGTGACCAGGCAACTCGACTGACTCCAGGAGCTGGCGGGCCGGAGTGAAAAAAGCCGTCACAGCAAGCAACCTGTCTCCATAGCTCACCAGCGTTGGGCCGGGGGTACCCTGAGTGAGCTGTGGGTTGGCAATACCAAGGTGACGCATTTCTGCATCGGCGTACTCCCGAGGTGAAACGAGAATCGAGAACACACTCCAGACGGCCGGGCCCAGCAGCGGGCCATGCGGGACCAGATAAATACCGGTGCCGAGTACGGGGAATACTGCCACCGCAGCCACATCGGGCTGGGGTGGAATAACAATCGCTGGCCGGACACGGCGGCGCGGGAGTATGGCAACCATGGCAACTCCTCCTAGTGGGAGTGGTCGGTGTTGGTTTGTGAGGGGACGACTGTCCTGGGAAGTCTTACTGTTGAGGCCTCGGAAGGGGGGTCTTTCTGGGGGCCTCTCAAGATAGTGCTAGCTCAGAAATATACTCCGGTTACGCTTGGTTGTCAATCTGGTCTGGCAGTTTTATGGAACAATTTTGATATAATGGCTTTATGAAAGTTCTAGTACTTGGAGGAGGGACATCACCAGAACGCGACGTGTCGCTAAAATCGTCGGCCGCGGTGCGCGCTGCACTCGAGGCTTTGAACCACGACGTCGTGTACGTGGACCCCGCCGAGGGCGACGCGGCGGTGCTGGCGGCAGCACAGGACGCAGACGTGGTGCTGCCAATTTTGCACGGGCCGGGAGGCGAGGACGGCGAGATCCAGGCACTTTTGGAGCGCACCGGCAAGCCATACCTGGGAGCCGATGTGGAGGCGTCACAGCGTTGCATGAACAAAGTGGTTGTTAAAGAGCTGTTACTCGAGAACGGGCTGCCGACCCCCGAATTTTCAGTGGTAACGCGCGACCTGTTGGACAGGTCGCCGTTGAGTGAGCGACCATTTGTGCTAAAACCGTTGGATGATGGCTCGAGCATGGATTTGGTGATCGTGCGCGAGCTGCCGTACAACAAACAGCGGATCGAAGAGGTGTTTGGTCGTCATCACGAGATGCTCATGGAGGAGCTGGTAGAAGGTGTGGAGATTACGGTCCCGATTTTAGGCAACGAGACACTACCAATTATCGAGGTGGTGCCTCCAGCGGGGGGAGAATTTGATTACGAGAACAAGTACAACGGTGAGACGACCGAGCTGTGCCCACCCCAGCATGTGAGCGAGGAGGCCCAGGAGCAGGCCCGGCGGGTGGCACTGAAGGTCCACCACCTGACCGGCGTGCGACACTTGTCGCGGACGGACATGATTGTGCGGCCAAACAACATACCGGTGGTGCTGGAGATTAACACATTGCCCGGCATGACCAATACCAGCCTTTATCCAAAAGCGGCAGCAGCGGCGGGGCTGAGCTTTGAACAGCTAGTGGACCGGCTGCTGAAATTGGCGCTAGGTCAGGTTTAGCGACTTTTGCATTAGTAGGCGCAGGCGACCGAGGATCATGTGGGCCTCGGATAGGCGCATGAGATAGCACGGCACCATGTAGGTAACGGTAGCTGTGAGTACTAGAGCCAAGAATTTGGGCATGAGCGTAATAAAACCGCGATCTGACGCGTAGAGCGGAATAAATCGGTTAATGAGCAAATAGGTGGCGCAGGCCATAATGATGCCCGCCACTCCCACTGGCAGCGTGGCCCCTAGGATGTTGCGGTGGCCGAAGTGGCCGTAGCGCCAGCGCAAAATCGCGGCCAGCGCGGTGGTTTCGAGAATGGCCACAATTGACGCGCTCATTGCTAGACCCACCACTCCGTAATGACGGGAGAGCAGGAAGCTGAGGAAAATGTTGAGTGGTATGCTGGCCAGGCTGAGCTTGAGCGGGGTTTTGGTGTTTTGCATAGAATAATAGACGCGAGAAACGAGCATAAACAGGCTCGTAAAAATGATGGTGCCCGCGAACCAGCCGAGTGTGGAAGCGGTGGCGCGATCGCCGAAGCCGTAGAGTAGTCGCACAATGTAGCCGCGCGCCACCACTGCGAACAGCGCCGAGGGGATGGACAAGAACAGGATGAGTCTGGCGGTTTTGACGTACACCTCCACGAGCTCCTGGCGGGCGCCCGCAGCGGCACGAGCGGCGAGCCTGGGGAACACGGCGGTGGCGATGGAGCTGCCGATGAGCACGAGCGGGACGTTTTTGAGGTTGTTGGCGAGCGCGAACTGGCCAATGGCGCCGGTGGAGATGGTGGAGCCGATAATCGTTTCGACCGAATAGTTGATCTGGTCGATGCCCTGATCGATGCTGCGCGGCAGCATGAGTTTGAGGGTCTGACGGACACCCGTGAGGTGGAGGGCGATCTCGGGGCGGTATCTGTAGCCAAGGCCGTAGAGGCCGAGCCATTGCAAGAGAGCCTGGAGCACGACGCCGATGAGCACGCCGTACGCGGCGCCATAAATACCGAGCGTATTCGAAAACATAACAATGCCGATAATAATGCCAATGTTGTACATGACGCCGGCCAACGAGAAGATGACGAACCGGTTGAAAGCCTGCTGGACACTGCCAAGCACGCTAGAGACTGCGAACAATACTGGCGTGACGGCCATGATGCGAGTGAGGTCGACGGTGAGACTGTGAGTGTAGGCGTCGAAGCCTGGTGTAATGAGGGTGGTAAGCGGATCGGCTAGTAGGATAATGAGCACGCTGCCAAGCACTGTGCCCACCACCAGCAAGTTGAGCAAGCTTGAGGTGACGCGCCAGGCGGTGCTTTTTTCGTCTTTGCTGAGGTGCTCGGTGAGGACCGGAATGAAGGCTACAGCAAAGGCACCGGAGACCAGTAGCGTAAACAATAGTTCGGGGAGACGGAAGGCGGCGTTGTAGGCTGACAGCTCCGGGCCGATGCCAAAGTGCGCCACTAGCAAGCGGTCGCGTAGAAGCCCAAGCAGGCGGCTGAGCAGGTAGGCGCTCGAGATAAAAACCGCCGCTCCGGCAACGGTTTGCCGACGATTGGTGGCGCTAAGGAGGCGCTTGGCTGTATCTACCATATGGGGTGGTTCCGGAGTATCACGCTTTAGGTATTATAACCCGCGGCCGCTCGTTGTGCTGCGCTCGTGGGCAAACATAATTAGGAACCCCAGGTGCGTGGTTGCGCGCGTACATGAACCGGAGCAGCAAGAGCCAAAAAACGGCAAGAGCCCCCCGGCGAAGCCGGGCAGGCTCCGCCGGGGGGCGTCTATATCTTGGGGGTCAGGCAACGACTAGGTCGTGGCCGCTGAGCATGATCCTGAGTTGTTCCAGGGCCTGCCTTTTCAGGCGCGACACATGCATTTCGCTGATGCCCAATTGGGCTGCGATCTTCCGGTCTACCAGGTCCTCCTGGAACCGGAGGCGCAGGATCGTAAACCCCCGCTCGTTGAGAGCGTACAGTCGCGCCAGGGCATCTATGAGTTCGACGTACAGATAGCCGCGCTCTTTGACGCCAACCAAGCTGTCAGCCAAATCGGCGCCCTGCATCTCGTTGTAATTGTCGTACTTGACGAGGCGACTGCTCGCTTCGATGGCGGCCTGCCGAACCTCTTCAACCCGGGTGACCGGCAAGCCGACGAATTTTGCGAGCTCTTTGGCAGTGGGGGTCCGGCCATGAGTTGTATAGAATTCGTTCGCTGCCTTGTGGATGGCAACATAGTCCCTTTTGAGAGGTTCCGGCACTTTAACCTTCCAGCTGTTCTGGCTGAAGTACCGGGCGATCTCGTTTCGGA
Source organism: Candidatus Saccharimonadia bacterium (assembly GCA_036488585.1). Taxonomy (GTDB): domain Bacteria; phylum Patescibacteriota; class Saccharimonadia; order UBA4664; family UBA4664; genus DASXHH01. Next base: position 6,151 of record DASXHH010000005.1, on the reverse strand, counting down.
CCACCGTCTTGACGAGGCCATAAAAAGCCGCGGGACCGCGGTCGACCTTGAAACTGACGATGGCCTGCATCAAGGCGAGTCGGGCGATAGACTCGAGTTCTAGCTTCAGAGGCCCATAAAAAGCGTACTTATGTGCTATTGAATAGGCCGCATGAATGTAGACGCGAACGAGGAGCCCGCACAGTTCCTGCTTGAGTGCGGGGTCGTCGGTGACAGCGTAGGCGACAAGGGCCTCTCGGCCGGCGGCTTGGGCTTCCTTGCTGGGTCGGATGTTGGGATTTCCTGACAAGATGGCATGCCGCCAACCTGTCACTGTTTGGCGGTCCATCTGGTACTCCTGGTTGTTAAGGTAGCGGTATGGGGATGATAGTATAATATTTTTGCTTGATTTGTCCATAAAAAGAACTATGCCCAGACTATTTCGCTGGGCATAGTTCTTTATCTGGATATGCGATTAGGCGGCGGCGGGTGAACCGGAGATGTCGGGACCGACCTCCTGCTCATCGGCGCCGGGCTCACGCGGATCCCTGGAGCCGGGCTGGTGCGGACGCGGTCCGACTAGATCGGTGAACTCGTCGCGGTCGATGACCTCATCCTTCACGAGGCGTTCGGCAATCTTTTTGACCTTGTCGCGGTTGTCGCGGATGACCCGGCCGGCGCGAGCGGCAGCCTCGTCGATGAGGTCTGCAACCTCTTCGTCGATAAGACCGGCAACCTCTTCGGAGTAGTTTCGGCCCTCAGCGAAATCCCGGCCCAGGAACACCGTGCCTTCGCTGTTGCCGAAGACGCGATTGGGTAGCTTTTGGCTCATGCCGTTGTCCATAATCATGTGGCGGGCGGTTTGAGTAGCCTTTTGGAGATCGTTGGACGCTCCGGTGGTGATGTCGCCGAAGACGATTTTTTCGGCCATGCGGCCGCCTAGCATCACGGCAAGGTCGTCTTTGAAGTCAGCTACAGACGTGAGGTGACGGTCCTCCTCGGGCAACTGCCAGGTGAAGCCGCCGGCCCGGCCGCGAGAAATGATGGAGACCTTGTTTACCGGGTGGGCATTGGCCAGAGTGTGCGCAACAATGGCGTGACCAGCCTCGTGGTAGGCAGTGATCTCCTTCTCTTTGACGTTCATAACGTGGGTCTTGCGCTCAGGTCCCATTAAGACTTTTTCGACGCTGGAGTTGAGGTCCTTGCGGGTGATCTTCTTCTGGTCCTGGCGAGCGGCCAAAATGGCGGCCTCGTTCATGAGATTTTCTAGATCGGCGCCGGAGAAGCCAGGGGTTTTTTTGGCGATCTCATCGAGGTCGGCGTCGGCGGCGAGAGGTTTGCCCTTGGAATGGACCTCGAGGATGGCCACACGGCTGCGGTAGTCGGGTGCGTCGAGGGTGACACGGCGGTCGAAGCGGCCAGGGCGGAGCAGCGCCGGATCTAGTACATCGGGGCGGTTGGTGGCAGCCATGACGATAACGTTGGTGCCTTGCTCGAAGCCATCCATCTCCACCAAGATCTGGTTGAGGGTTTGCTCACGCTCGTCGTGACCACCGCCCATGCCGGTGCCGCGCTGGCGACCGACGGCGTCGATCTCGTCGATGAAAATGATGCAGGGAGCGTTCTTCTTGGCCTTCATGAACAGGTCGCGCACGCGACTGGCGCCCACACCTACGAACATTTCAACGAAGTCGGAACCGGCGATCGAGAAGAACGGCACGCCAGCCTCCCCCGCTACGGCACGGGCCAACAGGGTTTTGCCCGTTCCTGGCGGGCCGAACAATAGCACGCCCTTGGGGATTTTGGCGCCCAGAGCCTCAAATTTGCTCGGGAATTTCAGGAATTCCACGATCTCGGTAAGCTCTTGCTTGGCCTCGTCGGCGCCAGCCACCTCCTTGAAGGTGACTTTCTTTTTGTCGGAGCCATAGAGACGGGCCCGCGATTTGCCAAAGTTCATGGCCTGATTCCCCTGCCCTTGCGCCTGGCGCATCATGAGGTAAAAGAATCCGATAATAAGCAGGACGGGAATGATCGTGCCCGCGAGGGTCCAGAACATGCTCGTGCCGTTATTGGGGTTCTTGGTTACGACGTTAACGTCGTTGTAGTTAATACCGTAGTCGGACAGACTGGCGGTGGAACTGTCTTTAAACGTGACCTGTTTTGGTGCGGAACTATCTTTGAGGGTGGCGGTTAATTTATCGCCGTCCACTTCGATGCGCTCAACCTTGCCGTGCTTAGACTCGTTGATGACCTGCGAAAGCGGTACCTCTTCGGCCTTTTGCTGTGGCAACGAGAGCACCAACAAAATGGCAGCGGCCAAAATGGCGCCGACCAGGAAAAGGAAGCTCCTTGTGCTCTTCTTCAAGTTATTTCTCTCCTACCTATCAGAAATACCCATATAGTATACGCTAATGTGCGCCCGGTCGACTACGACAAAAATGTCTCGATAGAGCGGACGGCGATGATGGGGGCGTGAGGTCTTGGAAAACAGAGCCAATTCCTCGAGGGTGCGACGACCCGGTTCAACCTCGGGATGGAGACGGCGAGCGGCGGCATGGATGAGCTCGGCTACCTCATTCAGGCTTAAATCGCGAATGAGCGACCGCGGAAACGAGTAGCCGCTAGGGCCAGATCTGGCGTCATCGAGCAGCGAACCGAGGCCTTGCGCAATTTGCTTGTTCAAGATGCTAAGGTGGGCTAGCAGTTCTAGATAATGCGACGACCAATCCGTGGCGGCATTAGGCAGAATGACATGACGCAAAAGGTTACGGGGGTTGGCGAGGTCGGCGTTGGTGGGGTCCTCGTCCCAGACCAACTGGTGGGCGCCGGCATAGGCCCGTAGCTGTTTACGAGTGAGACCGAGAAGCGGGCGGGCAATGCGACCGGAGTCCTGCATGGGTGCCAGGCCGCGGCGGCCGGTGCCGCGCGTCAGGTTGAGCAGACTGGTTTCGAGCAGATCGTCTTGGTGGTGCGCGGTGATAATGGCCGCGGCCTGGTGCTCGGCCCGGACGTGTTCTAGCCAAGCGTGACGGGCGGCACGCGCTTGCGCCTCGCTGGCGTGGGCGAGGTGGGCGGCCATGGTTACGAACGGCAGCCTGTGGTGCTCGACGGTGGCGGCCACCAGACGAGCAGCATGGGCAGAGTCGGGGCGCAGACCGTGATCGAAGTGCGCCACCACGAGCTTGTAGCCGCGCTCCCCTGCTGAGGCCGTCATGAGATCGAGCAGCACCATGGAATCGGCGCCACCGGAAACGGCCAAAATGTAACGGCCCGGTGGCGGCCAGGCAACGTTTAGCTTCATGGGCGCCAGTTTAGCACAAAGCCATATCCAAGCCTCTCAGGTAACACTGCGTCCTGGCTGGCTACGAAGGGCGACTAGCCGGAGCACTGCGAGGTGGGGATGGGGATAAGATGGTTGAAGCGGTCTTTGACTTGCTGGTCGGTGGGCTTGGTCTTTTGAGCGAAGATCACGACACTGCCGAGCACATGATTGAGTTCGGCGGCTTGGGATTGGGTAGTGTCAGCCAGGGCGGTCGGGATGAGATTGGTGCGCGTGACGGGTTGTCCAGCCATAAAGCCGGGGATATCTTGAGTGAGAAAATCATGCCAATTGCGCTCTTGGTAACCATTTTGGTTACCAGTGTAGACGTAAAAATTATCGTCGCGGGCTGGCGTAGGCAGATTTAGGCCGTGAATGGGCACGCGCACGAGGTGTGGAAACTTGTCGAACCGGTAGCCGAGGGTGGTGTCGGGGCCACCGATGAAGTTCCAGCCGTAATTCTTGAGTAGGAGGCCACCGGTGAGGTTGGCCCAGTGCACGTGGACGAATTGGTCTAGATTGTCATGAAAGTGAAAAGGCTCCTTGGTGAGGGCGGCGGAGCAGATGTCCTGGTTGAAGGTGGTTTGGAATTTGGAATCGGCAAAATCCACAGGGTGGCCATCGTTGATGATTTGGAGACGTAGGTGAACATGGTCGGTTTGGGGTTGGCGGATAGGCGCAGGCGAAATAAGGTAAGCGTAGCCGGTCCAGAGGCCAAGGGCGGCGATTACCGCCAGCACCAGGCCAAGAATGCTTCTTAAAATAACGACGTCGCGTGGGGTGGAGTGAGGGGTGGTGGGTTCGGGTGTGTCCATATCACCTATTGTATAATGTCTGACAGAACTGGGGGCACGGCATGGTAGCAAAGAAGGACGCCCGTGAGCTTGGTAAGAGGGTGAGGGCGGGTCTGACTGTAGAGCAAAGGGCCATGAAGTCGGCCATGATCGTGGAGCGATGCCGCAACGAGCTGGCATGGGACCGGATTAAAATGGTGCATATGTTTGTGCCGATTGAGCGGCTGAATGAGATCGACACCTGGCCACTTTTGAGCTGGATTTGGCGGGTGTACCCGGGTACACGGACGTTTGTGCCGCGGATGGCGGCAAGCGAAATTGAGCATGTAGAAGTGACGAGTCAGACACACTTCGGCCCCAACGCCTGGGGTATCCCTGAGCCAATGACTGGCCACCTACTGCCGGGCCACAAGTCGCTGGACCTAGTGTTGACGCCGCTGCTGGCGTTTGACGGCAGGGGTCACCGGGTCGGTTATGGTGGCGGCCATTATGATCGCTTTTTGTCCCGTCATCCTGAGGCACTCCGGGTGGGGCTAGCGTTTGCCGATTGCCAGATTGCGGAGGACATCGAGGTGGAATCGCACGACATGGAATTGCAAAAAATTCTTACTGAGAAAGCTGTGATAATACCGTCTGGGTAGCTTGGCGGGCAAACTTGGGGTCGCGGACTAGCAGTGCTATTTCGGCGGTGCCAAAATTGACCCCCTGTTCCACGAAGTTGTGGCTACCCAAGATAGCACCGTGCTCGGTGGCCAGAAGCTTAGCGTGCAGATAGCTGGGGCCGGCATTAGCGTGGGCAAAAAAGCTTTCGGGCAAATGATGGCGCTGGGCCAAGTTGTAGGTAGCGTTCAGCAAGCGCATGGGCCCGGAGAACAGGCTGGGGTGGTTGTATACGATGGTAACTGTGGCACCGCGAAGATGGGCGGCCAAGAGCGCCTGGCCCATCTCGCCGCCAGGAAAATACTGGGTAGCGAGGAAGACGTGCTCGCGGCTCGCGGCAATTAACTCCACGGCCTGCTCGAAGATGAGCGAACGACGTGGTACGCCGGCGTCGAGGAAGAAGGCCTGGGCGGAACTGGTCTCGTGAGTGAAGTCCAGGCCGTTCATGGAAGCCATCGCGCTGCCGGTGGCCAACATGCGTTCGGCGAGAGTGACAAGCCAATTGGCGGCGGAGGCGTCGTGGGCGGCGACCATGAGATCGATATGCTGGGAGTTGTCGAGGTTACAGCCGCCAACGAAGTAGCGGTCGCCACAGACGGTGAATTTGATGTGGTTGCGGCCGTACCAGGGGTTGGTGAACGCCTGGGCGGGACGATTAAGGATGACGTATCGGCCGCCCGCGGCCTTGAGTGTCTCCAGGGCTCGGCGCTGCTGCTGGAACCGGCCGGGCAGCCGGCGGCGGGGCAATCGCCGGTGGTAAAACAGTGGACCGGGCATCAGGCCGCCTGGAGCAATGAGGAAGTTGCGGGCATCGGTGAGGAGGGTAACCTGCACGCCCCGGCGGGCGGCGGCCACCATGGCGTCGAGCACCTCGGCCACTCCCGGCTGCCAGGGTATCGTTACCATATTGACCGTAACAAAGCGCTCTCCGGGCTGGGCGTCATTTAGAAATTGAATAAGTTCGGCGAAATACTCGGGCTTGGAATAAAAAGTGAATTTAGTCGCCGGCATCTATAAAAATAATTCCTGGTGGCTGCGGGTAGATTCGAACTACCGACCAAAGGCTTATGAGTCCTCTGCTCTACCACTGAGCTACGCAGCCAGGCATTACAGGGGAGAATTATATAAGAATTAAGCGGGCTGGGCAATCCTGGGAGAGAGCCTGTCCCATATACAGCTTAATCCCCGCAAGAGCGCCGGTCGGCAACTCTTGCGGGGATCCGCGGGATGAGGGTGGTGCTCAGAAGGCAAGAGCCTTGCGGATGGACGCGATGGCCTGACCGGCGGTGGAGCGCACGTCCGTGGTGATGATCAGCGTCTTACGCTCATCATAGATGTGCGACCCCCTTAGGGGCGAGTCACCCAGACGGGAGGCGCGTTCGACGCCTGCCGCTTGCCA
>DASXHH010000025.1:0-12355 GCA_036488585.1 Candidatus Saccharimonadia bacterium | reverse complement strand
CTCAAGTATTAAAGCAATCACAGGCCATCATCGAGAGCCAGCTCCATCTCCCATCCCCAGAAGAGACCACCTTCGAGCTATTTTAAGCTTGACACAACCTCAAAGTCATTTCATACTGACTTAAGCTTGCTGACGCGCTATAGAAAGGCAATCAGCATGAACAATTCGGCCACCATGCGTGTACCCGCAGTTCTCTATGAGCAGGGTCAGCCGCCCAAAAGCTACCATGCCGACCTGTCGGTCGGCGGGTCGCCGGACGAGGTGATTATACAATTTGAGCACCCCGAGGCTAACCATTCACCCGTCACGTGGACGGTCCCTCGCAGTCTACTCACCCTTGTTCGAGAAGAACAGCTGGGATCATCAGGCGAAATGGGCAATTTCGCAGCGCTAACTTTTGGGCCACAGTGTCTGCGCGAGCACGGATGGACCCAAATCGGACCGCTCGATGGCCCCTTCACGCTGGATCTCTGGGACCGAGCCATCGGGGAATTCCTCTCCCAATTGGGGCAAGTCGTCCCCGGCAATACCGCCCAAAGCCTTCAGCTCCGAGTCCAAAGCTAACCTTGACCCGTGATCACAACCGATCACGGGTCTAACTTTTTATATAACCCAAAAATAAACACCCGGGCGACGGAAGATGGGTGGTCAAATTCCGAGTCCGGGTGTTTATTACACCCTTCAACCTCACCTCTGGGGCGTTTTGTGCGAAGCTCTAAATATATGAGAGCAACGGGTTTGAAGGGACTAATCCGCCTGTGTCAGGTTGCTGAAGGAGGGTGCATTCAACTACCGTTGCAGGCGAATTAGTGGTATGTTGGTGTGGTTCTTACCCCTCATTGAGAGGTATGACAAACATGCTAACACACTTATCGTTTTCTGTCAACACTCTTTATGCAAATATCTAGATTTTCCTACAACGAACCCGATAATCCGAATGGATTGCGCGATCTGAAAGACAAGCATAAAAAGGTTGCTCCGTCGGCACGAGAAGATCAGCCAGGTACGGCGAGCAGGCCATACCAGCTGGCCAAAGCGGGCTCAGCCCGCAGCCTCGGCGCTGACCAGTGGGTAATCTGCTAGCATGGTTAAACTCTGGCTGGCCGTCCTTACCGCCCTGGGTTACTTCGCCATCTTAATTGTGTTGCACGCCCTTGCTACTCAGGAGCTAGCCAGCCTTCAGTTTTTATACACAACCGCTCAGACCCAAGCAGCCACTATTTCTGCCTCCAACAGATAGGGCACTATACCCACCAACTTTTTAGCGAAGTTAGCGGAGTAAACTTTTACCGCTTGTGATATAATCCACCAATACAAAAAGACCCCGCCCGCGTTAGCGTTTGGGGTCTTTTTCGTTGAGCTGGGGCTTACCAGCGGTGGTAGGTCAGCCAGTGAGCGTAGGCGTTGGCCCACGAACCATAATGGCTCGTAGCGTACGCATTGGCCCACTTCAGCTGGGTCACCGGATTGGTCAGGTAGTCGGCACCATACGGAGCCATTTTACTGGCCGGATAGGCCTGACCCAGACCATAAGCACCCGAACCCGAGTAGTTGCTCTTGGTTACACCCCAACCACTTTCGTGGTCGACAATGTAATCAACATAACCGAAATCGCTCTCGGCAATGCCCGCAGCAGCCATCCAGTCGGAGTGAGAGCCGGTCACCGTAACGGCGAGCGGCGCCACAATCACCTTGCGGCGTTTCTTGGCGGCGGCAGCAGCAGCGGCGGCCTTAGCGGCAGCCTCCGCTTGCGCGGCGTGCAACGGCGTTAGAACTTCGGCGTCATAATCAGGCTTGTTTGGAGCCACGATCTGGATCGCGTCAGCACTGTTTGTGTTTAGCTTCACCTCGTACTGAACCGTGGAACTAGCCAAAGCCGGATCCGCGGCGGCAACGTTCCCCAGACCAAGCTGAGGCACGTTCACCTGAGTAGCCAGCAACGTCAAAGACGCAGCCAACTGTGTGAGTCTACGCATAGGGGCCGTCACGAGGACGGCTCTTATACCTTTCGTTTACGAGTGTTCTACTAAAAAAGACCCTCTCTCAAAGGTCTTCCAGCGAACGGGAGCAGTATACGCTAATTAGAGCATTTTGTCAATACCTCAAGGGCTACCAACGCTATGATTCTATCTGGGAATGTGATATTTGGGCTTACCCAAGGGAATATCTGCATACGCCACGTCTGCCGTTACAACCTAAAAATGTTACAATACCCTTATGCTTGTGGTGGCGTTTATACAATGGTGGTATGGGCCGGGATGGCGCGATGCTTCGAGCCGACTCCTGGCAAAAATACATGAGACCTACCTTAATTTCTCGATGCCAATCTTGCTACGAACCATGTTCGCACCTTGGCGCCGCATCATTACGCCACCGGGCGGTTCGCTCGAGCAGCGCGTCCGGGCGCTACTAGACAACACTGTTTCGCGGCTAGTCGGCTTTGCGGTCCGGCTCATCGCGCTCATCGCCGCCTGCGTATTGATTGCTCTCTACACGCTGATTGGCGGTCTGATCGTGCTGTTATGGCCCGTCTTGCCCATACTCGGGCCGGCACTGGTAGTTGGAGGGTTGCTATGAGTCATTACGAGTTCCACAACCAATCCATACGTATCTCCAAGGCCAAAATGGCCCAGCGTCTAGGCACCACCGTTGAACGAATACTGCAAGTGTGCGCTGGCCTGTTTGTGCTAGCTCTAGTCGTACTAGCAGTGTTCAAACGCCACCAGGCCTTCACGATGGCAGGCTTAACCGTAATGCTCGGCACCAGCCTCATCTGGCTACGACGGGATCTGGGCCAGCTGCCAGCCGCCTATCTTGGCGCCAGCACCGATTTGGACCAACTGCTGCCGGCCGCACTAGCCGCCACCTATCGGCCCACCATGAGCGCCGGCGATCTCTGGACCATGCTGGCAGCCACACCAGACGGCCAGTTCATTTGCGCGCGTTTCGGCCTGACCTCCGACACCGTCGCAGCCGCGCTCGGCACCGGAGCCCTCGACCACGACGCACTGTGGACCGAAACCGAGCGCCTAGCCCACGAATTGGGCCTCGCCCAGATCAGCCCAGCGCTCGCGATATTGGCCTTATTCCACCTCAATGCCGACCTCACCCAGCTGCTCACACGTCTCAAGCTCACGCTCGAGGATCTAGGCGAGGGCGCGCTATGGCTAGCCCGCCTGGATTCATATATTACCCGCAGGCGCCCCATCTATGGTGGCATCGCCCGCGACTGGGCATCCGGATTTACGCCCCTTCTTGCCAAATTCGGCGACAACCTCAGTCAGCGGGTAGAATTCGCCGGCAAACACTTTGTAACCGAGGAGCGTACCAACCAGCTCGATGCGCTCGTTACCGGCCTCGATAGCGCAAATGGCAGCGTAGTGCTAATCGGAGAGCCGGGCATCGGCAAAACAGCCCTGCTGCTCGGCCTGGCCGATCGCCTACTCGAGGGCAAGCAGTCCGGCTCGCTATCTCACCATCAGATCGTGGCTCTCAACGCCTCATTCATTCTCTCTAATTCACCGGGCCAAGGCGACATCGAATCCACGGTGCTCAACCTGTTCGCCGAGGCCGTCCACGCCGGCAACATCATAATCGCCCTCGACGAGGCCCAGCTGTTCTTTGGACAGGGCACCGGTGCCGTCAACCTCAGCCAAGTATTGCTACCCCTACTGCAATCTCATCGCATTAAGCTCGTACTGGCGCTCACACCTGGCGACTGGCAAAAACTCAAGGCCACGAACTCGGCCATGACCAGCCTCCTCACACCCCTCGTCCTCGCCGAAGCAGGCCGCGTCGAAACCATGCGTGTACTAGCCGACCGGGCTCTGCTGCTAGAACATGGCAAATTTGTCACCACCTGGAGCGCGTTAGCCGAAGCTTATCGACTAAGTGGCCGCTATTTCCAGGACGAGGCCTATCCGGGCCGTGCTATCAAGCTGCTCGAGGCGGCGCTCAATCATCCCGACGGCACACTCATCTCCGACCGCGCCGTGCAACAGGCTGTGGAGAGCCAATTTGGTGTAAAAGTTCAGCAAGCCACCGCCGCCGAATCCGAAGTCCTGCTGCATCTTGAAGACAAGATACACGAGCGCATGATCAACCAAACCCGCGCCGTCAGCGTGGTGGCGGGCGCCCTGCGCCGAGCTCGTGCCGGCGTCGCCAACCCCAAGCGCCCCATCGGCTCGTTTCTCTTCCTGGGCCCTACTGGCGTCGGCAAAACCGAGCTCGCCAAGTCCATCGCCGCCCTGTACTTCGGCGACGAGAACAATGTTATCCGTCTCGACATGTCCGAATACCAACAAGTAGCCGACGTCGATCGCATCCTCGGACCCGCCACCGACAACCCCGAGGGCCTGCTGCCCCGCGTGCGCCAAACCCCATTTAGCGTGGTGTTGTTCGACGAGATCGAGAAGGCCCACACGGGCATCCTCAACCTGTTCCTGCAACTACTCGACGAGGGCAATCTCACCGATACCGCCGACAAACCCGCCAGCTTCAAAGACGCCATCGTGATCGCCACTAGCAATGCCGGCGCCGACGAGATCCGTAAACACATCGAGGCCGGAGCGCAGCTGGAACAATTCGAAGAGGAGTTCGTAAACCACCTCATCAGCTCCGGCGCCTTCAAACCCGAGCTGCTCAACCGCTTCGATGAGATCGTGCTGTTCCGTCCACTCAACCAGAGTGAGCTTGGCCAAGTTGTAAAACTCATGATCGCTGAGGTCAACAAAACCCTCGCCAACCAAAAAATCACCGTTGCCCTCACCGACGACGCTTCCGCCGAATTGGTTAAAACCGGCTACGACCCCCGACTCGGCGCCCGCCCCATGCGCCGCATGGTAACCCGCCGCGTCGAAGACACCATCGCCGCCATGATCTTAAAGGGCGACGCCAAGCCCGGCGACACCATCACCCTTGACGCCGCCCATCTCAACCCGCCCGCGTCTGGAGTTCATTCCGGAGCTGCTCCCATCCCCCCTGCGGTATAATAGGCCTAGTCTTCGCGTGTAGATCTACGAAATTAGCTCCGCAAAGGTATTAATGTCTTTGGCTATTTCCACAATGCAATGTCCATCAGAGCGACGCAAAATGGTCATACATAACCCGTGAGGTAACACTATGGCTCTACCAGATCGTGATGCGCTAGCTCGCGAGCGTGAACTCGATGCCGCCGCCCGCGAACATGAAGCCGCTCAACTCAACCGTGACCGCCGCCACTACGACGATTTCCGGGAAACCGTGGCCGCCCCCATGCCGAATCGCACCTATCGCAGTGCAGTTGAGCTTGAGAACCACAGTTCAGTAGCCGAGCAAATTGTCCGAATCGCGGCCGTAATTTTGGGCATCTTGCTGGCAATACGATTCGTAATTAACCTGTTTTCGTACCCGCGCACTAGCGGATTCGCCAGCTTCATCTATGGCACCACCAACTGGGCGGTGCAGCCATTCCAGTACCTGTTCGGCCACGCCGCCACTACTAGCGGAGGCTTCTTCGACTGGCCCGCGCTGGCAGCCATTGTAGCCACCGGCATCATCGCCAGCATTCTAATCGCGCTACTTAGGCCACGGCTGTAAAAGTTGCATTCAGCGTAATTTTACTGTCATAGTTAATCGCGTCCCAAGACAGCGACTATACGCTGATCTACGCTCCCGGAAGGACAACAATGAGCCCCGTAAACGACGGATCGCGGCTTGCGGCCACTGAGGCCCTGCTTGCCAGCCTGAGGTCGGCCTGGTTGCTACCTCACCTCATCGTAGAGGTGGGAGGTACCCACCCATACGAAGCCCAATTTCTCGCCTACGAGGTCTGGGTTACTAGCCTCGGGAACCAGGACCTCGATCCGCAGGCCTTCCCTTACACGGTCCTAAACAGTATCGTCGATGGCTCGGTGCCAGAAAACGCTCGCAAAGTCTTTGCGGATGTACTCGCGATCAAGCACGGCGAGATCTGGGATGAATGCTTCGTCCAAATCCGAAGCGGGGGAACGTCCCAGCAAACGTGGAGCTACCGGCTCTTCCGCCTAGTGCAACACCCCCGGCCCGAGGCTATCAACTGGGCTAAAGCCACCGGGGCAGCCCTCTTATAGCCCGCTATCCGCCTCCTCCGGTTAAACCGGGGGAGGCATAGCTTTTGGGAGCTTATCTGCGGCCGTTTTGGGCCATCGGCAACGATGTCACAAACGTCAGCGCCTTGCCCATCTGGCCGGCGCGGCCCGTGCGGCCAATACGGTGCACGTAGTCTTCATACTGTTTGGGTGCGTCATAGTTGATCACATGCGACACGTTCGGAATATCGAGTCCGCGCGCGGCCACATCCGTGGCAATCAGTGCCTGCACTCGCTCGGCTTTAAAATCGGCCAGGGCCTTCTGGCGCTGTGGCTGGCTCTTATTACCGTGAATCGCCGCCACCTTGAGGCCGCGCTTGTTCAGCCGATCGGCCAGCCGCTGCACGCCCCATTTGGTCTCGCCAAAAATTAGTACCTTCTTAAACTCAGGGCCGCTCAGCAGTTCTACCAGCTTCTCCTCCTTGGCAACCTTGTCGAAAGGCACATGCACCACGTCTTGTTCCACGTGGTCACTAGTTTCACCCTTGCGCACGCTCACCGTCACGGGGTCCTTCAGGATCGTGGCCAGAAGCTGCTCAATGTCGGGCGTAATGGTGGCGCTGAAAAACAGCGTCTGCCGCTCCTCGCGGATGTGGCTCATAATGGCGCGAATGTCCCGGATGAAGCCCATGTCGAGCATGCGATCGGCCTCGTCGAGCACCAGCACGTCAAACTCATCGGTTTTCAGGTTGTAGTTCTCGAGCAGGTCCTTGAGGCGACCGGGTGTGGCAATTATAAACTGCGGGCGCCGGCGCAAACTCTCGAGTTGCCGGTTAATTGATGCTCCGCCCACCACCAAAGTAGCGTATAGGCCCAAGCCTCTGGCAAACTTGCGGAACTCCTCCTCGATCTGGATGGCCAGCTCCCGCGTCGGCACCAAAATTAGGCAACGCTGGGCCTGCTTGTGCAACATACGTTGGATCGTCGGTAGCAAAAACGCTGCCGTCTTGCCGGTACCAGTGTTGGCCAACCCGATCAGATCGTGCCCCTGGAGCACCAGCATAGTCGCCCCATCCTGAATCGGAGTCGGCAGTACGTAGCCGTGTGCGTCCACGTTTGCCTGCAGTCGCGCGTCAAACCCGAAGTCCATAAACTTGTGCTCGGGCTCAAACGGCACTTCTTCGACTAGCGTTACCGCCTTATTAATGAATTTATTAGGATCAATGGTTTTTACTTTCGGCTGGCGGTGATTGCGGGAGGAAAACATCGGTCTTCCGCCACGACGCCCCTGGCCGGCTGAGGATTGTGGATACAAAAAAAGCTCCTTATTTACTGATACTGTCTCGCAAACTTGCTAGCCAGTATCAGTACGAAGCCGCTATTCACGATCAACATTACACCTACTATAACTTATTGCGCTTGCGTTATCAAGCTAATTACTCTTCATGCCCACGCCTATTGACGCCGCCACGCCCAGCCTGTTAACCTCGGATGCCAGTGCGGGTACAACAACTACCGCCACTTATCCTCTGGACTATTAAGCACAAGAACTGATAGCGTAAACGCCATGAGCAAAAATCTCGTTATTGTAGAGAGCCCGGCCAAGGCCAAGACCATCGGCCAGTATCTCGGTAAAGATTACCGGGTGGAGGCTTCCTTTGGGCATGTTCGCGACCTGCCCAAATCCGGCATGTCCATCGATATTGATCACGATTTCATTCCCACCTATGAGATCAGCCCCGACAAGAAAAAGCGGGTGAGTGAGCTCAGAAAATTGGCCAAAACTGTCGACACCGTCTGGCTCGCATCCGATGAAGACCGCGAAGGGGAGGCCATCGCCTGGCACCTTTGCCAAGCCCTGGGCCTCGACCCCACCACAACCAAGCGCATCGTCTTCCACGAAATCACCAAACCCGCGATTATGCGTGCCATCGAGCAGCCGCGGTTTGTCGACCAACACCTGGTAGACGCCCAGCAAGCCCGCCGCGTGCTCGACCGGCTAGTAGGCTACGAACTATCGCCGGTGCTGTGGAAAAAAATCCAAGCCGGATTATCGGCTGGACGCGTGCAGAGCGTAGCCGTCCGAATCATAGTTGAACGCGAACGCGAAATCGAGAATTTCACCGCCGGCTCCGCCTTTAAGATCACCGCTGAATTCACCGCCGGCACAGAAACCTTCAAAGCCGAGCTCGGTACCCGCTTCAAAACCGAGGATGAAGCCCGCAAATTCATGCATGATATTATCCCGGCCACTTTTACGGTCGTGGGCATCGAGACCAAGCCAGCCACCCGCAAGCCGGCCCCACCGTTCACCACCTCCACCCTGCAACAGGAAGCTAGCCGCAAACTCGGCTTCAGTGTGCGCCAAACCATGGTGTTGGCCCAGCGGCTGTACGAGGCCGGGAAGATCACCTACATGCGTACCGACTCTGTACACCTGTCCGATACCGCCATCACCGGTGCAGCCGCCGAGATCAAGAGCGCTTTTGGCGAGCAATACTATGAACGGCGCCAATTTACCACCAAAACCGCCGGCGCCCAGGAAGCTCACGAGGCCATCCGTCCCACCGATTTTACCGCCAGTAGCATGAGCGGCGAATCCGGCGAGCGTAAGCTTTATGAACTTATCTGGAAACGTGCCGTCGCCTCACAAATGTCCGATGCCCGACTAGAGCGCACCGCCGCCGACATCACCATTTCCACCCGTCCCGAAAAATTCGTCGCCAAGGGTGAGATGATATTGTTTGATGGCTTCCTCAAATTATATTTGGCCCACGAAACCGATGAAGATCCCCAAGAAGAGGGGATTTTGCCACCCCTCACCTCTGGCGAACAACTTCCTCTGGGTGGCATCCAGGCTGAACAAATTTACGACCGCCCCAAGCCGCGCTACACCGAAGCCAGCCTCGTGAAGCGCATGGAGGAGATGGGCATTGGTCGCCCGTCTACCTACGCGCCGACCATTTCCACCATCCAAGACCGGCAGTACGTGGTAAAAGGTGACCTCGAGGGCAAGGAGCGCCCAGTGAAGCGCTTCGAGCTGGCGAACGGCCAGATCACCGAGCAGGACACCACCGAAACCTACGGCGCCGACCGCAATAAACTGTTTCCCACCTCCGTCGGTATGCTAGTCACCGACTTTTTAGTGAAGAATTTTCCCGATGTCGTCGACTACGACTTCACCAAGCGTGTTGAGGAAGAGTTCGATGACATTGAAGACGGCAAGCAGGCTTGGAACGCCATGATCGCCGAATTTTACGCCCCCTTCCACAAAACCGTGGAAGCCGCCGACGACCTCACGCGCCAAGAAGCCGCCGGCGCTCGCGAGCTCGGCACCGACCCAACCACCGGCAAGCCCGTGATCGCGCGACTCGGACGCTACGGCCCCATGCTGCAGCTCGGTGAAGCCACTGATGACGAGAAGCCCAAATTCGCGCCCCTGCCCACCGGCCGCCGCCTCGACGATGTCACGCTCGAGGAGGCCTTGGAGTTATTCAAGCTCCCGCGCACGATCGGTACCACGGAAGACGGCCAGGACATCAGTGCCAACTTCGGCCGCTTTGGTCCTTATGCCAAATGGGGTTCCAACTACGTCTCAATAAAGCCCGACGATCCGTTTACGATCACGCTCGAGCGTGCCCGTCAGCTCATCCGCGACAAGCAGGCCGCTGACGCCGCCAAGCACATCAAGGCCTTCGACGGTACCACCATTCAGATCATGAACGGACGCTTCGGCCCCTACGTCACCGACGGCAAAAAGAATGCCAAAATCCCCAAGGACACCGACCCGAAGTCGTTAGACCTAGAGCAGGCCAAAGCTTTGCTGGCCGCCGCTCCGGACCGTCCCAAGCGCCGCCGCATCCTCAAATAGACGTACAACGCTATAAATTAGCGTACGGAACTCCAGTTCCGATATTGTAATTGTGCCCAACTCTAGCTACCATATTTGTCGAAAGCCACAAACCAATGGGATTGGCTTTGTCGTAATATCAAACAAACAAGCGAGAGTGGTATGGCAAGCTCCAAGAGACGCAAGCGAGGAAACAAGCAGCGCCAGGACTTTTACGAGTCCTTGCCGCTGACTGCTATGCCGCCTGCCCTTCCCCAGGTGGCCGAAGAGATCAACGCGGGCGCCGTGCGTCTATACGCGCAATGGCTTAAATTCGTTCGCACTGTGGGCCGCATACGCTGGTCACAACTTTGGTCGCGCCGGGCAGCCTTCATCAAGGCGACCGTTAGTTTTATTGCAGGTTTCTTAGCGGCCACGCGCCGGCTAATCTCGGGCATTATGAGCACCGGCCTCACCGCCACCAATAGCCTTATTTGGGTATCACGACAAAGCTTGGCCGCCGCCAGAACCGGTGCCGGCACCGCCATCGCCTACTCACCCCCAATAGTCCAAGACGCCGCCGCAGCCATCAGGCGGCTGTGGCGCCTTGTTACCGATCAACGCGCCCGTTCGCTCTACCTGTCACTCGCTATAATTTCCGGCGGAGCAGTCCTGATTGTGGGATCGGTACTCGCTGTACGAACGATGCAGGCCTACGCCAATGACATTTCCAGTCCGGCCGCACTGGCCGCCACCAAGAAAACTGGCACTGTCATTCTCGACCGCAACGGCAAGGTGTTGTTCGAAGGCTATGGTGCTACCAGTTCCACGCCTGTGAAACTCGCCAACCTGCCAACCACCCTCAAAGACGCCACCGTCGCCGCCGAAGATCCCAGCTTCTACTCCAACCCAGGCTTTTCACTCCGCGCCATCGTCCGGTCCGCCTGGGTCGATCTGGCGCACCAAGGCACAGTTGAAGGCGGTTCCACCATCACTCAGCAGCTGGTTAAAAACGCCCTCCTTACCTCTAACAAAGATTTCAAGCGCAAGTACGAAGAACTCCTGCTGTCGGTCATGCTCACCCACCGCTATAGCAAGGACCAAATCCTCAACATGTATCTGAACGACATCTACTACGGCCAGGGCTCAACCGGTGTAGAGGACGCCAGCCAAACCTACTTCCATAAGTCCGCCCACGACCTTACCCTTGGCGAATCAGCTCTGCTCGCCGGACTGCCACTCGGCCCTAGTCGGTTCGACCCCAACTTCGATCCGGATGCTGCCACCGCCCGCCGTAACTTTGTACTCGACCGCATGGCCTCACTTGGCAAAATCACCAAACAGCAAGCTGCCGCCGCCAAAGCCCAGCCCATTCAGCTCGCCGCCACTGGAGCTCCACAAGCCGCCCCGGCTAGCACCCAGCCCATGATGGTTTACGCCAAAAACGTCAACATCCAGGCTCCTTGGTTCGTGTTCTATGTCTTAGACCAACTGCGCCAACAATACGGCGACGACGTAGTTGAACAAGGCGGCATTACCGTCCAGACCACGCTCGACCTAAGCAAAGAGAACCTGGCTGAAGGCATCATCGACAAGCAGATCAACAGCCTGGCCAGCCACCACGTCACCAACGGCAGCCTAGTCTCCCTCGACCCCCACACCGGCGACATTCTGGCGATGGTTGGTAGCGTCGATTACAATGCCCCCGGATTCGGCAACGTCAACACCACCTTATCTGACCTCCAGCCGGGATCAAGCTTCAAGCCCATCGCCTACGCCACTGCCTTCAAGAAAGGCTGGAACGGCGCCACCACGATCGATGACCAACCCATCTCGTTCCCCGACGGCACCAACACCTACACACCGCAAAACTACGACCTCAAGTTCCACGGCACAGTCACCCTACGCCACGCCCTCGATAACTCGCTCAACATCCCAGCCGTTAAGGTTCTGCAATTTGCTGGCCTACCGGAAACCCTCCAAACCGCACATGATATGGGCATCACTACCCTCAACGATCCCAGCCGTTATGGCCTCAGTCTGGTGTTGGGTGGGGGAGAGGTCCGCCCGATCGACATGGCCACCGTTTACGCCACCTTCGACAACAACGGTGTCAAAATAGAGCCTCGGAGCATCCTCAAGGTCACCAATCGGCATGGCCAAGACATCACTAAAAATACCCAACCCAAACCACAGCCGGCCCTCGATCCGCGCATCGCCTACATGCTCACCAATATCCTGTCCGACAACTCCGCTCGCCTGCCCGAATTTCCAGCCAATTCACCGCTCGCACTCGACCGCCCCGCCGCCGCCAAAACCGGAACCACCAACGACTTCCGTGACAACTGGACCATCGGCTACACTCCGCAACTCGTCACCGCCGTTTGGGTCGGCAATAACGACCACAGTGCCATGCAAAATGTGGATGGCATCACCGGCGCCGCCCCTATCTGGCACGACTACATGGAGGGTGCTCTCG
>DASXHH010000018.1:0-46895 GCA_036488585.1 Candidatus Saccharimonadia bacterium | reverse complement strand
CGGATGCTGTGGGTGAATAACCTCCTGTTGTTCTGGCTTTGTCTGTTACCCTTTACCACCCAGTTCATCGGTGAACAACCTACTCATCCAATTCCGATCGTGTTTTACGGTACCAATCTCTTTTTTTGTGCTTTATCTTTTTTTGCCTTGAGATGGTACGCAAGGAGGGCGGACTTATTTGAGGACGGCGATAAGATGGCTCGGGCACAGGGCCCCCACCAAAGCCTGGCTGCGATCGTTCTTGCGGGGCTGTCCGTAGTATCGGCACCGCTCAACGCCTACCTAGCCTTGATATGCCTAGTGCTTATCCCAGTCTTATATTTCCTGCCCCAGGCCAGGCACATGGCTAAGAAGGGAGCCTAGCAATGGCCGGACGATGGAGTACTCACGATTCGGATGATGCCATAGTACTGGGGGCAGTGGTAATAGCATTAGGCGCCATGGCGACCTTCGGTGCTCACGCCGTAAGTATCATTGATGATTCCATATACTTTCTTATCGCCATCGGTCTTGTGCTCGCAGTCATTATTTACCTCCTGGTAATACACCATATGACCCTGCGCCGCAGACGCCGAGTGACCAGAGAGAAGAAAACCCGACGGTAGGCAGATCGCAGGTCACAAGATGAATCTACTTGGCTGTGATAATCTATCAAGCTTTTCGATGAATCATTTGCTTTGATTAGATCGGCAGACGCGGAGGACCGCTTGAGGGCCGGCGTAAAGACCTCGCTGGCAGATTTTTTCGGAGTAAACAACTGGATTAATTTGTCGCGGGAGCCAGCGCCCGCTTCTCCGAGTATCCTCCGGGCGGTCTGCCGTGAAAGGGGGCACAATATGAGAGTAAGAGTTTGGGATCCGTTTTACGAGATCCTACAATTGCAAGATCGGACTAACCGGCTACTAAAGGACGGCTTCGGCCAGACGTCACTGGCAGACGCAAATATGCCAGCTGTCGATGTGTACGAGGAGGGAGACAAGCTAGTAATTGAAGCTGCACTTCCTAATTTCGACCGCAAAGACATTGAGGGAACCTGACTGAGGACGGGTTAGAGATCAAGGCGGAGCACAGCGCTGAGCGCGAAGACAAAAAGCGCAACTATCTTGTACGTGAGACTACGGGACAAAGCTTCTACCGCTTCGTTAACTTACCGGCAGGCGCAAAAACTAATGAGTCCAAGGCCAGCTTTGAGAACGGCATCCTTCGAGTTGAGGTGCCACTAGAAAGGCAATCTGAGCCTAAAAAGCTGGAAATTGCTGATAAATCTGGCGGGAAATGAAACTGAATATTACAGGGATTGCAGGTAGTCTAAGGAGCGGCTCTTATAACCGGGCCGCTTTGAGGGCTGCTGCCGAGCTTTGCCCAGAGGAAGTCGAGATCCAGATGGTTAACCTCCGCGACATCCCGTCATATAACGAGGACCGGGAATCAAACCCGCCCGAAAGCGTGGGCGAACTCAAGAGGGCAATCCGTGCCTGTGACGCGGTACTGTTTGCCACGCCGGAGTACAACTACTCCATCCCCGGAGTCCTCAAGAATGCCATTGACTGGGCGTCACGACCGTACGGCGACAGCGCCTGGGACGACAAGCCGGCGGCAATTATGGGAGCCTCCATTGGTCCCATCGGGACTGCCCGCGCCCAATACCACTTGAGACAGATCCTGTCGTATTTAAATATGTACGCCATAAACAAGCCCGAAGTGCTAATCGCAAATGCAGCGGAAAAATTTGACGAGCAGGGACATTTGATTGACCAGGATACGCGCGATTACATTGAAGCGTTGGTAATGGCCCTCGTGAGTTGGACCGAGCGACTTAAGAAAGCCGAATTAATCACATATTGAAGCGGCGGGCGGCCTGCTTTTTAAGTCAGGGCACTGGGGGATTTTATACCCCCAGTGCAAAGCGAGCGAGCTCAACGCTGCGCTGAATCGCCGGGGCGATCCGACGTTGCGACGCCCGAATGGACATCGTCAGGCACCTGCATTACAAGCTCCTCGAACAGAGCCACGAACATATCGACGGCCTTCCTGGCTACATAGTCCGTCCGATTCCGTTTGTATTCCGGGATGAAGAGGGATGGGCTTTCACACAAATGAAGCAGCCAGTTCAGTGCGCTCAGGGTCCTGAACGAGAGCCTGGTTTTGCCGAAATAAACGGATCTGACTGCTGAGTGGACGCCGGCTCTGTCCAATTTCCCTTGCTCTATGTTGAGTTCGCCGACAAAGAGCGCAAGAATCTTATTCACCTCCCTCTCGGCGGTCGCGTTCTGGGTGTTGTCGAAGCTGGAAGAGTGCTCCAGTAGAGCCTTAATCAGTTGCTCGACCTTTGCTAGAGCGCTGTCTTGGGTTTTGTCCGTGTCGTCTACCATGATGCCAGCTCCTTCACATTCTCGAGGGATTGTAGAGTCTGGGAGGCGTCAGGTCTGGGACAGTATGACTCCGAAATAGGCTGCAGTTCGTGTGGCTTTCAGACGAAATCGCGAATCATCAGCCAAGAATATATATGATAACCCCCCTTAGGCATCGCGGATTTTGCTGCTTAATTTCTCCAGCGCGCTCAGCACCCCATCCGCGCCCGGATTTACGCCAACGGGCGAAATGTAGCCCCAGGCGATCTCGCCGGTTTTGTCTATAACATATAGCGCCCGCTCCGCCTCTCCGTCTTCCTCTCGGTACGCCCGGTAGAGTTCCGCTACTTCGCCTTTGGGATGGAAATCCGCCAGCAATGGGAACCGCAACTTGTTCTCCCTTGCGAAGGCCAAATGGGACCACACATTATCCACCGAGACCCCGAGCAGCTGGGCATCGTAGCGCTTAAACTCTGGCAAGATCTCATTAAATAGAGACACTTCGTTGCCACAAATGGGGCTAAAATCAGCAGGATAAAACATTAACACCACCGGGCGCCCTCTCAGCTCGGATAGCTTCACCGTTTGGTCCGGCGTATCTTTGAGCTCGAAGCTCGGAGCGGCGCTGCCAGCTTGTAGCGGTTCTCGAAGGCTCATGTCGCCTTCTCCGCCGCCTCTTGGGCCTGCTCTACGGCCTTCTTCAGAACCCTATATTCATACCAATGGTCGTGCCGCCGGCCATTAATAAAGAACGTCGGCGTTCCATTCACGCCACTACGCACCCCGCTCATAAAATCCTCGCGTACCCGTTGCTCCGCTTGGTCCGACTCAATGTCCTCCATGAAGCGCTCGATGTCTATCGCCAAAAACGAAGCGTAGGTGGCGATATGATCCATGTCAAGCGCCTGCTGGTGTCCAAACAATAAATCATGCATCGGCCAAAATTCGGCTTGGAACCCGGCTGCCTCAGCAGCCAGCGCGGCCTGCATGGCGTGGGGATGCACTTGGGCCAGGGGAAAATTGCGGAACACAAACCGCAAAGTGTCCCCCATTTCTTGCTCAATTTGTTTCACGATCGAATAAGCCATGCCACAATAGGGGCATTCATAATCTCCATACTCCAGGAGTGTCAGCGGAGCTGCAGGATTGCCCCGGATGTGGTCTCGCGGCCCCACGGGTAGTGCCAAGTCCCTCCGTTTGCCATGAAAGCTGCATTCTATCAGGGGCGCCCACCCAGCATCACCGACATTCCTACAACAGTCATGCCGTTCGTCTCGCGATGGCGTGCACACGCTCAAACAGCCAACCAAGGCTTACTAAAGTCAGCACCAAATACCACGTAAATGAGCCGGTCCCGTCCCACAACGAATGCAGTATTACCACTCCGGCAAAAGTGTATAGAAAACGCCTCAGGCTGCGCCGGTGCCAGGCGCTCCAAAACGCCCCGGTGATTAGCCCGGTCCAGGCGATATGCGTCGCCGGCGCCATGAGGCCGCGGAAAAATAGCAGCTGCACTGTGAAAGTCAGATTCCCTCCAGAAAAAAATAGTCCAGTAAGGCCGTAGCCCATGCTCTCTAGTACTGCAAACCCGGCGCCGGCAGCGGCACCGAGCATGAGGCCGTCCATTTCTTTGCTGTAGCCATGGCGCACGGTCAACCAAGCCGGCACCACGAACTTGGCAAACTCTTCGATTACGCCAATGGCGATTACCGGTATCGTACCCAGATGCTGAACCGTATCGAACTCCAGCCGGCCCGCCAGCACGCTGCCAAGTACTCCGCCCCACAAAGCGCACCAACCCAGCGTCGTCCAGGGCACATCCGGGGTTCGGTCACGCGAGTACAAAAAAGCGCAAAAAGCCACCGGTACGGTTAGCGCACCCACTAACAGTAGCGCCGGCACATACGTAATACTGCCGGTAAACGCCAACGCTCTCTCGATCAATATAAACGCCACCACGCCACCCAAGAGGAGGCGCAACCACGTCCACCGGCCGATGCCGTTGGTCACACTATGCTCTTCTTCGCCGCCCCATCAATCAGGCCGTGCAAATGGGCGGCGGCCACCTCGATATCCGCGTACTTGTATTGCCCGGCCCGCACCTCCGCCGACAGTACCCCGCGACGGTGTAGACGCTCAAAGTCACCGTATGGGAACTTGTACCGGGCCTTGGTTTGCTTGTGCTCCTCTGGGTCGATCCCCAGGTCGCCCCAGCCCGCCTCGTCGATAAACCGGTTCTCCGACGTCGCCGACGGCTGATGCTCGCTCCAGGCATTACGATAATCGGCGACAAAATCACCTTGCTCGATCAACCTTTGCGCATGCCGGTATCCCCGTTCATATACTCTCGTAGCCATTGCCCCTCCGGTTCACTCATTGAAAATACGTCGCCCGAAATCAACTTGCTATAGAGCATCAAACAATGATTTTCCGCCAGACAGTTGAGATAGTGGCCACCTCATCGGGGTGATTTGTTATGGACGCCATGAATTTACTCGGGATGTATTGGTGGGCGCTACTCGTTAAGGGCATCAGCGCCGTGGTGTTTGGGTTATTTGCGATTTTCTGGCCAGGTCCCACTCTCATCGCGCTAGTGTATATTTTCAGCGCCTATATCCTGATAGCGGGGATTATGGATATTACGCTAGGTATATATAGTCGAAATCGGTCTAACTTTTGGCTGTTTGGGCTGATTCTCGGCGTCCTCGAAGTGGGCGT
Source organism: Candidatus Saccharimonadia bacterium (assembly GCA_036488585.1). GTDB lineage: Bacteria > Patescibacteriota > Saccharimonadia > UBA4664 > UBA4664 > DASXHH01. Next base: position 41,826 of record DASXHH010000018.1, on the reverse strand, counting down.
AGGAGTATACGCCATCAGGCATCCGCAAGTCACTCTGGCTGCCTTTATTCTGCTCGTGGGTTTCACTTTTCTATTTCGCGGAGTGCTGCAAATCGTGGCCGCGTTTCTGGAAGAAACCCCCGACCGCGCCAGCAAGTTTCTGCTCGCCCTGGTGGGCGGTTTGTCGGTGCTGGCTGGCATTTACATCTTGCTGCAACCGGCTGCGGGCAGCCTAGCGTTTGTGTGGGCACTCGGAGTGTACGCTCTGATTGTTGGGCCGATGGAGATTGCCCGCGCCGCCGAAGTGCGTGTGCTATTTGAGCAGCACCGAACCCGCCTAGCCACGTAACGTAAGGAGGTCAAGATGCCTGAGGTTACTGTTTATTCCACCACCACTTGCCCCTATTGCAGGCTGCTAAAAGACTACCTAAAAAGCAAAAACGTCGACTACACCGACGTCTTGCTTGACGAGCAGCCCGAGCATATCCAGGCTTACCTCGATAAGTGTGGCAACCGGGGGGTGCCATGTACACATGTAAAAGACTCAAACGGGAACGAAGTTAGTATTTTAGGCTTTGACCAACCCCAAATTGATACTGTTATCGGACTCAACCAGGCGCCAGCAGCGTCAAGCTCATAAATATTTGTATAAGGAGATGAACCATGGCAAACGGAATCTGCGACATCGACCACCGGCGACCGGCCACCCACCGGGTGCGCGTACGGCAGGACGGCCAGGAGCGCACGCTGGAATTATGCAACATTGATTACGCCCGGCTGCGGCAGCAGCAAGGTATGGGCTCGCCGTTTGAATCGCTGTTTCGGGGAGAGGGGTTGTTTGATTTGCTGTCCGACGACTTCCCGGGTTTTGAGTCCGAGCTGGGCTACCCCATACCGCGCGATCGTGAGGCCGTGAATATCGAAGATTTTGTGTCGGAGCACACCAAGGAACTGATACAGTCGGCAGCTGAAGCCGCGGTGAAATTTGGGCGGCGCGAGGTAGACACGGAGCATTTGTTATACGCCCTCTTGGATAGCGACGTGGTGGTGGAAATTCTCCGCCAGTTCAAGCTCAAGCCCAATGAAATAAAGAATTATTTGGACGAGAACGCTCCCAAGGGTGACTTCAAACCGGAAGGTGAGCAAGTTCAGATTGGAGTCTCCCCTCGCATTAAGAATGTACTCGAGCAAGCTTTCGATATCTCGCGGTCCCTGGGACACAGCTACATCGGCCCCGAGCACTTGCTGGCTGCACTGGTTGGCGAAGATGAAGGATTGGCCGGCGACGTGTTGCGTAAATATGGCCTGACACCAGAGGCAGTGAGGCAACAGATTGTTAAGGTAGTGGGCAAGGGCGCCCAAGAAGGCCGGGTCGAACATCAGACAAATACGCCCCAGCTCGACAAGTATTCCCGCGACCTGTCCGCACTCGCCCGGGCAGGCAAGCTAGATCCGGTGATCGGCCGCGCAGGTGAAATCGAAACCACGATTGAAATATTGGCCCGTCGCACCAAGAATAACCCGGCGCTCATTGGCGAACCGGGCGTAGGGAAAACGGCTATCGTCGAGGGTTTGGCACAGAGAATTCTAGCCGGCAAGGTGCCGCAGGTATTGCAGGGCAAGCGGGTGGTGGAAGTGAACCTTAACGCTATGGTGGCCGGGTCGAAATATCGCGGCGAGTTTGAGGAACGCATTAAAGCGGTGCTGGATGAGATTACCGCCCACCAGGACGAGCTGATAATATTCCTGGATGAGCTGCATTCGATCGTGGGCGCCGGCAGCGCGGAAGGCGGTCTGGATGCTTCGAACGTGATCAAACCTGCATTGGCCCGGGGAGAGCTGCATTTGATCGGCGCAACCACGCTTGGTGAGTACCAGAAGCACATAGAAAAGGACGCGGCTCTAGAGCGGCGGTTTCAACCGGTGTTTGTGGGCGAGCCGACGGTTGAGCAAACTATTGAGATACTACGAGGTTTACGGGACCGGTACGAGGCGCACCACAAAGTGAAGATCACAGATGATGCCATCACCTCGGCCGCCAACCTCAGTGACCGGTATATTACCGGACGCTTTCTGCCGGATAAAGCCATTGACCTGATTGATCAGGCGGCATCGCGAGTGCGGATCGCGGCTGATACCCATACCCAAGAAATTAACGAAATGGATGAGCAGATTGCCAGATCCGAACGAGAAAAGGAGTACGCCAGCAACCACAAGCAATTCGATGAGGCTAAAAAGGAGGACAAGGAGCTGAAGTCGATGCGCGAGCGCAAAGATTCGCTTGAGGAGAAGTGGCGCCGTCAGCGAGGCGAGACTTCCCGGGAAGTACGCTCCGAACACATTGCCCAGATCGTGTCTAGCCTAACTGGCATTCCAGTGACGGAGCTGACGCGGGAAGAGCAGTTACGATTGCTGCAACTGGAAGAGCGGCTGCAAGAACGGGTAGTGGGACAGGATGAAGCTGTGAGAGCGGTGGCTGACGCGGTGCGACTCTCTCGCGCTGGTTTATCGGAGGCCAATCGCCCGATTGCTACGTTCATGTTCCTGGGGCCAACGGGTGTGGGTAAAACCGAGCTAGCTCGTACTTTGGCTTGGCAGGTCTTTGGCGACGAAGGTGCTCTTACTCGCATAGACATGAGCGAGTACATGGAACGCTACTCAGTGTCCCGGCTCATCGGGGCGCCACCTGGATACGTGGGTTATGAGGAGGGTGGACAACTTACTGAGCGCGTCCGACGCCGGCCCTACAGCGTCATACTGCTCGACGAGATTGAAAAAGCCCACCCTGACGTCTATAACATTCTGCTGCAAGTCTTTGATGATGGCCGGCTCACCGACGGCAAAGGCCGGGTAGTGGACTTCACCAATACCATCCTAATTGCCACTTCGAACCTCGGAGCTCACCTCATTCAAGAGGAGCTGGCCAAGCCGGAAGAAGATCGAATGCCGTACGATCCACTGAAAGACCGGTTGATGGAGATACTTAAAGCTCACTTCAAGCCTGAGTTCTTGAATAGGATCGATGAGATTGTGGTCTTCCATGCGCTTACAAAGGAGCAGATTAGAGCGATTGTGGAACTCCAACTCGAGCGGGTTAAGCGCACCGCACGCGGCCAAGGCATTGAGCTCACGATTGATAAGTCGGCCGTTGACCATCTCGCCGATGTCGGCTATGTCCCAGAGTATGGTGCCCGCGAGCTGCGCCGACGGATTAAGTCGGAGCTCGAAAATCCATTGGCTAAGGAGATTCTTGCTGGCCACCTAGCGGAGGGTTCATTTGTAAAGGCAATTTTTAGTACCAAAGACGGAATTCGTTTTGAAACTGGGCGAAGTGAACGGACGAATCCTAGGGCTTCACGACAGCTAGCTTTCCGCGAAGACTTAGCCGACCGCGGTAATGAAAAGCAGTCCTAGACCGGATTCAAATAATTACTCGGGATAGAATACGAGCACATGCTGCAATGGGTTGGACTACTGCCTGACTGTACGATATCTTCACTCGAGTGGTAGTCTTCGGCAGAAAACTTCATTCGTCCACTAGTTGATGGTTTGGATTGCGAATTTGCCCAAGCGCTTTTGTATTGCCAATGGCGATGGCAAGAATACCCGATAGCGGACCATTACGTTTATCCATGGGCTTAGTCTACATATATTAATCCCGTCACCCCCACTTTTTACGGTGAAGGTAACGGGAAGCGGCGGATCAAGCATGAGCGACGTACACGCCTTCAATGGCGCGGGCCTTATCTTGTACCAGGTTCTCGGGTATAGCTGGCCGAACGTCCAGGCATGCCCGCTGAACCAAGCCTCCGGCAAGAGGCCTCTCAGGCCCAAATACCTCGAGCCAGATGATAGCCCCGACCGTTGGGTTGGGGATGTAGGGCTGAGGGTAAACTTCCACGACGGCGTTGCCGCCGCCGAACCGCTCCTTTATTGCCGCCTGCACGGCCAGAACGATGGCATGAACTGCGCCCTCGGCGGTGTTGGGGTATTTCATGGTCACCACAAGATGCATGATTTCTCCTTGCTTGCGCGGTGTCCAGCGGAATGTCTACAATTGTAATGTTTATTCGTACTTTTGTCAAGCTCGGCTGATTATTGGAAACAACATGCACTTCGTGATTCTTGGGGGCGGAGGTTCGGCATGGGTACGTTGTTTGCCATTGCAGACGCCCTCGTCTTTTGCCAATTTTCGCCTTGAAGATACCCGCATTTTTCCGGTTTTTGCAATATACAAACGTAAAAATGGTTCCTTGGTGCGGATGAATGAAGAAGGCCCCCGGCACAAGGCCGAGGGCCTTCGCGCCGGGGGCAATCCGAGCTGTTGGTGCGACAGCTGCTACCTAAGCGTCATTTCGCTATATCCAGTAGACCCGGTCATCGCGCCTTACCAACCTGCTGTAGCGCCCATTTGATCGCCTTGTCGGCGGACTTGAAGCGCACGTTCTCACGGCCGTTCGGGTGGTCTACCAGCCACCCGCCGAGCGACTCCCGTACCCAGAGGCCGGAGCCCCCACTTGGACCGGAGTAGTCCGGTCCAATGACGTGGCAGATCTCCTCCTTGTTTCCGTTAAGCGTGAAGCGCACCTGCGGGTGGTCGCGGTAGCGGGTCTCGAACCGCTTCACCGGTACCTGCTGCCACACCTCTTCGGCTGCGCGCTCTCCGGCCGGCGTCCACCAGTAGCCCTCGCTGAACATGGTGCCCGAATAGCGGAACAGTCCCTCTTGCACCATCTGTTGCATGACCTGCTGGTCGTAGTGGTTGTCGACGACGATCTTGATGCCGTTAGCGAGGCGAGCACGCAGCAGAAGCCGAGCCCGGTCGTCCGAGTCGTTGTGGCTCACGATGATGGTTTACCCTTCTTTCTGAGGGTGGATGATAGAGATTGTCACGAGCATAGCCAGGTAGAGCCCGACCATTTTACTTCTGATAGGTGGAGCCGAGCTCTGTCCCTACCATAAGAGCGCGCTGTTACTCTCTTGTCGTGGATCGTCCAGAGCTAGCTCAAAGGACTAAAATACTATGATTCATATTGATCGTTTTGTCAACTTTGTTCTAGATAAGACAGGCTTAAGAAAGCCTCAGTAACTGCTTGATGCCGCCGAAGATAACCGCTTCTTACGCGGATATACCTGAGTGGTTTATAAATAATCCGACGGCGTATTTGCTCCTCTGAGAGGCCGTCGAGTTCATCTATCCTTCCTCCGGCCCACCCGGGGCTTGCATTACGCCATCAAGACTAATAAAACGACAATTTTCTCATGCGAACATAATAGCAAATGAGACTGGGATGTCTTGCTAGTTGTAGCTAAAAATACTCACCCAGTCCACGGTCATGGTCTCGTGGTTACTGCCAACCGGCGTACCATCCAGATCTTGTGATTGCATAGCAAGCATCATGGACACATTTGGCACTTTTGGCGACGTAGCGGTGACCTGGCCGTCCACGAGGAAGGTCGTGCCGCTCGGTGTCCACTCGGTGCCGTAGGTGTGCCACTGGGTACCATCGTTCTTGATAGCTTTCTGCGACGTCCAGTTACTTTGAGTCCCGCAGCCGCCCGGATTGCTGGCGGGGTTCGGCACCGAGCCACAGACGGAGGCGTTGTAGGTACTTCGGTTGCAAGTTCCGGTGGTCGGACACATGTCTTCATAGAAGTCGATTTCAGCGTTCCAATTATTGCTGGAGGGCCACATTAGGGCAATGTCGCTATAGTGTCCAGGCGGTTCGACGTCGCCCTTCATGCGGACGAAGTAAGCACCATACTGCTGGTAGTTGCTGTAGTAGGTGACGCCACAACCGTCCACGCCACTGGCCATGAAGTGCAGTTCACCACCCGATACCTTACATTCGCTGGGTGTCCAGGTGCCCTGGCTGGCGGTCTCGCCGCCTGGAACGCCGCTCTCAGCCCCCCAGTTAGCCGGAAGACTGCTGCCGGTGAATTCCTGAGTGTATTTGAGTGTGTAGCCAGAGAGGGTCGTAAGCGGACTCGCGCCGGACGGGTCGGTGCTACCTGTGGGTGGTGCGGGCGTAGGAGATGGTGTCGGCGTGGGAGCGGGGGTTGCGCCGGTCCCGAACTCCACTGCCTGGCCGCCAATGGCCGTGCTGTTTGCAACGATAGAAGCGTTGCCGGTGATAGTGCCGGATTGGGCTAACAGGCTGATGACGGCGTTGCCGGCCGCGAAGGTTGCCAACACTAATACGATACCAGCTACTGCAAAGACGATCTCAAATCCGACTAAACCTGAACGGCGAGGTTTCGGAACCATCCGCCTGCGGAGATTATTGAAAACAGGAGAAATGCCTTTTGCCCTTATGCTTTTAAGGCAGTGTATCTGCGCTAGGTACGGTTGTAAAGGTACCGGATTAGTTTATTAAAGATATACAAAAATGGTGCGGATGAAAGGACTCGAACCTTCACGCCTTGCGGCACTAGCTCCTAAGGCTAGCGTGTCTACCATTCCACCACATCCGCGTGGTTATGCTTTGAGCTTGTAAAAACTGAGGGCAGTGTCGCCGTAGACTTTGTGCTTTGCAAGCTCAACTGATTCTAGCACTGGTGCGGCGAGCTTGCTACTGTGCGACACGGCCAGGACGCCATCGGAGGTGAGAAAGGCAGAGAGGCGCTCGAGGATATCGGGCTCGAGCTGAGCGTAGGGCGGGTCGGCAATGATTAGGCCATACCGCTGGGATGGCGGGGTTTGGGACGGCGAGGCCAGCCAGGAGGCGACGGTCATTTGATGCAATACAAAGCCCCAATCGAGACCGAGCGCGATAGCGTTTTCCTGGATGGTGCGGGCGACGCGGGCGTTGGCTTCAACGGCGTCCACCAGCAAGGCGCCACGCGACAGCGCCTCGAAGCCGGCTGCCCCAGAGCCGGCGTAGGCGTCGAGGACGGCTAGGCTAGTGGGGTTGCCGGTGACGTCAAACAGCGCGGCCCGGACTTTGTCGGATAGTGGCCGGGTGGCGCGAGTTTTGGGTGGCGCGAGAGGGTGGCCACGCAACTGTCCGGCCAGGATTCTCACGCCGACGTCACCTCGACGGTGGTGGGAATGGCGCTGGCGAGCTGCTGGCCGGCCTCGAGCAGCGCCAGCAGCCAGATGTTACCGATGGCGCGGGCGGTTTGGGGAGCCAACTGATTTTTAACAATGGTGGCGATGTCGGCATTCCATCCCTCGCGATAGAAGCGTTCATAAAGCTCAAGCGCGGCTACTTCCCGGGCCTGGGTTTTGAAGTAATCGACCGGCCCGAGATTGCGGGCGGTGGCGAGTTCGTGTTCGGAGAATTCGGGCTTAATTGGGAATACGAGCAGCGCAAGCGCCACGCCCATCTCGAAGTTGAAGTGAGTGGTCATATGACCTTTGGCGCCCCAGACGGTCCAGTTTTTCTTAACCAGGGCCGAGAACTTGGTGGTGTCGCCGTTTTTGAAGTCACCGGAGGCTTTGGCGGCGGCCTCAGCTAGCTTCTCCTCGAGCGGCCAATGGTGAGCGGGCGTTAGACCGTCGGCGACATAGTGTGCCAACCAGGCGGCTTCGAAGGCCGCGCGGATCATATCGCCAAGCTTTAGGGTTTCCACTAGGCCGGCGTAGTGATTGGCTATGTGAACCGGTACCTCGCCCGTGTCAGTAACAGGATCGTACATATGGCTAGGCTTGGTGTCGCCTTCTTGGCGCGGGCCCAGCTTGCGGAGACCCTTAGCTTTCACATTCACACCATCGGGACCGTTGTAGCCCTCGAAATGCCAGATCTCTTTGAGACCTGGAAAGGTCTCCTTGGGTAGGTAGAGCTCGACCATTTTGTAGGCGGCCAAGTCGAACCGTTGATGAATGCCCAGACGGGCAACCACGCGTTTGTGAGTTATAAAACCTGCGTACACTTTAAGCTTATGCCTGTTAGTCCAGCGACGTGACGGCTTTGAGCGAGTTAACGCGAGCCGCAACCTGAGGATATTTTATCATAGCCGCCGGGTCGGAGAGGAACTTTAAGGCCTCGCCCCGAACGTGAGACAGGAGTTTGGCGTCGCCGATGTCAGCCAGCTGGAGGTCGAGGGTGCCGTGCTGGCGGTGGCCGTAAATTTCGCCTGGGCCGCGGAGCTCGAGGTCGATTTGGGCCAGCCGGAAGCCGTCTTGAGATTTTTCGAGAGCCCGCAATCGCTCGATGGTACCGGGGGATTTGGATTCGGCCAACAGGAAGCAGTGTGAGGCGTAGGCACCACGACCGATACGCCCGCGCAACTGGTGCAGCGCTGCCAGACCAAACCGCTCGGCCCCCTCGATGAGCATGACAGTGGCGTTTGGCACGTCGATGCCGACTTCTATGACGCTAGTGGCAACCAGGATGTCGAGACGGCCAGCCGCGAAGTCGTCCATGACCTGTTGCTTGTCGGCGGGGCTGAGACGGCCATGCAGCAGGCCGAGGCGGCGGCGCGCGAATGGGCCGGCCTTGAGGCGCTCGTACTCGACAGTGACCGATTTGGCCATAAGCGCCTCGGAGGCCTCTATGAGCGGACAGACCACAAATGCCTGGCGGCCGGCGCTGATCTGCGCGTTGATAAATTCATAGGCCTTATCGCGGTCCTTGCCCTCAAGTGCGCGAGTGGTGATCGGCTGGCGGCCGGGCGGCAAACCCTCGATCACGGTGATGTCGAGGTCCCCATACACGGTGAGCTGGAGGGTGCGAGGAATGGGGGTGGCGGTCATGGAGAGCAGGTGCGGCAGGCGGCCGGATTTGGCCTTGAGGGCCTGGCGCTGGCCCACGCCAAAGCGGTGCTGCTCGTCGATTATTACCAGGCCAAGATTGGGCAGGCCGAGTTGGTCGCCGAGTAGCGCCTGGGTACCAATAACGAGCAACGGCCCGCCACGGGCGATCCGCGCCTCGGCGGCGTGGCGTTCGGCGGCGGCCTGCTTGCCGATCACCAGCACGGCCTCATAGCCGAGTTTGGCCAAGAGCGGGGTGATTTTGGCAAAGTGCTGACGGGCCAGCACCTCGGTGGGCACCATCAGCGAGGCCTGGTAACCGGCGGACATGGCCATCACAGCCGCCATCGTGGCCACCACTGTTTTGCCTGAGCCCACGTCCCCTTCCAGCAGCCGGTTCATGGGCTGGGGCTGGGCCAAGTCCTGGAATATCTCCCAGGCGGCCTGCTTCTGGTGAGGTGTCATTTCGAAATCGAGCGCGTCCACGAAACTCTTGGCGGCATTAACGTTAAACTCAACCTGCGGTGCCACCTCGGTTTTGATCTCGTGTTTAATAACGAGGCTTGCGAGCATGAGGTACCACAGCTCCTCGAAGCCCAGCCGGTGACGGGCCTTGGCGAGACTGGCGGCCGTGGATGGAAAATGGATTTCGCTCAGGGCCTTGCCCAGCGGCATGAGCTTGGCCGAGGTCACCACCGGCTCCGGCAGCGTCTCCTCCACAATGGCCGCCAGCGGCAATAGCGGCTGGATGAGGCCGCGCAGCTGCTTGCTTGAGAGGCCCTCGGTCTCAGGGTACACGGGCACGATACGGGCGGTATCTTTGGTGACGCGGCCCGGCTCCACCGGCTCGATGGCGGGCGATTGCAAGGCGAGGTCGGAGTTTTTGAATTTGAGTTCGCCGCTCACCAACACGGGCGTGCCGGTGGGAATCGATTTGGCCAGCCACTGCTGGTTGAACCACACGGCTTTCACCGTGCCAGTGCCATCGGAAATAATGGCCTCTGTGAGGTGAAGTTTGCGAGCGCGGGCATAGCGGCCGGCCACTCGCTCAACCTCACCCTTAAAGGTGACATTGCCGGGCCGCATTAGCCGGATGGGAATAATTTTCGAAAAATCGTCATAGCGCCGGGGATAATGGCGAACAAGGTCACCGGCGGTGTGAATGCCGAGGCGCGCCAGTTTTTCGGCTACCGCTTTACCCACCCCCTTAAGTGAGCCTATGGGGCGTTGTTGCCAATCGTGCGTCGTTTTCTCCACCAAGACAGTGTACCAAATATCAGATCAAAGACACGCATGCGCAGATTAATCCTTCGCCGAGTAGCATCGGGTGACGTAGAGTTAAACTACTTTAATGAAATCGGTCTTGCCGATGTTGATCTCGTCGCCGGCTTTAATTTCGGCGAAGGGATCGGAGACGGTGGCGCCATTGAGGCGGATGCCGTTTTGTTCGACAAGCTTGCGGACCTCGCTGCGGGAAGGGCGCAGCTCGTGATCGACCAGAAAGTCTATGAGTTTGGCCGACTTCTTGCCCAATTGCAGGGTTTTAACCATATCTTGGGTGGGGCCCTTCTTGTCGCGGAAGGTGGCGTTCCAGTCGGCTTCGGCCTTGAGGGCGGCGGGGTCGCCGTGGTACAGCCGCACGATCTCGCGGGCCAGTGAAGCCTTGGAGTCGCGAGGGTTGGCACCGGCCGCCAGGTTTTGGACCAGGCCGTCGATAGTGGCGAGCGGAATGGCGGTGCAGAGCTTGTAGTAAGGAGCTATAAGAGTATCGGGGATGCTCATGATCTTGCCGTACATGTCCACGGGCGTATCGGTGACGGCGATGTAATTGTCGAGGCTCTTGCTCATCTTCTTGACGCCGTCGGTGCCCACCAGTAGCTCGAGGGTCCAGACGATCTGTGGGCGCTGGCCGAGTTTTTTCTGAAGGGCGCGGCCGGTCATGAGGTTAAAGAGCTGGTCGGTGCCGCCAAACTCCACGTCGGCCTCGAGTGCGACCGAGTCGTAGGCTTGCACGAGCGGGTAGAGCAGCTCATGCAAGGCCAACTCCTGGCCGGAAGCAAGACGGTTTTTGAAGTCCTCGCGTTCGATAATCTGGGCTACGCTGAGGTTGGAGGCCAGCTGAATGAGGTCGCCGAAACTGAGCTTGCCGAGCCACTCGGAGTTGTAGCGGATTTCGGCCTTTTTGGTGTCGATGAGCAGGTGCGCCTGGTCGAGGTAGGTCTTGACGTTGGCCTTAATTTCAACGTCGGACAACATGGGGCGGGTCTTGGATTTGCCAGAGGGGTCGCCGATTTTGGTGGTGTAATCGCCAATCAGAAAGATAACGGTATGGCCCATATCCTGGAGGGCGCGTAATTTTTGCATGACGACCGCGTGGCCAATATGCAGGTCTGGCCGGGTGGGGTCCACGCCAAACTTAATGCGCAGCTTGCGTTTGCCTTTCAGGGCCTCCCGTAGCTCCTCTTCACCAATAATCTGATCTACACCGCGGGTAAGTAGTTCGTCCATATCCCAAAGTTTAGCATAACCAGCCGATTATTCGGTTGGCCGACTCGTGAGCACTTGCTGGTAGATAGCCTCGATTTGCGGTCCAACCGTGTGAATATCGAATCGGGAGACGAGCTGGCGCTGCACCTCATGCAGCTGGTCGCGGGTGTCGGCGTTATTAATAAAATGCGCGAGACGCCGCGCAAAAGCTTGTGTATCGGCGGGGTTAATGAGGGCAGCCGAGCCCGCGCCCAAGACGCTGGCGTAACCGGGGTTGTGACCGGCTAGAACGACACCGGCGCCGGCCGCGATGGCCTCAACTAGAACAATCCCAAAACTCTCGCCGGCGGTGGAGGGAAAAACCGCAATGTCGGCGGCGGCCAGAAAGCCGGCCTTGTGGTCTTCGGGTACGAAACCGGCAAACTCGATGTTGGGGGCGGTGCCAGCCAGATTGCGAGCACGGGCGGCCAGTCGGCCGTCACCACCTATCACTAGGCGGGTGATGGCAGCGACTTCGGGCGGAAGTTGCCTGAAGGCCCGGATTAATTCGAGCACCCCCTTGCGTTCAACTAACCGGCCCATAAAAAGCACGGTTACATGCTCACGGTCGCGGTGCGGGCGGGGGGCGGCCTTAAACCGTGCCAAGTCCACGGCGTTTGGCACCACCTGAGGGCTTAGCCCATAAACGCGGCGGGCGAAATCGGCTGCCGGCGGCGACACCGCCATGACCACCTGGAAGCGACCGAGCGAGCGGCGCAGGACTAGCGCTAGCAAGCGGTTGGCCGCGAATTGGATGCGGGCGAGGGGCAGGATGTGGAAGGTACCCACAATGGCGGTGCGGGCAGATGCGTTCATGATTACGCGCTCGGCGAGAAGCGGGCTGTAGGGCATCTGCACATGGAGCACGTCAGGGTGGAGCTCGTGAAGCAACTTTCTAATGCGGGCGGAACTCGCGGGCAGCGGCGTACGAACAGCGTTGCCGTTGAAGTTAAAACGCGCGAAGTTACCGAGACTGTAAACCTCGGGCACGTCGGTGCGGGCAGTGTGGGCTGTGAGGTAAAACACACGGTGGCCGCGGCGGGTCAGCCATGTGCCTAGGGTGAGGACATATTGTTGTACGCCATCCGGGCGGTCGAGCGTGTCGTCGAGCACGAAACCGATGGTCATTTGAGCGCCGGCACCAATTGCTCGTAAAGCCGTTCGTACTGGTCGACTACGCTGGTGAAGTTGAACTGATGCACGTGACGGTCAGCCCAGGTGCGCCACACCGACTGCAGTTGGTCGTCAGTGAGTAACAGGCTGAGGCGCCGAGCGTACTCGGCGCCTCGCCGCGGGTCGACCAGCGACAAACGGCCGGTGCCCGTGAGAACTGACTCGTAGCCGGAATTGGCACCCGCTACCACCACTGCGCCGGCCGCCATAGCCTCGAGCAGTACGATGCCAAAACTCTCACCGTACGGCGCCGGCGAGGTGAAGAGGCCACAGCGCGACAATAGCTCAACTTTTTCTTTGTCGCTGACACTGCCCAGGAACTTCACGCCACTGAGCTTGCGCTGGCGTACCATGCCCTCAAGGCGATTGCGCTCTGGGCCGTCGCCCGCGATGAGGAGGCGGGCGTGGGGCAGCTCTGGCTGGAGAAGCGCGAACGCGTCCAGCAGGTACCGCACACCCTTGCGCTTCTCCAACCGACCGACGAACAAGATGGTATGAGGATCGCGCGCCGGTGGCTTTTTTAGGCGAAAGGACTCGACATTAATGCCGTTTGGCACAATGTGGATGCGTTCGGGCTCAATTTCGCCGTCGAGATAACTGGTGGCCGCGCCCGAAACTGCTGTCACAATATTGAGCCGCCTAAAGATAGAACGCTTGTAGGGGCCGATGGAGCCGGCGATGGATTTGGCGAATACGGAGTCAGGCAGTGAGGCGTGGAAGGTGCCAATGACGGGGCAATACAATCGGCCGAGGACTTGCCAGGCCAGGAACGGGATGAGCGGTTCATGGGCGTGAACCAGGTCGAATTTTTCAGTCGCAAGCACCCGGTCGATGACGTCGGTGTCGACACTGGCCGACACGTCGACCCAAGTGTGCTGAGCCCGGATACGCGCCGACTGTCCGATGAATACGGTGCCCTGCGGGGGCTCGCCAGAGTAGCCCTGAGGCCGCGGCGTAATCACCACTACTTGGTGGCCGCGACGGCGCAGTTCAGTCGATTGGTCGGCCACTAGAGTCTGTACCCCGCCGGGCATAAAGACGTTGTAGGGGCAAATGATGCCAATTTTCATGCCTGGGCCTCAAAGGCGGCGACCATGCCGGCAGGTATGATCTCTTTGGCCTCGTCCTCGCTGTCGTAGGCTAAGCCGCCGTGCTTCATGACTGTGGAGGTGTGTGAGGTAAGATTGCCGTAAAGCGCCCGAATGTGACGTTCGGCACTATCGATGTTGAGCCAGTGATCATGTGGAGTGGAGATGTGGTGGGCCGGAGTTTTTATGAGTGGCCCGGTCGGCTGTCGCAGATGAAATAGTTCGTGCATGCAGGCGCCGTAGGTGCGCATGTCGTTGCAATTCCACAGATAAGACTCGAATCTGATAATCTCGGGCCGCAGCGATTGGGGCAAGGAGCGGACCTTGGGATTGCGGTCCGTGTACATTAGCCGGAGCAGCCAGCGGCGGGTAATGATGTACTGCAAGACCCGGCCGAGCACCGGGGTGCGGGCAATGCCGAGTAGCGCCTCGCAAGCGCAGCGGAGCACCGGGCTCATTGCCAGGTCGCGCCCGTCTGCCAGACCCATCACGCTTACGGCCATGTCGGCGCGGGACTGGAGGTCGGGGTGGCGAGCTAGCATGCGGGTGATGACCACGAAACCATATGACAGTCCCACCAGGGTGAGCTGGCCGTCTGGTAGCTCTTGGCGGATAAACTCGGCTAGGTAATCGCCGTAAGCGTCGGGCGAAGGGCGACTACCGACAGAATAGAACGACGGCATACCGCCAAAACCGGGCAGGTCGGGCGCCACCACCCGGCCGAAACGAGCTAGGTAATGGATGACACCGTAAAATCGTTCCAAGCTGCCGTGAATTCCATATACGAACACGATGGTCCGGCCACCGCGCTCCTTGCGGCTGGGGTGGTTGAATACGCGCCCCTTTAACCCGCTCACGGTTATGGTTGATATATATGAGGCAGAAATTTGCCTAAGCTTGTCGTACATACTGTTATTATGCCAGACATGAGACGTTATAAGCCCGATTGGATTACGAAATTGCCGATTGCCCACCGTGGGCTATGGAGTGCAGAGGTGCCCGAAAACAGCCTGGCGGCTTTTGAGACGGCAGCTGCAGCTGGTTACGCGATTGAGTTCGATGTTACGCTGAGCGCGGACGGACGGCTGGTGGTGAGCCACGATCCAACCACTGGCCGGATGGCGGGTGCCGACATACGGGTGGCGCGTAGCCGAGGGGTGGATTTAGCGGCGCTGAAGCTGGGCGATGGACAGACGATGCCGCTACTCGAAGACGTGCTCAGCTTGGTGGCTGGCCGGACGCCACTGCTGATCGAGATCAAGAAAGGCCAGCGGCCGGCCACGGCGGGGCGGGCGTTGCTGGCCGCGCTCGACGGCTACGATGGTGAGATGGCGGCAGAATCGTTCGACCCCCGGGTTCTGGCCTGGCTGCACCGCCACGCGCCGTGGATTCCGCGAGTACAGGCCGCTAGCAGTCTGCCAGAAAAGCGACTGCCGAGGTGGATCCGAGCCATGTGGCGTGGGATGCCACTGAACTGGTGGGCACGGCCGCAATTTATCGCCTACGACCTGCGCGACTACCCTAAACCCATGCTACGGTTTTGGAAATGGGCGCTGGGTGCGCCAGTGGTGCTGTGGACAGTTGATAGCCAAGACAAGCTGCGGCAGGCTCAAGATTTCGGCTGCAACGTAATTTTTGAGCAAGTTCGCCCGACAGACCATAAGGCTTAAGCTCTCAGCATAAACTTGGATCAAGGATGTTATAATGCTTATCGTCACAAGCTGTAAGAGGACTTATGCCAAAACGTCGCGTTCATCGTCCCGCCCGGCCGATTGAAGATTTTACGCCGGGTATGAAAGGTCATATTAAGCGGTTCTTTTTGTCGTTTACGCCCAAGTATTTTGCATCTTATTGGCTCGGGCGTGAGGGCCTAGTGAGGCTAGGTAAACTGGCCGGCGCCGGAGTGCTGTTCGTTTTCCTGGTGTTTTTGTGGTACGCCAAGGATCTGCCGACACCGGGCAAGATTAACGCCCGCGTGACCGCCCAAACCACCAAGTTTTACGACTCCTCGGGTAACCATTTGCTATACGAGCTGTACGGCAACCAAAACCGGAGCATCGTTAGTTTTAATGACATCCCGGCTAACGCTAAAGATGCGGTGATCGCCATTGAAGACCGGAATTTTTACAAAGAAGGCGCCTTTAGCGCGCTGGGAATTTTGCGGGCGGCGCTTGTGGATGTTACGACACACACCCGGGCCCAGGGTGGCTCCACCATCACGCAGCAGTATGTAAAGAACGCCCTGCTCGATCCCACCGATTTTAGTGTGTCACGCAAGATAAAAGAGCTTATCCTGTCGCTGGAAATTAGCCAGTTCTACTCCAAGAACGATATTTTGGCTTTGTACTTGAATGAGATTCCGTACGGCAATCGCGCGTACGGTATTGAAAGTGCCTGTAAGACGTTTTTCCCGCAGGATATCGACAAGACCGATAAGGACCAGCACTGCGCCAAAAACCTGGACCTGGGGCAATCGGCGATCTTGGCGGCGGTAGTTAACGCGCCGTCGTACTATTCGCCGTACGGCACCCACCAGGATGAGCTGCTCGACCGGCAACATATTGTGCTCGATTTAATGGCGCAACAGGGCTACGTCACGAAGTCCCAGGCCGATGCCGCCAAGTGGGACCAGGCCAAGCTGGTGGCCGAGCGCAATCCGGTACAAAACCTGTACGCCAACCTTAACGCCAATGTGGCTCATTTTGTCCTCTATACCCAGGACTACTTGGAGGCCAAATACGGAACCACCACGGTGACTGAGGGTGGCCTCAAGGTCATTACCAGCATGGACTGGGATAAACAGATGGCGGCCTACGATGCCATCCAGAAGAATATGCGCAATATTACGGCGCTCGGCGGTTCTAACGCGGCGCTGGTGTCGACCGACCCCAAGAGCGGTCATATCCTGGCCATGATTGGATCGCACGATTTCAACGACCCCAAAGACGGCCAAGTGAACGTGGCGACCTCGCTGCGGCAGCCGGGCTCGTCGTTTAAGCCGATCGTGTATGCCACCTTGTTTGGCAAGAATAAGGGGGCGGCCTGCGCCAAAGACCGGTCATGCCCGACCTACGGACCCGGCACCACTTTGTACGACGTGCCGACAAACTTCGGCACCGATGCCAACCCCTACAAGCCGCACAACTTCGGCAACAAAACCTACGGCATTGTGTCGGCCCGTCAGGCGCTGGCCGGATCGCTTAACATTCCGGCGGTAAAAGCACTGGCGATGGCCGGCATACCGCAATCTATCCAGACCGCCCAGAGCCTTGGCATCGACACACTCAACCAGCCGGCCAGCAACTATGGCCTGTCACTAGTGCTCGGTACTGGTGGCGTGCAGCTGACGGAGATGGCCAACGCTTACGAATCGTTCGCGAACGGCGGTGAGCACTTTGATCAGACTCCCATTTTAAAACTGTACGACCAGAAGGGCCGCGTGATGGAAGACAACTCCAAGCCCGCCAAGCCCAAGCAGGCGCTCGATCCGCAAGTGGCGTCGATGATGGCCGACGTACTGAGCGATAATAATGCCAAGAAGTACGTGTTCTTCAACGATCTGACCCTCAACAACAACTGTGGCAACAACAGTCAGTCGAACTGTGTGCACGCCGGTGTTAAGACTGGTACCACCGAGAACTTCAACGACGCCTGGACTGTCGGCTTTACTACTGACGTGACAGCCGGCGTCTGGGTGGGCAACAACGACAACAGTCCTATGAGCGCCGAGGCGGCCGACATAGCGGCACCGGTGTGGCGCACCTTCATGAATTCGGTGATCGGCGGCAAACCCACGGCGGCTTTCGCCAAAGCGCCGGGCATTAAGACGGTAACGCTAGATAAGACCACTGGCCGGGCCGTCACTACCGGGACCAAGCAGACCACGGTGGACATCTTTGGTAGCTGGTACACACCTATGAGCTCGGCGGATGGCAAGAACGCGGTAATAGACAAGGTTTCGGGCAACTTGGCTACCGATTGTACGCCGGACCTGGCCAAGGAGACCGTGTACTCGAGCGCCATTACGCCCGAGATTACCCGGGCCGATAACCCCCAGCAGTATGCCAACTGGCTGGCGGCTTTGCAGGCGGCGGGCTACTCCACGAGCGGCGGTGACTTGCCGACAGCTACAGATGATCGCCACCATTGCGATGATACAAAGCCGACGGTAAACATTTCTGGCCTGTCCGGCGGTGGCCCGTACCACTTTACCGTGGATGTAACGTCGGGGACATTCCCGGCCAATAAGCTGGACGTGTACTTTGACGACCAGATTGTATCCACTCAACAGATCAATGGAGACGGGTCCTACGAAGTGTCGTTCACACCGCCCGAGACGGGGAGCCACACCGTTAAGGCGGTGGTAACCGATGCTGGCTATTACCAAGGTACTGACGAGCAAACGGTGAATGCAACTAATACTAGCGGCGGCGGGGGTGGTCAGGGCAACGGCGTGACCCTGCTGTCACCTAGTGATGGTTCCACAGTTAACCCCGGTAACATTAAGTTCTCGTGGACGGCTGACCCCAACAGCAACGGTCCGTACACCCTGCACGTCAGTAACGCGACCTACAGCGTGAATGGTACCTCCAAGACCCTCACTTTGCTTACTCCTGGGAACTATCCCTGGTACGTAACGAGTGACTCGGGCGATAGTAACCATCAGACGGTGACGGTGCAGTAAAGACCCCCCAGTACCTAGCATAAAAACACCCGCTCACGTGGCGGGTGTTTTGTTTACAGGTAGACGGCCGAGATTGTGGGCGCCTACTCGGCGGGGTGTTGACGGGGCTTGTTGTTGTTGGTGGCGGCGATGATGCGCTCCTCGATGCCAGTCCCAGCGCGGCGGCCGGGTTGCTGCTCGGTTTGGGCGGCGCCACCGGTGCCGTGAGGCTTGCGGTTGCTACGAGCAAAGCGGCCTTTGCGCTGGTCCTTGTCGGCTTTATCCGTGGGCTCGGCATCCTTGATAGGCGCGGGGTCGGCCTGAGTCTGGGCCACGGGGTGATGCTGGGTGGGAGCGCCGGGCTTTCCTTTGGGGACAGCAAAAATCATCTTGCCGGCGACAGTCTGGAACACACGGGTAACCTCGGTGGCAACCTCTTGGCCAATCAGCTTGTCACCGTTTTCAACCACGATCATGGTGCCGTCGGCCAAGTAGCCGACACCCTGGTTGCGTTCTTTACCGGGTTGAACCACCCGCACAATTAGCTCCTCGCCGGGCAGAACCACCGGGCGGATGGCATTGGACAGCTCGTTGACATTGAGTACACGCACGCCCTGAATCTGGGCAACACGGTTAAGGTTATAGTCGGTGGTGAGGACGTTGCAACTGAAGCGTTGCGCGAGAACTACCAGCTTGGCGTCAACCTCGCGGATACCCTGGACGTCGTCGGTAATAATGTCGACCTCGACGTCACGCATTTCGCGCAGTTGGTTGAGCACATCGAGCCCGCGACGGCCACGGCCCCGGCGCATAGCGTCGTCTGAGTCGGCGATGTTTTGGAGCTCGGCTAGCACGAAGCGGGGCACCACCAGACGACCTGGCACGAAGCCGGCTCGGGCGATGTCGGCGATGCGGCCGTCGATGATAACGGAGGTATCCACCAGGATGCGAGGCAACTTTGGCTCGTCTGTCTGGTCAGGGGCCGGTGCCGCAGGCTCCGTGGTCTCAATTTTGGTGTCGTCCTCGAGTTTCAAGAACGGCATGAGCTTTAGCATTGAACGGCGGCGGCTAAGCACGGCCACCATCACGATGAGGGTAAAAGCGACGGAAACCACCACTGGCATAATGCCGCCAAATGGATCCGGCAGCTTACTCAAGGGGACGCTGGCAAGGGCGCCGAGCAGTAGCCCGACGATGGCGCCAATAATGCCCAGCACCAAGCCCTGAAGCGAGACGTGCCGCAGTCTCAGTACCGCCAGTAAAATGATTAGAACGCTCACGACCGTGAGCGAGAAGACCATGGTATCGGTCATAGTGAATAATTCCTGCTTACCGTAATTCTTTGTTGGCCGAATGTATGACATTTACGGCCTGCGTGACATTTGCCACACCTTTGAGCCCAGCGGGAGAGCTATGGGCGGGACCCACAGCCATGGTGTAACCTAACCGCTTTGCCTCCGCTACACGCCGAGAGGCCTGGCCCACTGAGCGAACTTCTCCGCTCAGACCAACTTCACCAAAAGTGACGAGGTTCTGTGGAATGGGAGCATCCTTGAAGGCCGAAGCTATCGATAAAATAATTGCCAAATCGGCGGCCGGCTCGGAAACACGCAATCCGCCTACGATATTAACATAAATATCCGAGGAACTCAAATTCAGACCGGCCCGTTTGGTGAGTACAGCGACCAGCAAATTGAGCCGGTTGAGGTCAAAACCAACGGCGGTACGCCTGGGATAACCGAAGGGAGTTGGCGAAACTAGCGCCTGTACCTCCACCAGCAGCGGCCGCGAGCCCTCAAGGGTAGCCAACACTACCGAACCGGGTCCGGGCTGGCGTTCGGCCAGTAGGGCTTCGGAAGGGTTGGGCACTGGCGCGAGACCGCCCTCTCCCATTTCGAAGATGCCGACTTCGCTGGTGGAGCCAAAGCGGTTTTTAATGCCGCGCAGGGCCTTGAAGGCGCCGTATTTTTCGCCCTCCAGGTACAATACAACATCTACCAGGTGCTCGAGGATTTTTGGCCCGGCGATGTTACCCTCTTTGGTGACGTGGCCGATAATGAGGGTGGCGATGTTGTGACGCTTGGCGACGGCCTGTAGAACCTGGGCGCTGGCCGTGATTTGGCCGACGGTACCGGGTGAGCCAGTGAGCGCCTCCACGGCCATAGTCTGGATGGAGTCAACGATTACTAGCCGGTAGTCCCCCTGCTCAATGGTGGCAGCGACGGCATCGATATTGGTATCACAGAGTAAGTCGAGGCCGCCGGCGGAAACGCCCAAGCGGTCGGCACGGAGCTTAATTTGAGCCGCGCTTTCTTCGCCACTGACATAGAGCACCCGCTCCCCGGCCGCAATGCGAGCAGCCAACTGCAGCACCAAGGTGCTTTTGCCAATTCCAGGATCGCCGGACAACAGTATGATCGAGCCAGGAACAATGCCGCCACCGAGCACCTGGTCAACATCGGCAAAGCCGGTAGGAATGCGCGGCAAGCGCTTGGTTTCAACTTCGCCGAGCTTGGTAGGCGTCAGCGCTGCCCGGGCCTTGGCTTTGCCGAAGCCGCTCGAGACCGCCGCCACCTCCTCTACTAGTGAGTTCCAGGCACCGCACTGCTCGCACTTGCCCATCCAGCGAGAGTAGCTGGCACCGCAAGTTTGGCAGGTGAATTTGGTGGTGATCTTGGGCATTAGCTCTATGTTACCAATCTTATGATAACCAATATACCGAACATGTGCCGAACGCGCAAGTTACCGAATAGAGCTGTTACTCGTTCCAGAAATCGCGTTTGTCCTCAGCTATTTCAACCAGAATACCGTCGGGATCTTTAATGAAGAAGAAGCGCGGACCCGTACGGCCTTGCTTAATTTCGATGTCTTTGCCGACAATACCCTTAGTAGCTAAGTCGGATCTGGCGGTTTCGATGGAATCGACCCTAAGACCAAAATGTTTGGTGCCGATAATAGGCAAATCAGTGGCTGTGGAGTAAATCGAAGTCGGTGCCGGCGCGTGGTCAGAGTACCAAAACAGCTCGAGCATCATATCGGCTAACCTTAAATGGGTAATGCTCAATTTCTTGTCGTCGGCTTCCCAATAATGCACTTGCTTAAAGCCCAGCTGCTCATAGAACTTTACTGAGCGGTCATGATTTGTGACGCTGAGGGCGACATGGTGGAAACGGTACATTACGTAACATTGCCCCATGACAGGTGGTGCTTGGCCGATGGACCGGGTCCGAGCGCATCGAACACGTACCAATCGGAAACTTTGATTTGGTAAAATTGGTGACCTGATTCAGCATTGGCATCGTCCACGATCTTGGGCCCAAGACCAAGGCGCGTTGAGATAACTTTGTAAGCTGGGCTGTCTGTGGAGACGCCGGTAAGCTGCTGGGCCTGGCCCTCAAAATATATGCCGCGTGGACGCTGGTTTAGGTGGTGCTGGGTCACTATATTACCGGCGACGTTAGGGTTTTGGGCGATTTCCCGACTATGGCGCCGGTCCGGAGTAGAGCGAAAATAGAGATTCAGATCCTCGTCAAAGGCAAAATGGACTTCGCAAACCCAGGGTCTGTCGCCAGCGCAGGTCGCGAGCGACATGTGAATGACTTGGGGAATGTATTGGCGGATTATGGCTTCCGTTTCCATGAGGTCATCTTAGCACGCAAAAAGCCCCCGGAGGGGCTAAATGCGTTTGGAGTTTATCCGAGCTTGTGCTTATTCGGCGGGCGTTACCGGAGTCTCGGCCTCGTCGATTTCGGGCTCAGGTTCGGGCGCCAGAGCGATGCGGGACGCGGCCAGTTGCAGCTCGTCGCCGCGGCGCGTAACCGTGATGGTGTCACCGGTGTTGATTTTGCCGTCGAGCAGGCCGGTAGCGAGCGGGTCCTCCAAGAGGTCCTGGATGGCACGCCGCATGGGGCGAGCACCCTGCTCCATGTCGTACCCCTTCTCCATGAGCAGAGTACGGGCGGAGGGGGTGATGCGGAGCTTGATCTCCTGCTCGTCGAGTCGCTTTTGTAAATCGGCAACTTGCAGGGCCAGGATGCGCTTGATGTCATTTTGGCTAAGGGTCTTGAAGATGATGGTGGCGTCGATGCGATTGAGGAACTCTGGGCGGAATTGCTTCTTGAGATCACCCATCACTTTTTCCTTAACCTTGGCGTGCTCTACCTCGAGCTTCTTCTCTTCGCTGGCAGACTCGGTACGGAAACCGAGCTGGGCCTCGCGATGCAAGTCGGAGGCGCCGACGTTTGACGTCATGATGATGACCGTGTTGCGGAAATCGACGCGGCGACCTTTGGCATCGGTAACATAACCGTCTTCTAGAATTTGCAGCAGCATGTTGAAGACGTCGGGATGCGCCTTCTCGAGCTCGTCGAACAGGATGAGGCTGTAGGGCTTACGGCGGACTTGCTCAGTGAGCTGACCGCCCTCGTCGTAGCCGACGTAACCGGCCGGCGCGCCCACGAGACGGGCGACGTTGTGCTTCTCCATGAACTCGGACATGTCGATCTTAATCATGGCGTCGCGGTCGTGGAATAGCTCCTCAGAAAGGACACGGGCGAGCTCAGTTTTACCAACTCCAGTCGGACCCAGGAAGATGAAGCTACCGATGGGCCGGCGCTCGTCGGAGATGCCGGTGCGGGAGCGACGGATGGCCTTGGCAATGGCTACCACGGCCTCGTCCTGGCCGATCACGCGCCGTTTGAGCGACTCCTCGAGCTTGAGCAGCGACTCGACCTCGGTCTTGATGAGGCGCGTAACGGGGATGCCGGTCATGAGTGAGACGACGGCGGCAATGTCTTCGGGCGTAATCTTGATGGCGGCATCGGCGGCACCCTCTTTGAGCTTCATTTGGGCCAGGCGGTTTTGAATGACCGACTCGCGGGTCTTGAGGCGGGCGGCCAATTCAAAATCTTGGTCGAAGACAGCGTTTTCGATATCGTCGCGGATTTCATTGAGTTGCTTTTGGAGGTTGCGCAAGGCTTTCGAGGATCCG
Source organism: Candidatus Saccharimonadia bacterium (assembly GCA_036488585.1). Classification (GTDB taxonomy): domain Bacteria; phylum Patescibacteriota; class Saccharimonadia; order UBA4664; family UBA4664; genus DASXHH01. The sequence goes on along the minus strand of DASXHH010000018.1, from coordinate 18,712 downwards.
CCGCGCTTAATGCGGGCCAGCGATGCGGCCTCGTCGACTAGGTCGATGGCCTTGTCGGGCAGGTAGCGGTCGGCCACATAGCGTTTGGCCAGCTTACTGGCGGCCTCGATAGCCTCGTCGGTGATCTCCACGCGGTGGTGCTCATCGTAGCGGGGGCGCAGGCCGCGCAGAACCTCAATGGTCTCCTCGGGCGTGGTTTCGGGTACTATTACAGGCTGGAAGCGGCGCTCGAGAGCGGCGTCTTTTTCGATATGCTTGCGGTATTCATCGAGGGTGGTGGCGCCGATCACTTGGATTTCGCCGCGCGACAGGGCTGGTTTTAGGATATTAGCAGCGTCGATGGCACCTTCAGCCGCGCCTGCGCCCACCACGGTGTGCAGCTCATCGATAAACAGAATCACCTCGGGGCTGGCTTTGGCCTCGTCCAGAATTTTTTTGAGGCGCTCCTCGAATTCACCACGGTATTTGGTGCCGGCAATCACAGAGGCCAGGTCGAGCATCACCAGACGCTTGCCCTGGAGCATCTCGGGGACCTCCTCGGCTATAATGCGCTGGGCCAAACCCTCGGCGATGGCGGTCTTGCCGACGCCCGGCTCGCCGATCAGCACCGGGTTGTTTTTGGAGCGACGATTCAAGATCGAAATAACGCGGCCGATCTGGATCTCACGGCCGACCATCGGGTCGAGAGCGTGGTCTCGGGCCTTGGCGGTCATGTCGATGCCAAAGTGGTCGAGCGCCGGTGTCTTGGATTTACCAGCGCCTTTGCCGCGGGTGCTCTGGCGCTCTTCCTCGGCGTAGAAGTACTGCTGGTTGCCGAGATAGTTCTCGAGCTCCGATCGAATAATGGTCGGGTCGATCTGTAAATCGTTCTTAAGGAGTGAGATGGCGCGGGCGCTCTTCTCGCTCAAAATTGCAAACAGAATGTGCTCGGTCCCGCAGTAAGGCTGGCCGAACTCTTTGGCCACGCGCAACGAATATGTGAGTGTGCGCTTGGCGGTTTCGGAGGCGCCTTTGTAGCCGCCACCGGCCAGCTGCTGCGAAAACGACAGTACAAGCTGGGCTTTTTCGAAGGTTACACCAACGTTCTTAAGAATCTTGGCCCCGATCGAGCTCTCCTGCTGGAGCACGCCCAGCAGAATGTGTTCCGTGCCAACGTAGCTTGAGCCCATCTGGGTCGCGATTTGCTCGGCGTTCTCTAGGCTGCGCTTGGCATTTTCGGTGAACCGATCGAATTGGGAACTAAAATCGGCCATCAAATTTCCTTTCTCTTACCCTCCCACTCTGGCTAGGTGCCGTCAAGGGAAATCTGAGGGTGGCAAAAACCAGATGCGAGTTATGAGTCAAGTATATCATTGTTGGCACTCCACGCAATAGAGTGCCAACAATTAATATTGATGCCCCCGGGAAAAAGGCTTTAACCCCCCAGGACTCGGCGTGGCCAGAGCCGAGAAGGACCAACACATAGCAGGCCGGCTACGAACTAGCACTGTTAAACTCAGTGACCCTACTACTACAAAAGACGGACCCCCTGCCGTTCGTAGCAGGGGGTCCGTCTTTTGGGGCCGAATTTCTTATTCGGGCTGCTCGGTGTTGTCCACGGGCTCCTGGCCGGACAGAATGTCGGCCTGGGCGCCAGTGAGCTCCTCGTCCATGTCGGGGTCGATGCTCTCGGCCGAGACGTCGTCGGTAGCGGTGGCGTTGATGGTAGCGATGAGGTCGCCCTCGAGGTCACGCTTGCGCTTAGGGATTGCACCGGCGGTTTCCTCGGCCGCATCAGCTGTGGCCTCAACGCGGGATTCGTCGGCCGACAGGATGTCGATGTTCCAACCGGTGAGTTTGGCAGCTAACCGCACATTTTGGCCCTGCTTGCCGATGGCGAGCGAGAGCTGGTCTTCGGGCACGCGCACCACGGCCTTCTTGTCGGAATCGTTGAGGCTGACGCTCACCACCTTGGTGGGCGACAGAGCGTTGGCGATGTAGGTCTCGGGATCTTCGGAGTACGGGATGATGTCGATCTTCTCTTCGCCGAGGTCGCTCATTACAGCCTGTACGCGGGAGCCGCGGCCACCCACGAAAGTGCCGACAGCATCCACGCCCTGGGCGTGCGATCGCACCGCCACCTTGGAGCGGACACCGGCCTCGCGGGCGATGTTTATGATCTCGACGGTGCCGGCCTCAATCTCGGGCACTTCCAATTCAAATAGGTGCTTCACCATATTGGCGTGAGCGCGGCTAAGCACGATTTGCGGACCACGAGCGGTCTGCTCCACGCGCACTACATACACCTTGAGGCGCTGGCCGGTGTAGTAGCGCTCGCCTGGAATTTGCTCCGAAGCGAAAAGCACGCCCGTGGCCTTACCGAGGTCCACATAGACTACGTTGCCTTCCACGCGCTGGACATTGCTATTTAGGACCACACCCTCCTTGTCCTTGTACTCGGCGAAGATAATTTCGCGCTCAGCTTCGCGCAGGCGCTGGATGATAACCTGCTTGGCAGTCTGGGCGGCCACGCGACCAAAGTCCTCGGGGTGAGCCTCCATTTCCACCATGTACGGCTCTTCCTCGGTGCCGATGTGGGCGTTTTTGTCGAGCTTCTTGGCGTCCGTGAGGGCAATCTGTAGGAACTCGTTTTCAACCTCACCGTCCGGCACCACGGTCTTGGACTCGTAAATCCGGACATCGCCGGTCTCCTGATCGAGCTCGGCGCGGGCTTCCTGGTCTTTGTCGGTGTAATCCTTCTTGTAGGCAGCGGCGAGGGCGGCTTCCACGGTTTCGATAATGATTTCGCGAGGCAGGTTCTTCTCCTCGGCGATAACGTTGATAGCGGCTAAAAAGTTGGTTTGCATATACAAGTCTCCTATTCTGTTGTTATTCAGTTTTAAGAAAATTGCCGGCCCCGCGGCCGACATCGGGGTTATTATAACACGTCTGGTGGGTATTTTGCCCGTGGATGGAGAGCTGCTCAATTTATGGCTATGTTTAGCAAACTATGCCTTAACCCGAGACGGAAATAACACTATACTGGAAGACTGTAAGAAACGAGGTTTTGGACATGGCGAAAGTGGCCCGGTTACTCGAAAAGATCGTTCCCAAGCATTATCGAATAAACCTGAATATTGATATGAACGGGTTTAAGTACCGAGCACTGGAGAAGATTGAATTTGAGCATACCTCGCCGAGCCGGGAGCTAACTTTCCATGCGGTGGGTCTGGATGTAACCAAGGTGGAGCTCGACGGTAAAGACAACTTAAAGATGACTAGCCTCAAAACCGACAAGGAGGCCCAGACCATGACTATGGAGTTCGCCGACGAGATCGCGGCGGGCAGTCACACGGTGAGCATGGAGTTTACCGGCACGATCGCCGAGACACTGCACGGGTTTTACCGCAGCCGGTATGAGCACGCCGGTCAGGAGAAATGGTTAGTGACCACGCAATTCGAGGCGGTCCACGCACGCGAGGCGTTTGTGTGCATTGATGAGCCGTCGGCCAAGGCGGAGTTTGAGCTGAGCCTAGTGGTGCCCGACACACTGACGGCTCTGAGCAACACCAACGCGGTAAGCGAGCAACCGGCGGGCGAGGGGCGCAAGCAGGTGCAATTCGCTGTGACACCTAAGATGAGCACTTATCTGGTGGCGTGGGTGGTCGGCGAGTTTGAGTACAGCGAGACCGAGACGCCTGAGGGAGTGGCGGTGCGCGTATACGCCACGCCGGGCAAATCGGGGCAGCTGGCGTTCGCACTAGAGGCTGGGGCCAAGACGTTATCGTTTTATAATCAGTATTTTGGCATCCCCTATCCCCTACCCAAGCTCGACATGGTCGCGGTACCCGACTTCGCGGCGGGGGCAATGGAGAACTGGGGCCTGGTAACTTATCGTGAGACGGCGCTGCTACTCGACCCGGCCCAGACCTCACTGTCCAATAAGCAGCGCGTGGCCGAAGTGGTGGCGCACGAGCTGGCACACCAGTGGTTTGGCAACTTAGTGACCATGGGCTGGTGGGAGGACCTGTGGCTCAACGAGGGGTTCGCGACCTGGGTGGCAGCACTGGCGATGGATCACCTCTTCCCCGAGTGGCAGGTGTGGACACAATTTATCGATGAAGAGTTCGCGCAGGCACAGGAGATGGACTCGCTTGCCAACACTCATCCGATCCAGGTAGCGGTGGACGATCCGCGAGCGCTAGACGAGATTTTCGACGCCATTTCGTACGCTAAGGGCGCGAGCGTGATCAACATGTTGCACCACTACCTAGGGGCGGATCATTTTAAGCAGGGCCTGCACGATTACCTCAAGCAGCATAGTTACGGCAACACGGTAACGCATGATTTGTGGTCGGCGCTCGGTAAAGCCTCGGGCAAGCCGGTGGATGAGGTGATGTCGGCCTGGACGGGCATGCCGGGGTACCCGCTGGTGAGTTTTGTGGAGGGCGAGGTGCGGCAGCGACGGTTCTTTGCCAGCCCAAGGCAGGCCAAGGCGGAGAAGGCGAGCGCGGTGTGGCCAATTCCGTTTGGAGCCTTGCTGGCCGGCAGCCAGGAGACCGAGCAGATTCTAGTACGCGAAGAGACAGCCGAACTGCCGGACGAGGTGATGGGCTCAGAATGGTTTAAGCCCAACCCGGGCCAGACCGCGTTTTACCGTACCAATTACACCTCGCCGATGATTGAGGCGCTGGCCGAACCGTTGCGGCGCAGCGAGCTGAGCGCCGTGGACCGATATGGTGTGGTAGGCGATGTGTTTGCGACCACCGAGGCCGGCGTAACCGATTCGGCGGTCGCACTTAAGCTACTCGAGGCCATGCGCGAAGAGCCGGATTTCGTGGTGTGGGGAGGGCTTACCGGCGGCTTTGGGGCACTCGAAAGTGTAGTAGAGGACGAGGCACTTCGCGATCGGCTCGATCGGTTTGGTCGCTGGCTGGTGCAACCCAACGTAAAACGGCTGGGCTGGGAGCCTAAAAACGGCGAGGCGCCGTTTGACACTCTGATGCGGCCGATGGTGCTGCAACAAGCCGTGCGGTTCGATGATGAAACTGTAACGCGCGAGGCTCGCAAGCGCTTTAAGGATTATCTGGAGGGCCGGCCGGTGAATCCCGACCTGCGACCGGCCGTCTTGTACGCAGCCGCCCGGCATGGTGGCAGCGATGAATTTGAGGCCATGCTCGAGCGTTACCGGCGTGAACAGGTTCCTCAAGTGAAGATTAGCCTACTCGGAGCACTGGGCCGATTCCGCAACCCGGAGCAAATTAAGCGGTACCTCGAGATGGGATTGTCGGCCGATGTGCGGCCACAGGATATTTATATTGTTGTAGCGTACGCGCTGCGTAGTCGCGAGGCCCGCAAGCAGGGCTGGCAGTGGGTTAAGGATAACTGGGGCGAGTTTATTCGCAGGTACGGTGAGGGCGGGCACATGCTCGACCGCTTCCCGCTGTATGCCGGCGGTGGGTTTGCCACTCATGAGATGGCGAGGGAGATTGGCGAGTTCTTTGCGGCCCACCCGCACCCGGCTATTGCCCGACCGGTGGCGCAAGCAGTCGAGAGCGTGGAGCTAAAGGCCGACTGGTACGAGCGCGACCAGCCCAAAATTGAGAAATTTGTGGAGGAATGGGAATCGCGAGCTGGCTCTAAAGACCAATAGGGTTCGGCAAAGCTCGATTGCCGGTTGGTCTGCTTACCGGTGCTAGTGGTTGACGGCATAGTACGGTTCAAGGTATTCCGTGAATCCGGCCGCGGCAAGCTGGACCGGTTTGAATAGCCGACGGTGGAGGGGGCTGAGACGTTCGCGAACAGCGGCGGCGTGGTGGGGCGTGCCGTAGCCTTTGTTAGAGGCAAAGTCATATTCCGGATAAAGCTTGTGCTGTAGGATCATGTAATTATCGCGGGCAACTTTGGCTACCACCGAGGCGGCGGCGATTTGTAGGGAGAGCTGATCGCCCTTTATTATGGCTTGAGACACAAATAATTCACGTAGGTAGTTGTGGTTGCCGTCGAGCAGAATAGCGTGATATGGGTAGCGCAGGCCATAAAGCGCGCGCAGACCGGATTGTTGCACCGCCCAGCTGAGGCCGTGGGCGTCGATTTCGGCCACGCTCACCCACCCAATTCCGACGGCTAGCGCACGGTGCTTAATAAGCCGGGCGCAGGCGGTGCGCTGGGCGGCCGTGAGCAACTTGGAGTCGTGAACCCCAGGCAATCGGCAGCTGTCCGGCAGCACAACGGCCGCGGCCACCACTGGACCGGCCCAGCAGCCACGTCCCACCTCGTCGATGCCAGCCACTAGCGGGTAACCGGCCGCCATGAGGGCGCGGGCGTGCTTGTGGGTAGGGCGCTTGGCGCGGATAGGTTTTTTGATCGCCTTGATGGGGCTCCGATTCATGACTCGAAGTGTAGCACGAAAAACCCGGCGCGAGGCCGGGCTTCGAAATCAGATTAAGCAGTCCTTATGACTGGACGGCGGGGCCTTCGCCGGGCTCGGCCTTGTCCAGGCCTTCCTCGACCTCATCGGCCGGAGCCTCAGCTTCGTCGGCGTTCTCTTCATCGGTGGAGGGAGCTTCGTCGTCGCCTGAAGCGGCCTTGTTCTCGGACTTCTCGACCGCACCGATCGGCTCGGCGTCGTTCAGGGCGTCCTCGTTCTCTTCTTCGTCTATCACCTCAGGCTCTTCGGCAATAGCAGCGGGAGCGGTAACATCATTAGCCGCGGCCTTGTCGAAGGCAATCTCCTTAAGTCGGGCGGATTTACCCCGGCGCTCGCGCAGGAAGCTGAGGAAGTTTCGACGGACTTTAGCCCGGCGCATAATTTCAACCTTGGAAACGTTGGGTGAATGCAGCAAAAAGGTTTTCTCGACGCCTACGCCTGATGCAATGCGGCGAACAGTGATGCAGGCGGACAGCTCGTTCATGCGGTGACGGCGGATAACCACACCCTCAAAAACCTGGATGCGTTGCTTGTTGCCTTCCTTAATAAGCTGGTGTACACGCACAGTGTCACCGGTTTGGACTTGGGGCAAGGCGGGCTTACGGTAATTTTTCTCGATTTGGGCGATCGCGTTCATAACTTGGGTACTCTAGCATATCTTGAGCCCAGTAGCAAGAGTAGAGAGGGTATGTTGTAAAATGAATTTACGCAAGTCCACAACACGAATGAGAGGATGGGGCGATGCGTGTGAGAGTGGGGTTGATGGCCACATGCGGCGCCGTTCTGACGGTGATAGCGGTGGCCAGCGGCTGTGCTGCTGGCGGAAATTCGGCATCAGCATTCAAAACAGGGGCCTGTGTAGTCGTGGGCCTCGACAGCACCGGCAACGGCACCATCTCAGGTGTAAGTTGCACTAACCCACCGGCGGACTTCGACAAGGTGGTGGCGGTCGAGGATGGATCGAGCGCCGCTTGCACTACCGGTGACCGTACCTTCCAAGACCAGGCCACCGGCAAGACTTACTGCCTGGAGGACCTGTACAACATGGCGGCTGGATCGGGGGCGAATTCGAATTCGAATTCGAGTCCGGCCGCCCAGAATGCCGCTCCCAGTGCGACACCCAGCCAAAGCACGGGGTTTGCCTTCGACTTCTGCCGACCGGCCTGGAAGCCGCTAGAGCAGATGAATGCGGCCGTGCAAAAAGGCCAGGTAGACCAGTACGGGGAAATGACCTGGCCAAACGGTGCCTGGCCAGATGCCCAGACCATCGCGACGTGGAACCAAGTCCTCGATGCGCTTAGCCAGCAAGCTACGGCCGCTGGACAGAGCGAGTTGGCATCAGATGCGTTCCAGGGCAAGATGCAGCCTGGGTATAACCCCCAGAGCGATAACGGAAACGGCGCGATTGCACTAGGCAACGAGACCCTCAATATCGCCGTGGCCTGCGCGCCAGGAGGTCAACAGACCGGCCAGAGCACCATCTCTACGTACACCTCGTACGACGGATTTACCTGGCGACCGGGCAACTAAGCCCCATCAATGCCCTTCCGGGCAGCGGAACGCTCCGCTCCCCGGTGGGGCGTTTCGCTATTTACGGGGTTTTCGCGTGGCTTACCTGGCCCTCACCCACTACGGCGCTGAGTTCGGTGATGAGGTTGTCGGAAATCTCGACCTTGAAGGGCAGGCGGATTTTTTTAGGAGTGTCGCCGCCCAAGATCATAAACGTGTCTACCTGGCCTTTATGGGCAGTGAGAACGGTCTTGATAGCATGGAGCAATTCCTGGTTGGAAACGTCGGCGATCTTGAGCACAAGGTAGCCCGATTCGGGGGCGGCGGAGGTGGCTGGACGAGATGAAGATACGGCGGGTGAAGTCGCTACTTCGCGCGTAAGTTTTTCGGGTGAGGATGAGGGTGTAGGCGCGGGAGCGATGGGGCGCAGCGGCTTGTGGCTGGTGGCGGTCTCGTAATTTACGACCTTGGCGGCGTCAACCATGACTTTGGGCTCCGAAGTGAGCCGGCCTTCACGGTCGCGAGCGGAAATCTTGCCCGAAGCAATAATAATATTGTCGGACTCAAAAACCTCCGGTGATTTTTCGTAAGCCTTGGGAAAGACTATTAGCTCTGTGACGCCAGTCTTGTCTTCGAGACCCACAAATGCCATGACCGAGCCGGTTTTGGTGGTGATTTTGCGGACGGTGGTAATGAGACCACCAATGCGCACCAGCTTGCCGTCCCCTTCCGGCGTGATTCCACCGATGGGGGCACAGGTATCGCGCAGGTAAGCGGCGTAATCGTCGAGTGGGTGGTGCGAAAGGTAGAGGCCGAGCAGCTCTTTTTCCCAGGCCAGCATTTCGCGGGACGAGGCGGGGTGCGGCGGCGGATCGAGGCGTAGAGCCGGCGCATCCTCTTCGGCACCGAGCGAGCCGAAAATGTCGATTTGACCGGACAGAGCGTTCTTTTGGGCCTTGGTGGCGTACGAAGTGAGGACATCGAGGTTGTGAAGCAGGCGGCCGCGGTCACCGCGGATGAGGGCGTCGAAGGCACCAGTTTTGGTGAGCGCTTCCCAAACCTTTTTGTTGCACTCGCGGGCGTTTACGCGTTTGGCGAAATCCTCGATGCTAACAAACTGGCCGCCTTCCAGGCGGGCGGCTAGGATGGCTTCAATGGGGCCGGTGCCTACGTTCTTAATGGCTGAGAGCCCGAACCGGATGTTGTCGGTACTCTTTACCACTGCGAACTCCAGGAACGACTCGTTGACGTCAGGCGGCAGCACCTTGAGGCCCATGTGCTGGCATTCAGCTACCTCGATGGCGATGCGATCGGTGTTGCCGAAGTCGCTAGTGAGCAGGGCGGCCATGAAGGCGGCCGGGAAATGGGCTTTGAGGTATGCGGTTTGATAGGCGATGAGGCCGTAACAGGCAGCGTGCGACTTGTTGAAACAGTAGGCGGCGAAATCCTCGAGGCTCGACCAGAAATCTTCCATGATTTTTCGGTCGGCGCCGACTTTTTCGACCGCGCCGTCGATGAATTTGGTCTTCATTTTGGCCATCATGGCTGCGTTTTTCTTTCCGATGGCCTTGCGCAGGGTGTCGGCCTCGCCGCCGGTAAAGCCGGATATTTCCTTGGAGAGCTGCATCACCTGCTCTTGATAGACGAGCACGCCGTAGGTGTTTTTGAGGGCATTTTCCATGGACTGGTGCACATAGGTAATGGGGGTGCGACCATGCTTGCGGTCGATGAAGTCCTCGATCCACTGCATGGGGCCGGGGCGATACAAGGCCACCATGGCGACGATGTCATCGAAGACGCTCGGCTTGAGCTCGCGCAGGTAGCGCTTCATGCCGGCCGATTCCAGCTGGAATACGCCGGTGGTGTCGCCGGCTGCTAGGAGTTCAAAGGTTTTGGGGTCGTCGAGCGGGATCTGCGAGATATCAATGGTCTGGCCGTAGACTTTGCGGATAATGCGCAAGGCATTATTGATGATGGTTAAGTTGGACAGGCCCAGGAAGTCCATTTTGAGCAAGCCGAGTTCTTCAACCGGGCCCATGGAGTATTGCGTGGAGTTGCCGCCTTTTTGGGCGCGCTGCAACGGGGTGTAGCCGACAATGGGCTCGGGCGCGATCACCACGCCGGCCGCGTGCACGCCGTTTGAGCGGATGGTGCCTTCGAGGTTGATGGCCAGATCGATGAGCTGCTTGGCGCGGGGGTTGGTTTTGTACTCTTTAGTGAGTTCAGGATCGGCGACCATGCCGCCTTTGCCCTCTTTGAGTCCGGCTGAGACGGCCAACGGAATGTGACGACCTTGGACGGGCATGGGCACGAGCTTGGCGATACGGTCGACCTCGTCGTAGCTCATACCCAGCACGCGGCCGGTGTCGCGCACGGAGTTGCGGGCAGCCATGGTGCCGAAGGTGATAATCTGGGCCACTCGTTCCTGGCCGTACTTCTCGGTGACGTACTCAATGACCTCGCCGCGACGGGTGTCTTGGATGTCGATGTCGATGTCCGGCATGGAGATGCGGTCGGGGTTGAGGAAGCGCTCAAACAGCAGATCATATTTCATGGGGTCGAGGTCCGTGATGTTCATGGCGAAGGCCACGATAGAGCCGGCCGCCGAGCCGCGACCCGGACCAAAGATGATACCCTGGTTTTTACCCCAGTTGATGAAGTCAGATACGATCAGGAAGTAGCCGTCATAACCCATGCGGCCGATCACTTCAAGCTCAAACTCTAAGCGCTCCACGATTTTGGGCTCGAGCAGCTGGCGAGCCTTGTCTTCGGTGATGTGGACGATGTCTTCTTTGGGGATGCCTCCATAGCGCCAGCTCAAGCCCTGCCAGCATAGGTGGTGGAGGTACTCGCGCTCGTTTTGAAATGGTTCGGGCACGTCGAAGGTCGGGATGAGAATGCGGCCGAGCTCGATTTCCAAATTGCAGCGCTCGGCGATTTTAACGGTATTTTCGACGGCCTCAGGAACATGCGCAAACCGCTCGGCGATTTCCTCGGGCGAGCTCAGGAACAGGTCCATTTCCATGGTCATGCGCGAGGGATCTGTGAGCTCCTTGCCGGTCTGTACACAGAGCAGAATCTCGTGGGCTTCGCGGTCCTCGTGGCGGGAATAGTGGGAGTCGGCCGTGACCACGAGCGGGATGCCAGTTTTCTTGGCCAGCTCGATTTTGGCGGCGTTAATGGTTTTTTGGGTGTCCCACTGGTGCTCGTGAGCCTGCAGCTCGAGGAAATAATTGCCACGGCCAAAGGTCTGGTCATACCAGCGGGCGACGCGCTCGGCCTCCTCCAGGTTGCCATTCAAGATATTGGAGGCCACCTCACCACCGGCGCAGGCCGAGAGCGCGATGAGTCCGCCGTGGTACTGCTCGAGCAGCTCGTGGTCGATGCGCGGCTTGTAATAGTAGCCATCGAGCTGCCCAATGGTTACAAGCTTCATGAGGTTGTGGTAGCCCTCGTCGTTTTCGGCCAGCAGGATAAGGTGGAACGGGTTGGCGTCCTGGCGGCCGGCTTTGTCGAGGTGGCCGCGCGGCGCCACATAGGTCTCAACACCGATAATCGGCTTGATCTCGCGTTTTTGGGCCTCTTTATAGAATTCGATGGCGCCAGAGAGCGTACCGTGGTCGGTAATGGCCACGGCGTCCATGCCCAGCTCTTGGATGCGGTCGAGCATGCCGGGCACTTTTTGCAGCCCGTCAAGCAAGCTGTAATGGCTGTGATTATGAAGATGGACAAATTTAGACACGCGACGCACTCCCCTCTCGAACTGTATCTAATTTTAGACCATGAGGGGTTTGGGTGACAGATTGACATTCGTTCAATTGACAGGTCAGAAACGCCCGTACTATGGCTTTATCGCCTTGCCAAGGCGATCCCTCCGAAACGGGAGCACCGTGCTCGGCACCGAGTTGGGTACATTTGAGACGACTAGCACCAAGCCCGTCTGCCTCGAGACCGATGTGTGGTCTAGGGGCAGACGGGCGTTCATTTACATACGGTTATGCCTATTGGCCGGTGCGTTGCTCGATGGTCTGGCCGGCCCGCGTGAACCAGTGGCCGACCACTGGGAAGCCGCCAAACAGCTGCAGCAGAGCCACTAGCAGGGCCACGCCAACCGTAGCGCCCACTACGCCGCCGAGACCGGCGAAGAGGCCTCGCATAAATGAGCTCCAAATTTGGCGCCGGGTGGAGTGCAAAACGTAAATATAATCGGTGATGAGCGCGTCCTCGACGGACTTGCCGAGCTGCTCGTAGTTAACTTTGGTTTTACCCAGATCGGGGCGGCTGTCAGACATTAGTTCTCTTTCCGACCCTCATCACCACGAGCGGCGTCGCCCATTTTGTCTCGGGCGGAGTTGGCCAAATGCTTGGTAACACGCTCGAGCTCACTCATCACACCGGAACCTTCATCGAGCAGCTGCTTTACCTGCTTCACGGCCACATCCTTGGTTTGTGCACCGCTCTTGGCTAGATTATTGGCAGAGATGCGGAGGTCTTGCTTGAGGACTTCGGCCCGGCGGATTAGTTCCTGGCTCTCCTCTCTGGCTTCGCCCTTCAGGTCCTTGGCGGCGGCTTTGAGATTTTCCACCCGGCCCGTCATCTCGTCGCTCATGCTTTCCAGGCGATTCTGGAAGTCGAGGTAGGTACCCTTCACATTTCTCTTAATATCTTCCCGCGTCTCTTTGCCGCTCTTGGGCGCGAGCAGAATTCCGGCTACGGCCCCCATGACCGCGCCAATCAGAGTGCCTTTCCAAAACGACCTTGCCATATCTCGCTTCCTTTCATTATCCATAAGTTTACTCCTTCTTGCCACGAAAACGACGCATCACCGCTGCCACCATAGCCGAAGCCGCAAGGGGCGCAACCTTTTTGCCAACTATGGCGGCCAGGTCAGCGACATTGGCCGTAGCTTCCTCGGCCCGGTCCGAAATGCGCTTAACGTTCCTCATGACAGCTATCATAATGCTGATCAAAATGATGCTGAGTACAATGAGTACTAGGAACCCTACACTTAGTATGATTACCCAGGCTAATTCAACGTTATTCACGATGCCCCGCTTTTCGTTATTTCTTCTAAATTACTGCTTAATCTTAGGCTGCGCAACATGCGGCCGTTATTGGTCATTATCACGAACACGGCGGGATTTTCGCGTTACTGCCGCACTCTTCTCACGAGCGGCCGCGGTGAGACGCTGAGCCGTTTTGGCAGCTTTCACAAGAGCGCTCACTTCATTGCGGCGGCGCACCACCACCCACTCCTTGCGCTCGATCAGCGAGTTGGGGATGACGTGTAGCACACCGTTGGAATCACGCAAGCGGACACGACGGGCGTCGATATGTTCCACGATGCCCATGGTGGGAGTTTCGCCCGCTATCACCTCATCGCCAACATTAAAGTCCCGATCCCGAGCCAAAAAAATTCCGGCCACGACATCCGAGGCCAACGTTGAACCGCCGGCCGACAATAACAGACCGATGGCAAAGACTGAACCGGAAAAGAAGTAGATGACGCCGCTAAAGCCGAGTTCGTTAAGCAGGGTTATGGATAGAAGTACCCACATGAGCATCTCGAGCACCGAGGTAAGGACCTGCCGGAAGCCGTCTTGTACATGGGTGAGTTTGAGGGTGTACTTCACCACTCGCACAAGCAGACGGATGATGAGAATGCCTAGCAGCAGATCGAAGAGCGCATTGGGTAGTCGCGGCAACAGGGTGTTGATGCCGTTTACAATGTGGTCGGTGAAGTTGGTGGAGAGGTCAAGATTGAGAACAGACATAACGCTTGTGTTTATATTAACACTTACACGGCGGCTTGTGGGCCACACCTGCTGATTTTACTACGCACGACGATACTGCGTATTGAGACGATTACTTAGCGAGACGCTCTTTGAGAAGCTTGTTGATGAGGGGTGGGTTGCCCTTGCCCACAGTGGCCTTCATGCTGGCGCCGACGAGGGCACCGAACGCGCGCTGGTTACCGGCCCGGTAGTCGGCTACGGCTTGGGGGTTGGCAGCGATGACAGCGTCGACCACTTTGCCCAATTCATCCTCGTCGGATTCCTGGATTAAGTTCATGTCGCGCGCGAGCTCGTGCGGATCAGCCTCACGGTGGCGCAGGTGCGTGAGCAGTTCACGGGCGTTGGTGGAACTAAGCTGACCGGAGGCGGCCATTTTCGCAACAGTGTTGAGGATTGAGGCTGTGTGCTTAGACTCGACTTCGGCAGTTTCGCGCTGTTTGATTTCGGGGCCGGTCAGCCAGTTAAACACGAAGCGCGCATGCCCCGGCTCGAGCTGGTGGGCGGAGTACCAGAGGGACGCCAGATCCGGCTCGTTTACGAGAACCTCGGCTTCCTTGGGCGCAATGCCGGCCTTAGCAAGCAGGTGGCGCAGGTCATTGGGCAAGAATTCGAAGTGGCCAGCATCGTCGGCCATCGCGCGTGGGATAACTAGCGGCGGTAGGTCGGGCTCGGGGAAGTAGCGGTATTCGTCGGCGTCTTCTTTGGAGCGCATGGCGTAGGTTTTCTGCTTGGCCTCGTTCCAGCCGCGGGTTTCCTGGCGGATCTTCTCGCCCTTCTCGACGGCCTCGATCTGGCGTTCCACTTCGTACTCGACGGCCCGCTCGACATTGCGGAAGGAGTTGAGGTTCTTGGTTTCAGTGCGGGTGCCAAACGGCTGGCCAGGCTTGTGAACGCTGACGTTTACGTCGAAGCGCATATTGCCGTAGTAGAGGTTGGCATCCGAGGCGCCGGAGTAGCGAGCCAGATTGTGCAGCTCCTGGACGTAGGCTTTGGCCTCGGCGGCTGAGCGCATATCGGGCTCACTCACAATTTCGAGCAGAGGAGTCTCGGCGCGATTGAGGTCCACGAGTGAGTAGTCTTTACCCTCGGGGTGTGTGAGCTTGCCGGCGTCACCCTCGAGGTGTGCGCGGGTAATACCAACGCGCTTGGTTTGGCCCTCCACCAGGAACTTGACCCAGCCATTAGGAACGATCGGCTCGTCGAACTGGGTGATCTGGTAGCCCTTGGGCAAATCGGGATAGAAGTAGTTTTTGCGGTCGAATTTGGTGTGGAGCTTCTCCGGGTATTCGGCATTTAAGGCCTTACCGAGCCTTAAGGCCAACTCTACCGCGCGCTTGTTGAGTACCGGCAGGGCGCCCGGCTGGCCGGTACAAATCTCGCAAATGTGGGTGTTGGGCTCGGCCTCGCGGGAATCGTTGTCGCAGGCGCAAAACAGCTTGCTCTTGGTGGCGAGCTGCACGTGACACTCGATGCCGATGACAACTTCATATTGGTCGCGAATTTCGGATTTCATAGTTTGTCCTCTCGATATGGCTCATACGCATCAACAAGGTCTTTGATAAATTGCTGATTGAACGGTTTTAAACTATCACCGAGCCGTTGTCCGGTTGGTGTAATAAACCGACGCTCTTCATTGCCAAGGGCTTCGACTGTTTTTTGGAAACCGGCATTAAACTCGGTAAAGGTTTTTATTACTTGGTACATTCCCACTGGTCCAAACTTTTCCAACATATCGGCATCCGAAACTACTTTTGCCTCCAGGGATTGGGGATTTTCACCGTGTGTACTGCCTTTGTGTGTCCGAATGCAGTCAGCGATATGCGTACGCTTCTGATCGCCGAGTTTAATTTTGCCCTCTCTCAGATAGTCGTCCAATTTGTCGGCGCCGACAGCACCATGTGTGCGGCCGGTCGCGCCATATAAGAAGCCAATGTCGTGCATTATTAGAGCCGGCAGCACTATGTTCATATCGGCGCCTTCTGCTTCACCGATGACGATTCCGTTAATGGTATCGCGGCGAGCATGTTCCCAGTTGTGAGCCGTGAGGTGGGCGGCGGCTTCAAAGCGCTCGCGGGTGTAATCGTACACGGCGCGAAAATCGGCGTCAGAAGCGAGATAGGCATTCAACTTATTGCTGAGTTCAGAGCGATTCATTTTGTTATCTTCCATTACCCTGATTAACCGGTAGTTCGAACGGCTCGGCGTTGGTGAGGTTTGGACTGTTGGCAATATTGCCGGTGTCTCCGGAGAGTAAAGCTCGGAGGAGCCGACCGGAACCGCTGTGACCAACCAGAAGGACGTTCCCGTCATGATAGTCTTTGAAACTGATGATGAAGGATTTTAGCCGGCTAGTGGCGGCGGCCAGGGATTCGACCGTGGTGTCGCCTTGAGGGTCGGCCTGGTGAGCGAGGTAGGCGGCAATGTTGTGATCCGGGGTGCCGGCCAGATTGCCGACGCCGACTTCGCGCAGGCGGGGCTCGTGAATGACCTGAGCTTTGCTGAGACCTAGGCTTTGGGCGAGGATTTCGGCGGTTTCGAGCGCCCTGGGGAGGTCACTGGAGATGATGGTGGCGATGTTTAGGACGGCGACTTTTTGAGCGGCAGCGAGGGCTTGGTGGCGGCCGAGATCGGTAAGCGGCGACTCAGGAGTGGCGTGCACGCCGTCCAGGTTGGCTTGGCTCTGACCGTGACGGAGAAAGTACAGTTTGGTCATAGCGCCCCCAGGTCTTTGAGGGCACGACCGAAGTCGGCGACGGCCTCTTTGGCTTGGCTCGCCACCAGATCGTAGCCAACGTCATGGGCGAGGTGGTTGCGGATGCCGTGCGCACGGGTGATGTCTGGCCAGTTGGAGAAACGGTTGCGGAAGGAGTGCATACGGTCGCGCATGGTGTCGCCGGACGCGCCCTGTTGGCGCATGACATGGTCGAGCAGCTTGTCGGCCTCGGTAACGGCTTGGCGCAGACCGTTACCGCCGCCAGTGTCAGCCATGGTTTGGATGGTTTGCCAACGGGTGAAGATTTGCTCGCGGCTGAGAGTTTGAACGGTGGAACGGCTACCACGGTAGCCGGCAGACGTGCCGCGCCGGCGCTTCCCGCGGGGAGCGGCCGAGACGAGCCCGAACAGGACCAGGGCAATGACCAGCACCAAGATTAGGAAAATGCCCATGTTCACCGGCTGCTCCAGTCTCCAATGAGCGACTCGGTGGCGCAGGCCGCCTCAAGCAGGCGGCGCTCGGCGTGCTGGGGAGCCATGAGTTGCAGGCCGACGGGAAGGTCGTGGACCTTGGCGAACGGTATGGAAATAGCGGGAATGCCCACCAGGTTGACCGCCACGGTCATGACGTCTTCAAGGTAGAGTGCCAGCGGGTCGCCGGACTTCTCGCCGAGCTTGAAGGCCGGGCTGGGCGTGGTGGGGCCGAGTAGCAGGTCGTACTTGGCAAACGCAGCGTTAAATTGCTCGATGAGCTTGGTGCGAACTTTTTGGGCGCGCTTGTAGTAGGCGTCGTAATAGCCACTCGAGAGCACATAGGTACCGATCATGATGCGGCGTTTAGCCTCGGCGCCAAAGCCCTCCTCGCGGGATTTGAAATAGGTTTCCTCGAGATTGGTGGCCTGGTCGGAGCTGTAGCCGTACCGCACGCCGTCGTAGCGGGCGAGGTTACTCGAGACTTCAGCTGGCACGATAACGTAGTAGGCAGCCAAGGCCAGCTTGGTGGCGGGCACGCTCACCTCTTCGACGGTGGCACCGTGAGTCTCGAGCATTTTGGCGGTATCGAGGAGTTTGTCTTTAATGACCGGATCGAGTCCCTGGCCCAAGTATTCTTTAATGAGACCGATTTTTAGGCCTTCCAGGCGCGAATTGGAAACTGCGTAACCAGCGGGATCACGTTGGATGGTAGTGGCGTCGGAGCTGTCTGGACCAGCCATTACGTCGAGCACCAGTCCGGCGTCGGCCACGGAGTTTGTGAGCGGGCCCATGACGTCGGTGGAGCTGGCCATGGCCACCACACCGGTGCGTGGGCTCAACCCGTAGGTGGGCTTGAGGCCGACCACGCCGCAGAACGCGGCCGGCTGACGAATGGAGCCGCCGGTGTCGGAGCCGATGGCGAAGGTAACCTGACTAAGCGCCACGGCGGCGGCAGAGCCGCCGGAGCTGCCGCCTGGCACACGGGCAGGGTCGTGGGGGTTCTTGGTGGGGCCGAAGTCGGAATTTTCGGTGGAGGTGCCGTGTGCGAAGGCGTCGAGGTTGGCCTTGGCGACCATGACGGCTCCGGCAGCCTTGAGGCGCGTAATTACCGGCCCCTCGTACGGCGCCTTATAGGGTTCCAGGATGTGCGAGGCGGCGGTGGTGAAAGTGTCGGATGTGAGGTAATTGTCTTTGGCGGCAAACGGCAGGCCGGCCAGCGGCAACTGCTCGCCAGCTTTCACCCGCTCGTCCACGGCCTTGGCCTCTTCGAGCGCATGCGGGTTGACTTCCAGTATGGCGTGGAAGTCTTCGGTGGCGGCGATACGGTCTAGACTGGCCTGGGCCAGTTCCACGGCCGACAATTTGCCCGATTGCACCTGGGCTGCGAGTTCGGATAAGGGACGCCTAAGATCAATCATTGAGCACCCGCTTTACTAAAATGTAGCCGTCTTTTTGATGGGGCGCACCCGCCAGCAGTTGCTCGCGCGGCAGGCTAGGCTTCACTACATCTTCGCGCCACACATCTTCGAGGCCGGTGACCTGATCGGTGGGTGGAGTGTCTGATATATCAACCTTCTGTAGTTGCTCAACGAAGGTCAGGATATTGCCGAGCTCTTCCGACATTTTGGCCGTTTCGGTGGCACTCAATCCGATACGAGCCAACTTCGCAACGCGCCCTACTTCTTCAACGCTAATTTTTGACATGGGCTTAGTATAGGTTCCCCACGCTCAGTTTGCCAAGCGCGGGTCGGCGACGGGCAAGAATACGACGCTAACATCACGAGGACGCGGCCCGGCGAGCTCGATTAGAACG
>DASXHH010000022.1:0-15842 GCA_036488585.1 Candidatus Saccharimonadia bacterium | reverse complement strand
CTAGTTTGTAAATAGTTCATTAAACCATCACTGCGCCCCAAGTACTTGAGGAAACTTCTCGTCACCTAGCGTTTAATTTACCGTGGACCATTAGGCAATTGCCGGGCGACATGATTTGATCGCATTACGGGAGTACATAGGCGCTGCGCACCCGCCTTAGTACGTACTGACCTCCAAAACCCTGATAGGTGCCTGGCAGCGTTGTCACCGCAGACGAAAAACCCGCCTGTCGAACCAGCGCCACCGTCGTTGAGTTGTATCCCCCATAAGGGTAGGCAAAGTGATTTACCGCGTGCCCCAATTGGGCTTCGAGCTGGAGCTTGCCTTGCTCTATCTCAAACCACTGCTGATCCGCCGGCAGAGACGCCAAATTGATATGGTCCACCGTGTGCGACCCAATAGTTACAAGACCCCCCGAGTCTATCTGCCTCAGCTGATCCCACGTCAGGTATTGGTCCCCACAGCCGGTTGGGGGTTGCGAGCTTAGCTGGTACTGTCGCCCCGCTCCAATACACCAGTTGCTGGCTTGACCCCCGTCGATGATGTAGAAAATCGCCGGCATCTGGTACTTCTGCAGTAGCGCATACGCGGTCATCTGGTTTTCGTAGCCGTCGTCAAAGGTTATCACCACCGGTTTGCTCGGCAGGCTGGACTGCTTGTTCAGAGCGGCGGTCAACTGGTCCATGGAGATCGCGTTGTAGCCCTTCTCTCTTAAGGCCTCAAGCTGGGCTTCAAAGTCACCTGGGGTGTAGTGGTATAGCAAAATTGGCACATTGAGGTAGGTATTAACCGGCGGTGCCGCTGGCAGAAGGGCAGTTTGTGCCGCCGCGGCTGCCGCCTGGGCTTTCTGATGGTCTGCCACTGCCGTTTGGAGCATGGCATTCCAATCGCTAATGCTCTTTTTTAATTTCAACAGGTCCTCGTGAGCCGATTTGTAACTAAGCTGATCAAGATCAATCGTAATGGCCGTGATTTGGCTCTGAACTTCCGCGTCCGCGACCACCTTAATGCCATCCGTCGTTTCGGCGTCTTCAAAGTGACCCACTGCCTTGCGTTGCGCAAAATAGTCATTTAGTACACTAGACGACACCACCTTGAGTGAGCCACTATCCGATATGTCTGCGGCCACACTAGTCGCCCGCCACGGAGCTGTCAGAATGATGCCACCCGCCAGCACCACTTCCGCTATTAGGACAAGTGCCAGCTCCTTTTTATAATTGGCTATTTTTTGGACCAACAAATCGGCCAGCAGAAACAGCCCAAAGTCCTTTTTATATCTGCTAAATACCGATCTGCTGCGTTTTTTGGTTTTTTTCCGCATTAGCCCAAATATAGCATAAGCACGATGAATATCTTGAGCTTAGGTCTATGGGAAACGTTAAATAAAAATAGAGGCATATTTAAACCTCTAAAAATAAGTATATTGGTAGGCTACCGTGTTACGGGTTGGAACCGAGTAAGAGCCGAATTACTAGCCTGGCACAAGGTTCTAGCTCAATTGCAGCTCAAAAACACTACCAGCAGTTATTAGAACCGAATAATTTTTGCCTGTCAGCCCTAGGCGTTCGCAGATGCAGCCGCATAAAGCAGGATGCCCACCACAGCCCCCGCAATTACCGACACCAGCGTGAGCAGAAAGAGCGGCGTGACACTCCCTTGACCTGAAGTCTCCTGAAACGAAGAAAACCGTCCACTTGTGGCCAGCGTACCCTTTCACGCCCCTGTAGAAGCTTCTGATCAGCAGAATGCGAACCAAGATAGCAAACCACCCAACTGACATGCCAGCCCGCTGTGCCCGTTACCACCAACCGACTATTCCGACGGAGGTGCGACAACACCTTGTCCAAAAACAAAGATCTCTTCGCTAACGTCCATGACTTCCATACCGAGCAGTCGGTTAGCCTGGGTTTCCGCAAATTGGCGGGAATGCTTAAACTCGCGAGTCTCACATGCGCCAACAATCATGGCCAATAGAATTGAAAGCTGCCAACCCGACTGCTGATCAGTGCTTTTTAGCCTCCGATAATCCAGGCCCGCCCCGATAGCATTTCGCTTAATGTCATAACGCATGATTGAGAAATTATCCTGAAGCCAAATCATTGCATCGGGGCCATAGAACTTATTGGTACCAACACCAAAATCAGCCGGCACTACGCTCCTAAACCAAGAGCCTGCCCTAGCATCCGTTAAACCAGTTCCGGCATTACCGGACAGATAGCCAAAAATTATGCCCGCAACATCGGTAGGGTACTCGAATAAAAACTTTGCAGAGGCAATATTCTTGAGCGCCCCATTAAACTCTTGAGATGTAAGCCTACTCTTGATTTCAACAAAGGCTACGACGGCCTCCGGGATAACCACCGCAAAATCACCCTCCTGAAAAATGTATGCCGAAGGTGAATTCTCGTCCACAATGATAATATCCATCTGGCGGCTAACCTGTTGGTCATCTTTGTAAATGAACCCGGTCTTAACTGAATACCTCTTCGTCAAAAAGTTGCGTAGCACCGTCCTAACGATCTCTTCATGATAGGTGCCATTTGAACCCGCATGTGCGACCAGATGGCTCAGCCGGTGAAACTTCCCCTGAATTTCAGCCGCAAAGCTGTCAAAGTATGCCGTACTCAAGCGGTTAACATTTGCCATGGTTAGAAGTATAGTCCTCCTACAAGGTGCAGCCGCAAGGAGTAGCAGATGAAAAGCACGGAATTTCAAGACTTACTGAAACAGGTTGAGGCGCAATTCTTCCAGTATGAGTTCCAGTATGGCGATGCAATTAATGCCATCCTAAATGACCAT
The DNA here is from genome assembly GCA_036488585.1 of Candidatus Saccharimonadia bacterium. Classification (GTDB taxonomy): domain Bacteria; phylum Patescibacteriota; class Saccharimonadia; order UBA4664; family UBA4664; genus DASXHH01. The sequence goes on along the minus strand of DASXHH010000022.1, from coordinate 13,043 downwards.
GAAGACCGGCTAACCGCCAAACAAAAGGACGCTATAAGAAGGGAGGTCATTGCCTTTAGGTTTCACACTGCTGACACTACTCGGCAGAAAACGCAAGAACGGCTCAATCCGATGATTGAACTAACAAATGGCACGAAGTTCCCGGACAAATCAACGCTCAAAGAAGATGATCTGGATTACTATCATGCCAGGTCACAGGCGTGCCCAAACCCGGTAATGAAAATGCGTTACCTGGATGTGTTGTGGGAGCTTGATATGCGCTCAGGTCGGCATGAAATTGGACAGGACCTAGTAAGAGCCTCCATAGCTGCCTCGAATATTTTCGATCACGAAAATGAGTTCAACCGGGTGGACTGCCTCAACAGATCGCTACAAGTAAGCTTGCAGTTGGGAAAAACCGGAGCCGAATTAACACAGCAGGCAGCGTCCGAAGTAGCAAGACATCTTGAACGGCTACGGAAAAATAACATCCGGTACACGCTTGAACTCATTCAAACATTGTTAGATAACCACCAATGTTTCGATCAACCAGCACTAGAACTTTGCGACAAAATATGCGATGAAGCTATTAGGCATTACTCCGAGGACAACGTCAACTTTACTCTACACAGTGCATTCATTGAACTCAAATATGATGTAAAACGCTACCTTAACAAGGGCAAGCCGGAGCAAAAAGAAAAAGCCCGCCTTCTCGCTCAAGTTCAAATTGAGGAAGCTGAGCGGCGTACTGACAGCATCTTTGTGCAGCAGCACTTCTTGGCTCAAGCACAAAAAATACTTAGGGATGCTGGCCTGAACGACGAAGCCCGACAGCTGGGTCTAAGAGTTGAGAAACTTGGCAGAAGCCCAAAGCTTGATGCTGAGTTCAAATCTGTAAGCGTCCAGCAAACCATCCCCCAGGAAACGATTAATGATCTGGAAAAGTTGCTGAAAAAGCACGAGGACATTAGCGCAGTTATAGCAATATCGCCCAATTTCATGCCATCGTGGGAAGCCGCAAAGGAGCTTGCCGCCAAAGAAGAAACGGCATACATCTCGGACATGTTCACGGGAATAACAGTCGACGAAAACGGTATACCCGTAGCCTCTACACCGGGGGACACCGGGGACAAGAAAATATTGAGATACTTCCAGATAGAAGTAGAACTCAAAACGTCAATATTAGCCCAACTCCTTCGGAAACTGCTCAAAGACAAGGCGCTGAAGCTGAACAATTTCGAAATCCAGTTTGAAAAAGTTAAAAGCCTTGATGACTCTACCTACAAGAGCATCCGACACGGCCTCAAGTTATTCTTGGAGGGTGACTCATACTCTGCCTCATTGGTACTTGCTACGCAGCTAGAAGATCTTATTTTCCGGCTACTGCCAGCAATGGAAGTTGGCCAGTACATCCAGGAGCCTGACGGACGAACCTACTCTCCAAAAACCCTGGGCATAATGCTTCCCGAAATACGAAGCGTAGTCGGAGAAGACAACTACCGCTTACTAACGTACACCCTGATAGACAAAGCCCATCATAATCTTCGAAACAAGATCGGCCACGGAAAAACCAAGATCACTGATGACAACTTCCTGCGTTGTACAAGGCTGATACAACTTTTTTCTAGTCTTCTGGTTCACGTAAACATTACTGACACAGATCAGCACGGCCACGGCTCAAAACCGGAATAGTTCCGCCAGCTCAACCCCCAGCGCATCCGCAATGCTGGCAGCTGTCTTCACGGTAATGTTGCGACGGCCATTGATGACCTCCCAAAGATTAGCAGGGCTCATACCGGCTTTGTGCGCTAGCTCCTGTTGGCTTAGAGACTTGAGCTGTTGCAGCTCAGCAATCCGCTTCCCAAGCTTCTTGTATATCGGGGCATAGTACACCATTGCCGCCTACGCTAGGGAAGAACAGGCGATGAGCACACTCCATAAAACTTGTGTATGTGGTCATTTTGTGCATAATTAAGGCAACAAAATGCGTATTAATTTGGAGCCACCCTTGAAGAAGTGTAAGTCCTGTAAACAAGAAATTGATGACAAAGCCACAAAGTGCCCCCACTGCCAAGCCGACCAAAGAAACTGGTTTGGCCGCCACAAAATTATGACCGGCGTACTGGGGTTCATCCTGCTAATAATCATTATCAGCGCATCCAGTAGCAGCAAGGGCGTTAACACAAGCCCCTCAAGCTCTACAAGCGCTACCAGCTCTAACGCTGACACCAAAACCGCTACCGCACATGTTGGAGCTGGCGTTGACGTAGGTGGTAAGCAGGGCCTAAATGTCACCCTGGTTCAAGTGATTGACCCCGCCACATCCGATAACCAGTACTCCTCCGCCGATGCTGGCAAGCGGTACGTGGGACTGTCCGTAAAAATTGTGAACAACGGAACCGCATCCTACACGGATGATGCCAACAACAACCTCACCCTCATTGGCTCAGACAACCAGAGTTACACATCTGATGTCGCCGGTATCAATGGCTGTACCAACTTTAGTAACGGACAGTACACACTTGCAGCTGGCGACTCCGCCACGGGCTGCGTCAACTACCAGCTCCCCAATGGGGTGAAGCCGGTCAAGGCACAGTTCACCAGCAATTCCGGCTTCTCCGGCAGCACCGGCCAATGGCTAATTCCATAGTACGGCCTGACCAAGTGATACCTATACAAAACCTATAAAGGACTTATACAAAGGGTTGCACAAAGTGCGCAATGGTAGCGCATGTGCAACCCTTTTAGGTGGTTTTAAGCTAGCAACAAGGTGGTTACCAGGCTCAACATGTTAGGCGGAAGCTAGGTAAAAGGTAGGTGTTATCCCACAACATTGAGTTCAGAATGCCGGTTGAGGTTGCCGCAAAGGTGGCTGAAACGTTACAAATAGGTGGCAATTCCCACCAAACATAAGCCGGAGCGCCAGTGCACCCAGCAGAAAAACACCAAGTCCTTGAGCTGTACGCTGTGCTCCAACACGTGCACAAGGAGCAACTGGGGCCGCCAGGCACCAGTTTTGTCTACCACATGGACAATTACGCACTTCGGCGCAATACCGGCGTATTCATGGAGTCTTACGAGTTTGCCAGGGCGTTAACCATGCTCCAAGCGATGGGTGCGTTTACAGCCAAACAGCACCCGCCCGAAATATTCATCACGCTAGAAGTGCCGAGCCACAAGTTTGATGTGGTAATCCACCAGCCTAAGTTTGACGACCTGCTCAATGACTTTGCCTACGCAGTGAACGAGCAAGATAAAACCGCCCCCAGTTCGCCGCCGCAGAAGCTCAACGGCGGCGTAGAGCTACGTTTGGTCAAAGACGGCACCTACCTGCTACTGCGAGGGCCGCAGGGGGACACGCTCATCAACAATTTCCGTGACGGAATGCGCCCAACACTTCTACTCAGCTACCTGCTACATCACGAAGGCGTAACAGTTACAACTCAACAAATGCGGAATGATACAGCTGGCCTTGATACCGTAAGTGACATCGGTGACATGTTAAGAAAAGCGGGCTTTACCGCTACCTTGAAGCAAATATTCATGCAAGTACGGGGCAAGAAACGGGCACAACTGCAAACGAGGGCCACAGCCACCGCCGCTCAGTACCAGCAAGTCATGGATGAACTCCGCCGCCGGAAACCGCCGGAAATCAGCGGAAACCAAAACAGTAGCAAGTAGCCCCAAACCAACGTCAATTGCTGCCGCTCAGTCACAGAGTGGCAGCTTTTTGGTTAGATACCTGTGCTATGGAACCACGCACAATCATCACCATAAACCAGGCCAGGCAACTGCTGGGGGAGAAGGCCCAGAACTGGTCAGATGCCCAAGTCGAAGAGCACATTCAACAGCTTGATTTCATTGCCACCCTCGCCATAAACCAGCTCAGGTCTAAGACCGCAAATGACGGTGGCAGCAGCAAAGTCCAGGATAGCTAATTTGCTTATCCCAAGCTAAAAACATATAATTAAGGAGAAGAAACCGATGAGCATAGCCATCATTTACACACGGGTTAGCACCGTTGAACAAGCCGAAAAACAAAGCTTGGACAACCAAGAAAACATCTGCCGTGAGTTTGCAGCCCGCCGCAACCTGGAAGTAGAAAAAGTCTTCGTAGAAGCAGGGGAGAGCGCCAAGACCGCAAACCGCACCCAACTGCTTGAAATGATACGGTACTGCCAGCTAGCCAAAGCCCGTATCAAGTACATAATCGTTTATAAGCTTGACCGCTTTGCCCGCAATGCCGAAGACCATTTAACCTTAAAGAGCATGTTCTTGAAGTTAGGCATACAACTGCTTTCGGCCACAGAACTGATAGAAAACACCACCACAGGCAAGCTAATGGAAGTCATTTTGAGCGGATTTAGCGAGTTTGATAACAGCGTGCGAGCAGAACGCTCCCGTGGCGGCATGAAGACCCGTGTTGAGCAGGGATGCTGGGTACATGCTGGCCCAGTCGGCTACAAAAACATCAAAGACTCCCAAAAGCGGCCAACACTTGAACCCGACCATATGGCACCGGCTGTTACCGCATTCCTCAAGGAGTTCGCCAAGGGGCTTTACACCCAAAAGCAAGCGGTAAAGGTAGCCCACCGTTACGGCATCATGACCAAGCCAGGTAAACGCAAAGATGGCACCCCACGGCCAAGCAAGCCAATTTCCGCCAACGGTGTCTACCGTTTGCTCCGCAACCCAATTTATTGCGGACAAGTTGAAAGCAGCATGATGACTGGCCAGGTACAAGGCATACACCCGCCGCTAATCACGCCAGAAGAGCACCTAACAATCCTGGCAATACTGGACGGGCGCAAGCGCACGTTGCAACCATCGCCACGCAACAAGGATGGCTGGCCGCTGAGGGGGTTCATAACCTGCTTCAACTGTGGCCATCCACTAACGGGCAGCACCTCCCGTGGCCGCAACGCAAGTTACAGCTACTATCACTGCGTCAAATGCAAAGGGCGGGTGCGCATCCAACGGGATGCTGCCCATACCCAGTTCAAGGCCCTACTCGCAAGAGTGGGGCCTTCTTCAAGCTCACTGCGGCTATTCAGGGAAATTGTGCTGAGGCGATGGGACAAGGAGTATCGCACCGTGCAGCAGGAGCGCCGGAAGTTAGATGACCAGATACGAGACTGTGAAGACACCAAAAACGCCCTGGTAGATAAGGTGGTAACGGGGGTATTTGATGATGACACTTACAAGCACCAAGCCGACAGGCTAGCGGTGCGAAAAGCGGAGCTAGAACTGGCCCGTTCTGAACTGCACGAAGGCGAGGTTGAGAAGGAGCAGATAGTGGATAGCTGCATCAACTTCATGGCCAATGCTGGCGAGCTGTGGGCCACCGCCGACACCCAAAACCAGCAACGGTTCCAACGTATGGTATTTCCAAGCGGTTTGAGCTGCAAATACGCCAACGGTTTTGGAACCGCCCAAATGGGGGAATGCTACAAGGAAATACAGCTTGAGCAAGCGCAAAACGAAAAAGCAGCCGACAATGATGCGGCTGCTTTTGACAACAATAATACCTTGGTAGTCCCAAGGGGATTCGAACCCCTGTTACCGGCGTGAGAGGCCAGCGTCCTGGGCCACTAGACGATGGGACCAAATGACCGTAAAACCTTAACAGATTATGAAAGGTTTGTCTACCCCGTGAGCGCTTGCAGTTACCGCTCGAACAGACGATAATCTTAAGCACAAGCTTAATGCAGGGCGAGTTTTGCGCATAAGATAATGCCGGACCAAAGATCCAGAAATTTAACCATCCTGGCGAGGGCTCAGGCCGTTATTAGCGGTCTGGTGGCGGTGGCTATTTTCGCCATTTACGGCGCACAACCAAGCCTGCTCACTCAAACCAGTACCTCGTTCGCAGCCGCCATCCTCGGCGTTATCGGCGCTGTCTACTTCTTGACCCTACACCAAATCTTGAGCCGTACTCGGCTGGCCATGTCCACGCTCATCCTCAGCATTATCACGTCCATCAACGTTATTTTGGTAATTGCAGCTACCGGCGGTCTGGACTCGCCTTACTACTCGCTCTGGCTACTAGCCATCGTGGCCGCTGGTACTTTCGGTAGTGTCGAAACGCTGGGTGTCCTGGGACTCACCATTGTTTACTACGCTTTCTCAATCATCTCCGAGGGCATGCACGCCCCCTATATCCGCGACCACCTAGTGCAACTAGGCATCACCTTAATAGCCGGAGCCCTAGCCGAGTGGGTGCACGGGCGTAGTCGCAAGGCGGCCACCGCTAGCACCCGCCTCGAAACGCTATCTGGGCAACTTTCGGCCGAGCAGCTCAAAGCCGAGGCCGTCATCCAGGGCATCGGTGAAGGTGTGATGGTGATCGACGCCAACCGCAAGATCCAGTTGCTCAACAAGGCCGCCCAGGAGCTCTGCGGATGGGATGAGGCGAGCGCCCTCAGCCTCGATTACAACCTAGTGCTCCAACTTAAAACCTCCGAGGACCAGGTGGTTACCCCCGACAAAGACCCCTTCGACGAGGCCTGGAAAAAAGATAAATCCATCATGCACGACGATCTTATAATGACCACCCGCGCCGGCCGCAAAATCCAAATCGGCCTCTCTGTCTCGCCTATATTTAACGCCGACCACCAACCGGGTGGAGCCATCGCACTCTTCCGCGACATTACCAAAGAAAAGGCTGTGGAACGCGAAAAAGAAGAGTTTGTCTCTACGGCTTCTCATGAAATGCGAACACCTGTAGCCGCCATTGAGGGCTATTTGTCGCTAGCCATGAACCCCAACGTGGCCACCATCGACGAACGCGCTCAAAAGTACCTAGGCAAGGCCCACGAGGCCATCCAACACCTCGGCGACCTGTTCCGTGACCTCCTGAGTGTCACCAAGGCAGACGCCGGCAACCTGTCCGACCACACTGAGGCTGTCAACATTGCCGCCCTACTACAAGGGGCCACCGACGACATGCAATTCGTAGCCCAAAAGAAAAGTCTCACCTTGGTCTACCAAATTGGTGGCCAAAGCGGCAAAGCCATTGCGCCGCTGTATTTCGTAGCTGCCAACCCAGAGCGCTTACGTGAAGTTGTGATGAACCTCATCGATAACGCCATCAAGTTCACCAGCGAAGGCGGCATCAAGGTCGTTATTGAAGGCGACGAGAAAGAGGTGACTGTCGGTGTCTCAGACACTGGCCCCGGTATCGCGCAGGAAGACCTCCCGCACTTGTTCCAAAAATTCTATCGCGTTGACAGCTCTGCCACCCGCACCATCGGCGGCACCGGCCTCGGCCTATATCTCTCCCGCAAGATCATCGAGGCCTTCAGCGGCCGCATTTGGATCGATTCGAAGGTCGGGCAGGGGACCACGATTCGTTTCAGCCTCCCCCGACTCACCGAAGACGACGTTGCGCGCATGCAAGCCGCGGCCAAACCCGTCACCGGCACCACGCAGGGCACCACCAACACGCCCGTCGAGCCGTCTGCCCCAAGTCAACCAGATGGTCCGCGCCCAGCCGCTATCCCCATGCCCGTTCCAGAAGACCATTTGGTTTCGCAATCAGCACAGCGCAGGGTACAATAGATAGGAAGATGTTGGCTATTGCCAACCATAAGTTGGTTAAGATAACATAAGGCTACAAATGGCAAAGATTCTGTTAGTCGAAGACGATGTAAACCTGCGTGAAATCTATTCCGCACGGTTCTCAGCCGAGTCCTATGAAGTAATAACCGCCTCCGACGGCGAGGAGGCCTTGGCCACCGCTGTTCGTGAGCGCCCCGACCTAATTGTACTTGACGTCATGATGCCTAAAATCTCCGGCTTCGATGTGCTCGATATCCTTCGTTCTACCCCTGAAACCAAAGACACCAAGGTCATTATGATGACCGCTCTCAGCCAGGACACCGACCGCCAGCGCGGTGAAAGCCTCGGTGTCAACAAGTACCTCATCAAATCTCAGGTGACCCTCGAAGATGTGGTTAACGCCGTTAAAGAGCAGCTAGCCGCCGCTAAGTAGCAACTTCAAACACAGCCAAAAAGGTCCGCGCAAGGCGCGGGCTTTTTGCATTTTTCACCAATGGTCCGAGTCACAATCAGGCTTAAGATTACAGAACACCTAATGTGAGGAGGGCACATATGACAGGTAATACTCGCCCCAAGAGTGACAAACAGCGTGACGAACCATTTTACGAATCTCTGCCAGCCACATTCGACAGTTTCGCCGGCACTTTCGAAGAGGAGGAGGACCGCGAGCGAGACACTGAGCTACTTACCGGCGACCAGCCACACACACCAGACCGGGCCGACCAAAAATTCACCGCCATTATTACGATTTTACTCGTCGCGGTGGTAGCTATTGCCCTCGGCCTACTTTTCCTGCGCGGTCTCGACACCATCAAATCGGCCCTACCCACCGGGTCAGCTAAAGCAGATTCCAGTGGCTCGCTAGAGATGTAGGCTCGCAAACAGCACGAGCGTCTTGCTACAATGTAAGCGTTAAGTTAGTGAGGCTATGACCCATACCGTCGCTGTGGGCGAATTTGAGGGACCGCTCGGCATCCTACTCGATCTGGTAGAGAGGGGGCGGTTGGAGGTTACCGCCATCTCGGTAGCCGAGATCACCGAAAATTATTTGGGCCGCATTAAGCAATTGGGCCCATCCTCTCCCGAGGCTTTAAGCGAATTCTTACAGCTTGGTGCTCGTTTGCTCTATATCAAGAGCTTAGCCCTGCTACCGCAGCCAGCAAGCGAGGAACAAACCGAGGAACTGCGCCAACTCAACCTAGAGCTCGAAGAGTACAGCCGTCTACAAGCCGCCGCGCGCGAACTCGCCCGACGCGGGTCGCTTCGCAGCTGGCACCGCACCGCCACCGACACGTTGCCGCCTCAAGAACTGCCACTCCCGAAGATCGAGCTGTCACAGCTGGCCGAAGCGTTCACTCGCGCGCTCAAGCGTCTTGAGCCGGAGCGGTCAGTGGGCGTGATTCAGCACCACGTTAGTCTGGAAACCGTGAGCCACAGAATCCGCGAGCACCTAGGCCGAGGCTCATTCGATCTGCAGTCATTGCTCGATAACTGTCACGACCGCCTGGAGGCCATCGTCACCTTCCTGGCCTTGCTAGAGCTAATCCGTGAAGGTGCCGCTCAAGTCACCCAGGCCAACCAGTTTGCCCCCATCAACGTGGAGCCTGCCGGTGCCTGAACTCGACCTCACCGCCCGTCTGCAAGCCGTCCTGTTTGTCGCCACGGAGCCGCTCAGCACCGAGCGATTAGCCGAGGCCACCGGCGCCAGTGCCAAGGATACGCTCGCCGCGCTGGCCCAGCTCGAAGTTCAGCTTGCTAGCACCGGCCTACGGCTGGGCGAGCTAGACGGCAAATACCGGCTAATCACCGCACCGGAGGCCGCCGACACCATCCGCCGCTTCCTGCGCGAGGAAGCCAACTCAGACCTGTCGCGCCCCGCGCTCGAAACGCTAGCAATCGTGGCCTACCGCGGGCCACTCACCAAGTCCGCCATCGAGGCCGTTCGGGGCGTGGCCTCAGATACCATGTTGCGCAACCTCCTGAGCCGCGGCCTCATCACCGAAGTCGGCAAGAGCAGCGAACCCGGCCGGCCCGTATTGTATTCCATCAGCCAAACTTTCCTGCAACATTTCGGCCTGACCAGTCTGCGCGACCTGCCGCCCATACCGGAGGTCGCCACCGAAGCATGAACACCACTCGCATCAATCAATTTGTTGCCGCTGCCAGCGGCATGTCACGCCGAGCTGCCGATACCGCCGTGGCCGCCGGACGCGTTCAACTAGGCGATCACACCGCCAAGCTCGGCGAGCTGGTGGAACCCGACACTCCAGTGTCGCTCGATGGTCAGCTACTAACCCCACCCCTAAGTCATCAGTACGTGCTGTTGCACAAGCCAGTCGGCTACGTCTCCAGTCGCACCCGCCAAGGCCAAGACCCCACACTCTACGAACTACTACCAGCCGAGATGCGTAAACTCCGCATCGCCGGTCGTCTCGACCGCGATTCCAGCGGTCTAGTGCTGCTCTCGGACGACGGCCCATTCATTAATAGGTATACCCACCCATCGTTCGGCAAAACCAAGCTTTATGAGCTCACGCTGGACCGAGCGCTCACCGGCGCTGCCCGCCGGCAACTCGAAAGCGGCGTTGAGCTCACCGACGGCCCCAGCCGCCTACGGGTGGTTAGTCTAAACGGGCGCGACCTCATCGTGGCGCTCACCGAGGGCCGCAACCGCCAAATCCGACGTACCCTCGGCGCACTAGGCTACGCCATTGCCCGGCTCCATCGCACCGCCATTGGCCCCTACGAGCTAAGCGACCTGCCGGCCGGCAACTGGCAGGAAGTAGGTGCCCAATGAAAGCGCTAGCCCTCATCTTTACACTGCTTTTGCACGTCACCGGCCTTTGGGGGCATCTGCCCAACACCACCCGAGCCCAGCTTACTGCCGCCGATATCCATGTACCCGGCGTCATCAAAACCGCCGGCATCCCCATCGCCCTCACGCCGCCTGGCCCGCTACCCATCCAGACCGGTACCGACACGCTCAGCCTCAATGTAGCCGCCGCCGTAGCCGTCGACGCTAGCACTGGCACCGTCTTGTACTCGAACAATGCTGGCGCCAAACGACCCATCGCCAGCATCACAAAGCTCATTACTACCATGGTAATCCTGTCCGGTCATCAACCCTCTGAGCCGGTCACCGTTCCTAAACTGCCCACCTATGACCCCGCCGACGAGCTGGTGGGCCTCAAACCTGGCGAGACCTACAGCGTCGGCGATCTAGTGACAGCGGCCCTGGTCCAATCCGGCGACGACGCCGCCGATGCCCTGGCCTTTTGGGACTCCGGCACGTCCACCAAGTTCGCCGCCAAAATGAACTCAAAAATGGCCGAGTGGGGGATAAGCGACACTCATTTCAGCTCGCCCAGCGGCCTTCAAGACCAGAACAACTACTCCACCGCCGCCTCGGTGTCCAAGATCGCGCTACTTGCACTATCGAGCACCTTTATTCGCCATGCGGTTACTCTCCAAAACACCACCATCACCAGTACCGCCGGTCGCACCCTAAGTATCCAAACTATCGACCAACTCTTGGCTACCGGCCAGTTTTATGGTATAAAGACTGGGTACACACCCGCAGCCGGCGAATGTTTCGTCGGCCTTACTCGTATAAATGGCCACGAGGTGGTAACCGTGGTGCTTGGCGCCGATGACCGTTTCGCCGCCACTCAAAGACTAACTAATTGGATCTCCGGTAACTGGCAATGGCTGTAACGCCCATCGTAGCAATCGTTGGCCGCCCCAATGTGGGCAAATCGAGTCTGTTTAACAGGCTAATTGGCGCGCGCCAGGCCATCACCCATGAGACCCCCGGCACCACCCGTAACGCCAACTACGGGGCAGTGAGCTGGCGCGGTTATCACTTCACACTCGTGGACACCGCCGGCCTCTCCAAGGCCGACGGCGAAATCGAGCTTCAGGCCCAAGACCAAATCCAGCAAATGGCCAGCACCGCCTCGGTTATGGTGGTAGTGGTCGACGCAGGCACCATGATTACCGCCGAGGACCAAACTGCCGCCAAGCTCGCCCTGCGCAGCGGAAAACCAGTAATCCTAGTACTCGGCAAGGCCGATGCTGCCCGCGACACCGAAATCAATGCCTGGCGTCGTCTCGGCATCCCCACCATCATCCCGGTATCGGCCATCCATGGCAGCGGCACCGGCGACCTACTCGACGCCATCACCATACAAATCGAGGCCACTCCTGTACCCGTCGAGACTAACCCGCCGCTCAAGCTCGCCCTCATCGGCCGACCGAACGTCGGCAAATCCAGCCTACTCAACAATCTTGTCGGCAAGCAAAAGGCTGTGGTATCGAGCATACCCGGCACCACCCGCGATATCGCCCACGAAACCATCAAGTATCACGAGCGCGAAATCCGACTACTCGACACCGCTGGCCTGCGCCGCCGCGGCCGCATTGAACCCGGCATTGAAAAATTCAGTGCCCTGCGTACCATGGCCGCCATCAACGAGGCCGACATCTGCGTGTTGGTAATGGACGCCTCCGAGGGCCACGTAGCCGGCGACCTCAACTTAGCCGGCCAAATCATCGAGGCCGGCAAGGGCCTCATTCTGGCCATGAACAAATGGGACGCCGTCGACAAAGACGAAAAGACCCAAGATCATCTCACCGCTCAGATTAAACAAGACTTCCAGTTCGTCTGGTGGGCGCCTCTGGTCTACACCTCCGCCATCTCCGGCTTGCACACCAACCAGCTGATGGACCTAGCCCTAAAAATAGAGGAGCGCCGCAATACCCAGGTGTCCACCGGCCCGTTCAACCGTTTGGTCGAAAAACTCACCGCCAAGCAGCCACCAGCCGGCCTCAAAGGCAAAATGCCCAAGATTAACTACGGCACCCAAACTGGCGTCAATCCGCCCACGTTCGCCTTCTTCTGCACCTACCCGGATCTTATCCACTTTAGCTACCGCCGCTACCTCGAAAACAATATCCGGGACGAGTGGGATTTTACCGGCACGCCTATTACATTCGAGTTCAAACATAAACACGGCGAAAACCTGCGCCGCAAGGAGCGCAAGCGCAAATGAAACTCATCGTCGGCCTCGGCAACCCTGGTCCGCAGTATGCCGGCACCCGCCACAACATTGGTTTCATGATTACAGACCAGTTCGCCACCGCTCTCAGCGCCGCCTGGAAGTCTGAATCCAAGCTTAAATCCGAAACTGCCATCGCCGAGCTAGCCGAGGAGAAGGTAATCCTAGCCAAGCCCCAGACTTTCATGAACCTGTCCGGCGAGGCCGTCCAGCGGATAATGCAGTTCTACAAGATCTCGCCGGCCAACGTTTGGGTGGTCTTCGACGATGTGGACGTGCCCTTCGGACGGCTCCGCCTGCGCATCGGCGGCAGTTCCAGCGGCCACCAAGGCATCAAATCGGTTATCCAACACATCGGCCCCGATTTTATCCGTGCCCGGGTGGGCATTTCCCTCAACGACCGCACCAAAGAATCCAGCGAAGAATACGTTCTTAAACCCTTCAACA
>DASXHH010000014.1:0-72441 GCA_036488585.1 Candidatus Saccharimonadia bacterium | reverse complement strand
AGAATCTGAACAATAAGGAGGATACCGACATGCCAGACAACGAAAACGTTAGTGCAGCCGAGCTTCAAGAATGCTTAAAGGGCGTCGACTACCCAGCCGACCGCAATGAGCTCATTGAAGCTGCCAAGGACAACGAAGCGCCCCAGAACGTCATGGTGTTTCTTGAGCGCATCCCGGACAAGGAGTACGAAACCCCCGTGGATGTATCGAAGGAGCTCGGCAACGCCAACGACAACATGGCCGCCTAAACAGCTACCTGTCCATGGGCAATCAAAAGTACGGCCGTTATTCGGCCGTACTTTTGATTATTGGCCCCGTTTTAGCTGCCACTCCCGATAGTTCACCCAATCCTTGAGCGTCCCTAGCACCGTTTTTTGCGCGTAACTCTCGGACTGGATCGGCCGAAAGTCCGCCTCCCGTACCTGGTTGGACACGTTGGCCAAAAAATTTTCCAGTAATTCTAACTGCCCATTGCGCCGACGCACACTCTGTACCGAATACACGCGCTGTAACCCAAACTTCGTCTGCTTGTCGTGCTCGTATTCCACACGAGCAGCCTCACCCTCGGGTGCAAGGTCGATATTCAGAATCGTTAGCCGACACTTGTTGGCCAACCCCCCCTGCTCAGTGGCATCGATGGTGACTTGGCGGCCTACCACTGGCCCACCCGGAATTCGCAAGTCCATCACTCCCCGGCCACCTTCTGCATCCACCGCCTGCGCCACCGTCAGCACAATCTGCTCACAGGTGGCCTGCAGCAAACGATCTCGGTCATTTCGCGGCTGCGTGCCCTGCTCTGGCTGCCCCTCACTCACTTCAGTTCGCCCCAGTTCTTGCCGATGCCCGTATCGACCGCCAATGGCACACCCAGATCAATCACGCCGCCCATCACCTCCTGCATTAGCTTGGCCACCTCCTGGCCCTTGTGAGCCGGCGCCTCCACGATGAGCTCATCGTGAATCTGCAGCAGCAGCCGGCAATCCTCATCCAGCCGCGCCGCCAGCTCCACCATCGCCAACTTGTAAATATCCGCCGCTGTCCCCTGGATCGGCACGTTCACCGCCATCCGCTCAGTCGCCTGCCGTATTTGATAATTGCTCGACCTAATCTCCGGGCACGGCCGCCGCCGGCCAAACAACGTTGCCGTATATTGATTGTCCCAGGCAAATTTCTTGGTCGCATCTATGTACTCCCGTAGCCTGGGCCGCACTTCAAAGTACCGCTCAATGAACGCAGCCGCCTCTTTGCCCTCCATTCCAGTCGCCACACTCAGGCCGTGCGCACTCATGCCGTACAGCACTCCAAAGTTAATCGCCTTCACCGCCGACCGCTGCTCCTTGGTAACGTCCTCGAGTGGTACCCCGTACAGCTCGGCGGCCGTCGCTCGGTGCAAATCCGTTCCCGACCGAAACGTCTCGATCATCGCCTCGTCGCCCGACAGCGCTGCTGCCACCCGCAGTTCAATCTGCGAATAATCCGCACTCACCAGCACCCGGCCGGCGGGCGCCACAAAGCACGTTCGGATTTCCCGACCCAGCTCGGTCCGCACCGGAATGTTCATCAAATTCGGGTTACTTGAACTCAGCCGCCCAGTCTGCGCCACCACCTGACTAAAACTAGTGTGCACCCGGCCGTCCGGGGCCACTTGTCCCGGCAGCGCGTCCACATATGTGTTCTTGAGCTTATCGAGTTCCCTAAACTGCATAATCAGTTCCACCACCGGATGGTCTTGGCGCAACTTCTCGAGCTCGCCCACCGCCGTGCTCCAACCCGTCTTGCCCTTCTTCAGCCCGGCCGTGCTCAAGCCCAGCCGCCCATACAACACTTGGCCTAATTGCGCCGGCGACCCCAGGTTAAACTCTTCGCCCGCGTAAGCGTAAATGTCACCCTTCAGCTCGCCAATCTTCTTAGTCAGTTGCGCGCCGAATTCCGCCAGCCGCTTCGTATCCAGCTCAATACCATCCCGCTCCATCTCGCCCAGCACCGGAATGATCGGCCACTCGATGTCCTCGGCTAGCCGCCACATGTTCCAGTCACCCCAGCGCTCGTACGGGCCCGGATGCTCCTGCTCAACCTCCAGCCGTCGCTTCAGCTGCCGGTACAGCCTGAAGCTCATATCAGCATCCTCCCCCGCATAGGTCGTAGCGTCCTCGATTAGGCATTTATCGAACGTCACCTCGGACTTACCCTTTCCGATCAAATCCGAAATCGGAATCATCTCCACCCCAAGCTCACGAAACGCCAGATCATCAAGCGATTGCGAGCGCGATAGTGGATCCAGCAAGAAGGCCGCGATCATGGTATCAAACACGATCGGCGCCACCGTTATGCCGTATTTGCGCAACATTTCGTAATCGAATTTGGCGTTGTGCCCCACCTTGCCAATCTTGGGGTTTTCAAACACCGCCTTGAGCCGATCCGTCACCACTTTACTATCCAGTTGCGTGCCCTGCGTGTGTCCCACCGGAACGTAATAGGCCTCGCCATCCTTAAAACTCACCGAAATCCCTACCAACTCCGCTACCGTCGTGTCGACATCGGTGGTCTCGGTATCGAATGCAAACACCGGCTCCCGCTCCAGCGCTACCACCAATTCGTCCAGCTGCTCGGGGCTAGTCACCGCCCGGTACTTGGCCGTATTCAGGTGAGGCCGGGCCTTGGCCGGCACCCCCGGCTCGTCGTCAAACAATGTCGGCGCCTGCACCTGTGTCACCGCCATGGCCGCGGCACCAGCGCCATCGCCGCTCCCGCCCACCGCCGCCGGTAGTTTCTCGAGCAAATTCGATCTGAAGCTCATACGGCTAAAGAATTCCCGCACATCGCCGTGGTCGTGTTGTCCCACCCGCGCCTCTTCCAGGTCAAGCTCCAGCGGCATATCGCATATAATCTTGCTCAATTCACGGCTCAAAAACGCCAACTCGCGGCCCTCACGCAGGTACTCGCCCACCTTGCCGTTGATCTCATCTAAGTGCTCGTAAATTCCATCGAGCGATCCGTACTCCGCCAACAACTTCTGTGCACCCTTATCACCAATACCCTTCACGCCCGGAATGTTGTCGCTCGTGTCACCCACCAACGCCTTATAATCCACGAACTGCTGCGGCGTCAGACCGTACTTTTCCTTCATTTTCGCCAGATCGTACCGGGTTGGCTCAAGACCCCGCGGGTTAAACATCGCCACCACGGTGTTCTCGTCCACCAACTGCAGCTGGTCCCGGTCGCCCGTCGCGATCACCACCTCTAGATTGCCCTGGGCTTCCGCCTTACGCGCCAACGTGCCGATAATATCGTCCGCCTCATAGTTCTCCACCTCCACCAACGGCAACCCTAGCACCTTCACCAACTCCTTGGTCGGCGCAATCTGCACCCTCAGGTCATCGTCCATCGCCGTTCGCGTCGCCTTGTAGTCGGCGTACATGTCATTACGAAATGTCTTGCTCGACTTGTCCCACGCCACAATCACGTACTCCGGCTTCAGGTCGCCAAGCACCTTAATCATGATCGTCAAAAATCCGTATACCGCATTTGTCGGCTCGCCTTTCGAGTTCGACAGATGCGGAATCGCGTGGTAACCCCGGTGAAACACCGCCGAGCCATCAACCAATACCAAAAGCGGCCTCTTCATACTGGTTAGTATACCTGACCTACCCTTAGAGATTGACCCTTCTACATACCAGCGTCTTCATCAAGTACGAATGGCCTCCCTACAACCCTCTTATACGAGTCAAAAAACATCCGCCATGAAACCTCGGCAGCGCCTATTTCCAAGAAGTCCCTATCCGTTTGAAAACCTGAAACTCTGGACCTTCATTGTTCTCAATAAGTTCATCAAGATTCAGCATCACAACCCCTTAAAAAGAAGCTCTTAGTTGACTCGAGCACTAAGCATTCAATTGCCAACACTCATCAGCCTACGGTTGCTCTCACCAATATCAATCGGGTACACCCCGCTAAAACACGAGGTGTTTAGTTTGCTGGCCGGCCACCCCGTCGCCTTCACCATGCCCTCAAACGACAAAAATCCCAGCGATTCTGCCCCGATATGCCGGCAAATTTCCTCCACGCTCATCCGCGATGCAATCAGCTCATCAGGATTCGGCGTGTTAATGCCGTAAAAGTCTGGGTACTTAACTGGCGGCGAGCTCACTAGCACATGCACGTTGCGTGCTCCCGCGCCGTGCAACATGTCCACGATTTGGGCAGTGGTGGTTCCGCGCACAATCGAGTCATCGATCACAATCACATCCTTACCCATAATCGCCTCCGGCACTGGGTTTAGCTTCACCTTCACATCGCGCTCTCGCATTTCCTGCGTGGGCTTAATAAACGTGCGGTGTATGTAGCGATTCTTCACGAATCCGTGATCAAACCGTATCCCCGACTGCTCCGAGTAACCGAGCGCCGCCGGGATCGCCGAATCCGGCACCGGTATCACTAAATCAGCTTTAATCGGGAATTCGCGCGCCAGCTGCCGGCCAAACTCACGCCGCACCTCGTTCACCTTGCGCCCCATCACCATACTGTCCGGCCGCGCGAAGTACACATACTCAAACACATCCATAGCCGGCCGCGCCTTCACGATTTGCTTGCTCTTCACGCCCTTCGAGCTAATCATCACTAGCTCACCCGGCTTCACGTCGCGCAAAAAAGCTGCGCCGATAGTATCAAACGCACACGTCTCGGATGCCACGGCATAGCCATCCTCCAAACTTCCCAAAGACAACGGCCGAATCCCGCATTCATCCCGGAACGCCACCACCGTCCCCGCATCCATGGCCACACATGCAAACGCACCTGTAAATAACGGCCAAGCCGCCTCGATTGCCTCAGGTAGCGATTTGCCCTCGCGCATATAACACCCGATCGCCGCTGCCATCATCTGCGAGTCGTTCATATCCACCGTCGCCACACCACGGCCCTTCAAAAAATCCGCCAGCGCCACTACCGTCGGCAAGTTGCCATTGTGCGCCAAGGCAAAACCAGCCTCCGCGTCCACCACCGGCTGTACATGTGAGCCGCCTTTACCACCCGAGGTTGAATATCGGTTATGCCCGATCGCCATATTCGATTTCAACACGTCCAGGTCCTTCTGGCTGTATACATGTGCCACCAGACCCTCTCCACCGTACATCTGGATTATGCCCTCCGCCACAGTCGCAATCCCCGAACTCTCCTGACCTCGATGCTGTAACGCAAACAACCCGTAATATGTCGCTCTGGCCGCATAGCTCGCCACCGTAAAGACCCCAAAAACTCCGCACTTCTCGGTCAGCTCAGCCAAATACAAGCCCCCACTCAGTTCACCAATTCTTTACCCTTACCCTACATGCCTTACCGGGTTAGAACAACCATTTTTATAAAATAAAAAGAGGCCCTTTCTGGGCCTCTTTTTAAAAACTTACAGTACTAGCTCCTGCTCTCGGCCTCGCTATTGAGACGTCGACGGGGGTAAACATCCCGTAGCTGCCGAGCCGGCGCTGCCGTTCTAAGCTCGGCCTGGGCTTCGAGCTCGCGAATCTCAGCCAGCGGCATAAACTCGGTATTCTCGCCTGGTATGGCCGGCAACACCTCCGCCTCCATCTGCAGATCCCTCTCCGCCTGCGCCCGGCTCGGTTTGCGCGCCTTAATAACTACCGCCGCCACTAGGCTTGCGCCCACCGCAAACAGTGCTGCCGTCGCAAATCCACGCTGGAAACCGTGCACCATCGCCGCCGGTATCGCAGCGGCAACACTAGCCGGATTAGTAGCGCTCGCGGCTGCAGTGGCTAGATCAGCCTTCGTCACTGACGTCGACACTACACTCAGAACCGCCAGACCGATCGCTCCACCAATCTGTTGGCCGGTATTCAGCAGCCCCGATACCAATCCGGATTCCTCCTGAGACGTGCCGCTCGTAGTCACCACCGTAGTGGTGACGAACACCATCGCCATACCCGCCGCCATTAATACCACCGCCGGCAAGATATCGGTCAGGTAATTCGCATGGACTGGGATGCGCGAGAAGTACGCCAGTCCCGTCCCCACCACTAGCGGCGCCACTACCAGGATTGGCTTGGGATTAAGCTTGGCGATAAACCGTGATAAAGTCCCTGCCACCACGATCAGCACTAGCGTAAACGGTACGTTCGCGAGCCCGGTCTTAGTCGGCGAGTAGTGCAGGACCTGTTGCAAATAGATCGATAGGTAGAAAAACATCCCAAACAGTGCCGCCGGCATCAGCACCTGAATAATCGTCCCGCCGCTCACGTTCCGGCGCCTAAAGATACCCAGCTTTATCAGCGGCTGTTTGCGCACCAGCTCGTTCACCACGAACGCCACCATCAATCCAACCGATACTCCAAACGCCCCCAATGTCAGACCGCTCCCCCAGCCCCTGGTCGGCACCTGGGCCAATGCATACACCAAGCTCATCAAACTGCCGGTTACAGTCACTGCACCCAGCAGGTCCATACTTTGCCGCTTAGCCGGCAAGCTCTTGGGCACGAACCGCATCGCCATCGCCAGCACTAAGGCAGCGATCGGCACGTTAATGAAGAAGATCCAGCGCCAGTCCACGTATTGCGTCAGCACGCCGCCCAGTAGCAGTCCCACCGCACCACCGCCGCCGGCCACCATGCTCCACAAACCCAGCGCCCGGTTACGCTCCGGACCCTCCTTAAAGATGGTTAACACGAGCGACAAAGCTGCGGGTGCCAGTAGCGCGCCTCCCAGTCCCTGAATCGCCCGGAACGTCACCAGCATCGCCGGGTTCTGTGCGAACCCTCCCGCCAATGACGCCAGCGCGAACAAACTTACGCCGGCCATAAACATCCGCCGCCGGCCAAACAAATCAGCCAGCCGCCCGCCGAGCAGCAAAAAACCGCCAAACGCCAAGGCGTAAGCGGTCACCACCCACTGCAAATCCGAGGCTGTATTAAAACCCAGCGCCTTCTGAATCGCCGGCAGCGCCACGTTCACGATGGTGGCGTCCAAGATCACCATGAACTGAGCCGCAGCCAATACTGCCAGCGCCATTCCCTTGTGTTTCACCTCTTCAATCATCGCACCTCCCGTGCTTATACTTTATTTTGCCAATCTTTGCTAGATTCGAACTTTATGATTATAAATTGTAGTTTATATTAATATTTGAAGTTGTCAAATATTAAATTAGTACTATAATGAAGACATGAAAGTCACGTCGCAACAAGTTTGCCAAGATTTGCTCGCTCTTATAGGTCGCATGAAGACCAGCATGGCCCAGGCCGCTGAGCGCTACGATCTCACGATCATGCAGGTCCATACGCTCTATGCCATCTCGCAGGGCGCTTCCACTATGGGTCGCGTCGCCGATACCCTGCATACTGACGCGTCCAATGTCACCGGCATCGTCGACCGGCTAGTCGCCACCGGCCTCATCACGCGCCAGGAAGGCGCCCTCGACCGCCGCACCAAAACCCTGCAGCTCACCGCCCAAGGCCGCACCGCCGTCGACGAGATCTACGCCGCGCTGCCGGATCTGCTCGGCTGCCCTCGCCTCAGCGAAGCCGAGCGCGATATGCTCCACGGCCTCGTCACCAAACTCATCACTGCCGAACAACCTATCAGCAAATAGCATCCGACCAAAAAGGAGCCCGTAGGCTCCTTTTTGGTTCGCGCATTAGCACCGAACTTACCGCAAATAATCCCGCAGCTTTTTACTCTCACGGTGTTTGCGCAGCTTAGCCAGCGCCTTGGCCTCAATCTGGCGAATGCGCTCACGCGTCACGCCAAATTCTTGCCCCACCTCTTCCAAGGTGTGCGACCGGCCGTCTTCCAATCCAAACCGCATGCGCAAAATTTTCTGCTCGCGCGGCGTCAGCAGCTGCAACACGGCGTTCACGTGCTCTTTGAGCAGCTGGTGTGTAGCCGCCTCTTCCGGCGTCAGCGAGTCTTCGTCGGCGATAAAGTCGCCCAGCTGTGAATCCTCTTCCTCACCCACCGGCGCCTCAAGGCTTACGATGTCCTGCTTGATCTTCAGGATGTGGTTCACCTTCTCCACATCCATCTCCATCTCGGCGGCAATCTCCTCGGGCAGCGGCTCACGTCCGAGCTCCTGCACCAACCGGCGCTGGGTGCGGATCAGCTTATTGATCGTCTCCACCATGTGTACCGGAATGCGAATAGTGCGCGCCTGGTCTGCGATCGCCCGCGTAATCGCCTGGCGAATCCACCACGTCGCATACGTCGAAAACTTGTACCCCTTGGTGTAATCAAATTTCTCGACCGCGCGCAGCAGACCAGTGTTACCCTCTTGGATCAGATCCAATAGGTCCAAACCACGGCCAATGTACTTCTTCGCGATACTCACCACCAACCGCATGTTGGCCTCGGCCATCGCGTCCTTAGCGGCCTTATCGCCAGCTTCAATGCGCTTGGCCAACGTCACCTCTTGCTCACCGGTCAAAAGCGGGATCTTGCCAATCTCGCGCAGGTACAGCCGCACCGAGTCATCGGCGATGTCCTTGATGTAATCGTCGTTGGATTCGGTCGCATCTTCCTCGTCCTTGTCCCAGATCAGAGCATCCTTCTGGTCGGTAATCTCGATACCCTGCTCCAGCAGCGCTGCGTACAGCTCATCGAGCTCCTCCAGGTTCTCCTCCGCCTCGGGCAGCACACCGGCAATCTCCTGCTGAGTCACATAACCCTGCTCCTTGCCCTTGGTAATCAGCCGCTCCACCTCTGGCGAGTAGCCAGAGGTCCGCTCGAGCTCCTGTTCTTCAACTACTTTTTTGGCCAAATTTGCCTCCCTTTCACTACTAGTCGTTACTACGACAATAAGTCACACTCCGCCCTTTCCCTTGGCGTTGTGCAACTTTCAATCCTTGTTATGTGATGCCTCATGCAGCCTTCTATCAGTCCTCTCAGGAAACTGTGGTCTGCCGGAGCGAGCGCACCTCACTCACACTCCCAAAATCAGTACAACATAATTATATCACACTTCAGTGCGTATAATATCCTGGAACTCCTGCATCAACCTACCCACTTCCGCCTGATCACCCCGCCCCTCGGCCTCTTGGATTTGCGCCCCCAACTGCCGCTTGCGATCGCCATTACCCCTCAGCATCACGTTGTGGGCCAACGAAAACGCTTCGAAGGCCAGCGCCGACTCATCCACGTCACCAAACTCATTCTCACCGATTAGCATCAACTGTTTGGCATACGTCCCAAGTTCGCCCAATCCGGCCGCCACCACCTCCCCGGGCTCACCGACCTTGGACTTCAGCTGTTCGAAAATCAAGACCCGCTCCGGCGACGAAAAATGCACCGCCGTTAGATCATCCAGGCTCGCCCGCGCTGTCATGTTGTTCAACGTCAGCCCCAACAACGACTCCTCCATCTTCTGCCGAGCAGTCGGCTTACCCTGCGTCTGCACCACCGCCCGGCGAATGGGCTGTTGGTCTCGGGTGACGGCAGAAGCTACAGGTGACACCACAGGCGGGGACCCCGCTGCCCGGTGGCCAGGGGAGCTTGGCGATGACAGCGGGGTACCGGTGGTGGCAGGACCGGTACCCCCATCACTAGTCTGCGCGATCTTAGCCCGCACCGCTTCCTCGCTCGTCCCAGTCTTGCCGGCCAACAACTTCACATAATGATCCTGTTCCACCGGATCACCCAGCCGCCGCAAGTTCGCCGCCAACCGGTCCGCATACCCGCGCTTGCCCACCGCGCTTTCCAAGTCAAAATCAGCTTCAAACCGGTCAAACAAATAATCCACAATGTATTTGGCCCCAGCTATCGCCTGTCGCCAAGCCTCCACATCCTTCTGAATCAACTCATCGGCGTCTTTTATGCCCTCTGGCAGCTCGACCATCCGCAAGGTTAACCCCAATTTCTGACCCATCTCAATTGCCCGCTCGGTCGCCGCCAAGCCCGCCCGATCAGCATCAAATGCCAGCTTAATGTTCTTCGTCAGCTTACTTAAAGTCCGCAAATGCTCCATCGTCATAGCCGTACCACTCGTAGCCACCACCTGTCGCACGCCTGCCTGATGGCTCGCCACCACATCCATCTGCCCCTCCACTAGCACCACCTCGTCGGCCTGCCGAATCGCCTCCTTAGCCAAATGCAGTGCAAAAATCACCGACGATTTGTCGTACAGCGGCGTCTGCGGCGTGTTAAGGTACTTCGGCACCGAATCGTCCAGCACCCGTCCCGTAAATCCAACCGGCCGGCCCTCCCGGTCGCAAATCGTAAACATCACCCGCCCCCGAAACAGGTCGTATACCGTCGATCGACCTTCCTTCTGCCCAGCCAGTCCACCCTGAAGCATCTCCTTGGCGTTGAACCCTTTTTTCGTAAGCGCCGCCGTCAGTCCTTCCCAGGTATCCGGCGCATAGCCAATCAAAAAATCTCTAATCGTCTGGTTATTCAAGCCACGCTTTTTAATCACGTACTCGAGCGCCTTACGGTTCCCCACCAGGTTGGCCTGAAAATACCTCACTGCGAGCTCATGTGCTTCCAGCAATCGCGCCCGCAGCCGTCCCGCCTCCTTGCTCTCACCGCTGCGCGCCTTCAGCTCCACGCCGGCTTTTCGTGCCAGCATTTCGAGCGCCTGCTTAAAGTCCACGCCCTCCATCTTCATCACGAAGTTAAAAATGTCGCCGCCCTCGCCACAGCCAAAGCAATGGTAGATGCCTTTATCGGGGCTCACCATAAAGCTCGCCGTCTTCTCTTGATGAAACGGACACGGCGCCTTCAAGTTACGCCCAGCCTGCTTCAATGGCACATACGCCCCGACCACCTCTGTGATCTCAAGCCGCGATTTTACCTCCGCCACCTCGTCCATAATCTGATTATACGCCCCATCTGGCGCCATGCGAACAAAACGCGAAAACGCCTTGCGCCATACATTGACGTAAAAGCATAAACGTGTTAGAATCATGGCATTCTGAAAGAGCACCCCCACATCGAGAGGAGTCCTCGAAGTTGCCTCAGCATAGGCCGCCACGCAGGAAAATCCTGTTTTACCTCCGTATCGATGGCCGCCTGGTAACGATCGAGGCCGCCATCGAAACCGCCGTCTGGGAAGCCGCCAATACCGGCGCACCGAGTACCAGACAACGCTCGCGCACCAACATCACCGAGGACCTGCACCGGCGGCTGGTCGCCCGCGACATCCAAGCGGGCCCGATCACCTGGCCCGACGAGCTCGCGGTCGGAGGGGCGCATATCGAGCGCCATCTCGATCGAGGCCGTTACGCTCCCGCTCGCTTATCCTCCACTCTTTCAGTTAGCCCCGCACTTCGTCTTGAAGGCGGGGCAACTGCTGCTCTAGGCCCAGTTGCTCCAGCGCAGATCCGGCTTAAACCGCTCGATCAGCCGCGTTGTTTGTCCCGCCGATTCCGCCGCGAATTTGCTCCCCGCAAATGCTGCCACATCTGCCGCCGAGTGGCTATCCGAGCCCATTGTTTCGGCCACGCCATACCGCCGGATCAACTCGCGCGTCCGCCGCACGTCCTCATCCGGCGCCTTGTCGCCCATTGTGTTCACGATTACGCTCTCGAGCCCGTCCAGCCCTCCGCGTTCCAGGACTGCCGCTAGCCCCGCCTCGTTCAGCTTGTTCTCGTTAAAAAACCAGTGGCCCATCACCGCCACGCCACCCGCTTCCCGAATCAGCTTCACCGTTCCGTCCAGGTCGAGCAGATTCACCACCTCGTCTTGCACCATCGGCAGATAAGCATGTTTCGTCATAAACAACGCGTATGGATACTGCTTGGGCCCAAACTCCAACATGCTATCGTACGCCTGCTTCACCTCGGCGTTATGCTCAGCCTCCTGCCGCATCCGCCCCCGAATCTCATCAGCCAACTTCCGGTTCTCGGGCTTCTCCATCACCGCCGCCACCATATGCGGTAACACGATGTTCTTCGAGGGTGCATGGCGCAGCACGTCGTCTTCGGTTACCTGGAAACCGATCCCTTGCAGGTGCTTAATGATCGCCCGCATCCGCACCCGTCGGCCTTCCTCGGCCTGCGCGCAAAACTCTTTAAGCGGCCGGTTGGTCGGATCCACGAACAGCCCCAGCACATGCAACGCACCCTTTTCCGGCCCACCAACCTCACGCGGTACGTAACTAGTGAGCTCAATCCCCACCAACCACTTAATCGGGCCATCGTAGGCCCGCAACCGCACCAGGTCCTGCTCACCCGGCAACGCATCGTGATCAGTCAGCGCCATCACGCCCAAACCGTGCTGCTCAGCCGTCTTTAGCACCTCCAGATAATCCTGCGTGCCATCCGACGCCGTCGTGTGATTGTGAAGCGATTCGTAATTTAACATTGCGCCAATTTTAGCGGTCGGCCAGCCGGTATACAAATTTCAACCCCGACCAATCCTCTGTCAGGGCCGCCACCTTCACATCCACCAGGCCCGCCTTAAGCCCCAACCGCCGCACAATACTCTCATCCAAGCCCGAGTTCAGCGGCGACGTGCGCTTAGCCCAACTCACCCACAGCATTCCACCCGGCTCAAGATGTGCCGCCAGGTTCGGCATTACCGCCCCCAGTTGCTCTTCGCTAGTCGCGAAATATTGCACTAAATCAAAGCGCCCGCTCAGACGTACCGCCACCTTCGCTCGCTCCTCGAGCTCCGGCAGCAGCTCCACGTATCCCCTGGGCGCGCGCATCACAATCGCCCGCATCCCCGGCTTCACACCCAATTTATCGATCAAATTCTTACTTGAATATCCTGCCACAACGAGTATCCTACGCCATTCCCCTAGTTCAAACCAGGTCGCATGTTTTGACTTTACAGCCCCTACATGATTAAGTGACTGCGTTCCGTAGCGCGCACTACTTTTGCCCCTAGACAAGCAGGAGGCTATCATGCAAATCGCCCGCGACAATGCTGAGATCGGCCAAGTTCTCACCGGCGGCGCTTCCGTCGGCGTCACCATTTGTGTCGGTCCGGACGGTCCGGAGCATACTGAGTTCACCTCAGAGTCGACCCTCGTCGGCCTCATCGCGGAGCTATACGACCCCAGAATCGTCATACCGGACATCCACGTCTTCCGGCCGCCGCCCGGCTCTTTCTCACTCGATATCAGCCGCCGAACGCCCGATCGAGCCGACATTTACATCCGCATCGAGACCAGCGGCCTGTCCGGCATCGCCAGCACCATGCAAACCCGGCTTAACATCGTCACGGAACGTCTTGTTAAAATACACGGCCTGGACGGGGTTTACTGCGTCGTAATCGAGCTCAACACCGCTAAGGTGCGTTTCCCACGCGATACCATGCACACTCGTCCCTCCCTGTAGTTCAGGGCGTCGCCCGGGCCGTCACATCGATGGCCTGGGCATTTTACTATTTAGGCTCAAATTTAAGCGCGCACGAGTTAACGCAATAATGCTTACCGCCCTTATCAGACACCGCTGGGTCGTCCTCAAACAGGTGTCCCAAATGTGACCCGCACCGTGCGCAAACCACCTCGGTCCGGTGCATACCAAGCGCATCGTCCGGCCGCAGCTCCACTCTGCCTTTAGCCGCCTCAGCCCAAAACGCCGGCCAGCCCGTAAGCCCCGGCTGCGTGCTCTCAAACTTGGTGTCGCTCGCGAACAGCTCCTGCCCGCATGCCGCGCACCGGTACATGCCGTCATCGTACTTATCGGCGTATTCGCCCGTTCCCGGCGCCTCCGTCCCGCGCGCACGCAATACCCGGTATTGCTCCGGCGTCAGTCTCTCGCGCCAGTATGAGTCCGGCTTGTCCTTCATGTTGTCCATAATTACCCCCAAAATAATTGCTGGCGGAGAGGGAGGGATTCGAACCCTCGATGGAGTTGCCCCCATACTCGCTTTCCAAGCGAGCGCACTAGGCCACTATGCGACCTCTCCCGGTACACAGGCGCCTCACAGCGCCCTCGAACCGGCATATTATACCCGGCGAAGGCGTTTTCCACTAGACTGTACTGTAAATCACACATAAATATATGCTGCAAACTTCCTTGACATCCCCATCAAATGTCCTATAGTGATGTCACAATTTAATCAGCTATAGGTATCGAAAATTCTCTATTATGGGCAAGCCTTAGGGCCCATACGGGGGAGTTTTTATTTTTTGCCCATAGCCCCTCATTACCAGGCTGGATTCTCCAAATCGCGCCCGGTAATGAGGGCCACGGCCCTCACGGTTTGCGATCCGTCATCGCACGCACCCCGAAAGGACAATAGTGTACCGCTCGAGCTTTACCTCTGCGCTCATAGCGCTCGGGGCAGTGCTCGCTATGCTGACGATATGCGGATTCATCGTTTTCGCAATTGGCGCAGTCGCCAATAACGGCGGCGGCAACTATGCCGGAACCGGCAACCGCTACGTCATAGACGCCACTGTTACTGAGGTCACCGACCACTCGGTGTTCGTGAGCAACATCCACGTTGTCGGCGCCAGTGGTGCTGCGCGCAGTTGGTTCAAGAGCGCCGGCAACATCTGGAGCGCGAACCACTCCGAGCTCCAAGACCGCTTCACTGACGACGGTGGCCACGAACACATCGTGGGCCAGATCGGATACCAAAGCGACGCTGACATCGGTGCTGACATCTGGACCCTGACGCCAGGCACCCGCATTCAGGCGGAGGGGGTCATCGGCGACTCCAAGGTCGGAAAGTATTCCCGCACCGAAGCCCGTTTCCTGAAGATCATCATCTTCACGAGTTCGTAACCTCTTCCCGGTGGCCTCGGATTAGCCCAAGGCCACCGGGCAGCATTCACTCAACCCTTCAAACAATTATTGACAAAGCGTCAATAACATAACATAATCATCACTTGCTTAGCCTACTCGTACGAGGCGACTCATGGCAGCCGTCTCATACGAGGAGACTCGAAAAGTTTTCTCGGCTCACAGTTCTTTGAGTTACCCTAGTCAGTTCTTACTCACGTCAACCTCCTGGAAGGAGAGCTCGATGAGACGAGTATTGGCGACCTCTTCGATAGCTATCTCGGCGGGCCTTCTGGCCGCGTCCGCGAGCCTGCCCGCCGCTGCCTCCACCAGCTACCTCGAGCAGGCAGCGGCGGCACTATCGCACGGCCAGATAGTCTTCGTGTCACCCGACACGCCCGGCTACAACAGCCAGACCGTGTCCGGTGTTGTCACCATGCCGGGCTACCCGGTCGCACTGATCGAACTGCCCGCCACCGCGCTTCAGGAAACTGGCGGCCAGGGACAGCGGTTCGCGAATGAGCTCAACCAGCTCACCGGACACCGTGACATCATTGCAATGGCGTTCGTGGACGATGCCAACGGCACCACCTACGTCACCAGCGCCAGCCGTGGTGTTCCGCAAGGCACCAGCGACCACGTCATGGATCAAGCCAAGACCGCAGGCCGCGACCCTGGGAGCATACTCAGCACCTTCGACCAGTTCATGAGCGAAACCGTGAGTGTCGGCTCCCTACCGGCGGCTCCCACGCCATCGACCACAAGCCACGCCAGTTCCACCAGTTCTGGGACGAGCCACCAATCCGGCGGCTCGTACTTCCTGGGGGTCCTCCTTGGCGTAGGAGTGCTCGCGGTAGCGGGCACATACCTCCTGCTGATCCGGCCTCGCCTGATCGCCGGCACCATCCCGGGTTTGCTCCGCCAGCTGCGCAAAGTTCGCGAGCAAATCCGAGACCAGGATGTCCAGCTGACCATCGAGCGGATCTGCTCTCACACCGAGCGCTACCTGCTCCGAGTCCACGAAAACATTCCCAGCCAGGAGAACGACGCCCGCCGCTCGACCAGATTCAACCTCGAGCACACGCTGAAGGTCGCGAAGGGCTATGCCGACATGGAACGGCACCCCGAAGAGTGGCCCGGCGATACCCGAGCCCGCCGCCGAGCGACCGCCGGTTCACTTTCCAAATTCGACCGGGACCTCCTGGCTGCCATCCAGCAGGCCAATGAGGGCAACCGCGCCGAGCTGGAGGTCGACACCAGCGTCCTCGAAAACGCCGCCTTCTAGAACTAACCAAGGGAGCGAACCTTCAGCCTGTGCGCCAGCGTAGGTCGGGCAATCGCCCGACCTACGCCCCCTGACTTGAGCTCTCAAGCCCAGACCGCTTGAAAGCTCGAACACAGGGCCGCCCACCCCAACGGGCAACGCTTTACAACCAAAATTAGTCCGGACAATCAAAGGAGTGAATCCCTGTGCTTTACGCACTGGCCGACCCCACACTCACCCCCAACCTCAGTCATCCCGGCTGGGACGGCGCCCAGGTACTTGTCTGGCGCACCGCCGAAGCAGCCGAGACGTTCCTCGAGGACAACGCCATCACGATGCTCCTGCTCCGCGGAGACATGGAGGACGAAGCCCACATCCTGAGCCTAGTCAACTACCTCATCGAGGAAGCGCCGTGGGGATCCCGAGCCCAGATCGAGGCCATTGCCGTAATCGGCGAGACCGAGACAGCCGCCCGGCCGCTCATGCAGCAGCTCGTCCAGAACACGCCCTACCGCGTGATCTGGAAGCAGTTCGACCCCGCAATGTTCGAACAGCCCGTGCTCTACTCGCCAGACGAACCCCGGACAACCTGGGCGACAGCGCTACCAGCGCTACCGATCGTCGCACGAACCGTGCTGAGCAAGGTCTTCATTGAACTGCGGCTACTCCTGCGCCCCCGACTCCCCGGGGACAATAGCAGCTGCTAACTCTGGCACTCTCTGGAGGCCGGGCGGGCGCCACTCAGGCCCCATCCGGCCTCCGACCACCATTCGCCCCTCATAAATTGGCCCGATCCACATCCGACCAATCTATGGGGTGCGAATCCTCGCACCACCCCGTCATCGGCACGTTACGCCGAGCAATTTCCCAACCCTCATCGCACCCCGAAGGAGTGCACATGATCGGACCACGGCTCAAAAGAAGTCGGCGCCTTGCCGTCTCTGTCGCCGCCGCCGCCCTCGCCGTCTCTGTCGCCGCCTGCAGCGGTATTGGCGGCAACAGCTCGAGCAGCGACAATGGCAGCTCGAGTGGCGGTAGCAACAATGCTGTCGCCGCCCCGCCCAGCCCCGGCAACCCGCCAGCTCCGCCCGGAGTCGCATCAAACGACACGGCCGACATCAGCGTCCCGGACGGGATGTGTGGCATTCTCGTAAACAACGGGAATAACAAGAACGGCCGCGGGTTCGTCTACGCGATCATGCCCGCAACGGACTTCGGCTATGCCAGCGGGTTCGACCTGCGCTTCGTTCCAGGTTGTGGCAACATGACGCGCAACTACGGAATCGGCACCGGCCTCGACAAGAACGCCATCGGAGAGACGGTCGGCGACCGGCAAATGCCGGCCCCGCTCGATGGGCCCGCCTACACCAGCGACGGGACGCCCGTGTACGTCACGCTCTGGATGCAATGGAACCTCAACCCATCCGAGACCGCCATGCGGGAATTCTGGGTCGGCGTCTGCGCAAAGTACAAGTGTGCCACCGAAGTCTCCGATCCCAACCACCTCCCCGATCTCGGCGCCACCAGCTCTACCCCCGGATGGCTCCGTTGGCAAGGTGAGGACATCGGACCGACGCTCGACCAGCTCGTGACCCGGTTCGTGGCGAACTACTCCTCGGACCTAATCAAGAACCCCAAGATGCAGCAAGACCTGGGAGACGCCATGTCGAACGCCTTCGCGGACCAGTTCGTGAACGTCACAGGCCAGCCAGATTCACTGCTCTGCGGGCCCGGGAGTAGCCGATGGACCGACATCAGCAAGGACCAGTATCTCTGCAGTCCAGTCCGGATCACCGTCACCCACGTGATCCCGGGGGCGGAGATCGACTTCGGCAAATACGGCCCGGCGGCGCGCCAGGTGGCCGCCGACCAGGCAATCTGCCAAGCGGCGCACAACCAGTGCACCGTCCTGGTCGGCACCGACGGCACGGTCCAGGTCAAGCCGTAACGCAGATGGGAACGGCCCTCACCGGCCGGACAATAAGGCACAGGAGTAAAGCCACATAAACTCCTACGGGTGGGGAGGTTCATCCTCCCTGCCCGGGCAGTCCATAAGTGTTGCTTATGCTGACGAGTCCCACAGGACGAAACTGCCCGAACAACCAGGTAGCACAACCACTTTAGGAATGCTAAGCTTAGGCCATGAATGTCATCGAGCTGCGCGGTGTCGGCAAGACCTTCACCGACCGCGCTGACCCCACTGTCGCCCTCAAAGACGTTAACCTGGTTATCAAACCAGGTGAATTTGTGTCAATTATCGGCCCATCCGGCTCCGGCAAGAGCACCCTCATGAACCTGATCGGCCTCCTCGACAGCCCCTCCGAAGGCCAGTACCTGATCGATGGCACCGAGGTTGCCGGACTAAACGACCGCAAGTTGTCCCACCTCCGTCGCGACAAGATCGGCTTTGTCTTCCAAAGCTTCAATCTCCTACCTCGCCTTAGCGTGGTCCAAAACGTTGAGTTGCCACTGGTCTACACCGGTGTCTCGCCCAAGCAGCGCCGGACTCGCGCCCTCAAGCTGCTTGATCTGGTTGGCCTCAAAGACCGGGCCCACTACCGCCCCAACCAGATCTCGGGCGGCCAAACCCAGCGTGTCGCCATCGCCCGCGCGCTCGTCAATCACCCCAGCCTCATCCTGGCCGACGAGCCCACCGGCAATCTCGATACCAAGTCCTCCAAAGCCATCATCGACGAGCTTCGCCGCCTCAACCGCGAGACCCACGCCACCATTGTTATCGTCACGCACAACCCCGAAATCGCCGATCAGACCGACCGCATAGTCACCGTTCGTGACGGTTCCGTCGTTTCAGACACCGGCCTCCCACACGTTAACGGCGTATCGGCCAGCCACACTCACCGGAGGGTCCAGCTATGATGTTCTACGAAAACCTCAAGATGGCTCTCGTCAGCCTGGCCAACGCCAAACTTCGCAGCTTCCTCACCATGCTCGGCATAATCATCGGCGTGGCCGCCGTTGTTTCGATCTTGGCCATCGGCGACGGTGTTAAACAAGCCGTCCAAGACCAGATCACCGGCGTAGTCAACGCCAATGCTATCGCCGTTACCTCTGGCAAAGTTAACCTCGGCGGCAGCGGCCAGAAGGGTGGCGCGGCTGGCGGCGCAGCCTCATCGCTTGGCGCCTCCACCCTCACCGAGACTGATGTAAATTCTCTCACCAAAATCAGCCACGTTACCGCCGTCGCCCCTATGAGCCTCGTCTCCGGCGTGCTGGCCAACGGCACTGCCACCTCCAACGGCGCCCTGCTCTTCGCCACCACCCCTGATTTCTCCAAGACCCAAACCCTCAAGTTCGACAACGAGTCAAACAATCGTTTCTTATCCGCTTCAGATAACGGCCAAAAGGTGATCGTGTTGGGCGGTCAAACCAAGCAGGACCTCTTTGGCAGCGCCTCCGCCGTCGGCCAAACCGTCACCATCCGCGGCACCAAGTTCACAGTCGTCGGTGCCCTCCAGCTCTCAGACGCCAGTGCCCAGGCCTTTGCCGGCCCTAACCTCGACAATGCCGCCTACATTCCGCTCGACACCGCCAAGGCCTTCACCGGCAGCAATCCTCAAATTCTGCGCATCCTTGTTCAAGTCGACAACGCCAACAACGTTAACACCGCCGCCGACGCGGTTCGCACCGCCATGCGCCACAACCACGGCGATCCCACCGACGGTAAGCAAGACGACTTCACCGTCCTTACCCAAAAAGATATCCTCTCTACCGTCGACAGTGTACTCAGCCTGCTCACCACCTTTATCGTGGCCATAGCCAGCATCAGCCTGCTCGTAGGTGGCATCGGCATCATGAACATAATGCTGGTATCCGTTACCGAGCGCACTCGCGAAATCGGCCTACGCAAGGCCATCGGCGCCTCCAGCTCTATCGTACTCGTCCAGTTCCTCATCGAAGCGGTGGTTCTAAGCGTTATTGGCGGCGCTCTCGGCATTTTGGCCGCCATGGGCCTGGCCACCATCGCCGGCAAGCTAGCCAAGATCACCCCCGTATTCACCCCCACCGCCATCGTACTAGCCGTCGGCGTGTCCGCCGCTGTCGGCATCATCTTCGGCCTGGCGCCAGCCATCAAGGCAGCTCGCAAACACCCCATTCAGGCTCTCAAAGCCGAATAGATACAACTCATTGCTAAACTCAATAATTTATTGTATCGTTTAGATCAGCTGAAAAGCCGTAAGAAGAATTCAAGCCTGTTTGAAAACCTACCCAACTAGGAGACACCCAGGAGGTGGCCAACATGGCCCCAACGGCCATAGTCGAGGATAATATCCCCGACGACGATGCGCTCAGCGATGAAGATTTCGAAGCGCTCCTAGAAGAATCCGCCTCGGAAGCCCGCGCTAATGGTCAAGGCTCTCAGTTCGACGATCTGGTTCGGCTTTACCTGAAATCCATCGGTACAGTAAGCCTGCTCAACGCCGAGCAGGAGGTCGAGCTGGCCAAGCGCATCGAAGCGGGACTACTCGCCGAAATGAAGCTCAACGGCGATTTCGGCGGTGTCTCCGCAAGCCTCCGGGTCGACTTGGAGTGGATCGCCGAAGACGGCCGGCGTGCCAAGAACCACATGCTCGAAGCCAACCTTCGACTCGTGGTATCCATCGCCAAGCGCTATACCGACAGAGGACTGCTCTTCCTAGACGTCATCCAGGAGGGCAACCTCGGCCTCATCCGCGCCGTCGAAAAGTTCGATTACACCAAGGGCTACAAGTTCTCTACCTACGCCACTTGGTGGATCCGACAGGCCATCACCCGCGGAATCGCCAGCTACGCTCGCACCATTCGCATCCCAGTGCACATGCTGGAGATCATTAACAAACTCCAGCGCGTCCAACGCCAGATGTTCCAGGAGCTTGGCCACGAGCCAACCGCCGAAGAGCTAGCCGCCGAGCTTGACATGAGCCCCGAGCGGGTCGATGAACTTCTGGA
Organism: Candidatus Saccharimonadia bacterium; assembly: GCA_036488585.1. Taxonomy (GTDB): domain Bacteria; phylum Patescibacteriota; class Saccharimonadia; order UBA4664; family UBA4664; genus DASXHH01. The sequence goes on along the minus strand of DASXHH010000014.1, from coordinate 51,558 downwards.
ATGCGCTCGCGAACCAATATCCCTGCACACGCCTATTGGCGAGGACGGAGCCCAGGAGCTCGGCGACCTCATCGAGGACGCCGACGCGGTCAATGCTGCCGAATGCGCAGGGTTTCGCGACCTCCAGGACAAGCTTCGCCAAATCCTCGACGGCCTGTCGGACCGTGAAGCCGGAGTCATATCCATGCGGTTCGGCTTGGACGACGGTCAGCCGAAGACTCTTGACGAGGTCGGCAAGGTCTACGGTGTCACCCGGGAACGAATCCGCCAGATCGAAGGCAAGACCATGCTCAAGCTCAGACACCCCCAGCGGACCGAGCTGCTCCGGGATTACCTCTAGCCACCACCACACCCTTCTACGGCTCGGGCCCTGCCGCGCACACTGCGCAGCGGGGCCCTTGCTATATTTAGGCTTAATTTTTCTAGAGCGCTAGCCTAGGTCTTTCTTGAGCTGCTCCACTAGAGCTACTGGCATCGGGTCCACCTGGTTAAGTATGGCCAAATACGTGGCCACAAACTCACCCAGCGCAATCACCCACACCAATTGTTCGAGCTTGGTCTCGCCTACCGCCTTCACCTCCACTGGCGCAAACACGTTCGACCACAATCGGTTACTCACCTCAAAGCGCTTCTGCACCCGCGGGTGGTCTAAGCTCGATTGCAGCTCCACCACCTTTAACCCGCTCTGCTCCGGATGCGTCCAGCCAATAAACTCGTTGTGATTTAACTCCGGAAAATAATTGTAAAACGCAATGTTCTTGGCGTTCTCGTTAAACGCGATCTTCCATTTCATTGCCGCGAATGCCAGCGCCGGGCCCGCGTATACCACCACCGGATGCCCCACCAACTCGCTCGCGATCTGCTTAGCCGCGTTATCGGCCTGCGGGCTCTCGACCCCCCATTGCGCCAGGTTCTGCTCTCCCAACCATTTGCCCGACATAGCCAGCTCCTGCAGCGCTCCGGTCACCAGACCCAGCCGCTCGAGCATCGTCGTCAGCGCCCGCACTGCGTACAGCACCGCCATCCGTGGCTGGAAGTCGGCCGGCAGCACAAACGCCGGGTGGCCACCTTCCTTTGCTGCCTCGAGCAGCTTGCCGCCCGAAGTCATCACCACCACCTTGGCCCCCCGGCTCTCGGCCTCCTTGAGCGCCGCCAGCGTCTCCTCGGTGTTACCAGAGTAACTCGAAGCAATCACCAGCGTGTCCGACCCCACAAACGCCGGCAAGGCATAATCACGCACAATCACAAACGGTACAGGCAATTGCCCGCCCAGCCAGGTCTTAATAAACTCACCCGGCTGCGCTGAGCCGCCCATTCCCGCGAGCACAATGTTGGCCGGCTTTCCTAGCTCCGTCAGTCCTTCAACCTCCGAGAACTCGTACTGCAACTGCTCCGGCAGCCGCACCATCACTCCCAGCACATCTTCCTTGTCATAACGCGCAATAAAATCAGCCTTATCCAGCATTCTAGAGTCTCCTTCGCCATCCATTATGCCCCAATCTGTCTAAACACAAAAACACCCCGTCTTTGCGGGGTTCGGGCTGGGCCCGGCGGGTGTCCACTCTACTGAGCAGACAGTTCCGCCGGACCCTAGGCCCCATCGTGTTGTCGGCGATCAAGCCGGCATGGGCTGGCGCGTCTCTGCGAGCAGCGCCTCCGCGGCACCAAGCTCCTCCATGACCAGCCGTACGAAGCCCGGACGGAAGTAGGAGGTCGGGGCCCCAACGAAGTGCGGCTCCAGGACCTTCAGGTAGCGAGCCAGCTCGGCGACACCCGAGCGGGTAAAGAACCCGCCGGTTGCGGCCATGGCCCATATCCACTCGCGCAGGATGTCGATGTCGAACTCGTCACTGATCGAGTCGTACGGCATCATGCTGAGCGCCGTCAGGAACTCTTGCATCAGGGCAACGCGCTCGCCCAGCGACTTGCGACCAGTCTTGGCATCCAACCCCCTTCTCAGAGCCTCGATACGCTCACGGCGCTCCTGACGAATGTTGGTGTCCATTGCTGCGGTCATGTGACTCTCTCCTTGCGTGTTCGGAACTTACCTTACTCGTTCGGATCATACCCTTACACATTGCGGGCGCGATCTTGGGCTTGCTAGCTCCGCATCCGCAGGAGAACCTGCATCAGCGACTCGGGCCGTTCGGACACGAGATCGTCACGGCGCATCACTGCACCTCTGTCGTTCTCGAGCTCGAGCTCGAAACCCTTAAGGAGCAGAGTGAACTCCTCCAACGGGTTTTCTACCTTCCGCATCAGCGGAACGAAGCTTCTCAACTCCACGTAGTTCATGCCGGGGTAGGTCCGGATCAACTCGAGGTAATTGAGCAACTTCGAGATGGAGTCGACAGTCGGAGGGTCAGGGTTGTCCTTTGGAATTCCGCCCGGCAAGTGCCGGTACAAACTTCCAGGACCACCCGTCTTCTGCAGCTTTCCCTGCCTTTTCATATATTTCCTCTCGAATTTCGTTGCGGAAAATCCGGCCTTGAACCACCTCAAGACCAGACTACCCGCAACGATCATTTAAAGAAGCCAGATACGAAAAATCGGCGCACTCATCCTTAGCATTACGCTAGGAATAGAGTCGCCGCCTGCAGGGCTTGCCCTTTTCTTTCCACGATGGGTTATAAATATCACATCAACGTACGATATTGTCAAGAAGTATAACAGTTACGTTACCACCTGTCAAACCTTATTAATAATTTTCAGCAAAAACATCTCGGCGCCCGAGGGATCAGCCATTCAGCCTAGTCCCTCGGGCGCCCATCACAGACCCTCTTGTCTCTACAGTTGCGGCATCGAACGGAGGTTCAGCTCCAGGCACAGCCCGGCGAGCTGCCTGCGTATCTCTAGCCCGTCCCGCAGCGCCTTCTCCGTCTGCATGATCAAGCACGCGTACAGTTCTATCACCTCGCTTGCACTTCGCCGCAACGAGTCACCGATTAGCTCGTTGCGGCGAAGTGCCTGCACGAGCATGTCGACACCGGCAAAGTGGCGCATCAGCACCTGCTGCACCGATATGCCCCCACCAGGCACCGACTCACCAGATGCCGCCTCGACCATACTTATGCCTGCCCGCTGCGCCTCCCACAAGACCATCGGTACTAGCGGGTCGGGGACCTCGACGATCCGACCGTCGTCCATCAGCCGCAGAAACTGTCGCCGCAGCTGCCGCTGCCGCCCGACCCAGACCAGTGTACCGGCCACGGCCAGTACCTCAAACGCCGCGACCAGCAGGGACAGACGCACAGCCACATAGCTGTCCATCGGCCCTTCACCGTCCATGCTGAACATCGCCGGGAACCAGCAGCTAACTACCACCAGAAGTGTCACCAGCCCCAGCCTCTCTAGCACGGCCTTCGTCGTGACTCGCTCCGGCAGGCCTCGCTGCACGTGCCTTATGGCACGCTTATCGTTCGGCCTAGCAATGAAAACCGAATCCACTCTTCGGCCCCTTTCACTGTCCTTGGAATCTGCGCGTTAAAACGCGGCCCAAATTTACCACAAAAATTTCGCCGCGCAAACGTTAGTTATGCATATTTGTAGTAATGATGTGGCGCGTGATGCTCCACCGATTCACTACTTTGCAGAGCTTGCCGAACTTCATGCCTGAGCACGTCCAAACCTCGGCGCGTTACCCAAAACTCCTTCACCGCTTCCCGCGGAACGGAGATTTCCAGATGCTTGTGCCCGTGCTTGCGCTCGGTAAGCGGCCGGTAAAAGCCGGTTTTGGCATCCACCGTTAACAACCGCCCTTGCCAGCTGGCTACGAAGTCGTACCCCGCCAAATCCTCCTCGATCGTCGCATACCGCAAGTCCCGCAGCTCCGGCAGCCCTTGCAATGCCGCATGCAACGCCAGCTCGCTCACCGCGCCGGTCACCTCCCCGCGCGCCCACTGCGACCGGCCCTGACTCATCGCCGTCAGCCACCGCATCAGCTGCTCCCGCGAGAAATAATGGCCGCAGTTTTCGATCAAACCCCGCATCAAGTGGTTATAACGGCAGGCCTCGTGTCTGAGCATCTCGTAATGATGACCGGTAATCTCCCGCTCCTCGTGGTTAAGTACACCGCTGTGCAGCTGCTCACGGTCGTCATCTAACCGTTCCTGCAACAACGCTTGCCGCCGGGCCAGCACCACCACTTCACCAAAGCGCTTCATCTCCGGATGCGGCTCGTCATCCACAAACCGCTCGATCGCCACGTTCAGGGCTTCATGCAGTCCCAATTCTGCCCGCAAATGCGTTACCAGATTCAAAATCTCATCGGCTCTGTGCGCAAACATACTGCTGCTCACCGGTGTTCTCGCATATTCGCTGGTCCGCACTGCCACGAATCCGTCATCAATCTTCATATATTAAGCCTAGCACTTTCAGGTGCCCAATCACAATCAACCCCGGGAACACAACTCGTTCCCGGGGTATTTGATCGGACCTTACGGTCCCATCTAGGCGGCGTGCCTTCGCATCGAGGCTCGCACCTCCTTGGTGCGGTCCGGCAAGTACCGTACGGTAGCGGCCTGACCGCACAAGACCGCCACAACTTTCTCTCCTCGATGCCGCTCGTCATCCAGTGAAGGCTGATATTCAACCAGATCACCAGGTGAAGAGTCTGAGACGACCATCATGACCGATTCATCAGTCACCTCGAGTCGAACACCAATCAGTGGCAGCTCATCGGGTGACATGCCGGGCGCATCCTTGGTCTCCGCCTCAATAGCGTTAGCTACGAGCTCGGATACCACCGTGACGCAATCGGCGACTGTATCTGGCGGACAACCAAGTGCCTCCAGAGTCGTCGATGTAAATGTCCTAGCAACCCGCACCAACCTCAGGCACGGAGTCAGCTGACAGCTTGCTTGCTGAAACACATTTCCTCCTTGCCGAGGATCTACGGATCACCCACACAATACCATGAAATATAAAAATTGCAACCCTACGACTGCACATAAAAAAGAGGCCGGCTGTGGCCTCTTTTTGTACCTGCACAATTTTCTCAGATACGAGCGGAGATTAGTAGTCCATACCGCCCATGCCCATGCCACCGGGCATGCCGCCGCCCGCGGCCGGCTTCTCCTCCGGAATGTCCACGATCAGCGAACCCATGGTCATGGCTGTGCCAGCAATCGAAACGGCGTTCTGCACCGCCTCACGCGTCACCTTGGCTGGATCAACCACCCCCTTAGCCTTCAGGTCCACGAGCTGGGCCGGGTCGTTCACATCGAAGCCCTGGCCACCCTTACCCGCGATCACTTGCGGTAACTTCTCGTCCGGGTTAAGGCCCGCATTGCGCATTAGTTCGCGAAACGGCTGCACCAACGCCCGCTTCAGCACCAAGTGGCCAGCCTCCTGGCTGGAACCAATCTTGGTCGGCTCCACGGTCAGCTTCTTGGACAGGTCCACCAGTGTGACGCCACCGCCAGGCACGATGCCTTCGGCCACAGCCGCCTTGGTCGCAGCCACCGCATCATCCACCCGGAATTTCTTCTCCTCAATTTCGGTCTCGGTCGCGCCACCGACCTTAATCACGGCCACTTTGCCGGCCAGAGCCGCCAACCGCTTCTCCAAGTTCTCCTTGTCGTACTCGCTCGAGGCGTGCTCGATCTGAGCCTTAATCTCCGCGATGCGCTTCTGCACCTCACGCGGGTCCCCCACGCCTTCGATGATCGTGGTGTCGTCCTTGGTAGCAATCACCTTGCGGGCCGAACCCAGCATATCAACAGTCGCGTTCTCAAATGTAATGCCTTGCTCGTCGGTGATCACCGTAGCACCAGTCAGCACCGCTATGTCCTGCAAGATGGCTTTACGACGGTCACCAAACGCCGGTGCCTTGATCGCCAGGGTATTGAACACGCCCTTCAGCCGGTTGAGCACCAGAGTCGCGAGAGCCTCGCCCTCCACGTCCTCGGCCACAATCACGAGTTCTTTCTTGCCGCCCTGAGCCATCTTCTCCAGCAGAGGCAGAATCTCCTGAATGCTAGAAATCTTCTTATCAGTCACCAAAATCAACGGCTTCTCGTAACTGGCCTCCATACGAGCGCCATCGGTCACCATGTACTGGCTCACGTAACCACGATCAATCTTGAAGCCTTCCACGATCTCCTTGGTAATACCAAGCGCCTCGCTCTTCTCTACGGTCACAGTGCCATCCTCGCCCACCGCCTCGATCACGTCAGCGATCAGACCGCCAATCTCAGCGTCGCCGGCCGAAACCGTCGCCACCTGGGCCACCTTGGTCTTATTGCCGGCGATCTTCTCGGTCACACCTTCCACGGCGCCGAGCACTACCCCAGCCGCCTGGTCCAAGCCCACCCGCAAGTCCATCGGGTTGTGACCGGCCGCGATCAGCTTGTTGGCCTCGCTTAAAATGTGGTAGGTCAGCACGGTCGCGGTCGTCGTACCGTCGCCCACCGTGTCGTTAGTCTTGGAAGCCGCCTGCTTCACTAGCTCGGCGCCCACACTGCGACCCAACGTCTCGTCATTCCGGTTCTCGATTTCCACCGCCTTCGCCACGGTCACGCCATCGTGCGTCACGGTCGGGCCTCCGTAGCTCTTCTGCACCACCACGTTGCGACCTTTCGGCCCCATGGTTACGCGCACAGCTTCATACAATTCCTTGGCGCCAGCCAACACACGGCCACGAGCATCATCATCGTAAAAAATCTTCTTTGCCATAATCCTTTACCCCTTCACCACCGCGAGGACGTCTTCCTCTTTAACAATCAACAACTCTTCATTACCGTCTTTGAACCGGTTCGGACCGTACTCACTGTGGACGATCCGGTCGCCCACCTTCACTTCCTTCACGTCCTTACCCACAGCCAATACCTTAGCTACAGTGGTTTTCTCTTTCGCCTGCTCAGGCAACAAAATTCCTGCCGGACTGGTTGATTCCGGCTCTACCGGCTTGGCTACGATGCGGTCAGCTAACGGTTGTAGCGCCATCTTTTGCTCCTTACTTAAGTTGTTCCAACACAATTGCGTTATTACTTTAGCACTCCTGCCAGAGGAGTGCCAAGTACCTTTACCGCCCAAGCGTAGCGTTATGAATTTAGAGCGTCAAGAGCTAGCCTTTCAGCAATTTCTCGATCTTCGCCAGCTCCCGGTCCAGCTGCTCGCGAGTCTTTGCCTCCATGTTCAACCTGAGCAGTGGCTCGGTGTTCGAAGCCCTCACGTTAAACCACCAGTCCGGATAATTCACGGTGATACCATCCAGCGTATCGAGCTCAGCATCGGCGTAAGCTTTCTTGATCTCGGCAATCTTGCCGTCCTTATCCTGGACCTCAAAATTGACCTCGGGTGAGCGCGCGTACTTGGCGTCGAACTCGTCCACCAACTCACTCAACTTCTTGCCCGAGTCGTTCAGTACCTGGATCGCCACCAGCGCCCCAATCAGCCCCGAGTCGGCATACCAGTTGTCACGGAAGTAGTAGTGACCGGAAAATTCCCCGCCAAACGGCGCGTCCTTATCACGCATTGCCTCTTTGATAAAGCTGTGTCCCACCCGACTACGCACCTTTTTGCCGCCATTCTCGTCGATAGTGTCCTCCACCAACCGTGAGTTACGAGCGTCGTATACAATGTTCGACCCCGGATACAGTTTCAGAAAATGCTTAGCCAGCATGGCCGACATAATGTGCCCGGCCACCGTCCGGCCGCGCTCGTCGATCAAGAACGCTCGGTCGCCGTCGCCATCAAAAGCAATGCCAAAATCCAGCTTCTCAGATTTAATTTTGGCAATCAGATCCCGGTTGTTCTCGTCGATCAACGGGTTGGCCACATGGTTCGGGAACGTGCCGTCGAGCTCCCAGTACAGCGGCTCCACCACGAGCGGCGTCTTGCCTTCCAGGTGCGGCATCACCGCACCAGCCATACCGTTGCCCGCATCCACCGCAATGTGCCACGGCTTCCAATTCTTCACGTCCACGAAACTGAGCGCGTGATCCACCCAGCCCTCCATTACATCGCGCTCTTCCAGACTGCCCTCGCCTTCCGGCTTGTACCGGTCAGTGGCCACTGCATCACGAATTTCCGCCAGTCCCGACGTAATACTAATCGCCTTCGCGTTCTCGCCACAGAATTTAATTCCGTTGTACTTACCCGGGTTGTGACTGGCCGTCACCTGCGCTCCACCCGCCGCTTTCAAACTTCCGGTCGCGTAATAAATCATATCGGTCGCCACCTGGCCAATATCAATCACCTTACGCCCCTGCCGCATAATGCCGGACTTGAGCGCCCGCGCCAGTTCCTGCGAATCCGGCCGCATATCGTAACCCACGCAAACTGGGCCATCACCCGGTAAAAAGTCGGCAAATGCCCGCCCCACCGCCTCCGCCACCTCTGGCGTTAATTCCTCACCTACTAGTCCGCGAACGTCATATGCCTTGAAGATAGATTCTGTAAATTTCATGCGCCTATCATACCGGGTATAATTCCATCATGTCCAAAACATCGATCGCTGCCCCCACTATCAACCGTACCGTGCTCATGTCTGGTGCCGAGCACTTTAGCGTTAAGGAGCTCAACCCTTACTCAAACAGCGCCGATCAGCCCGAAGTCGCCCGTACCATCGCCGAGCACCAGGCCATCCAGGCGGCCCTGGAATCAGCCGGTGTTACCGTCACGAAGGTGGGCTCCCCCGCCGACTGCCAGGACGGCGTCTACACCGCCAACTGGGCGCTGATACGTGGCGACACCGCCGTCATGTCCTCGCTACCCGCCCCGCGCCAAGGCGAGGAGCCGCATGCCGAAGCCGCTCTGCGTAACCTCGGCAAGCGCATTATCAAGCCCCCCTACCGCTTCTCCGGCCAGGGCGACGCACTACCGGTCGGCAATTACCTGCTCGCCGGCTCGGGTTACCGCACCGACCCCCGTGTACATCCGTTCCTGGCCGACGAACTCGGCTACGAGGTCATCAGCCTCCGCACTATTCCGGCCCGCAACCCCGCAGGCGTTCCCGTCACCAATCAGCTCACCGGCTGGCCCGACAGCTTCTTCTACGACATCGACCTCGCCATCTCCATTTTGCGCTCCGATCTCATCGCCTGGTGCCCCGATGCCTTCGAGCCCGAGTCTCAAGCCAAAATTCGCGCCCTCAGCGGTCTCGACAAAATCGAGGTCAGCTACGAAGAAGCCGTTAAAGGCTTCGCCTGCAATCTGGTGTCCACCGGCCACACCGTAGTAATGAGCGCCCACGGACCCAAGCTCAAAGCCGCCATCGAAGCCCGCGGCCTCGCCACCCTCACCCCCGCCATTCGCGAACTCATCAAGGGCGGCGGCTACATCCGTTGCACCACCCTCACCCTCGATAACGCCTAGGCGCGCTTCTTACCTACTTTTAGCTCCCGCAGTGCCGCCCGAACAGTGCCGGCTTCGTCCCATGGGTGTTCACCATCCGCCCGCTCAATCGTCTTCTCATGGCCCTTGCCCAGCAGCAGTACCGTGTCTCCCGGCTTGGCCCGATTCACCGCAAACTTTATCGCTTTCGTCCGGTCGTGCACCAAAAACAGGTCACGCTCCCGCACCTTTCCCTCTGTTTCCGCCCCCGCAGCAATCTGGTTCATAATCTGAATACCGTCCACATCGCGGTCGTCCTCTTCGGTTACTACCACCAAATCGGCATACTTGCCGGCACTCGCCCCCTGCTTACCGCGCTTGCTCTCATCCCGCCGGCCAGCCGAACCAAACATCACGATCAGCCGCCCCTTTGTCAATTTCCGAAAGCTACTCAAAATTTTCTCGAAGCTCTCCGGCGTGTGCGCGAAGTCCACGATCACCGAGAAATCCTGCCCCTCCTCGATCTTGTTCATCCGGCCTTCCACTGTCTTCAAAGCCTCTAGCCCCTTCACCACCCGCGATGGCGACAGCCCCACGGCCAGCCCCACGCCAGCCGCCGCCATCGAGTTATACACGTTAAAGCTACCTGGCAATGCTACCCGCACGTGCACTGTCTCGCCCTCATAGCGCAGTTCATACTCGTTGCCGTCCGGGCTGCTCTTCACATCACTCGCCTTCAAATCCGCCTGCGCCTGCTTCACCGCATACCGTAGCACCCGCGGAATCGCCGCCGCGAAATACGGTGCACTCGGGTCGTCCGCGTTCACTACGCCCAAGCGCAGACCGCGCTCATTTGCACCCGCCATTCGAAACAGCTTCACCTTCGCCTCCCGGTAGCGCTCAAAAGTCCCGTGATAATCCAAATGCTCGTGCGTCACATTGGTCATCGCTACCACGCTGTACGGCATGCCCCACACTCGTCCTTGCGCCAGTGCATGGCTCGTTGTCTCCAGCACCAGCCATTTAATCCCCTCCGCCCGCAATTGCTTAATCCGCCGCAGCATCGCCCGCGTCGGCATAGTCGTCATATGCACCTGCTGCTCCCGCCAATTCTCGGGAGTACCCCAGCCCACCGTGCTCATCAAGCCAGTCTTAATTCCAGCGTCGTTTAACATCTCGTAAATCATTGCGCATGTGGTGGTCTTACCGTCCGTTCCGGTTACACCAATCACATTCAGTCCCCGAGCCGGAAATCCCTCTACTACCTGCCACAATACCGCTTCCAGCAAGTGCCCAGTCGGTTCAACGGCTTTAAAAAACTCCTGCGGCAAAACCGCTTTCACCAGCTTGCGAAACATATTCTCAGGTCCAAATTACTTCCTGAGTATACCAGCCTAAAACCATTGACAATTTAAATTGTTTGTAGTACTATAATACTTATCCTTCCTCACCTAGGGGGTTATGAGGAATGCACCACCCAACCTGGATACTCTTGCTGCTGATCCCACTCTCGGTGATCGCCGCTTATCTTCAGCGGCTCATAAAACGGCCTCTCAGCACCGAGACCAAGCAGCGCCTCAATCAAATGGCCGAGAATGTTCTCGACTGCCTAGACCGCATTCACCATGGCAATACTCGGGCCATCGCCGAATACCTCGGCCTCTCGCCCGATGACCCAGATCTCAACACGGCGCTCCAACTCATGAGACGTCGTAGGATAATCTACGCCATGTCGGTGCGCGACGATAACCAATGGCACCGGTCTCCCGACGCCCCACCGACGTGAACGCGTCGCCACACATCCGCCAGGCATCAAGCCGCCGCTCCTGCACCTCCAACCCGGAGGCCCGCAGGAGCGGCTAGTCATTTTTAGGTCAATTTAGTACAGAAACTTTTCGGGACGCCGGTTGGCTAGTCTGGCTGCCACCCGTTCGCCCACTTTGCGCCACAACTTGTACCGCGCCCCATTACCAAGCGGCAAATCCCAGCACCCGATAAACTCCGTGATCTCGGTATTAAACTTCGACTTAAACTCATACAACCCGTCCTTCGAGTGACCGGTGCCGACCTCGTCGCGGTTCGGCACGCCAATCATGTCGTAACTCTCAGCCCCATGCGCCATCAACCATCGCATCACCTCCCATTGCAGCAGGTACGGCGCCAATAGCTCGCGCCGGTACGCAAACGAACCGCCGTCCTTGTACCACGCCCGCTTGCCCACAAATGTCGCGAACAAACCCGCCAGCACCTGGCCGTCATGCTTGGCAAAAAACAGTTGCGCCTGCCCGGCCCTAGACTGGGCCGACCAGTAATCCCAAAAATATCCCTCTGGCCGCAATCCATAATGGGCTCGTGCCTCAGTCTCCTTCATTAGCTCGAACATGATGTGCAGGTTGTGGTCGCTCGGCTCCACCGCCTCTACCGTCACGCCGGCAGCCACCGCTTTGCGAATATTGCGCCGCGCCGTCTGGCCAAAACTCGCCAGCACCGCCTCCTCGCCACCCCTCAGGTCCACAAAAATCGTCGATTTCATACCCGGATCTCGATTCGACCGCACCAGCCCCAACTTAGTCAGAACCGCCTTGCTTGGTACATCATCGTCCAACACCTCACTCTCAAACCGCGCGAACACGCCAGCCCAACCCGCCGACCGCGTCTGCTTCACCACCTCCGCAAAATCAGCCGGAGTTGTCACGCCCGGACCCTTCGGGCAATACCATAGCTCTCCTTGACCCCGTACATTGCGTACTAGCCACTGAGCAGCCACCAAACCGCTCGTGGTCTCGTACAGGTACCGCCGTGGCTCCCAGCCCCAGCGTGCCTTAAAATCGCCCCACGCCAGCGTCTGTAGAGCATTACCGCCATCGGGGTTAGCCGCGATCAGCTCGTCCCAGCGTGCCAGTTCGTCTTCGTTTGCGAGTCTCATTGCTCACTATTCTACCGCAATCATTTGCCGCTAGTGTTATGTTAAACCTGCGCTCATATTGACAAGGCCATACATAAGTGCTATACAATCATCATGCCTGTGCTTTCCGGCACAGCCCGCACCGTCCCGTACCTCAGGGGGGAACATGGACAGTAACACAGTATCAGCCAAACTAAGACTACTCCTCGTGGTGCCTCAGCAGACGATCACGCCACTGATGGCCGACTTGTACTACACCAGGTACGACCCGTACGCCATCCACATCGCCTTCTACCTCGGGCTCGACAAGCCCGTCGAGTGGATCTTCGCCCGCGACTTGCTATCCAACGGCATCGAAGCCCGTGAGGGCCTCGGTGACGTCCAGGTCTGGCCTTCGGCCGGCACCGAGGGCGGTAAGCCGAGCAGCGTGCTGAACATCGAACTATCCTCGCCATTCGGCCAGGCGCACTTCGAGACCCCGATCAAGGAGATCGCCGCCTTCCTCAAAAAGACGTACCAGGTAGTGGCGGTCGGTCAGGAGAGCGACCACGTCGACATCGAGGGCGAGCTCGCGCGAGAATTTCCCGAACAGTACCCTAAGCCAGGTAGGGAAGGCTAAGATGCCGCTCCCTGCCGCAACCAGACCGCTCCCGCATCGTCGTGGGAGCGGTCTTCGCCTTTTGTGCCCTTTTGCGCTACAATCACTCCCGTTATGAAACTGCTCGGCATCGAAACATCCTGCGACGAAACCGCCGCCGCTGTCGTCGAAGACGGCCACCACGCGCTCAGTAACGTCGTCGCCTCCCAGATCGATATCCATAAAGCCTACGGCGGCGTGGTGCCAGAGGTGGCCGCCCGTAGTCACATCGAGGTTATTCTACCGGTTGTCCACGAAGCCCTCGAGAAGGCCGCCACCACTTGGGACGACATCGACGGCATCGCCGTTACCGCTGGCCCCGGTCTGCTCGGTAGCCTACTCATCGGCACCCTCACCGCCCGCACCCTCGCGCTCACCCACCACAAGCCGCTCTACGCGGTCAACCATGTGGTCGCCCATACCTTCGCCAACTTCCTCATCGACCCCGAGCCGCAGTTCCCACTGTTGTCCTTGAGTGCCTCGGGCAAACATTCCGACCTACTATTATTCCAATCCCCTCTCGAATACCGCGTTCTGGGCAAAACCCGCGACGACGCTGCCGGCGAAGCCTGCGACAAGGTCGCCCGCATGCTTGGATTCGAATACCCCGGCGGCCCCAAAATCGACCAGCTCGGACCCCTCGGCAATCCCCGTGCCTGTAAACTTCCCATGGCCAATCTGGGCGACTCCTACGACTTTTCCTTCTCCGGGCTCAAAACCGCCGTCCTTCGCACCCTCCAAAAAGAGATTGGCGGAGATTTCCGCACCCCCTCCACCGACATTCCGGACAAGCTTACAGACATCCAGAAGCATGACATGGCTGCCAGCTTTTCGTTCACGCTCTACAACACCATGGTCGACAAGCTACTGCAGGCCTACCACGAGTTCAAACCCCAGACAGTCGTCATCGCCGGCGGCGTCGCGGCCAGCCGTCCTTTACGCAAGGTTGTCACCGAACGATTGCCGGTCGAAATGAACTACGCCCCCATGCAGTACTGCACCGACAACGCTGCCATGATCGCCTCGATGGGTTACTATCTGGCCCAAGCCGGCCGTACCACCGATCCCCTCACCCTCCAAGCCGACCCGTCGCTCGCAATCTAATCGCTAAACAGCAAAGTCCCCATCCGCACATGCGAATGGGGACCGCCTGTTATTTTTTTGAGGTATCGGGGCTACGCCTTGATCTGCACCGCGGCGAACTTCGTCGCCATGTCCGCGGCCGTGCCGATCAAGATGTGCGTGTGCCCGTGTCCGGGCACCGTGCGGCCCATGGCCGCACCATGCAGTTCATACGTCGAGTGATCCGGTCGGTTGCCAGACTTGAGGCCGTGAAATTCAGGAATGTAATCAAGCAACGTCTCCATCACGTCGCTCCATCCAGGCACGTCCCCTGTCCGGGGTACGTGACGATTCGGGAATGCCAGGTAGTGGCCGGCCTCGAGCACCAGCTCGCCGTCCACGAAGCGACCAGCCTGGATGAGATATCCGCCGTCACTCCCGGTCACCGTTGCTAGCACCTCGCCAGCCGGAACCGTCCCATCGGACAGCGGATCAAACCGGCATGCCGTGCCGCTTGGGTTCGACATGAAGACTCCATGGCTCGTGTTGCGTACCTCGCAACAGGCCGTGCAACCATACCATATTACTACACTTTAGTAAATAGGCTGAACTAGGCCTGGTCAGCCTCGTAAATTAGCTTTGCAAAACCCTTGCCGCTCGAAGGTTGTCCAGCCGCTCGCGGGATCACCCAAAAGTGCAGATGACCCAATGTCTGGCCAGCCTCGCGCCCAATATTAATCGACAAATTATAGTTATCCGGCAACCCTGGCACTTGCGGTAGCAGCTCTTTCACCTCCGCCCACCACGAATCCGGTAGCTCCATCAGCGTCTCCACGTGTGTCTCCGGAATAATCAAATAGTGGCCCGGCACCGTCGCCGCCTCAATCACATAAGCCCCGTCTGAAGCCACAATCACCTCGCCCTTCAAGCGCCCGTTGCTGCGGCAAAATACGCAATCACGCCGGCTCGGCGCAATGTAATGCATTCCCCCACGCGCACTCACTTCCACCGCGCCCTGGCGAATCACCTCAATTTGGTCGGCCACCACGCGAATAATCGTCGACGGCGCCCTTCCCGACAAATCGCCCCCATCAACGTAAAAATCCACCCGATTCTCAAAATAATCGACCGCTTCCTGCAGATTGGCCGCGCCCGGCTCACCCGGCTTGTTGGCACTCGAGGTCACCAGCGGCCCGGTCTGCTCCAATATTGTCCGCAACCGCTCATCGGCCACTACCCGGAAGGCCTGTCGGCCGGTCTCCTGATGCAAATAGTCCAACTCATCGCCCAATGGCATCTCCACCGACAGCGGATTCGGCCATAGGTGTTCCACCCGCTGCACCAATTTTACCGGCACACCCAGCTCCACCAGCTGCTTCGCACTGGCCGCTACCACCGTGCCCGGCTTGTGCTCGCGGTTCTTCAGTTCGTACAGCCGCTTCACCGCCTCTCGGTCGGCCGCTCGCGCCACCAGTCCATAAACGGTGTCAGTCGGGATTACGCCCACCCCACCACGGCGCAAAATCTCAATCGCTTCCTGGGCAGTTTTTGTCATACGCTTATTTTAGCAATTTCGAGCACTTCAGGGTCGGATTGCATTCGTTGCGGTCGCACCGGCTGATTGGCTAACTGACGGCGCTTCCAATACATGCGCCCAGCATAACCAATCGCGCCCAGGCCAATCGCGCCACTAATGGCAGTCATGGCGCCGGTATCCGGCAAATTCGATCCGCTACCACTACCAGATACCGGCGTGGCGCTAGCCTCCGGCGAGGGCATCGTACCCGGCGTCAGGGACGGGCTGGGTGTAGCGCTCGGCGTACCAGACGCAGCTGGCTCCGAGGTGTTGTCGCCCAACACACCGCCTTGAGCATTCACGCCGGCGCAGTTCACTGAATAGATCGCGCCCGGAGGCGTGATGCAAGGCGTTGGCTGAGCCACCGCCTGCGTACCATCCGCCTGAGCATCGGCCACCAGCAGCAAGCCTGCCACCACCGTCATTAATCCCAATTTATGTGCGTTTGCCTTTGTCATGGCATTAATTCCCGCGCGGTTAACAAAAGAATTTGTGATTGTACACTCAACCCATGCCTATGTCAAGACGCGAGTAGCTAAAACTTGGAACGCGTCAGCTTTACTTCTACAAACTCACCCTTCACCTTCGCGTACAGCACCCCGTTTTCCTGCGGCAAACCCTTGCGCCACAGCTTGCGCAATACCACGTACAGCCGCAGCGCGTTGGCCATCGTATCCCCTGCCGTCGGCTGAGACGGTTCTTCGATCGACAGGTCGTAATACCGAGGGCGCACGCTCAACGCCGGCTTGTACCGGAGGTTACGCTTTACAGCGGTTGAGATCATTGCCAGTCCCGTGGGTTTCATAGATGTTAAACGATAACACTAATTTGCCATCCTGTCAAAACTATGGCCGGGATTACGCTTATCACGCAATCCCGGCCTCATGTTTAACCGCTCGGCTCCTCATCGGCGCCCTCCGGGGCCGAGTGCATAAAACTTGCCAGCACCTCGGGCAATCTGGTGCCGTTGCGGCGCCACATCAGGCGCCGCATGGCCACCGCTACACGCCTATGTGACCCTTGCCGGCTATTTATACCGAAGCGCCTACCCACCGAATCGTTGGTTCGAACGATGTCCTCGACTGGATAGCCGATGGCCCGCCCCATCTGTACCAGGCCATATTTATACACCAGTACTTCCTGGTCTTCGCGGTCTAGCGCCAGAATGTCCTTTCTGGGACACCCCTGGCAGTCCTGTACCCGCCGGCCTTGAAGCCATTGTCTGATGAGCTGCCTTTCCTCGCTGTCCATAGCCACCTCCTTCTCCTCGGTCGGCCATTTAACAGCATTGCCTCGCCAAAAAAGTATACGCCATCATTCCGCTTAACCTGTCCTTTTCCCCCTCAAACCACTACACTTATACCAACAAACAACCCGGCGACCCGACCCTCGCCACATAACGACAACGTTCAGAGGAGTCACATTGAAGAAACAATTTGAGCTCGATAAAGCCTACGACCCTGCTAAATACGAGGGCCGTATTTATAAGCAATGGGAGCAGTCCGGTGCCTTTCAGCCCAGTTCAAACCCCAAAGCGCCAGCCTACACCATCCTCATGCCGCCGCCCAACGCCAACGATGACCTGCACCTCGGCCACACCCTCTCCACCACCATCGAGGATATTCTCATCCGTTACGCCCGCATGAACGGCAAGGCCGCCCTGTTCCTACCCGGCTCCGATCACGCCGGTTTCGAGACTCAAGTGGTGTTCGAGCGCAAACTTAACGCCAAGGGTAAATCCCGCTTCGACTTCTCACGCGAAGAGCTATACCGGCAAATCTGGGACTACGTACAAGCCAACAAGTCCAGCATGGAGGACCAGCAGCGCCACATCGGCGCCTCCGCCGACTGGACGCGCGAAACGTTCACCCTCGACCCACACGTTATCCGTCGCGCCTACGAAACCTTCCAGAAACTCTACGACGACGGCCTACTCTACCGCGGCCAGCGCATCGTCAACTACTGTACCTTCCACGGCACCTCGTTCTCCGATCTCGAGGTGACCTACCAGGAAGACGCCGGCCACCTCTGGCACCTGCGCTACCCGGTAGAGGGATCCGAAGAGGCTATTGAGGTCGCCACCACTCGTCCCGAAACCATGCTCGGCGACACCGCTGTGGCCGTCCACCCAGACGACGACCACTACCAGCACCTGGTTGGCCGCATGGTACGCCTGCCGATCACCAACCGCCTCATTCCGGTGGTTGCCGACACTGCCGTCGATCCGGCCTTCGGCACCGGCGCCGTCAAGGTCACGCCCGCCCACGACCCCACCGACTTCGAAATCGGTGAGCGCCACAATCTACCGCACATCCAGATCATTGGCACCGACGGCAAGATTACCGTCGAGGCCCCAGCCGAGTTCCGCGGCCAAACCGTCGCCGCAGCCCGCGCCGCAGTCGTGAAAGCCCTCGAAACTGCCGATGCCCTCATCAAAACCGAAGACTACACCCACTCCGTCGGCCACTGCTACAAGTGTGGCACCGTTATCGAGCCACTCGTGATCGATCAATGGCTCGTCCGCATGAAGCCCCTCGCTGCCGATGCCATGCGCGCCATCGAAGACGGTCAGGTTCGCATCGTCCCCGAGTCCAAGACCCGCGTGCTCGCGACTTGGCTCGAGAATATTCGCGACTGGAACATCTCGCGCCAGATCGTCTGGGGCATCCGGATTCCCGCCTTCTTCTCGGAGGATGGCGACATCGTGATCGACATCCACGAGCAATCCGATACCCTCATCCGCCACGGCAAAACCTACCGCCGCGACTCCGACACCTTCGACACCTGGTTTAGCTCCGGACAGTGGCCGCTCGCCACGCTCAAATTCCCCAGTCCAGATTCCCAGCGGTTCTACCCTACCTCGGTTATGGAGACCGGTGCCGACATCATATTCTTCTGGGTCGCCCGTATGATTATGCTCGGCCTCTACGTCACCGGCGAAGTCCCTTTCCGCACCGTCTACTTGCACGGTCTAGTCCTCGACCCCCACGGCAAAAAAATGTCCAAATCCAAGGGTAACGTCATCGCCCCCCAACCCCTCATTGAAAAATACGGCGCCGACGCCATGCGCCTCGGCCTCATCGCCAATCGCACCGCCGGCATGAACCAGGGCTTCGAAGAAAAGCGCGTAGAGGGTTACCGCAATTTCTGCAACAAACTCTGGAATGTGGCTCGCTTCACCCTCGCCCAACTCCCCGACGACTACTCCCCTACCCGTCCTGAGCCCAAAACCCCAGCCGACGCCTGGATGCTCGCCCGCGTCAACGACACCGTCCGCGAGGTCACCAAGGCCATTGATGACTACCGCTTCTCCGAGGCCGGCCAGCTTATCTATTCACTACTTTGGGACGACTTCGCCGACTGGTACATCGAAGCCTCCAAAGTTGAACAAAATCCGAACATACTCTACCATACCCTCAGTACTATCCTCACCATTCTCCACCCGATGGCACCATTCGTTACTGAAGCCATCTGGGAGGCCATGCCCGCCAAAGACGGCCAACTCATTGCCGCACCCTGGCCCCAGGCAGTCAAACCATCCTCCGAATTACTAAGACACGCCGCCGAATTTGATGCGTTAAAGGCTGTCGTCCAAGCTGTTCGCACCATCACCGCCGAAGAGCAACTCGCTAAGCCCACCATTCTCACCACCGACACCACACTCGCCAAATCCTCCGAACTAATCACCCGCCTCGCCAGGGCAGCTGAGTTGAAACATGCAGAGCAGGGGAGTGGACTGTACCTCAGCACGACCACCCCGGCCTGGATCGCGGCCACGCCCGAACAGGTAGGCGCCCGCAAGCACCGACTAGAGCAGCAGCGCGCCGAAAAACAGGCCTACCTGGAATCCCTCGCCGCCCGCCTGGCCAACGAAGCTTACGTGAAGTCCGCACCCGCCCAAGTTGTCCAAGACACCCGCGATCGTCGTGAGGAAACGCTCATGCTACTATCGAAACTAAATGAGCAACTCGCAGCCCTCGAGCACTAAGTTTAGCGTCTTTGCCGTCGTCGCCATTCTGGCTTCTAGCGCCGGACTGGCTACGCTTTGGCCGCTCACGCTAGCCGCTGCTCACCATGAATCAGCCGCGCTAGTAGGGGAGGCGAGTAGCGCGCCCGCCGGCGAAGCCGCTACCGATTACCTGCTCGCCACCTGGCTCGACCGCCACAACACCGCCGCCTACACAAACCTGGCCCGCACCCAAATCACCGCCGGCCAACCCGAGGCCGCCCTGGCCAGCCTCCAGCACGCAGGGCGGGGGAGTGAGGTAGACGAGCTACGTGTGCGCACTCTGCTTGAACTCGGCCGCACTTCCGACGCCGCTGCCGCTGCCATCCCACTCACAACTCCCGGCTGCTCCCAAGACGACCTACTGCTGGCCAGCTTGGCCTACGACGTCGCCGGTCGCACTGCCGACGCCACCGCTCTCATGCCCCGCCTAACCTCACCAGAGGTCGCCCAAGCCGCTACCCGCGCTCAATCGGCCAACCTTGCACTCGCTGCCGAGCTGTACGCCACAGGGCTTCTACGCAGCTCAAGCGCCATTCTGGTAAAATCCCCTACCTCATACGAGCGCGACCTCCTCCTGGGCCACATCCGTTACTCCCAGCACACTCGCGCCGCCCTCACCGAGGCCGTCGATTATCTGGCCACCGCCAATGCACTCAACCCCACGAACCTCGAAGCTCGTACCTTACTAGCTAAGATCTATAGCGAACTCGGTAACCTCGCCGCTTCCCAAGCACAAACCGCGCTCATCATTAAGCTCCAGTCCAACCGGCCCTAGAGCCAAATCGTCTTTGGGTGGAATTTTCAAAAACACGTTCGGGCCAAAGACTGCGACCAGACCGTAAAATTCTTACGCTTACCGAATCCCCGCCATGAAAAAACGCTTTTGCTTAAAATTATCAAAATCGAAATAACGCAAAAACCCCGGGCACTGACCCGGGGTTTCTCATGGCGGAGAGGGTGGGATTCGAACCCACGGAGGCCTTGCGACCTCAGCGCATTTCGAGTGCGCCGCACTAGTCCACTATGCGACCTCTCCATAAACCAACTTAAATTACCAACAAATTCGCTTCAGCTCAAGCGCCAACCCTAAACTCCAAAAAAATCGCTACAGCTCAAACGCCCCAGCATATCTTCCCTCAATGCCCATACCCTTATAAGGGTGCAAACAACTTACGCTTATTTTCACGATGCTCCTTGCGCTTTGGACAGTTTTTGCAAAATCGATTCTGCCATCTAGGCGCACTATCTCACCGTTTTTCCGGTCACCGAACACCGCCCTCGCCAAACAAAAAGACCCCTTAGGGCCTCTTTTAAATAATTACTGGTGCGCTTGGCAGGATTCGAACCTGCGACCCCCAGCACCGCAAGCTGATGCTCTAATCCACTGAGCTACAAGCGCAAATTACGCGAACACCACCAGACTTTAGCATAATTACCGCCAAAAATAAAGCCTTAAAACCGCAGGTAGCGGCTCAGCTTCTCGATCGGGTCTGGGTCGCGATCAGCTCGGGGCAAGTGCAGCTCCAAATGTCCCACGACACTGTCAAAATCCTCAGGGTCAAAAAGCACCGACAGCCTCGGCGCCAGTCGTTTCATCGGCTCGAGGTCAATCGTGTGCCACTCTTCATCCTTCACCACCCCAAACGACCGAAAGTCGTCAAATGGATATTGCTTACCCTCAATGGTAACACCCTGCGGCGTCAGCTCATACGTGAGCGTGCGCGGCGGCTTGTGCGCGTACACCGCCACCGCCGCACCCATGGCTGTAAACAACGCGATCTCCACCCACAAATGCAACAACACCGCCGCTAAAATCAAAATCGCTAGCGCACCCGCCAGGGCCGCATACCATTCCGGGCCCTTGTGGTGATGCACGTACTCCGAAGCCTGCCAACTAAACGCCACCTCGTTGGCCCGTGCCTCTTCCAGCTCATCCGGAGCCGCCGCAGACTCGGTTGCTGTGGGCGCCGCCTCCGTTGGCCCGGTGGGTTCAGCCGTCACATCTTGCGCCGCTGTCTCTTGTTCTGCCGGCTGCGACTCTGGCGCCAAAGCTGGCTCCGCTGCTTGCGACTCGACTTGTGTTGGCGTTTCGTCTGCCATAATGGCTCCCTCTGTGCTATATTATGGCCCAACTCGAGGCGAAAGTATATAATCCTTACGCTTAGGATACACTAGCATTATGGAGGGGTCGCATAGCGGCCGAGTGCACCGGTCTTGAAAACCGGAGACCCGCAAGGGTCCGTGGGTTCGAATCCCACCCCCTCCGCCAGTAATTATTCAGGAACCAGTCAGGCATGAACCTCGTTCGCCATCAGCACAACCCGATCCTCGAGAAAAACCCGGATCATTCGTGGGAAGCCGGCTCCGTCTTCAATCCCACCGTCTGGGAGCACGAGCCAGGCCAATACGGTATGCTCTACCGCGCCACCAACGACGTTAACACTAGCCAGTCCGGTCGTTACGTCTCCTCGATTGGCCTAGCCTGGAGCCAGGACGGCATTAACTGGGAGCGCCAACCCGAGCCTCTCATCAAACCCGACCAACCTTACGAAAATTCACTCGGCTGCGAGGATCCACGTATCACCAAGCTCGGCGACACCTACTACATCTTTTACACGGCCGTTAGCCAGCACGATCCCCTCCAGGTCCGCATCGCCCTAGCCACCACCACCGATTTTAAAACTGTCCAAAAATACGGCGTTATCGGCCCCGACCAGTCCTCCAAAGCCGCCACGCTCTTCCCTGAACCCATCAACGGCAAATACAACCTGCTCTGGGCCGACCAAGCTGGCCCAGACTCTCGCATAATCCTCAGCCATTTCGATAGTCTCGAACAACTCACCCACACCAAGCCCGACGATTGGACACCTGAAAAAATCGCTGCTGGCTGGCTTAAAATCCCTGCCGCCGGCATCTTCACCGACCAAGAAGTTGGCGCCCGTCCCATCAAGACCCCCGACGGCTGGCTTTTCATTTTCTCCGGCTTCTCCAAGGAGCCTCGTTGGACCATCTGTGCCGCTCTGCTAGACCTAGCCGACCCCAGCCACGTCCTTGCCACCACCCCAGGTCCGCTTCTCCTCCCCGAAACCGAGGCCGAAAAGACCGGCGTGGTTAACAACGTTTGCTTCCCCGAAGGCGCTCTCATCATCGGCAACAACCTCTACGTGTACTATGGCTCCGGCGACCAGGGCATCTGCCTTGCCACCTGCAAGCTCACCGATCTAATTGCCGAGCTCAAATCTCATCCTGCTCAGGCTTGACATTCCTTTCATTTATCGCAATACTTCATCAATTCGAGCTTAACCGCTAGCTACTTTCCAATTCCGTGGAGACACTCATGAGCGACTTCGAGGTCCGCAACGACGGAACAGTCACATTCCCCACCGGCTACGCTGGCATTCCGGATCATGTCTGGTACGAAATGCTGGGCGCCCATCCCCAGCTGCGAATACTGCGTGATCACCCCATGAGGGACTCGGCGACCCCATTCTCTCAGCAAAGAATCACCTGGACCATCCACCCCCCGGAGCCGCTCACCGACCAAGAACGCGCCCAATGGGTACCCGGCAGTCAAACTGGCAAACCCATGCACATTTACCTGGTGCCAAATGTCGAAAAATCTGGCCCAATCAACGAAGTTGAGTCGCACCAATCTCTCGAGGAACTTATTGCCAGACGGACAAACGAAATTAACCTCGAGCCTATCGGGTGGGTCATCTTCGTGCAGACATCCACTGACAAAAGTTACCATGATCATGCCGAGGTTTGGCAGTGCCAAGTTCGGCCTGCGCAACCCGGTCATCTCGGCCAGCTGGAGGCCTGGCGAGCCAACGCCCGAAGCGAAGCCGCCCGGGCATTCAAACGCGAGTCTCCGAACTAACACGCCCCGCCGGCAGCAAGAAGCGCCCCACCACTAGGTGACCCGCCCGCTGCTAGCAGGGCGCTTTTTGCTTCAAAATGAAAACCGCCTCATCGGCGGCTTCAATAATTCCTGGCGGAGAGGGAGAGATTCGAACTCTCGCGGGGGATTACTCCCCCCTACAGGTTTAGCAAACCCGCCCCTTCAGCCACTTGGGTACCTCTCCATAAGCTGAACTCGCCTATAATACCGCGCAAACTCGTTTCGCTCAAGGCTTAGTGCCGCGCCACCGCTCACTACATCGTCCGCCACCAAACCCGCTGCCCCTTGCACCGAACCGTGTGCACCTGTCCCCCCTAGCTGGTGCGTGGAGGTCTGGCACGCAACGCCGCAGAGTAGGGGAGTCGCAGCCGGGCGGCCACCCGCCGATAAAAACTTTAGCTTAAAATCAGCTCTTTCACTGGCGCGTCATAATACGCTCCCGCTGCTAAACCCGCTAGCTCCGGCATTCCTCTCGCCACACCATAACCGCCTTAGTTAAGCCATTATCATTAACACATGTTGCGCACAATACAACGCCATCCTGGCCTCATCCTAGGCATTCTTCGGGAGTTAAGAGCTCTACCAAGCGACGGATAAGCATGGGCGTAGCTTGCCTTTCATCTGAACGTCTGACTATAATAGGCCAAAGGTTGCACCGCAACCCATACCGCCGATTAACGTGGAGAGTTAATTCCAATGCCGGGCAAGAAATCCGCCGCTAACGACCAAGACAACGTACTGCAAGATGACTTTTTAGACACCCCCATGGGTGAGGGTGGCGAAGAAGACTGGATGGCGGAAGCCGAGGGCCAGCTAGCCGTCGACGTCTACCAAACCAAAGAAAACGTCGTAATTAAGGCCCCCATCGCTGGCGTCACCCCCGACAAGATCGACATCGAGGTCGCCGAAGATGTAGTCACTATCCGCGGCGAGCGCGTCGAGGAGAAAGAGGTCGACCGCGAGCACTACTACGTACAGGAATGCTACTGGGGTTCCTTCTCCCGCTCAGTCATCTTGCCCACCTCAACCATCGCGGAAAAAGCCGCCGCTAGCCTCAAAGACGGTGTCCTTACCGTTACCATCCCCAAGGTCGCTCAAGACAAGGTTAAGAAGATCAAAGTTAAGCCAGTCTAATACCTTAAGCACTTTAAAAAGGCCCGACTCCGGGCCTTTTTTGTTACCTGAACGCTGAAATCAACTGCGTTAACACTCGCGGCGGCCTACTCATATGTCGCTGCACCTCATATAGCGCCCAGCCACCAGCCCCAAACGCTCCCGCCACCTCCAGTAGCTGCAGCACGGTCACAGCCGACCTTAGCACTAGTAGCGACAAAAACAGCACCACCATGTCCGCCGCCGGCCGGCCCAACACCAGCAGCCAAGCGAGGGGAATAATAAAGTGCCACGGTTCAAGCAAACCCGTTAAGCACAGCGGCACCAGCAGGCTCACGAGCGTCAGCGCCACTTCCCGTGAAATCAGCCGCCGCAGGAACGCCACTCCAATACTTGCGTACAACGCCCCAAACAACCCGTACGACACCTTAAACACCCCTCCGCTCGCCATCCCATGAAACAGGCTATGCACCAGTAGTGAATCCAGCGCATTTACGCCACCCGCCTGGTTGGCCGACCACATCTGCCACCACTCAAACCCCACCACCGGCTTCAGTGCCAGCGCCAGCCCGCCGGCCACCACCGTAGCCGTCGCCACCGTGACGAGCGATCGCACCGGCCGACGAGACATGAACGGCGCGAAAATCAGCGCGTGCACCTTGAGCATTGCCGCCGCCCCCAACACCGCCCCTCGGCCTACCGCATTGCGGTAGTGATATGCCGCCAACACCGCCGCTGCGATCAGCACATCGAGATGCGGTGTTGCCACCGTGTTTAGTAACACCACCGGATTAATCAGGAACAGATACGCCGCTCGCGCTCCCGCCAGTCTCCCCAAATACCACGCGCACGCTAACAGCCCAGCTAGATCAGTCAGCTTAAGTGCCACTATCCCTAACATCAGCCGGTTATGCGCCACCATATCCACCGCCGTCATCCACGCCTGCCACAACGGCCCATACGGGCTTGGGATCGTCACCCAAAACGCCTGTCTAACCGCGCCGTACAGCCAGTCGTGCGAAAACTCAGTCGGCAAGTGCGCATATGGCGAGGCGTGATAAATCCGGATCATCTCACCATCAAATAAATACCGCAGCCAATCCCGCGATGAATCTGGGAAGCTCGCTAGCGCCAGCACTATCAGTCCCACTGGCAGCCATAGATCTCGCCGCCGTACCACCCGTCGCCGCCACACCAATGTGGCCGCAACCCCACCCAAACTCGCTGCCAACACCTCGAGCGAACCATGAAAGCTAAACAGCACCGGCGCCCGCCACGACCTCGCCGCCGCTAGCCCCATCGCGACCAAGTACAACGATCCAACCGCCAGCGCCGCCACCTCACGCCTGTCTAACTTACGTCTCATATCTCTAATCTAGCATTAGCAACTAAAAAAGGCCCCGGGTGGGGCCTTTTTCCTAGTAGCGTTATTACGACGCTTTATTCAAGGCATTGATCACGAATTGGACCAGGGCGAACGAGATCACCGCTACCACGATACCGACGATAGCGTAGAGGATGGTGTTCTTGGCCGCCTCAACGTTCTTCGGGTCACCGTTCGAGACCACGTAGCGCAAACCACCGACGATCAGGAAAATCACCGCTACGGCGCCGACCAGGAAGATCAGGGTATTGGCCACCACCGAGAACACACCATTCGGAGCAAACAGGTTGTCCTTTGCGCTATCAGCCTTGGCACACTGCGCGCCGTTATCGATCGTTAACGTGTTCGGATCACAGTTGTTGGCCGCTAGCGCCGGACCAGCCATGGCAAAGCTCGCGACCCCAAATCCAAGGGCGAGCACCAGTGCCTGAGCGACGGCGGCAACTTTTTTGCCTAGGTTTGCTGTGCGCATTGGAAGTTATTACTCCTTAATACTTTTATTATAGTGCAGCTTTACCCGAACATTACCATAAGCGTATTGGCTTGGCAAACTACTTGATGTGAGTGGTCACAAAACTCACGATCGCAAACGATGCAATCGCCACCACAATACCAATTACCGAGTACAAGATGGTGTTTTTAGCCGACTCAGTTTGCTTTGGGTCGCCGTTGGACATCACATACCGCAGACCACCAATAATGATCATGATCACCGAAACGGCGCCCACCAAGAATATTAATGCGTTGGCTACGCCTGCAAACAAGCCGCCCACGGTCGTGCCCGTGTTACACGAAGTACCGCAAGCCTGTGTGGCTCCAGTGTTAATCGCACTTGTCGCGTCAGCCAAGAATTTACCGAACATTACACCACTCCTTAATTAACGATGGGGAACACCCGAAACAAACGTCACAATCGCGTAGGCGCCAATGGCCACCGCCAGCCCCACAACCGCATACAGCAGCGTTTGCCGACCCTGGGCAAACCGCTTGGGATCACCATTCGACGACACCATCTGCACTCCACTCACCAGAATAAACACAACTGCCAGCATGCCGACCACCGTCATAATGATCTGTACTGCATTTGTCAGCCCTTGACCCACCGTCGCCGTCGAAGTCGGTACACCAATGGAATTAGCCGGAATGTTGTACGGGTTGGCTGCTAGCTTCAACATATGTTCAAGCATTCTCTCTAAAATCCCTTTGCAATAAACGTTACCACAGCATAAGCGCTAACCGTAAGCACGATACCAATAATCGCATTGGTCAGGATGTCCTTGGCCTTCTTGACCCGACCCGGATCACCCGCCGACACTATGTAGTAAACGCCGCCGATGATCACAAAGATCACGGCCAGCGCTCCCGCCAGCCAAATCAAAATTCGCGCGATGTTCGCAATTATCACCACCGCGTCCACCACCCGCGTTAGCGTGATGTTGCCGTTCGCATCGCATTTCAACCCGTCGTACAGGCTCGGAGCCACGCCGGTGTGAGTTCCACACGCGCTCGATGCCAGGTACAAATGTGGCAACAAAGACATCTACAACAGCCCTCCCGGTACCAAGAATTGCAAAATCGCAAACATCATCAGGAATAAAACCAGGGCCGTTATGGCATTCGTTAACCTCGATTTGGCGTCCTTCACTATGCTCGGGTCACCCAACGAGGTTATATACCGAATCCCAGCCCAAATTATCAAAGTAATGATAGTAATGCCCACGATCCCGGAAAGCAGCTGCAGCACTTCCTTCAAATACACGACAATGGCGCTTCCGTTACCCTGACTGTTCTGCACACAGGTGTTGTTGGAAAAAATCGGTAGTGCTATCTGTACACCACCCGCACATCCACCTGAGTTCGGATCGGTCAGCGAACTACCGCCTCCACTAGTACTAGTACCGCCACCACTTCCAGGCAACGTGTTCGACGCGCTCACGACCACTGGTAGCGTACAAGTCGCCACCGCCACTGCTACCCCC
This sequence comes from Candidatus Saccharimonadia bacterium, assembly GCA_036488585.1. Lineage (GTDB taxonomy): Bacteria > Patescibacteriota > Saccharimonadia > UBA4664 > UBA4664 > DASXHH01. The sequence goes on along the minus strand of DASXHH010000014.1, from coordinate 23,716 downwards.
AAGCTGACCAACAGACGTTTCATTGGCCGCATTGTACAGGTGAGCGCCCGACCAAGTCAAAGTGCTTACGTTATTAAAATGCTAATGCTATACTTCAGGCATGAAGCGTAGGTGGCTTGCGATTGCTTTAGTGGCGTTTGCGAACGCGATCGCCCTTTTGTCTTATCTACTCGCACCCAGTATAGCCGAAGCCGCCTACACCAACTGCCAATTCGCCGACGCCAACACCATCACCTGCACCGACACGGGTTCAGCCGGTGTTTCCCGCTCTTTCGGTCACACCACCGGTTCAACCTACCAAGCCTCTGGTGGTTTTTGCGATATTAAACAAACCCAGGCCAACACCCTCACCCTAACCCTGGGTGCCAAGAACGCCAACGGTAGCTACGGCGCCACTATTAATACCACCTGCGGTGGGGGTGGCACCGTCACTGTCGCCAACCCCAAAAACGTCGCCCCCGGCAGCGGGGGAGGCGGCAGCGGCCCCCAACCCACAACACCACCCGCCAACAACAACACGGATCCCACCAATCTTTGCGACTCCGGCACCCTCACCTGGCTAAACTGCGCCATTATGAGCGCCGCCATCAGTGTTATCGATGGCATTCGCGATTACATCATCGCGCCCTTCCTCCATGTCCAACCCCTCACCACTAAAGTCATAGATAACCAGGGCAAAAGCATTGACAACCCCGCCTACACCATCTGGCAAAATTTCCGCAACGTCGCAGCCGTCTTCCTCATCCTCATCTTCTTCGCCATTATCTTTGGCACCGCTCTCGGCTTCGACAACTACACCATTAAAAAGACGCTGCCTCACTTAGTAGCCGGCGCCATCCTCATGCCCCTGTCATGGTATATCTGCGCCGCCATGATCGACATCGGCAACATTCTCGGCCAAGGCCTCATTACTTTAATGGATAAAATCATCCCCACACCCTACATCGATTTCACCTTCCCGCTTAGCTCGATCTTCTACGCTGCAGCCGGCGCCGTCTTCGCCATCGCCCTCAAAGGCGCCGTCTCTGAGATTGGTCTAGCTATCCTCATCACCATCCTCATCGCCGTTCTAGCCACCTTCTTTACCCTGGTGCTGCGACAAATCCTCATCATTACTCTGGTTGTACTCAGCCCGTTTGCCATCATGGCCTGGATTCTGCCCAACACTGAAAAATGGTTCACCCAGTGGTGGCAAAACCTCTTTAAGCTAATCCTGATGTATCCGCTCATCATGCTACTGTTCGAAGCCGGTCGCATCTTTGCGCTCACCGCCGGCGCCGGTTTCAACGGTGGTGGCGCCGCCAACGACTTCCAGAAGGCCGCCGTCCCTATCATCGCCCTAGTCGGCCTATACTTGCCACTCGGCGCCGTCCCGTGGACCTTCTCCTGGGCTGGCGGCGCTATGAAGGCCGGCGCCAAGGGTATCGGCGGCTTCGGCGGCTCCATGAACAAGCGCTTTGGCAAAGGCAGCCAATCCGATAAAAATCGTAGCCAGCGCCGCCAAGAAAAGGCCGCAGCCAGCTACATGGGCGCACCTACCACCCGGCTTGGCAGAGCACTCCAATTTAAAAAGGACAAGAATGGCGACATCGTAGAGCGAAAAACCGCCGGGTTTTTCAGAGGTGTAGCCGCCACTCGCGGCGGCTTCAGCGGCGCCTTCCCCGGCCGTGGACCAAGTATCGTTCAGCAGCGAGCCATGGCTGGTACAGCTGCTAAAGCCCTTCATGATGAAGAGGTCGCCAAGGCCGCCCAAGCAAGTCTCACTGAATCACTAGCAAATGGCTCCTACAGACCCTACGACGAGCGAGTACAAGAGGGCGTGCAGTCTACCATCCACGCCGAGCAGAAAAAAGCCCGCGATGCAGTTCTTGCCGAAGGCCAACGCAAAGGTATGGGCTCTGAAGATTGGCAAAGAGTCGTTGAGGGTCAAACGGATTTTGGCCCCAAAGGCCATTATAGTGGCCAAATCGCCCGGGAAGCCGCCATCCAATACACCTCCGCCCAAGACTACTCTTGGGATCGTACCCGAGCGGCACTTAAGGCGGGTACAATCTCAAGCAAGGAAGTCCGGAACGCTATCCAGAGTGTTCCTGGTGCCGCTTCAAAAGCCCGAGACGTAGCGCTCGGTGCCGACGCAGGTTTCACGCAAGCCGACTGGCAAGCGGACAAGCAGATGGACTTCTTCAGTGGTCGTGGTCCTTCTCACAGGTTGGGATTCGACAAGGAAACTCGCGCGAAGGACCTGGATCGTGCCCAAATGCTGCAGGCAAAGCTGACTGCGGGCCAAACCACCTATGTTAACAAAGACGGCAAAACAGTAAGCATACAGCCAGTGCTCGACACGCACCGTGCAGAGTTAGCCGACTCTTACGGGAAAATCTCGCAGTCAGCTCAAGATTGGGCAAAGCTTGACCCCAAGACCACCAAGCGCATAGCCAATAACGTGTGGGGCTCGGCCACTGATATCGGTTTTACCCCGGTCCAGATAACCGAGCTCAAAAAACATATCGATATCAACGGCAAAGCCTTCTAGTCCGCTACAAGGCGCTCCCCCTCTTGGAGCGCGTCTCAGTTTAGCGTAAGCTTTATATAGCACCACTCTGTGTGCGATTGAGGACTACTTAGGAGAAGCGATCCCAGTGGGCCAATATAAAGTCCCGCAAAACGTTGAGGCCGAAGATAAAATTCTCGGCCCCCTCACATTCCGCCAGTTCATCTATGCGCTTATTGGCGTCGGCTGGGGTATTTTGTGCTTTGCCATCTTACGCGCCGTGCCGGCCCTGCTGGCCGTGGTTGGATTCCCGCCCACCATGCTCTTTCTGCTCCTAGCCTTCTACACCCGCGACGGCCAAAACTTCGAGCAGCTCCTAATCGCCATGGTCGGCTTCTTTGCTGCTGCTCGTCGCCGAGTCTGGGTAAAAGATCCTGTCGCAGAAGTCTTCCACATCGAGCCCACCAAGCACGCGGCCGAAATTACCCAGCGCAACCCCGCCGAGGTCATTAGCGAGCTCGAGAAGCTCTCCACCCTCATCGACTCCCGCGGTTGGAACGAACCGCCCCAGCCCGAAAACCAAGCCATCATGCCCACCACCGCCCACGAAGACCGCATGGTTGCCCCGCCGCCGGCGCCACTTGCCCCCGACATGCCCAAGACCGACATGCTCGACATGAAGAATAGCCCATCGGCCCAAAACCTAGCCGAGCTACTGCGTGAAGCGGCCGAAGACGTCCGCGAAGAGGCTGTGCAGCAAATGACCGATCCGCGCGCCAAAGCCCCAGCTGCACTCGCCACCGCCCAAGCAAGCATAACCGGCGTGACACCATCCCAGCCCAACGATATACTTAAGCTAGCGACTCAAAACGACGACTTGAGTGTGTCGCAGATTGCGGCCCAGGCCACCCGCCTGGTGCCATCCGCAAACCCTCAAACGGTGGAGCCAACCAATGCCAGCTGATACCAGCGCCCAATCAGGCAAAAGTACCCAAAATTCCCTCCTGATCTCCGAGATCAAGGATGGCGTTGTAGTGATGCACGACGGCTCTCTGCGCGGCGTCATCCTCGGCAGTGCCATCAATTTCGACCTCATGAACCAATCCGAGCAAGAGGCTGTCGAGTACGCCTACCAGGGCTTCCTCAACTCGCTTCACTTCCCCGTCCAAATAGTCATTAAGAGCCAACACATCGACCTCTCCAGTTATATGGCGAAGCTCCAAGCCCTGCGCGGTGAGCAACCCAACGAGCTCCTCGGCGCCCTTATGGACGACTACATCCAAAACATCCAATCCCTCCTCCAAGAGGTCAACATTATGGACAAGCAATTCTACGTTGTGGTGCCGTACTTCCCGCCCCTTATGGAACAGAAAAAAATCGGCCTCCTCGAGGGTCTCAAGGCCGCTTTTGAGCCCACCCCAGTCATCACCGTAGCCGAGGAAGATTTCCGTAAGTATAAGCAGGAACTGTCACAGCGCATGGCCCTCGTCGCCAACGGCATGAGTCAAATGGGCATCCGGGCCATTTCTCTCGGCTCCCAAGAGCTCGTCGACCTTTACTACATGTGGTACAACCCCGACGTTGCCGCCAACCAGAAACTCATCGATGCCTCCCAGCTCGTCACCCCCGTGGTCCAAAAAGGGGAGGGGAATGCACCTCGCGGGCCACTACCGGGAGCGCCAGTCTAGCTATGGGAGTAATCAATGGCTAAAAAGAAGCAAGCAGCCTTAACGCCTGAGCAAATCGCGCAAATGCAGCGTACCAACGAGCAGCGCGAAGCCGAGCTCATCTACCGCCAAGGCATTGTCACTATGCGCGACCTCATCGCGCCGCCCAGCCTCGAAATCGAATCCGGTCACCTCCGCCTCGGCAAGCGTTTCTGCAAAACCATCTACGTTTACGGCTACCCGCGACAAGTCTTCACGGGCTGGCTCAGTCCCATCATCAACCTTGATGAAATCATCGATATCTCTCTGTTTATTTATCCAGTGGAATCCCAGGTGGTACTTAACAATCTCCGCCGCAAAATGGGCCAGCTCGAAGCCTCGTACACCATCAACCAAGAGAAGGGCAAGGTCCGCGACCCCGGACTCGAAGCCGCCATCCAGGACGCCGAGGAATTGCGCGACAAACTGCAGGTAGGGGAGGAGCGCTTCTTCCGCTTTGGTATGTATCTCACCATGTACGCCGAAACTCTCGATCAGCTCACCCAGGTGACGCGCAAAATCGAGGGTATCTTCGGCCAATCGCTGGTTTACACCAAGCCTTCCACCATGCAGATGGAGCAGGGCTTCAACTCCACCACACCTGTCATGACCGACCAGCTCCAGATCTCGCGCAACATGAACACCGGCGCGCTCTCCACCACCTTCCCGTTCACCTCCGCCGAGCTCTCGCGCAACGAGGGCATCCTCTACGGTCTCAACCGCCACAACAACGGCCTCGTTCTCTTCGACCGATTCACGCTCGAAAACGCCAACATGGTCGTGTTCGCCAAGTCCGGTGCCGGTAAATCGTTCGCCATCAAGCTCGAAGCCCTCCGTAGCCTTATGATGGGCTCCGAAATCATCGTTATCGACCCCGAAGACGAGTACCGCACCCTCTGCGAAGCCGTTGGCGGCAGCTATTTGCGCCTGTCTCTAGCGTCCCAGACGCGCATCAACCCATTTGACCTACCACAGGTTTACGACCAGGACGAGGCCGACAACGCCCTCCAGGCCAATATCATCTCGCTCCACGGTCTCCTGCGCCTCATGATGGGTGGTGCCTCCACCAGCGGCCAAATGGTCTTCCAGCCGCTCACCCCAGCCGAAGACGCCGACCTCGACGTCGCCATCATCAATACCTACGCGCGTGCCGGCATCACCAAGGACCCACTCACGCACAACGCCACTCCACCCACCATGAACGATCTCTACAACACCCTGGCCTCCATGACCGGCAACGGCCCCGGCTTGGCTCAACGCCTACGTCAGTACACCACCGGTACGTTTTCCGGCATCTTCTCCGAGCAATCCAATGTCAAACTCGACAACCCGTTCCTGGTCTTCAACATCCGCGACCTCGAAGACCAGCTCCGCCCGGTCGGCATGTACATTGTGCTCAATTACATCTGGAACAAGGTTAAATCCGACCGCCGCAAGCGCATGCTCATCGTGGACGAGGCCTGGCAGCTCATGAAATACGAGGATTCCGCCGCTTTTATGTTCTCGCTGGCCAAGCGCGCCCGTAAGTACTACCTCGGCGTCACCACCATCTCCCAGGACGTGGAAGACTTCCTGTCCAGCAAAATGGGCCGAGCCGTTGTAGCCAACTCCTCACTGCAACTCCTACTCAAACAGGCGCCATCCGCCGTCGACATCGTGGCCGAAACTTTCAAACTTACCTCCGAGGAACGAAACCGCTTAAGCCAATTCCCAGTGGGCGAGGGACTCTTCTTCGCCGGACTCAACCACGTCATCATTCGCATCCTGGCCTCTGAGACCGAAGCCGGACTCATCTCCACCAACCCCGAAGCCCTCGCCGCCGCTCGTGCCGAGCAAGCCGCCGCCGAGGAAAAAGAGCGCCAAGCCACCAGCGCCTAATCCGCCCAACGCGCTTTACTGGCCACTTAGAGCCATGTAAACTTACAATAACCATGAGCGTTATGAGGTGACATGGCAACGCTGACTAATCCCGGCGACCTTCAGGGTGACGAGCGCGTTTCGGACGGGCAAGTTTCTGATGCTGAATTTGATCAAATTGAAGCCTACGCCAACGATCCTACCAACGCCTCTTCAGCCCAAGCCGGCAACACCGTAGAAAACGCCTCCGAAGGCAAAATCAAGAGCCGCCCCAAGGACGACAACAACCAGAATAGCAGCTCGGCGGACGCATCTGGTGGCACCAAGACCGCTGCCCCCACCGCTACCGCTGGCTCGGGTCCGGGATCGTCCAAGTCCGGCGGTACCACCAGCTCATCCAGCCGCTTGTCCCAGTTCAGCGCCGGCGTTGGCCGGCGCAAGAAGCCCCTCACCTATGTAATCATCGCCGTCATCGTCTCCGGCATTATGGCCGGCGGCTTCATGTCGCTGGTGCCGTTCAAACTCGAGTCCATGATGAAGAACATTCTCAAGCACCGGATTGAAGCCCGTATTAAGCACTATGTGGTGAAGCGCATATTTGGCCCTCGCCAGCTCCTCAAGTCGTATTTGAAAGCCAGTGTCGGCAACGACGACGCCGCCTTCGAAAAAGAAATCTCCAACTTCAGCGAGCCTGAAAAGCAACTCATGCGCAATTGGCGCAAACCCCCGGACGGCGGGGACAGTCTCGAAAAACAACTGGCCAATCAGCAGCGCCTGGTCGCCAAAAAAGAAGGTGGCACCATCCACCTCTACCAAGACAATGTTCACATCGGCTCCATTGACGATCCCAAAGTAGTAGGCGCGCTAGGCGACAAGTTTACCACCCAGGTTCACAACCTCCAGTATCTCGAACGAAATCCGCTACGCAAAATGGCTACGGTTCTTTATAGCGTCAAGGACTGGAAATTTTTTAGTAAAAAGACCGGCCCCGACGCCGAGAAGGAAGTTACTAGTGAACGAATAGATAAAGCCGGTGCCCGCTTTGCCAGCGGTCTTGTCTCGGCCGTTAAATGTGCCCTCGGTGCCGTCACTGGTGGGGGCGCGGACTGCCCCACCGACGAAGGCAACCCCAATGCCCAAGACCGCACCGGTGTCAGCGATGTAACCGCCGACCCCAACGGCACCACTCACGACGGCGATGTCACCAGTGCCGCCAGCGACAGCAACACCACTGCGACTCAAAAAGCCAAGGACATCTACAATAAAGTAGCAGATCACGTCCTTCCCGGCCGCGTTTTTAGCCGGCTTTTGTCCAAGTTCCTGGCTCCGGAAATCACGCAGAGTATCACCACCGCTTTCGCCGCCGCCAAGGGTCCGCTTATCTTAGTCTCCGCCATCGACATCGCCTCCCGTATCGATCACTTCTTCTGGTATGGCACCGCAGATAAAGTGCTCGTAAACATTCACAAAGTCCAATACGCCGGCGAATTCTTCCTCTGGGGCACCATCAACGACAACCACAACGACGGTAACACCGTCTCCGGCGACGAATTCAATGCCACCATGGGCATGCTCGACGGCACCGAAAAGTCCGAAGCCTCCAAGTATATCTACGGCACTGCCCAGATCGGCGCTAACACCGACAAGTGCGACCCCTCCAACCAGTCACTCACCTGCGTCAGCGACGGCAACGGCGGCGTAACCGAGGAGGTCAACTCCCGCTCCATCAATGAAACCCAACATCCCATCCAAGACTGGTACCGGTCATTTATAACCTACGATCCGCTCATTGGATCTATCGGTTTCCATTACGCTATGGAACTCTGGTACCACTCGCTAGGAATTATTTGGGGCGCCATCAATAGTGTCATCGGCGCCATCTTCAACCTTATCGTTGATGCCATTAAGATTGCCATCCCGCCTCTTGGTAGCGCCATTGACTGGCTAATGGCTCACATTGGCCAAGTCCTGGCTGAACTCTTGATCAAACTGGTTGGACCAGCCGTGGATGGCACCGAAACCGGCGCCGACCTGTTTAACCAAATCGACGCTGGCGGCACCGTTGCTGGTATGGACTTCGCCCGCTGGATGGGCGGCCATATGCTTAGCGCCCCGCAAGCCGTCCAGATCGACCAAGAAGTGGCCACAGAACAAGGCATTACCAACCGCAAGCTTAGTCTCAGTGACCGCCTCTTCTCCGCCGACAACCCTCGCTCACTCGTAAACGTCCTGGCCCTGCAGGCCCCAGTAACGCCCGCCGGCGCACTCAGTGACGGCGCCGACTACATGGCAGCCATTGGCGCTCGCCCTTACCAAATGCTCGCGCCACTCTTCCAGCTGCTCGGCGTTGGCAGCGCCCAGGCCACTTACGACGATCCCAGCCGCGATTACGGCCTCAACGAGTGGGGCTACACCGACCAAGACCTCAGTCAAAACGACAATGGCGCCGCCCTTGCTAAAGCTTACCAAAGCGCCCAGCAGCGCCTCGGCAAGCTCGATGTTAAGCTCGGCGAAATGAGCCTCGACGACTGCCCAGCTGTCGATCCGCCCCACACACCTCCCGACCAAGTCCACGCCAACCTTTGCCGCCTCGACCTCGCCAACCTCCAGTCCATGAATTCAGATTTCACCAACGCCGATGATGGGGGACTGAACTCACCGTGAACACGCTTCGCCGCCTAATCAGCATTACCGCCATGTTGGCTTGCGTCCTTATGCCCGAAGCCACCCTGGGCGCCGCCGCCCACGATCATTACGCCGTCCACAGCGACACTATGTTCTACGACCCGAATGATGGCTGTGCCAGCAATAGCACTCCAGATACCAGCTCCAGCTCCGCCCAGGGCAGCGACAACGAAATGAAGATCTGGAACTGGCTCGTTGGCAAAGGCTTCACCGGTGCGGAAGCCGCAGGCATCATGGGTAACATCCAGCAGGAATCTGGCTTCGACCCCACCATCATCCAGGGCGGTGGAAACTCAAATAACCCCAGCGATGCCGGTGGCGGCGGTTGGGGGTTAGTGCAGTGGACCCCGGGTGCTAAAGTGTTGCTCGACGTCAAAGGCGCCGGCGTTACTGGTCCCGTCTACGATATTGCATCAGAGCTTCAAATTGCCTACTGGGAGGCCCAGGGTAACGGCCAGTGGGCAGGGGGGGGCAACACCATTGCCAAGATTAAAGCCGTCTCCGGTAACGACAACAATGCCGCCGAAACGGTTGCCAACATCTGGCTAAATGATTTTGAACATGCCAAGGCTGGACCAACCGTTGGCCCCCGCGGCGCATACGCCGACCAAATCCTAGCCTACGCCAAAGCCCACAACTGGCCGAACGCCGGCGACACCAATTCCAGTGGCAGCTCAGGCGGTTCTAGCGGCTCAACTGGCTCGAGTGGTTCGAATGGGAGTAGCGGTAACGATGCCTGCTGCCCCAATGCCGCGGCAGCCACCAACGGCACCTTCACCTCTCTCTCGGGTGACCAGGCCATCTCGGGCACCTTCGTCCTCGGCTTCGACGCCAACACCAACAAGTCCGCCATCGAAGCCGTCTTCAAAAAGTACAAGCCCGCCGGTATATACGTCTTAAATACCACCGACGCCGCCGCCGCCGGGTTTACCAAACCGTTCTTCGACGCGCTCGCCGTAGACGCTGGTCACCCCATCATTACCGCCAGCGACGAGGAGGGCCTCTTTAAGCGGTATAAATACAACTACTCTTCACAGTTCCCCGACTTCCCCAACGCCGGAGTCATGAGCACAATGAACGATACCCAGGTGACAAACATTGCCCAAAATGTCGCTAAGCAACTGGTCGGCTGGGGCATCAACACCGACCTGGCTCCCGTGGTCGACATCGGCACCGGTAACAACTCCGACTTCCATCAGCAGCCCGGCCGTACCTTCGGCACCAACTATGTCACCGTTACAACTAAAGCCCAGGACTTCGCCAACGGCCTCACCGCCGGCGGTATCAATCCGGTATTCAAGCACTTCCCCGGTCTCGGTAGTTCCACGGGTAATACCGACTCTGGATCCGTTACGTCGCCCCCCCTCAGCCAGTTAGAAGCCACTGATCTACTGCCATACCCACAGCTTCTGCAGCAGACCCAAACCGGTACCGGTAGTGGCGTCATGCTAGACAACGCCCACGTCCCCGGCCTCACCGCCCCTGGCACCGTCGCCAGCACCAGCCCCGCCGCCGTCAGCCTACTCCGCAACAAATACGGTTTTAGCGGTCTTGTCATGACCGACGACCTCATCGCTACCGGCGTTGGCCTGCCACCAGACCAAGCCTTGGCCCAAGCGCTTGCCGCCGGCGTCGACGCCCCGCTCGAGAAGTACACCAGTGATGGCACCCTCGACTCGGCCATCGCTAAAGCCAAAGCTCTCAAGGTTAACACTCAAAACGCCCTCTCCCTCCTCGACGCCTTCGTGCCCAGCCCCAGCAAAACCGGTACCGAAACCTGCGCCACCGCCCCCGGCATCGCCACCTGCTCGGGTACCCTGGTCAATCCGTTCCCCGACGGTTGGGCTCCCAACCGGCTCGACATGGGTTACGACGGCACCTTTACCAACAAGATCGTCTCTCCCATGAACGGTACCGTCCAGTTCGCTGGCCCTACCACCGGCTGGCAAGGAAGCCTCATGGTTGTCATAAAAGCTCCCTGTAACGTCGGCTTGCCCAATTCCCAAAGCTTGTACTTCACCGAGGGCGTCAAACCCACCGTTAAAACCGGCCAAGCCGTTAAAGCCGGTGACACCATCGCCACCGCTGTTTCCAATCCCTATAACAACATCGTCGGCAACATCGAATGGGGCGTCGCCGACGGCAGTGCCAAGCAAGGTGTGCAGCCCAACACTGAAGCCCTTATTCTGGGCATCAATGGCAACTGCGCGCCATCCGCCGCGGCCAAAAACATGATGCTAGCCTTCTACGCCTGGGCCCAAAAAATCACTAAAGGTAAAACCACCGACGCCACTTGCGCAGGAGCACCGTAAATCATGTCACCCGATACACTTCGAACCATCCTACCAAAACTGGTCCGCTGGATCGGCGCGCTGGCCGCAATTCTCATCGCCGGCAGCCTCATCATGAGCTTCGTTACCACCGGCACGGTCACCGTTACCACCGGCAGTAGCGTCGCCAACATTACCATCTCGTCGCTGCCTCAGCAGGGTGCAAGCACCGGCAACCCTACCATCGCCCAAAAAGCCACCGGCCAGACCACAGTCAGGCTTAAAACCGGAAGTTACATCGTGTCGGTAGAGCAGGGAAGCGCCACCACCAACCAGCTAGTCAATGTGGGCTGGCTCTCCAGCCATGATCTCAATCTCGCACCGTCTAGCGTCGCCACCACCGAGCCAGTACTCTACAAGAGCGTCCATAATCTCGCCGCCGACAGCTCGCGTCTGATTTACATCGCAGGCGACACCAACACTGTCGAGTTCATCGGCACCGACAACCACGATGCGCCCGTCCCTGGGAACCAGTACTTCACTTCCGCGGCCTGGGCCACTACCACGTACGGCCTAGCGCAAGACAAATCTGGCCAACTATACGTAATTAACGGCAATAGTTTCCATACCCTGCGCACTCCGGTTACCGGACCCGAACTGGCCTACGCCATCGCACCCGACAAAACCATTTACCTCGGCCTCGGCGCCAACGTTTATCGCGGCACCGAATCAGGCGGGTTCTCGCAAATCTCGAGTGATTTTTCACCTCACGGCCTGTTGGTAGCCGCCACTGGAAAGGTACTCGTAATTAATCCCGGCTCCGACCAGCAACCCGGTACCGCCACCGTCATCACTACCGACGGCAAAACCACCACCAAGAAGTTTGGCTACAAACTCACCGGTGTCACCTCGTGGTCACCCAGTGGCAGTTACATCAGCCTCTCAGTCGGCTCATACCCCGAACTATTCGACTCCTCGCTCAAGCAGGTTGCCGTCCTCCCCCAACCTTATCCCGTTAGCGTTGGCGATTGGCAAAACGACAACACCTTGTACTACTCAACTGCTGGCAAACTCTGGTCCCACAATCTGTCCTCGGGTACCTCAAGTCTCATTGCCACCCTCCCCGGCCAACGTTCCATCCAGGAAGTCTCGGTCAGCGCCGACCGGGCGTACGTGTACCTCACCGCCTCCGATGTCATGAATAGCAACAACGGCCGTCCCCAGGCCGTCTTCCGAGTGAGCCTACACGGTCAACCCGTCTCTAGCACCCTTAGCGCCCTCCAAGACGTCCTGCCCATCGGCACCCCCAACTACCAGATTGGTCTACGCAACTTCACCGCCCCGCTTACCATCGATGTCGTCGCCTATCCCGGCGTCGACCCAGGCGAAGTCGAGCAATCAGCCAAAGACACTCTGCAAGGTATCATTGACACCAGCAACGTGAACTTCGATATAGAAGCAGGAGATTAGCATCATGGACCCTCAAAACCCCGGCTACCCGCCCGTCCCGCAAAACAGTAACCAACCCAGTAGGCTTGGTTTACTGGCCGGCCTCGCCGTAATTATCATTGTCATCCTTGCCGTGGTGTTCTTTCTAAAACCGCCCCAACCCACTCCGGCTACTGCCAAATTTAGCGTCTCCACCATCACCCCGAGCCAAACCAGCGTCACCACTCAAACGACGGCCATCGCCATTAAATTCAACCGCTCCCTCGCCACCGGCAGCGCCTCAGTGGCTTCCAACCCCGAGGTTGTATCCGCCACCAGTATTAGCGGCGACACTCTCACGCTCACGCTCAAGCCCCGCACTCTTATCAGCCTGAAAGCCTATGTCATTTCCGTAAAAAGCATTAGCTCCACCACTGGAGACCAACTCACAAACCAGCAAATAAGCTTCACACCCAGCTTTGCTCCGCCTACTACCACCGGCCAAGATGCCCTCACCAATGTCGGACTATCAAACGACCAGGTCATTAACGTCATGACCTACATCTCGCAGTTCGACCCCTGGGCCAAAGCGGTGGACATCAACGACGGTAGCCTCAGGCATTTCAGGTTAAACCCGAGTGATGCCTGGAGTCCGTGGGCAGTTAGTTTCACGGCCGATATCGACGGCACCAACTATACGGTGGTCGGTAACTATTACGACACCGAGCATATTCAGATTAAAATTTCGAGTCCATCGGGTCAGCAGCTGTTTACCGCTGGCACTCCGGGCAGTATCTAGCTGATACTTCCAATCGAAACAGCAATCCGCACATCCTCCAAACCCACTATTTGAGCCAACTCCAGCTGCCGCATCCGCAGCTCCGACGCCACACTAGAACTTGGCGTCACCACCCGTAAAGTGCCGCGGTGCAGCTGTCTGGCCCGCGCCAGACCCGGGTACCACGCGTCCAGAGCCGCCTGGACGCGTGCCAGGTCGTCAACCCGGTCCAAACCCAGCTCAGCCCGTTTGCGCGCAAAATAATCGCTCTCAATCACGTCAGCGCCCCTTCCGTCGAGATTATCGCGTGCGGCGTCTGAAACTCACGCGCAATCGCATCGGCATCCGTAGTTGTAATTATCGTCTGATGATCCCTCAACCGTCCCAGCAAGAAACTCCGGCGGTCCCGATCCAGTTCACTAAACACATCATCAAGCAATAACACCGGCCGCACCCCGCTTACCCGCTCAGCATAATTCAGCTCCGCCAGCTTCATCGCCAACACCAGCGTCCGCACCTCCCCACGCGAAGCCACCGCCATGATATCGCTATTCTTAAACCGCATCTTAAAATCCTCCCTATGCGGCCCAATGGTGGTAAACCCAGCCGCCAGATCCCGCGTAAAATTCCTGGTCAGCTCGTCCAAAAACTCCTCTTCATAATTCCCATTCACACTCGGCTCGTACTTAAGCTCTACCTCCACCTCGTGCCCGGCAATCTCGCCGTACGCTCTAGGCACCGCCAGGTTCAATTCGGCCAGCAGCCGCATCCGCCGCTCATAAATCTCCACCGCCAGCTCCGCCAGTTTCACGTCCCAGGCAAAAATCTGGGCCTTAATCTGCTCCATCGCAAACCCATCCAATAGAGCATTACGCTGCCGCAGCACTCGCTTATATTGCTGCAATATTTTCAGATACGCCCGGTCGGTCTGGCACAAAATAAAATCCAGGTATTTGCGCCGGCCCTCCGGAGGCCCGCTTACCAGCTCCAAGTCTGTCGGCTCAAACAACGTCACCTGGATTAATCCCACATGCCCGCTCAAAGTCTGCTTCACGCCATCATGCGTCACCTTCTTCTCCACCCCGCCGCTAGCTGTGCTCAAACCCAGCGCGTACTCCACCTCATCGGCCCGCGCCACTACCCGAAAATGGTCCTGCCCATGCCGCACTAGGTCTCGGTCCTTCGCTCGAAAACTTTTAGTGGAGGCTAGTACGTACAAACTCTCGAGCAAATTGGTCTTGCCGCTCGCATTCGGGCCTACCACCAGTGTCACATCCGGGTGCAACTCAAACTCCGCCCGTTCATACGAGCGGAAATTCGCCAATGTTATCCCCTCAACCTTCATGTCACTATTGTATCTGAAACGCCGTCACAAAAAATCCAACCGCTTAGGGTTGGTTTAAAACAAACTTTCGATTGCACCGCCCCGGCGCCGGCTAACCCGAAGGCTAGACGCGACGCCGGAACGGCTGCCCGCCGAAGCGGGCGTTGCCCCCTGGGGATGGCAGGGGACAGATGAGAGCGGCTTACTGGCTGAGTGCCTCGAGAGCCGCGATCACGGTGTGGGTGTCGAAGTCGATGCCGGGGGAGTCGACCCCGACTTCCTTCCCGTGCACGAACGTGATGTAGGTGGAGGCCGAGAGCTCCCAGACGTTGACCGCCACCTGAGCTTCCTGGCTCTTCACGTTCTGCTCGACTTGATCAGAAACCGGCCTGTAGGCGATCTCCGCCTTCACTCCGGGGTTCGCCGAGTTGAGCGTGCACAGGGTGTCGATGGAACCATCGAAGCTAGTGACGGCAGCCCCGCCGAGCAGAACGGAGAAAATGCTAGAAGGGAGGACTTTGCAAGCCGCCAGATCCGGCACCTGCGCGCCGCCCGGGGCAGGGGAGTGAGTAGCCGACCGCGACCACCAGTACATGATGTTCTGAAGGCCAGCCCGCACCGCCGCCAGCTGTTGCTGGTCGCTCATCACCGGGTTACCCAGCGAGATGTCGACCCACCGGCTCTGGTCCTGCAACTCGGCGACCGCCTGGAAGAAACCATTGCTCTTCCATGCGTATGCCACCTTGAATGGTGAACCTTGTGGGATCTGAACGATCGGGTAACCTGCGGCCCCGAAAGCAGTTATCACGGATGTAGTCACCGTGGGACTGTTCGACCCGGACCCCGTGATCACGCACGCGTTATGCGTGCTATTGGGACCAGCGGTTAGCCCGGTGGCGCTTACGAGCATCTCGGCCTCGGCCACCGATATTAGGCAGCTCTTCGGCAGACTCGGACTAGGTCCAAGGCCGTACGGCGATGTCTCGGGCTGAGCAACGGCCGGCCTGGAGCTGGCAGCCGGCTTGGCCGGCGTGGCAGCGACTGCAGCGGACGCGCTAGCCGAGCTCTGAGAGTCGACCGACGCCACGTTGGTGCTCGCCGAGCCACAACCCGCAGCGATCATGCTAGCAAACGCCAGCAAAATGCCCGCCCCAAAAAGGCGAGCGTTGGTAGAATTGCGTGTCATGATGTCTACCTCCTCGGGGTGGGCTAGGGGACACGCGTAAATTAGGAGCAAGAGCGGCTGAGGAACACCGCCCCAATTGCACAAATTTTACCATTACATAAGCGGTATGTCAATACACTAGTTTATAACGATTGACAACTTTTTCGGACAAAATTGACACTTGTTCCGTCGAATAACCGAGTCCCAAAAAAGACGCGCCTAGAGGCACGTCGACCGAGTAACACTAGCGCAGTGATGCGCTCTTATCTACGTTCGTAGCGGCATGATGATATGCGTGTAATCGTCGGAGGCGTCCTCGCCAGCCGGCGACAACACGCACGCACTCAGTTTGCCACTCATCGCAAACGTTACCATTGGCGTACGCATCACGCTCAGCGCATCCACCAAATACCGTGCGTTCAGTGAAATCTCACCATCCTCACCGGCCACCTCACACTCGGCCGTGCTCTTGTTGCCGCCCACCTCTGAGTCGCTCGAAAAAATGCTTACTTCGCCCTCGGCCTTAATCTCAATCCGAATACTCCCCGCACTCTCGCGCGCAAACAAGCTGGCCACTTTCGTAATTCGAGTAAATTCACCGGTCTCAATATCAAACGACGTCTCCGCATGATCCGGCATAATCTGCCGATAATTCGGGAATTGCCCCTCAATTAGACGGCTCACCAGTTCGATGTCGTCAATTCTAAACATTACCTGATTCTCGTCCAGATATAGCTCTACGTCGCTCCCACCCTCACCTAGCAATCGGACCAACTCCTGCATCGTTCGGGCCGGAATAATTACCGACAGCGGCTTGGCCGGCGCATCTGGCAACTCCAACCGTTTTTCAGCCAACCGATACGAATCGGTCGCCACCAAAAACAGGCTCTTCTCCTCGGTGTATATATAAATGCCCGCCAGCACCGGCCGCGCCTCATCCGCGCTTGCGGCCACGATTACCTGCTGCAACGCATCCCTCAGCACCCCAGCCTCCAGTTTGAGCACGGGGTCTGTGTTTATCGTGGGGATAAGTGGAAACTCTTCAGCCGAAATGCCGTTAATCTTCGACTCGTAATTAGGACTCTTCACCGCCAGTACACTATCAGCCGCCGACAGCTCGATGTTGCCGTGTGGCAGGCTCGATACAAATTCAGCGAAGAGACGAGCGGGGACTGTTAGCGATCCCTGCTCCTCAACCTTCGATCCAATCCAATAGTTAATTCCAACTTCTAGGTTGGTCGCCGACAACCGCAGCCGATTTCCATCGGTTGCCAGTAGCACGTTCGACAGCACGGGAAGGCTGGTGCGTGTCGATACCACTCGTCCAACACTAGCAAGGGCTCGCGACAGATTCTCTTGCGTTAGACTGAGCCTCACTTTTCCTCCCCTTACCTGCTTTTTCTCATTATACAGATAATAAATAAAAATAATCGTAATCATCATAAGCCATGTGGATTCTGGGTAAAAGTCTGATTATGGCTTGGCGCCTGCATAAAAGTACTTACGCTAATTCGGGATAACTTGTGAACGCGCTTGTGGCCAGCCCGGGGACGCTACTGTGGATGCCCTGAGCCGGGTGGGGGAAAGTGCTCAAGCCAATAGCCTTCGCCCACACCATTCCAACATCGTTTCCCCAACCTTTGTCCCCATCCTGTGAACAAAACACTCAAGCTTGGATAAACGTCGATTTATGGTTAAACTATCGAAGTTCAATCTCCGCTTAGTGGAAACCCATTCTCGTCGTGGAAAGAGAAAGTACATGGCCCATCACAAGCCCATGTTCGACCATTTTGCCACCGCCAGTCATCGAGCCGTGGTGGCAGCGCAGAACATCGCCCGGGACGAACTTCACTATGGTCGGATCGACTCCGGCCACCTGCTCCTGGCTATCTGGCGTGATGGCAGCACCGCGGCCAGTCAGATCTTGGACGCGCTGGGCGTGACCGAGCAGATAGTGCTGAGAATCGCAGGTGAGGGATACCTAGCCCCATCCGGGTGCGTCCCGCTCGCTGAGAATCTCAGACGCGTCATCAAGTTGGCTCGGCAGGAAGCCGACGAACTCGGCCATTCGAAAGTCACGCCGGAGCACCTGCTTCTGGCACTGTTTCGGGATCCGGTCCTCCACCCGATCGACCGGCTCGCTGTCGACGCCACCGATGTCAGGATAGCCATATTCGAGCACATGCTCTCGGAAGTGTGAGCACATGACCGGGTTCGAGTTCTACGATCAAACTGCCCGTGCAGTGATCGTCGCCGCCGACCGAGAAGCCAGGATACTCGGCGCGTCCTATTTGGGATGTGAGTCCCTGTTTCTCGGATGCCTGGCGGTTGAAGACAGCCTGGCCAGTCAGGCTCTGCAGTCCCTCGGCGTCACCCTAGAGGTGGCTAGGGAGTACACCAAGGACAGACTACTCCTATGGTCAAACAGCGCGGGTTCTCCGTCGGGGGTGTTTCCATATACACCGCCGGCCAGGATAGCCATCGAGGGTGCAGTTAATGAAGCGCGCATAGCTGGCGCCAGCATTGTGGGAAGCGAGCACCTGCTTCTCGCCGTACTGGCACAGAACTCTATGTTGATAACCGTCCTGGACAAGCTTGGCCTTACCCCGGGGCAAGTCAAGGCGCGCGTTACCGAGCTCATTCACGACGGCGCCTCCGGCCTGCCCATCGGAGTCAGGCTAAGCAAGAGGGGAATCCTGCGAGACTTCGGCGAAATGCTTATGACCGGTCGCCTACTGAAGATCGGGGAATTGTCCGAGGACCAAGCCCGGCTCATAGCGGCTGCCATCAAAGCCTTCGCCGGCTGACAGCCTCACCAACTCAGGCGGTGATGTTCACTGCGCTCACTCTGAGCGCCCGAGCATCACCGCCTTTAACGTTTTTATCAGTAAATTATCAGGTCACCGAGTTCAGCCGCTCACGCAGCGCCTGCACGTCACCCCGCAGGCCTTCGTCGCCCTCAATCTGCTTCTCGATCTTTGTCACCGAATGCATAGCCGTGGTGTGGTCACGACCGCCCACAGCAGAGGCGATTTTCGGAAAGCTCAGCCCCAGCTCATGGCGCATGAGGTACATGCAAATTTGCCGTGGTACCACAATCTCTTTGTCGCGCTTGGCGCCCGTCACGTCGTTCGGCTGCAGATCAAAGTAGGCCGCCACCCGTTCAATAATCATCTTGGTTGTCATCGGCTTCAGCTTTGGCCGCGCCGCCGCGTCCGTCGCCAGCAGTTGCTGCACGCGCACCAGATCCAGTTCGCCGCCCCGATGCTCCTGATCGGCCATCACCTTGGTGAGCGTGCCCTCGAGCTCCCGGATGTTGCTCTGGGCGTGCCGGGCAATAAAATCCACCACCTCCAGCGGCAGCATCATGCCTTGCGCCGCCGCCTTGGCCTGAATAATGGCCGATCTTGTCTCCAAATCCGGCGGCTGGATGTCTACCGTAATGCCCATCTCAAACCGTGAGATAAGCCTGTCTTCCAGCATCGTCAGTAGTTTCGGCGGTTTATCGCTCGAGATAATAATCTGCTTGTTGGCCTGGTGCAGGGCGTTAAACGTATGGAAGAACTCGTCTTGAGTCTTCTCTTTACCCGCCAAAAATTGCATGTCGTCAATTATCAGCACGTCCACTCCGCGGAACTTCTCCACGAAACTCTCGCTCCTCTTCTTTGAAATCGAGTTAATAAACTCGTTCGTGAAACTCTCGCTCGTCACATACTCAATGCGCTTCGAGGGGTCTCGTCTCAAAATCTCGTTACCGACCGCCTGCATAAGGTGCGTCTTGCCCAGTCCCACGCCGCCATAAATGAACAACGGATTGTATTTAGTGCCCGGGTGCTTAGCTACTGCCTGGCAGGCCGCGTGTGCAAAATCGTTGCTCGATCCCACTACGAAACTCTCAAACGTATAGCGAGGGTTCAGATTGGCATGTGACACTGGTGCTGTGGGCAGGGCAGTTTGCTCGGCCCGCTTTACGGTCGTCTCCGGACTGGTCTTGGCAGCGCGATGAATCGTGGTAGCCGGTCCACTACCCACCGGCGCCTTCGCTACTACCTTGTACTCCACCGTTTGGATGCGGCTGTCCAGCTTGGCTAGCGCCGCCTTAATTTCGTTGTGGTACTTATTCTCGAGCCACTGCTTGTTAAAGATGTTGGGCACCCCTACCACCACGTGGCCTTCCTCGTTGGAAATTACGTAGGTAGGCTTCAGCCAAGTGGAAAAATGCGCCCGGGTAACGCTGACTTCCAGCTCGCCGAGGACACTCTGCCACAACCCCTTCACATCTTGCATCCGCACCACTCCTAACAGGGTTCTATCATAAACGAGCATTAGCCTTTTCCACAATGCTGACATTCAGCCAGTTCTCATTGCCTGACTTATACACAGAAACCGAACACCAACAGATAGCATGTTGGTGGATAACCCCCGGTGTGTATGGGGAAAAGGCTGGGGGAAAAATTGGGAAAAGCCAAATTAAAAGGCCCCGCCTCGCCCACCCCAATCTGGGACGGACAAGGACGGAGCTAGTAGCCCCCGCGGTTAACGGGAGCCGGGTCTAGTTGGCTACGGGTCTGTCCGCCGCCGATCGGCACCTAAGGGCGCCGGCTCGGGCGCGGACGGTTGCGGCCACCGCGGTTGCGGCGCCGGGTCCCTATGAGGATACACAACATGACAATCGCGACGAGCGCGATGATCACGATTCCGAGGATGAAGCTGGCGCTCGACTCCGTGTTAAACACACCCACCCCTTACTCAGCTTGCAGCTGACTAGGTTTCAAGGACGCGGACTATTGTGGCATATTTATGCAAATACTTCAAGTTATTAATACCCGCCTCTTGTTGACGAATTCCACCAGATAGCGTAAAGTGTCATACGTTATGTCAAAGCGAACGTACCAACCGAAGAAGCGCCGCCGGCAGCGCGTTCATGGCTTCATCTCGCGCATGGCCACTCGGGCCGGAAGGCTCGTCCTCAAGCGCCGCCGCGTCAAAGGCCGCCAGCGCGTCGCGATTTAGTTAACCTTAAGGGGCAACATGCTCGCCCGCGAGAATAGACTCCGCAAAGCCGCCGATATTACCCATGTGTACAAGCTGGGTAGCTACGGTGCCTCAGGCGGAGTCTTATCTGTGAAGGCAGCCCACTCCGGCCGCTCTCGTAGCCGCGCAGTCGTGGTAGTCGGCAAGAAGGTCTCGAAGCGCGCGGTCGTACGCAACCGCCTCCGTCGCCGTTTTATTGGCGATCTGGAGCGCTCATGGGCGACACTGAAGACTGGTTACGATATAGTGATAAGTGTCCATCGTGACGTGAGCGAAATGCCCGCAGGGGAGCTATCAGACCACCTATCACGTGCCCTTACTCGGGCCGGAGTTAAATAATGTTCAACACCATCCTGGTCCAACCGATCTTTAACCTGCTGGCCCTCATCTATGCCTACGTGCACGATTTCGGGCTGGCTATCGTCTTACTCACGGTTCTAGTTCGGCTCATCCTATGGCCGCTCGTCTCTCGCCAGCTGCATTCACAGCGCGCGCTTCAGGACTTGCAGCCCGAACTAAAGAAAATCAAGGAGCAGGCCAAGGGCGACCGTACCCTCGAAGGCCAGCTCACTATGGAGCTCTACAAGGAGCGCGAGATCAACCCGTTCGCGTCTCTCCTGCCGCTATTAGTCCAGTTGCCCATCTTTTTTGCGTTGTTCGTGGTGCTTAAAGACATCGTTCACGTCGACGTGATCGCCAAACTAGTCTATGAGCCGGTCAAGCACCTGCCGGCCATTTCTGCCATCATCAACCACAAAGTCTCCTTCCACCCTACCCTCTTAGGCTTGGTTGACCTGGTAAAGCCTTCGATCATCCTGGCCGCTACCGCCGGTGCCGCCCAGTTCATCCAAACCAAGCAAATCTCCCCCAACGTCCAGCCTGACGACCAGCAGGCCAAGATTATGTCGAGCATGACCTACATGTTTCCCGCCGTCACCTTCTTCATTGGCCTTTCCCTGCCCGGCGCCCTGTCTTTGTACTGGACCGCCTCCAGCCTCATGGCCGTTTTGCAGCAATACTTGGTACTCAAGCGCGATGTGCGCGAACTCGAAGAGGGCAGCCCCGAACCGACCACGACTCCGGTCGAAGTCCTCGCCCCTACATCTCAAGGCGCGTCTCCCCGTGCCGGCAAGCCCAAGAAGGGCAAGGGTAAAAGAAAGGGGAGTTAAACCATGACCGAAACAACTTTGATCGCCAAGCAGCGCCTCGAGGAGCTGGTGAGCTTCTTTGGCGCTAATGTCAGTGTCGACGCCGATGAAACCGACGACGGCATTGAGCTAAACATCGGCGCCACTCGTATTAGTCCGCGCCTCATCGGCCACCGCGGCGAGACCCTGCGTTCCATCGAGTACCTTCTCAGCCAAATGGTTAAGCGCATCGATCCCGAAGCCCCGCGCGTCCTCGTCGACATTGCCGGCTACAAGCAGGCCCGCAAGCAGTCTCTCCAGGAATTAGCTCAAGAAGTGGCCGCCCGGGTCAAAGAATCTGGCACGGAAGAAGAGCTCAAGCCCATGAACCCGGCCGAGCGCCGCATCGTTCACATGACCCTGCGCGAACTCGGCACTGTTGACTCCGAATCTCGCGGCGAGGGCAAAGACCGCCGCATCGTCGTTAAGCCCCTGGCCTAAGGGACTGGCAAAATCCGGCTTTTCCCCCCCTGCATCCACCCGATGAACTAGCCGGCCTGCCGGTAGGCTTCAAAAGTTTGCTCAGCCATTTTTTGCCAAGAAAATTGTTTCACGCGCTCGTAGCCAGCTCGGCGCAATTTTTCTTGCTGCCCTCGGTCCTCCAGCACTTTCTCAATCACTTTCACCATATCTTCTGTGTTCTGAGGGTCGAAATATTCAGCCGCATCCTGGTACACCTCCGGCAAGCAAGTCGCCCGGCTTGATACCACCGGCAGTCCGTACTGCATGGCTTCAAGCGGCGGCAGCCCGAACCCTTCAGATAAAGAGGGGAACACGTATAGCTTGGCGTGCTCGTAAAGCCATCTAAGCTGCTCGTCCGGCACGAAACCAGCAAATATGACATCGTTCATGCCCTGCTGCTTCGCTCGTCGCTCCAACTGCTCGTAGAAGTAATCTCTCTTGCCCACGAGCACCAGCTTCAGCCCCTCGTGATGCAGTCCCCGGTGTGCCTCGATAAGCCGCCACAGGTTCTTATACGGGTACGCGTTACCCACGTATAGCAAGAACTCCCGCCCCTGCCCTATCTCTGGCTTTTCGGCCTTGGTCGCCAACGGATCAGCTGCCTCGTAAGTTACGATCACCCGGCTATTGCGTGCTCCCAAGCGTCTAGTCATTTGCTCGCTCACGTAGCGTGTCGGCACCAAAATCAGCTGGGCCCAGCGTGCTGTCCACCATATCGTCAGCTTAAATGCCGCCGGCTTCACCTTGGTGCGGAAAAAGTCCTGCAGCCAACCCTCTGAGCCGCGCGCAATCACGAAGTCCAATAAAGTCAGGTCGTGCACCGTCACCACATGCCGCCGCCAGTAGAGCAGGGGATGCTGCGGCATAGTAAAATGCACTAGGTCCGCCTTCAGTCCGTACATTAGTCGCGCGAGCCCTAGCTGCTCACCCAACGAGTAGATAGGGAAGTCAGCCACTACCTTACGAAAATTCGGCGCCGATGGCTGCCAGCGATCGAAGTCCTTAGCCAAAAGCAGCACTATGTATTCGTTTTTTTGGTCCAACTGCTGCAAATGCTCGAGCAGTCGCTCCACATACCGCCCGGTGCTCGTATAAATGATGCGGGCGTCAATCGCGATCTTCATTTAGAAATGCCCAACCGCTTAAATCGCTGCCGTTGCAACGGAGGCATCACGGGGTACAGCATTTTTTCTATACTGCTTATGCTTACTTTGCGAGTGGACTGTATCTTAGATCGTGACGCCAATATGCCCGGCAAGTGCATCAATGCCGTCAGGTTAGCCGTAACGTTGGTCCACATCAGTCCCCGCATCACGTCGCTAATCAACA
>DASXHH010000013.1:0-41042 GCA_036488585.1 Candidatus Saccharimonadia bacterium | reverse complement strand
GCCCGGTGAAGATTACCGTGGGATCAGAAGAAGGACCGGCAATGATTGCTTGGGCAAAGACGCTTGCAACGCTAATGGACACTGACTTGCTCCAAATACCTGGAGCTCACCACAATCCATTCGATGCACCGTACCTTCGAGAAATCATTAACGCGCTGGCTACCAAATGGTGAGTCCACGACCCGTCTGTTTGCGAGTTATCCGCCGACAGGCGGGTTTCTCGTTTTTGTACTCAAAACATTATTCAGATTGTAGTAGCAAAAAGAGCCTTACCGGCTCTCATACTTCTTATGCTACTGGTGCGGGTAGCGGGAATCGAACCCACCTCTCAACCTTGGGAAGGTCGCATACTACCGATGTACTATACCCGCTAATGGAGCCGATGAGCGGGTTCGAACCGCTGACCTTTGCTTTACGAAAGCACTGCTCTGCCAACTGAGCTACATCGGCCGGTCTATTAACCAGCCTAGATTAGCAGATTACAGCTAACTTTTCCATCAAACCAAAAACTCTAATAGCCAGCCCCTTGCTAGCTATTAGAGCACGAAATCTATTAGCGGAAGTGCACCCCACGTACACCTCCATCAGTGGTTTTGCTGTTAGCTGATCCCCTTATGCTTCGGAAATTTCTGCTCATACCGCTCAGCCAGAAATTCGTACTTCTGTTCCAGCGCTCGACGAGCCTCGTCCGGGCTCATGTAAAACACGCTGTACAGTTCTTCTTGCTGCGATTGCATGTTGGCTGATTTTATCTTGCGGATTCTCGATCGGCCCACTTGAATTTACCCCTCGTTATTTGTACGGCTAGTATGCTCGAGGGGAAATTTCCAGGCATTAGCGTAAATCACAAAGGTTGTGGCGTCAGTTTTGTTAGTTCCCGAAATACCTTCGAGGAAGTGCCGAGAAAAGCTTAGTCAAAGCCACAAACGCCTCCCGTCAGTATGCCAGATAAGTCTTGTAGACGTACCCCGTCGTGCCGTTGTACTGCACTTCCTGCCACAACGGATCCGACCACGACAGCAATTGAACCACCGTGCCACCGTTCAGGTTATACAAAATCGCCGAGCTCGTGGAAGCCGCCGCCCGCATATGCACGAATGAGTTGGTAGTAGCCGCCGGCCCAGATGGCGTCGGCCCGGTGGTCGGAACTGGCGTGAACGTAGGTGTTGCGCCGACCACCGGCGCTACCACCGGCTTAGCGCTCACCGTGGGCCGCAGTGGAGTCTGCACCACCGAATCATCACTAGTGCGGCCACGATCACCCACCGCCAGGGTGGCCTCAGTCAGGCCAGCCGCCAACAATGCCAGCACCATTACTCCGCCTGCAGTCGCAACGATCCTATCCACGTGCCTCTCAACCCCTTACTGGTAGTACCTGATATAAAGCACCACGATCGCCGCCGCCACGGCCGCGATCACGAGCAAGCCCACCATAAACTGAAGTACTACTCGCCAGCCACCACTCCCTTTTTTCTTGGCCGCCTTCTGCTTCCGTGCGAGTAGCGCGGGCGTACCCTGTTGCTGCTGTTGCGGCATTGGCGCCCGCCCGTAACCAGCCGGAGCCACCCTCGGCGACTGCTGCATGGGCCGCGCCGCTGAAGCCGCTGGCCGCGATTGCGCATATGCTTGTGGCCGTGGTTGTGGCTGGGGTTGCGGTTGCGGCCGACCTTGTGGCCTACCTGCGGCTCCTGCAGGCCGCGCAAAACCATCCATTCGCCTGGGTCCCATATCGTTCATTCTACGAGTTGGTCTCTGCTGGTCCACGCCCTTACGCACCTGTTATTAGCATAAATAATATCACATTACTGGCTTTGCTCTCATGCTTATTCCCGCCCAGCCTGGCGTATCCCGAACATTCGCATTTTCTCAAAATTACCCACTAAGGGCTAATCATCAGATTATAGTACCACCCACTACGGCTCCAACTCCAACCGGTAAACCCCAGCCGCACGCCGCTTGAATCCCTGAGCCTCATACACCCCGTGCGCCAACCCGCGATCATCTCCCGAAGTCAGGTTGAGATGCCGGCAACCGGCCTCTCTAGCGTAATCAATCGCCATGCTCACAAGCTTCTTGGCTATCCCCCTCCCCCGGTAGTGCTCATCAACCACCACGTCTTCCAGCCAACCCTTCACCTTCGACGGCAAAATACCGATCACCACCTCGGCACAGCCCACAATCCTATCACCGTCCCGCGCCACTATCAGCACACTCGGCGAATCCACCAGTCGCTGCAAATATTGCCGGTCGATCGCCCGTGGCTGTCGCGAAATCTGCTGTACGAGCGCGCTCAAGTCCTCTGCCGCTTGCTCGCTGGCCTTGGTCAGGTAACCGTAATCCAAATCCATTCCGTATCCTGTTACGTATCACCAGCCATTCTGAAGGCTCACCGCCGTACCGGTCAAGCCGCTGAGCGCTCTGCCGACTGCTCTTTCTCCTTCTCTTTCTGCAGTTCCAAGTCGCTCTTGTCCTCTAGGCCAATCATCTTCTGTTCATTTACCTCAGACGCCTTCAGTAGAGCATCCAGTTTGAGATTAATCGCCAGGTTATCTCGGTTTTGCGTGTTCTGAATAATAAACACCATCAAAAACGTCACAATAGTCGTGCCGGTATTAATTATCAGTTGCCAAGTATTACTAAACTTAGTCAATGGACCCGTCAGTGCCCACACCACCAAGGTCACGAGCGCCAACATAAATACCCATGAGTGTCCCAACATCGTCGCTACCTGAGTCGCAAAGCGCGTAAACAAATCAGGCTGTTTCTGCTCCATCTTCATTCTCCTTTTACCGGAGAACCATTTTGCCATACCCCCCGCGTAAATCCATAGGCAAATTTCTACTTAAACAGGTTGGCGGCCGTATTCCAGCATAGTCGTCGCCATGCAGCTCGAATCCGTCAGCAAGATCGGCTGTGCGTAAGCGACCTTACTCCGCCTGGCAGCCAGGCCCCATTCACGAGTACCGCTCCAGTAATTCTCGACTCACCGCGTTGTGTTCCGCGATGTCGGCGTACACTTTGACAGACGGCCGTGGCCGCCGCTTTTGGCTTTCGAAATCCACCGCCACCAACCCATACCGCGCCTTGTAGCCATTCTCCCACTCGAACGTATCAATCAGCGACCAGTAAAAGTACCCACGTACATCGACCCCTTCTGAAATCACCCGATGCAACACCTCCGCATGCCGCACCAAAGACCACGGCCGCACCGTATCCTTCGCGTCCGACAGGCCGTTCTCGGTGATATAAATCGGCTTGTCGAAGCGCTTCAGGGACTTACAAATCTGATACAGCCCTTCCGGCGCTATCTGCCACCCCAAATCGCTCACGGGCGCGTCCCTAAGCGGTTCCTCATCGAATAGCACCATGGCGCCACCCAACTTAAAGTACAGCCGGTGATAAAAGTAATAGTTGATGCCCAGGAAGTCGGTCGTCGACTGCGTGCGCCCCAAAAAGTACTGATTCGATACAAACCTGTAGGCCCACGCCACAATCTGATCGAGCGGATTATGGGAGTCACGCGGCTCCACGTACACCAAATGGTTCGCAAACGATACCTGCACCCCACCCCATCCGCGCTCTTTGTACAAAAAATGTATTAAAGCATAAGCACGTTTATGAGCCTGAACAAAATTATATCTCGCTCGTAGGAAAGCCAACGGATTCTTTCGGCCCGGCGGGAACCAACCCAGCATAAAATCCAGTCCTGTCTCGATATTGGGCTCGTTCAGCGTACACCACATCTGTACGTCCGGTCCCAACCGCTCCACCACCTTGGCAACAAACCGCAAAAAATAATCCACTGTCTGCCCGCTTGCCCAGCTGCCATGCTCGTCAATCCATACTGGGTTCGTGAAGTGATGCAATGTCACCACTGGAGTCACCCTCCGCCGCTTCAGCTCCCGTACCATATCGGCGTACCGATCCAGCGCTGTCTCGTTCCATTCGCCCTCCTTGGGCTCTATTCGCGACCACTCAATCGAAAACCGGTAGCCATTCAGGTACATGTCCGACAAGTATTCAAAATCCTCTTTGTAGCGGCTCCAATGGTCCGCTGCTAGTCCCGACTTTGCCCCATCTTTAATGTGCCCACCTACCTTCTCCCACTCACTCCAGTTGTTGTGGTTACCACCCTCCACCTGGTGCGACGATGTAGCCGCACCCCATATAAAGCCATCTGGAAACTTCAACGATTGGGATTTTGGTTTAGCCACCATACATTCGAATTATAGCAGCTAAGCATAACCCGTATCCTTGGACCGTCCCTTCCCGTGCTAACATATGGGCATGACAGACCCACGCGTGGACGATTACATCAATTCCTTGCCCACTTGGCAGCAACATATTTGCCAACAGACCCGTGCCCTCGTCCACCAAGCAGGTCCCGTTCAAGAGACCATCAAGCGCGGCGACCGCCCTTACTTTGTTCTCGACGGCAACATCTGCGCCCTACTCGCCACCAAAGACCACGTCAACATCTTCATCTACGACCCTATCGCGCCCGACCCCGCTGGCATCATCAACCAAGGCAACGGCAACGCTACGGCTCGCGCCGTCCAGGTCTACCAAAACGCGCCGCTCAACGAGCCCGCCCTGCTAGGTCTCTTCAAAGCCGTCATCGCCAACAACCGCGCTGGCGGTTGGCGGCGGCTCAAGACATAGCCATGCCTTCGCACACCATCACCATCGCTATTTTGCTAGTGCTAACAGTAGTCGTCCTCAGCTACCTCACCGATCCCTTTAATCGGTTCTCTATCATTCGGCTACCCTTTAAGCTCAAGCTTACTCAGGCCGCCCACACGTTCGTTAACAACAACCACCGACTCAAAATCCGCCAACTCTTGCCGTACCGCGCGTTCGCAATCACCAAAGCAGGCATCCATATCCTACACACCCGCTATGTTTCTAGTCCCAGGTCCTCCGGCCAAACCGTGTCGGAAATCATCGCCGACATTCATGTCCGTCGCTTTGATCCCTCCAAGCTCCTGGTAATCTCCGGCGATCACTTCAACGGTCTATTCGTCCGCAACCTTGGCGTCTTCTATTACCCCCTGCTCGACACCGCCACACCCCTAAATACCAACGCCGTCGACTGGGGAAACCGCCAGACCTCCTACCTCCAAACCGTCGCCTACGCCTTGGGGGTTTACGCCAAGCACCCGGTCCCCAGCACCACCATTGTGCCAACCGGTCCGCTAACCGCTACTTGTGTCAACTTCTACGCCTACCCCTCAGACACTGTCTACGGCATCCTGTTTGCGCTCGCCGCCCTGCTGGGCCAAGAATCTGCCAACCCTTATCTCGCCCCCAGCGCTCAAAGACTTCCACTCCAAACCAAGCCCGGCGCCAAATTTCTGCTAAAAACTTACCACTCTACCCTCATCACACTTTACGATCATTACCGAAAAACCGTCTTGGACGAAGCCACCGGCCTCATCAAAACCTCCGTTCATCTCTCTGGCGCCAAGGATATCACTCGCCGCACCAGCGCTTTCTACGACAACGTTATCTTATGGAAAACCATCCAGCTCATGCAGGAGCTCGGCCTACAAGACCCCAACCCGCAGTTCCTGACTGACCTTAAACAACGAATATTGAATCGCTTTTGGCTAGAAGATAAAGGCTATTTTCTCGAAGACCTTTCCCCGGCGGGATTGCGCGACCAGTACTACTCGTCCGATTGGCTGGTCGTACTCTTCACCGGCTTCCTCGATACCGCCAACCCGGCCGAGCGCCCATATTTTGAGCGCAGCATCGAATACATTCAGCGCCACAAGATCGACCAGCCTTTCGCCATCAAATATCAGCACGAAACCCGTGCCAACCGTCAGTTCCTGCCCGTCCGCCTGGCCGTTGCCTCCTATGGCGGCGATGCCATCTGGAGCTTCTGGGGAATGGAGTACATCAAAACTCTGGCTCTTCTTTATCGCTCCACCGGTCAAGAATCCTATATTCAGACCGCAACCTACCATCTCCAAAAATACCGAGAGAAGATCCAAGAGTACGGCGGCTTTCCTGAAATCTACGACGCCCAGGGCCATATGCTACAAACGCCGTTTTATCGCAGCATTCGCCAAACCGGCTGGGTAGTCGGCTTCGAGCAAGCTTCCGGCCTAGTTGAGGCGCTCACAAAAAATCAGCCGCCTAAGCCCCTTTAACGTTCGTAAACGCAACCCAGGATCGTTTAAGCATAATTCCTGGCAAGCCGTAGCGGATGAAGTTAGAAATTACTTTCTCGCTCCCGTGATTGCCAGTGTGTAAAATGTGGTCATGAGCCCAGAAGCCCCATCACCAGAGCCGTCGCCGGAAGATAGCCGGCCACATGAACCGTTGCCCGAGCCTTTAGCCGAGCCGTCACCCAAGTCACCGGAACAACTTGATGATAAGTTTGTATATCTTGAGTATGGCCCGGGTTTAACCCCCTCTGCCCCAAGAGAAGCCAATCCATTTACCGGCAATAGGCACTACATTGGCATCGACATCGGTAGTGACAGCTCTACCATTGATGGCCGCAACTACGGAGAAGCAGCCTCCGATGCACTTCCAGTTTTTCAAAGAAGGGTGAACGAAGCAGTTCAACGCCGTACAGTTATGGAGTTCATCAAACGAGCTCCAAAGCCTGGCAAAGAAAACATTCAGTTCATGAGAGGAAATGCCCGAACTCTACCTTTGCCGGATCAATCTGTGGATGAAATCTACATGTCCAATGTACTAACTGCTCCCCAATCGCCCGACGAACAACTGCAACTTCTTGCTGAAGCCATCCGCGTCCTAAAGCCAAACGGAGAGATTGTTGTAAAGTGCAACTGGGACCGGGACCTTTGGCCTCCAGAAACGGTCGAGGAGCTGCTAAGGTCAGCAGGACTTCGTATCGACGAAAGAGTCGATTCTACCAACAGTACCGAAGAATGGTTTGCATACAGCGGAGCGGAAATACGGTTCGGGAATCGTGACCTCAAGAAGGGCGGCTACTTTTTCAGGGCCAGCAGGCCAAGGGCGGCTGAAAGAGCCAAGTGGACCGATGACGAACGCGTCCGGTGGCTAAGCGCCGACTTCCGTCCATCAATAGGGCGCTACGGCGCTGAGGGCCAAACTGACCCAGACGAGAATTGAGAAAACACCATAGATAACAAAAGCGACTCATCAAGAGTCGCTCAAGCATAAGTACATTGGCGGGTGTAGCGAAGCAGGTTAGAAATTACTTCTTAGAAGAGCGCTTATTCCCACAGCCGTTACTTCAGGTGTGGCATCCGAAGTGTCAAATACATGGACATACGGTCCAGTAATTGCAGTCCGCAAATACTTAGCGAACTCAATATGCCTATCCGCCATATGACTCATGTCGCCGTTGTTCCGAACTTTCAGGCGTCGCCGAATCTCATTGTCGGACACATCGAGCAATATGAAATCAGCTTGCGCTCCAGCTGGCAGATCCCTCGGTTCCGCTGTGCCACAGACAACTGTACGTACTGAGCGCTTGGCGTTATCATTTGCGATCTCCACAAGTTCAGCGACCCTTGAACGCCTCCAATGGCTATCAGCGCCGTCCGGGACTCCGTTTTCGTCAATATCATGGACATCGAATTGCCCCCGAGGCAGCCCACCCTTAAGCAGAGGTAATAACGTACTCTTGCCAGCACCGCTAACACCCGTAATAAACACTAAGAAATTCATAAGAGCTATCATAGCAAAAAACGACTGCCGGGCAGTCGTTAAAGCATAATTCCTGGCGGGCCGTAGCGGATGAAGTTATAACTTATTTCAGCGCACCGAACCGCGTTTCCATAGCCAAGCGGCAGTCGACAGGTGGATAACGGCATATGCGCCACCACCGGCAAGCATAGCGAACTGGCCGTATATTACTCCGAGCACCGCATCACCGGCCTGAGCGAGGCCAGCGATTAAGAGCACTGGTACTAGCACAGATACAGATCGGGAGCGAATCAATAATACAATCAGCACGATTGCGATTGGGATAGCGCGTACTGCATACGTCCCTGCGTAAAGATGGACCAAAGTGTTAACCGAGCCACCCGGAAAACCCGGGTCGATCAAGCTAACCACGCCAAAAACGGCAGCAATGATTGCTCCGAGGCCATTAACACCAGCAATCCATGCCCATAAAACAGGTGGCTTGATTCCCTTACCTGTGGAGCTGCTCATAACTACGAGATTAGTTGATACCAGATAATTCCGTCAAACCCTTCAAACAACTATTTACAAGCAAAAATGGCTGCGTAGAGCCATAAAATAATTGCTGGCGGGCCGTAGCGGATGAGGTTAGAACTTATTTTGCGCTTAGGCTACACTCAGTAACATGGGCCACACTTCGTTGAGTCAGCATCAGCCGCATTTGAAATATCTCGACCATAGAGAACTCGGCGCACTTTATTGGTCGGTTTTCATTAAGGGCATTGGCGATTCGCTCATTAGCATCTTCACCGCCATCTACCTACTTGAGATTGGCTTTCACCTTCCCGAAGTAGCCATTTTCTACATTCTGTACTTTGCCATCTGTGCTCTCGGTGCCCGTTTCAGTATGCACCTCAGCCAAGTCTGGGGCGTTAAGAAAACTCTAGGCACCGGAACTATTGTTTTCATCATCTACTTTTTCCTACTTACTCGCATCCCGGTCGGCATTCCCTACTGGCTAGTTGGCATCGTATATGGCTGCGGTGCCAGCCTATACTGGTCGGCTTTCCAGCTCGATTTAGCGGCCGCCATTCGGTCACGCACAGCCGGTCAGTCACTCTCCTATATCCAAATCCTCGCTATATCCGCGGGTAT
Source organism: Candidatus Saccharimonadia bacterium (assembly GCA_036488585.1). Classification (GTDB taxonomy): domain Bacteria; phylum Patescibacteriota; class Saccharimonadia; order UBA4664; family UBA4664; genus DASXHH01. Next base: position 32,255 of record DASXHH010000013.1, on the reverse strand, counting down.
CATTGGTCCCGTCTTCGGAGCACTCTTTATTGTCCATTGGTCATTCGCCGCTTTGTTCATACTCGTTTCAGCGATTCTGGCTGCTTCCCTTGCGCCATTGCTCAAACGCGGAGACTATCAGATGCCCGATGAGATACCTTCATGGCGTAGCAGCCTTACCGCCTCCTCTCCCCTCAAGGCTTTGCGTTACGGTCTTTACGGCGCCACCGAAAGCGCCGTCGATATCCTCTGGCCGGTTTTCATTTACCTGACCTACCCGCACTTGGTCTCAATCGGCGGTATCGTTGGGCTCACCTCTCTACTCATGCTTATCGTTTCGTACTTCGCTGGCAAGTGGGCCGACCGCAGCCAAATACTCGTTTACCGCACCGGCATACTAACTGGAGCATCTACGTGGCTATTCCGACTACTTTGGCTCACCCCAACCGGACTCCTGATCGGAAACTTTCTTGGAACTGCCACAAACTCTTTGGTAGCCCTAACACTTGACCAATCCATGTATCACGACGCCAAAGCAGGCACTAGCACACCTGCAATTTTACTTTTCAGGACTGGTTACGCTGCAATAGGCCGAATTGCTGTCCTCGCAATTGCCTGCTTTATAAACCGGCTTGAGGTTCTATTCATTATTACGGCGGTGATAACGCTAAGCCAGATTTTTATCTCTACAGACAACAAAGCCCTATAGAGCCAAAAATAATTTCGCCTCATTAATAATAAAAACGACCCAACGGGCCGTTTTTAAGCATAATTGCAATGGCGGGCTCGACCGGATTCGAACCGGCGATCTCCTCCGTGACAGGGAGGCATGTTAGGCCTCTACACCACGAGCCCGTATTAAATTAACCCGCCAATGGTAACAGATTTACGGCCGCCTGACAAGAACACCTACACTTTTCAGGCATCATGATTGAGCCTACAGTACAGATATGAAAAAGATCGGCATCATCAACTCGGGCGGCGATTGCGCCGGCCTCAACGCAGTCATATCAAGCTTAGTAAAGACGGGTGCGAACCTTGGTTACGAGTTCGTGGGTTTCGAACGTGGCTGGGAGGGCCTGCTCGACCTTAGCTACCGGAAACTCGACCTCGACGCCGTGCGCGGCATCTCACACCTCGGGGGCACCATCCTTCACACCACCAATCACGGCCGCTTCGCCGGCAAGATGGGTGCGGGCGACCCCTCCAAAATCGATCCCGATATGCTCACACTCGCCCAGCGCAACGCCCAGAAACTCGGCCTCGACGGCCTATTGGTAATCGGCGGCGACGGCACGCTCTCTGCTGCCATACAACTGGAGCCCTACGGCCTGCACATCGTCGGCGTCCCTAAAACCATCGATAACGACCTCGGCGCAACGGACAAAACCTTTGGCTTCTCCACCGCCGTCCAAATCGCTGTTGACGCCCTCGACAAAATCCACACCACCGCCACCTCCCATGATCGCACCTTCTTTGTGGAATGCATGGGTCGCCACGCCGGCTGGATTTCGCTCTACGCCGGTCTCGCCGGCAGCGCCAACGCCATCCTCTTACCCGAATTTGAATTTGACCTGCATGACTTTATCGAGCACCTGCGCCACCGCCGCGCCAAGGGCCGTCTCTCTACCATAGTGGTGGTGGCAGAAGGCGTTAAACTTGCCGGCCACGGTTTCTCACATCGAAGCACCGCCAAATCCTCCGAGACCGTCTTTGGTGGTGTCTCCGACCAACTCATGCGCGCCATCGAGCGCACCACTCCCGGCGAGTTTGAAATGCGCAATGTGGTGCTCGGCCATACCCAGCGCGGCGGCTCTCCCAACAGCCAAGACCGTATTCTAGCCAAGCGCTATGGCGTGGAGGCCATGCTCGCCTACCACCGCGGCGATTTCGGACACATGATCGCCTCCGTCAACAACCGAATGGTGACCGTACCGATCGACCAGGCCGTTAAATCACTCAAGCTCGTCACCGCCGACAACTTTGAGTTCCAAGCCGCCAAAACGCTCGGCATCTATGTTGGCCGAGCGCAGGCAACTTCAAGCGTTTCCGTCTAGGCTCTAATGCCTAGACTTTGATGTACGTATTCGTTTTGGCCTTGTTCAGTTGGTCCTGGAACCAGCTATTGAAATCGATGGTCTTAATGAGGATGTGCTGGGCATGAATCGACCCGTCATCCTTCTTCTCAATCACTTTCAAAATCTCGTAACCATACTGGGTCTTGATCACGTCCGACACCTGGCCGGGCTGCAGCGCTTCGGCCGCCGCCTGCTCGTTATCCGGTAACTGGCCCTTAGTGAAGAAACCGAGGTCACCACCGCTGGCTGCATCCGACGCCTGCGAGTTCTTCTTTGCCATGTCGCCGAAATCAGCCCCGCCCTTCACCTGCTTCAGCACGTCCTCGGCCTTAGCCTTAGCCGTCGCATCCGCCGCCGGATCCGACGTCACCTTCTGCTGCAAGTCCTGGGCCAGCAGTTGCTTGTACACCACCCCCTTCAAGTCGCTCAGGTTCCAACCGTAAATCTGGTTTAGGGTCTTGAGCAGCGTGTCTTTACCGCCATATCGTGAGTAGAGCTGGTTCACCAGATCATTCACCTCTTTGTCGGTCACCTTCACGTGCTTCTGATCCGCCAGCTGAGCGACCAGCGCGTCGCCTTTCAGCTTGTCTAGCGCATGCTGCTTAATCTGTGCCACCAGCTTTTTTCCATCTGCAGACGCCCAATCTACCTTCGCTTGATTGTTCAACTGAGCGTTGTTTTGATACGCACGTTTATTGGCTTCCACTTCAAACAAATAATCGTTGTAGGTCACAAAGCGCCCGTTCACCCGTTCCACCGGGTACGGCACTACCTGCGCCACCGCCTTCACAGCCGGGTTTTCGCTCTTATAGCCGTAAATCAATACACCAAAAATCGCCACCACTAGCACTGCCAAGATCACGATCACCGACCCAGCTTTAATCGCTAGACCCTTGTAGTTGCGCTCACCCAGGTTGAACCGGCCAGTCCCGGCATTGCTACCGTTCTTTGATTCCGACGTCGCCTTGGTCTCCACCGTGCTAGCCAGCACCTCTGAAGTCGACTTTACCTTCGGCTTCGCGACCTCGGCCTTGGCGGCACCGGCGCGGGGCTTCTTCTCTTCGGGCTTAGCCGGCATAGCTGCCGATTTGTCGTCATTCTTCGGCAAAATCAACTCCTCTTGTCAGGCTGGGCACACACGCCTGCGGTTAGTATGACTCTAATGCTAGCCTAGTTCAGTTGCTGTGTCGAGGTAGCGCCCTTGCCACCGCCAGCCCGCTTCACCGCTGTCACCAGCGCCGCGTGGATTTCAGCTGGGTTATGAATGGTGTGCATCTCAAGATCACCGATATAAGTGCGTGCCGTAATGTCACCATACCCAAACAACACGGCCTGAAACCCCCCGATCTCGTAATTCACGTTCTCAATGCCATCTAACTGCCACTCATCTACCTTCCGCCGGAAAATCCCCTTCTGCGTAATGGACAGGATGCGCTGGTCGGTCACGATGTACACCGTGTAATACCATCCAATCCAACGATAAAACCACATCACCAACACTACCGCCGGCACCATCAGCGCCACCTTAATAAAAAACCCCGACAACCCCGGCGAGCTATACACCTGCGGAAAATCCAGCGGCAGCACGCCCACCAGTATCGCCAGCAACCCCAGTATTAGCGCCTTTCTCATCACCAATGGATGCTGCCGAAACAACAACTCCACCTCCTCGCCATCATGCTGGCCGGGAAATTGCTTATCTACTAGCTGTTGCTTGCCGCTCATGCTCTGATTGTACCAAACTGATCGTTATGCCACCGAATGGAATCTATTTGCTATAATCCAACAGCTGGCACCCGCCCCGGTAGCTCAGCGGATAGAGCGTCTCCGTCCTAAGGAGAGCGTCGGGGGTTCGATTCCCTCCCGGGGCACCAGCAATTATCCCGAACCCGTACGCTACCCTTGCAATTTTTAGCAATTTACAATATAACCTAGCAAGCCCATTGACATTATGAGTTCGAGAAAGCAGTTCTGCCATGCGCATTCTGCAAATCCCCTGCAACACCCCATACGTCCGCAAGTTGCACGATGGGCCCCGCTTCAGCATCGTTAACGGCACCACGTTCGGACGGGCACAGGTCATACCCGCCGAGATAACCTTCCAGTTCATGCTCGAGCATGCGTTCGACTCCGCATTCTGGAATTCGTTCGACATAGCACATATTCATTATGGCTTCGAACTAGAGCCGCACGACACAGTAGCTGAAGCGCTGGGGTTGATCTCTGATCACGGCAAGCCCATCGTTTACACCTACCATGAGCCACACTCGATGCACGGTGCTGACGACAGTCCGTATCAGCGGCTCCTCACTCTGATCGCAAGCCAAGCCAGCGGAATCATCACGCTAACCGCGGCGGCCCAACAGGACCTACAGAGGATCGTGCCGGACAGCCGTCCGGCCGTCATAGCGCCGCACGGCTACGCCCTGAACCCCGACAACCCGTACTTCTGCCGCGACCGAAGCCAGGAAACAGATGCGAGGGTGCTGCTCTACAGCTCCATCCGCCGCAACCGTGACCTGGTAACGTCAACGACCAACCTGCTTATGGGGGCCGTCCCCGGAACGCGTACAACCCTTCTGACAAGGCCCGCTCCCAACGCGGAGGCACTCAAGGAGCTGTCGGCACTCCTAACCCTAGCCTTCACGAGCCCGCATGGGACAGTATCGTTCGAGCTTCCACTGTCGGACGACGACCTGGCCCAGCGTATATCAACCATGGACATCCTGGTTCTGCCCTATCTTTACGCGGGGCATTCGGGTGCGCTCGAGATGGCTTTCGACACCGGTCTGCTCCCGGTAATCACCAACGTCGGGTACCTTTCCTATCAATGTGAGATATGGGATCAGCTAGCTCCCACCCATGTTGCTGCTGACTGGAGTGACGAAAAACCCTGGGCATACCAGCAGAGACTCATGGCTGCAGTCAAGGAGGCGGTTGCCCAGCTCCAGGAATTCCGTGCGTCACTCGACCCCGATGCTCGCCGGCGCTACCGCCGGGAGGAGCATCTGCAGATTCTGCGCACTCACAACGAGGTATACCGTGCCGCTCTGGCGGCCTGACACCGCACGAGGTTGCCTGGGCGTTTCCTCGCGAGACACCCAGGCAACTCCCACACATCGGACCCGCTCCCGGGTCTATTTTTATACAAAAAAGACCCCAAAGGGTCAAAATCTTGACGGTTTGGGGCGGGAGCTACTGCTCCCACCCCAAACCGCTGCCCGCGGTTAAGCGAGCTGAATCCGGTACATCTTGCGCCGGCCGGTCCGAAGGATGTCGCCGGATTTGACGTCCACCGGGGTTTCCGAATCGGTGATCTGCTGGTCATTGAGCCTGATGGCCCCGCCCCGGAAGAGCTCCCGGACCTGGTTGATACTCAGGTCGTTAGCCTCGCGAACCACCTGGAATAGGTTGACGGGCGATCCCGGCACCACGATCACTGGCAGGTCCTCCGGCACCTGACGGGCCTGGAAGGTTTGCTCGAACCAGGCCTGCTCGGCATCGGCCACCACAGTGCCATGGAACATCTCGACGATCGCGTGAGCCAGGACCTTCTTCCAGTGCATGGGTCGGTCGCGCAACGTACGCTCTGCTTCCGCCACCACGTCCAGGGGCAGATCACTGTGCACGAGCATCCAATCGATGATCAGCTCGTCCGGCAGGGTCATGACCTTGCCGAACTTGTCTCGCGCCGTGTCGTTCAGGCCGACGAAGTTCCCAAGCGACTTGCTCTGCTTGTTCTGTCCGTCGAGACCCTTCACGATCTTTGTGGTTAGTACGATCTGCGGCTCTTGGCCATGCCGCCTCTGGAACTCCCGGCCCAGTGTCTCATTAAAGATCTGGTCCGAGCCACAGAGAGCGACATCCGCCTCCAGCACCACTGAGTCCCACGCCTGGAGCAAAGGGTACGCCAGCTCGTGAGCATGGATGTCCTCACCACGACTTACCCGAGCCCGGAACATGTCCCGAGATTCGAGCTTGGCCACGGTCACCAACTTCATAAGTCTAAGCAGCTCAGCCGCGGACATGCGGTCGAACCACTCGGAGTTGATCCGTACCTCAAGCAGGTTTGGATCGTCGATCAGGACCATCTTCGCTTGCTTGATGAACAGCTCGGCGTTACGCCGGATCTCATCCATCGAGATCTCCGGCCGCGCGGCGTTCTTGCCGGTGGGGTCACCGATCTGAGTGGTAAAACTACCCACCAGAAAGATAACCTTGTGGCCGGCCTCCTGGAACATACGCAAAACCCGCAGGTTCACCGCGTGTCCCACGTGGAGGTCCGGCGCCGTCACATCCACGCCGAACTTCACCCGTAGCTGCCGCCCGGAGGAAACCCGTGCCTGCAGCTCCCCCAGCGTAAAGACTTGGTCGGTAAAACGCGCCAAACCGTTGACCAGTGCCTTACCGGTCAAAGTGTGTGCAGACACTCTCGGTGCCTCCAATCTTCTCGATGTACAGATACAATGCCCAACTAGGCTTTTCCTATCATACATTAAAACAATGATTTTGTCAAAATAGGTATCACCTTACGTCGGCATAAAAATAAGCCCGCAAGGGCTCAATGTGTGTGGCGGGGGTGGAAGCTCACGCTCCCTCCCCCGCCTGTGCCTGGTTAGAAACCAAGCACACCGGCAGTCACCAGGTTACCCCAGAAATCGCCGGCAAATTGTAGATGTTCGGAATGGTAGGTACCCGGGGGTCTGCTGCGTCATTGACTAGGACGCAGCTGTAGCCCCGGGCGAGGGCGTCGGCCAAGTCCAACTCGAAGTTGTCCCCGACCACGATCACCTGGTGTGGCTCTAGACCGTGCTGGATGCGCAAGCGCTCGTACACGACCACTTTGTAGTGTGAACCGGTCTCCGGATCAGGAAAACAGAACCTCCCATCGAGCATGTCGCGCACTCCCAGGTGTGTCAGTACCCGGTCCGAGAACCGGATTGACGACAGGGTCGCGACATGTACCGGCTCGCCCAGCGACTCGAGGAACGGAGCCAGTCGCGGGTCAGCGGCTAGCAGCGCCTCGACGTCCAGCCGGTCAAACACGCTCCGATGGTAGTCATCGGCAGTCAGTCCAACCGATCCGAATCCGTCGAGCGGATTCGGAAACTGGGCTCGCAAGCGCCCGTAAAGTTCAGCTACGCCCGCGTCGTCCAGCCCCAGCCTGTCTGCCACCCAGCGCCGCCCGTATTCATGCATCTGCTGAAACAGCGAGCTGCTTCGCGGATACAGGGTTCCGTCCTGATCGAAGATGTACATCACTGCCCACCCCCAACTTCGAACATCACCTTTACCGTGGGCCCGGCCTTGTACCGCAGGGCCTCCACGCCGGCCTCGAAATGATCCAACGGGAAGCGGTGTGTAACCAGCCCGCGAAATACCTCGGGAGCAGACGCCAGAATTCCCAGCGCCGCGAAAAACTCTCGCTGCACGTAGGAATTTGAACCCACCAGGGTCCCCTCCTTTATGAAGAGTTCCCGGGCCGCCAGTGGTTGCCAGAAGTCGCCCGGATAAACTCCGAGCACGGTCACCTGACCTTGGAAGCGAACCAGACGAACCGCCATGTTCAGCGTATCCGGCTGGTCACGACCCACCGTCTCGAAGACATGGGCGTATTCGCCTCTCAGGTCATCAGGGCTGGCGGTCAGAACATACCCACCCGACAGCTTCTTGATGAGGGCGTGGTTTTCGGGATGTTTACCGGTGAGCGTCACTCGAGCCTGATTCTGCCGTAGCAGCAAGGCCATCGCAACCCCCACGGCTCCATCACCGATCACCAGACACCGCTTTCCGGCCACCTCACCCGCCAGGTTCACGGCGTGTACGCAGACGGCGATCACGTCGGCCAACGCACCTACCTCGGAATCTACACCCCGTGGCAGGCGGTAGACGTTCGTGATTGGAACCGTCACTTCACCTCCGAACCCGCCAGGTTGGGTGCGCCCGATTGCCTCCCCATCTCGGCAGAGGTTGGTCGAACCCACCTTGCAAGCCGCGCACTTACCGCACGCCAGCAGAGGCATGACCGCGACCCTGTCACCCACCTCAACGGAGGTGGGACAAGGCGACTGCGGATCAACCTCCGTGACGACGCCGGTGATTTCGTGGCCCAAGGTGCCGAACAGACTTCCGGCGGTGAGGCGGTGCAGATCGGAACCGCACAGCCCAGCGTGGGTGACCCTAACTCGAGCCCCACTTGACTGCAGCCTCCTTGAGCTTTCTGACAAGTCGACCTCTCTTCCGCGAGGGTGATCTCAGGTCTTCCTCCGTATTCTCAAAGCGTGCACCTGCTAGGAGACTGAGGAAATCTGAGTCCGGATTTGACCTAATCTTGAGACTGGCCAACTTGTAACGTGCCGCACCGCTATTGATGGCACCGAGGGCCCTATAGAACCCTTCGCGACGCTCTTCCACTTTGCCAGCCAGGTAAAGAATGGTGGCAGCATTAATCGCGACGATGTCGCGGGGCGCTCCCTCCACCTTGCCCTCAAGCACTTGTACGCCGAGGTCCACGTTGGCCTGCATGGTAGCCGCCGCCGCTATATCGGCTACGCGGTAACGCGGCAAGCCGAGTTCCGACAGCGGATCGAACTGTTTGATATTGCCAGTAAAGCCGTTGCGCCGCCCGCCCACATAGTTGCGCTTGAACATGCCAAGTTCATCTATGAAGTGAACATCGTCGTCGGTGGAGGTTACCACCATCACATTGTCGTAGCCCAGCCGCTCGAACACTTCCAGAGACAAAGCCACGTCAGGGTGCGAAAGGCCGTACAGGAGGCAGTCTGGCTCCACCGGACACAGCAACGCCGGCAAGGCGAAGCTTAGAGGGGTGGGACCGAACATCCTCTGACCGTACACGTTATCGAACCCCGGGACCATATTCTCAATTGAGAAGATCCCGAGACCAGTCGCCTTCAGCATATTAACGGAGTGCTGCACATTACCGACTTGGATGCCGATACAGCTGGCGAAGTCCGCCGACCCGCTGACAGATGAAGTCGACCTCGATGCCGGTTTCGCGACGTACGCCCCTAGGGAAGACGCCACGATGCAGGCAAGCGTTGAGATATTCATCGTCTTAACGCCCTTTTTGCCGCTTCCCGCCACACACACCAGTCGCTCGCCGGGTGGCAAGTCAACTTTGATCGGTTGTGGGCGGTCAACGCTCAGGGCAGTTCGGATAAGCCCTGTGACTTGGTCCGCGTTGGGACCCTGACCTCGGGCCATAAGTCCCGACAGAAGCGCGCCCAATTGGGCGTCCCTGGCGTGGCCGGCCGGGCTCTCCAAGATCGAACCGAACGCATCGGTCAGAACATCGACGGGCAGGTCCGCCCCGACGTTCAAGTGATGGAGTGCCTCACCAACTGCCTTGCCGGCAGAGGGAGGCGCACCATCCGGACTAAGTCGAGCTATCGCCATGGCTTAACCCTCCCATCGGGCACACATTTCGATCAGGTGGTCAGCGTACCGTACCCGGGCATTGCGCCAGGCACTTCCACCGGCCACACACAGTTCGTAGCTCCGAGCGATCTCCTCGGCCGGCCAGAGGCTGGCCATCGAGATCATCTGGAAGACCACGTTGTCGAGCGGACCTTCGTAGGGGCCTTCGCCGTCCATGATGCGCGCGCGGATCTCGTCCGCGCTCATGTCCACGGTTATGCCCGACTGAGGGAAACTCTTGGACATTTTTGGGAATCCGAAGAACCCCTTGATGATCCCCGAGTATAGCGCAGCCAGCGTGGGCGGCTGGCCCAGCCAGTCGCTCTCCCCCGCCCTCGCGATCGCGTCAGCTCCGAACTTCACATACCGGTGCTCATCTATGCCCAGGAAAACCAGGACATGGTCGAAGCCGCCGGACATGTGGAGGTCCAGAAAGTCCGCGATCATCAGGTTGAGCGAGGCCTTGCGACGGTACGACATGTGCGCGTCAACTTTGCCCTGATGGGCATAGAACGCATGCAGGTCTTCTTCCGTCTCGCCGAACGCCTCATCTTCCATGTAGTGGCCCAGCAAATACGCCAGACGGTTCACTTCGGGGTGGGCGAACTGCGTTCGCAGGATGCTGGGCTGCTCGTCCCGGAATCCCAGGCTAAGCACGAACGACCGGAACTGCTCCGCCAAGTCCATGGTGAACTTGAGCGGCACAGCCTTCCCATTGTGTGCATCCAGGTCTCCGAGCACGATCTGTACCGGCAGACCACTCCGCTGCAAGCGGATGGCCTTGAGAATCTGCGACAGCGTGCCAACGTGTGGCACGCCTGAGATTCCGAAGCCGGTCGTGGCGATCACTTGCTCCCCAGCCGCTTGCGCAGCCGAGAAACGGTCGCCGTCCATGTGGCACAGCCACTGGTTGCTCAGCTGCTCGGGGGTCCACCCAGTCAGGCCGAAGTTAATCGCCCGGACCACGAGCGGGTCATACCCGAACTCTTCGATCACACGGCGGTAGTAGGCCAAGTCGAATTTCACCGTCACAGCCAACACCTTCCTTCCGATTGTCAAAAGTTTCAGACTAGGCTGACAAGCGAAGTCTGTACGTTATCGTACGATATATTTGGTGGTTGTCAAGTAAATAGTTCGTGCCACCAAACCCCTGTAACGCTAATATTACAGGGGTTGAGCTGTTTTCAAATTTATCGTTACAGACCCTCGCGAAGCCAAAGATCCAAGCCGTCATTGGGATACCTCGGCACCAAGTGGAAGTGCAAATGAGGCAACGACTGCTGAGCATCTTTGCCACTAGCATGCAGGAGGTTCAACCCAGTGGCGCCATTCTCCTCTCGAAGCTTTCTGCTCAATCGGGCAGCCCCCAATCCCAAAGCCGATGCGTCTTCTTCATCGATACTGAATAGGTCCTCCCAGTGCTTCTTTGGCACTAGCAGCGTGTGCCCCTTCGACACTGGCTCTATTGTCGCAAACGCCATCACCCGGTCATCCTCAAATTCGATCTTAGCTGGCGCTTGCCCAGCTACAATCCGGCAAAATACACAGTCGTTCAATTTAGTACGTTTTAGTAAACATGATGTCTTCAGCCACGCGCTTGTAGGGGTGGATCTCTTCGGGCTTAAACCACAGCGCCATCTCGTTGGCCGCCTCTTCCGGCGTCTCGCTGGCGTGAAACAGGTTGTGCAGTGCCCGGCCTTGCACGTTGGCGATTGCCGGGGTGTCCACCGAGAAATCACCTCGAATCGTGCCCACGGCCGCCTTGGACGGCAACGTGTGGCCGGCCAGCTTACGCACCATTTCAATTGCCTGCAAGCCTTCAACCACCATTGCCACCACCGGGCCGCTTGTCATGTAACCCACCAGGCTTTCGGCCACCGCCCGACCCACCACGCTGCGGTCATCGCTACCCAGGTGCTCCCTGGCGTCAAGCTCCAACTCTTTAAACGTACTAAGGCCCTTATCGCCCAGCCGGTCTACCCAGGCCTGATCGCTCATGGGATAATGCGCCACAATCTGCTCCTTGGTAGGGGTTACCATCTTCATTGCCACCACTTTCAGACCGGCCTTCTCTAGCCGCAGCACTATCTCCCCCACCAACCCCCGCATCACGCCATCGGGCTTGATCATAGTGAATGTCCGCTGCTCTTGGATTCCCCTGATTACGGGATGATCGGTCTTGCTCAATTTTTAGTCTCCTTATGCATTACAGCTTCCTTAAAGTGATGGGCTGCCGGCTCTGGGTCAGGCGCAATGATCGCAAACCTCAGACGGTCGGGGTTCAACATTTCGCCGGCCACCCTCTGCACGTCGGCCACCGTCACGGCTTCGATGCGAGCAATCATCTCATCGATCGGCTTCACTCGCCCCAATAGCACCATCTGCAAACCAATCCTATCCGCGATCGACGCGTTGTTCTCCAGACTCATCTCGAGTCCCGCCGTTAGCTGCTGTTTGGCTTTGTTAAGCTCCGCCTCCTGCACTATCTCGTGACGAATCAGTTCCAGCTCGTGCATCACCGAACTAAGCGCTTGCTCAATTTTGTCGAGGTTAACACCGGCGTAAGCTTCGAACAAACCAGTATCAACAAACGAGTTTACCTCAGCAAACACCGTATACGCCAGCCCCTGGCGCTCTCGCACGTTAGTAAACAGCCGCGAACTCATACCACGGCCCAAGATCGCTGCCACCACCCGCGACGCCGGCTCATCTGGATTATCGTACGAGTAACCCCGCGACGCGATCATAAAATGAGCCTGTGCTGTGTCCTTGGCATGAGTTACGGTCCGCTCACGCGCCGCCTGATCCGGCACCGCTTCAAATTCCGGCTGCTGCTTCGGCTCCATGTCGCCCAGCGCCGCCCGTACCATTTCTACGATTTTGTCGTGATCTACCGCCCCAGCCGCCGCCACTACCAGATTATTCGGCCGGTAATGCAGTTTCTGATAGGACAGGATATCCTCGCGTGGAATCATCCGAATCACCTCTTCACTGCCAATGATGTCTCGGCCCAATGGATTGTCCGGAAAAATCAATTCCGGCACCAACGTGCCGATAAACCGCGGCGGATCGTCGCGGAACACATTCATCTCTTCTACGATCACCCCTCGCTCTCGGTCGATCTCTACCGGATCCAACAGCGGGTTTTTAACCATATCGCACAGAATATCGAGCGCCAACTCACCATGCCGTGCCGGCACCTTGATATAAAACGAGGTCACGTCCTCGCCAGTGTAGGCGTTGTTATAGCCGCCCACCGCGTCCACCGCCTCAGCAATGGCCTGCGCCGACGGATACTTCGTAGATCCCTTAAACAATAGGTGCTCCAAAAAATGCGACACACCGCCATTTATCGAATAATTCTCAAACCGCGAACCCGTGCCCACCACAATGTTCACTGTCAGACTCCGAGCGTCTTCCAGCTTCGCCGTTACGATTTGCAAGCCGTTCTCAAGTTTCGTCTGTCTTAGCTTCAATGATTCTCCTCTCCTGCCCCGCTCATGCGGTTCCGCCGGCCCTGGCGGTTATACCTGATGTACCAGATTACGAACAAGATTAACGCCACCAATACTACCACGCCAATTTGTTTGATGCTGCGATCTATGAGGTCCAGGTGATCGCCGAGAACCGAACCCAGATACAACAAGCCACCAATCCACACCAATTTACCCACGAACACCGACGCCAAAAACCGCCAGTAGTTCATTTCGGCCAACCCACCGACATACCCAATAAACCCCTGTATGCCAGGTATGAAAGCTCCAAATAGGATGATCCACTCACCATGCTTATCAAACGCCGTCTGAGCCGCCTTCAGCTCCCGACTCGACACCAGCACATAGCGCCCGTAGCGCTCAATCATGACCACGCCGCCAAACTTACCGATCAAATAAGCCACGCTCACGCCCACGAGCTGGCCCACCAACGCCACCGCAAACACCTGCACCAGGTTCATCCGCCCCTGTCGCACCGCCACACCACCGAGCGGCAATAGCACTTCCGAAATTCCCGGCACACCAAGGCCATTCAAAAACACACCGGCGCCTATGCCGAGTGCCCCCAACCGGTCAATGGTAGTAGTGGCCAGCGCGGAAATAGTCATGTTAACCGTTATTATAACCGCCAGCGTGCTCAGATACTACTCGGACCCGCCAGTGTTTTTATCCAGCTGATGCTGCAAGGCCCGCGCCCTCAAACCCTTGGGATCCGCTGCCAAAGCCTGCGCTGCTGCTCTCTTCGACTCCGGGATGCTCCCCTGCTCCAGCCGCACGTTGCCCACCAGTGCCCATAAATTCGAGACGGTTGGCCCCACCGTTTCATCCATTCCACGGTTATTTAGCACCGGCCCAGGATACTGCTTGGCCATCGATTCGGCTATTGAGACCGCTCCAGCCTTGTCGCCCATCTGTAGTTGCACCGTTGCCAAGTCCAGCGCGTACTCGGGATGGTTCAGCGGGTCCAGCTTTAACGCCGCTCGAAAAGCCACCGCCGCACCGCGCCAGTCACCCTCAAGTGCCAACACGCGTCCCTCCAATTGGTGGTGTTGAGCATCGTGTGGATCGAGCTTCTCTGCCTCCCGCGCCAACTCCAGTGCTTGGTCCGCCAACTGCTTCGCGTCCTTGCCCCCACTCGAAGCCAATGCATAAAGGTTAATGCCCTCAGCCGTCACTACATCCGGGTTATACAGCCAGCCGCTATGCGCCGACTCAAACCAATCCGCCGCCGTCTGGTAATCACCCTCACTCTGGGCTACATTTCCCCGAATTGTCGACATATCACTTATATACAAGCTCACCAACGGCACCAGCAACACCACCGTCGCCAGCGGCAGCTTCACCGACAGACTCCGCCGTACATTCGCTCGGGGTCGGTACACCACTCCAAGCAGTACTGCCGCCAACACCAGGAGCGCCGGATACGACGCATCTATGTCCAGCGCGAAGTGCATAATTAACCCCACCGCTCCCAGAAACACCGGCACCAAACCCGGGTCGTCGGCCAGCCCCCGAATCTGCCCTGCCAGCACAAATAGCAGCATTACTACCAACGCTACCAGCCCCACTATCCCCAGCTCAGCCAACATTTGAACAAATAAATTATGCACGTTGCTTGAGGCGCTAATTACTCGCTGTTGGTACTGCGGATGAACATCGCCGAAGGTTCCAGCCCCGACCCCCAACACCGGATGTTGCCACCACATGCTCAGCGCGCTGCCGAGAAAATATAGTCGATCACTCGTACTGCTAGATTCACCCTTTGCTGCCGCTGCAAATCGCGATCCGGGCAAGACACTTGTTCCATGATGCGCCAATTTTATACTCAGCTCCGACAACCCAAAACTGGTCACCACCGCCGCCACCAAAACGAACACTAAAGTTATCCAAAAGCGCTTACTTACAGATACAACTACTGCATACACACCGACAACAACCACGAGCACTAACAAGGCCGCTCGTGATGCGGTTAAGAAAAAACACGTCAAGTACAGTACCGCCGCGGCCACCCACAGTGCCAGCCGACGGCCCCACTCGCCAGCATACTTCCGCAGCCTGTCCAGGCTTAACACCACTGCCGGAATCAAGTAAGCCGCCGCCGGATTAGCCCAGTAAAACGTACCGGTTAACCGCTCGTAGGTACTGTCAAAGAACATCCCTAGCGCCACCACACCAAAAGCCGCCGCCGACCACAAGTACGCCGCCAACACCCATTTTCGCCCCTTGGATTCGCCTGCCACAATGTTCGCCACCCAAAACGCCACCCCCGCCATCGCCCACTCGGACACCCACAAGACCGTCGAATAGCGATTGGCGGTCCACGTCAAAGACATCGCCGCCCAGCCCAGCAGCCCCACAAACGACGCCGCCAACGGTCCCCATCGCAGTATCCTGACTTCCGGTTGCCGCCACAGCATCAAAGCTGCCAGTAGCAACACGAATCCGCTTGCCAACATCGCCACCGGCTCCTGCCCACCCGAAAACCACGGCGCCATCGCCACAGCCAGGCACACCCCCACCGTTCCCACTATCACTCCACGCATTGGCACAGGCTTAGCGCTTTCCATAATTCCATCTTAGCAAATTGTGCGACATAATAGTGATGAACCATAAGGGGTACACATGGCCGAATTAATACTCTCCGAACTTGTCACCGACTTCCTCGAACACCTAGAGATTGAGCAGAACCGCTCACAGAAGACTATCTCCAACTACGATCACTACCTCCAACGTCTGGTCGAGTTCACCGATGATTGCGACATCGCCAAGCTCGACTCAGAAATGGTGCGACAATGGCGCCTGCACTTAAACCGCACCAAGGACGTGAACGGCAACGAGCTCACCAAGACCACCCAAAACTACCATCTCATTGCCTTGCGCAGCTTTCTCAAATACTTAGCCAAACGCGACATCAAAGCCCTCGATTCGGCTAAAATCGAGCTCGCCAAGGTATCACGGCCGCAAGTCACATTCCTCGACACTGGCGAGGTTGAGCGGCTACTCGCGGCCATCGACACCAGCAATCCCATCGGCCTGCGCGACCGAGCCGTTATCGAGCTGCTGTTTTCGGGCGGCCTGCGCGTCAGCGAGCTGGTATCCCTCAACCGCGACCAAATCAACCTCGAGCGCCGTGAGTTTATGGTCCGCGGCAAAGGCCAAAAAGACCGCCCGGTCTTCATCTCGCCCCAGGCCGCCGATTGGATCGGCCGCTACCTCGCCACCCGTAAAGACGACGGCAAACCGCTCTTCATCCACTACTCCGGCTCCCAAGACGACTCCGAAGAGGGCATGTACACCCGCCTCACCGTCCGCAGCGTCCAACGTCTAGTAAAACGCTACTCCAAAGCCGCTGGCATCACCAAAGACGTCACGCCGCACACCTTGCGCCACAGCTTTGCCACCGACTTGCTCCAAAACGGCGCCGATCTCCGCAGCGTCCAGGGCCTACTCGGCCACGCCAACATCGCCACCACACAGATCTACACCCACGTCACCGACCCCCAGCTCAAAAAAGTCCACGAGCGTTTTCATCACCAAACCCCCTCCGAGTAACCACCGTCTATCGCAAATCTACGGGCTATACGGGCATCCGTCCGGCTGAGCTACGTTGTCTATTACGGTAAAGTTCTTGCAAATATCAGTATCCGAATACATCACGTAGTTCAGGCCCGCCGCCGCCTCTCCATTCAGAGGCAGCCGCGAAATCACTCGCCGGTATGTCTGACCAGCCCTAGCCGTCACATCGATCAGCGCGGAACCTGTCGGCACCTGTATCGTATTACCATCTCCGGTTGCACCGCTCATAAACACAAACTTATAGGACGACGGGGCAAACCGCGACCGAATCCTAAACAGGTAATCGCACGTTCCACCACCCCCGCCACAACCCCTCGGCAGGTTCTCCAGCAGTACCGCACAATGATAGGCATTCGAGTGATCGGTTCCGCCGCCCCAAGCGCCAGGCAAGTTCCACGGCACCGTCGCGCTACAACGCGCTCCAAACGGCTGCGAATTACCAGCCGTGTACGACAGGGCATCGTTATAGTTAATGGTCGCTGCACCGCCCACCCCGGCCGGCGCCACCACTGCGTTCTGCAGCTTCACCACGCAACCGGCCGGCAGCCACGAGTTCACCGAACCAGCGACATACTGCGTGCAGAGCTCGTTCGAGCTAAACCCGTTGTGCGGGTACTGCACGATCGATAGCTCAACCGGCGCCGCCTTCGGATGCGCTGCAAAGGTCGCCAGGCTCGGAAAACCTGGCGGATTACCCCCTGGGTAAGTTCCCCATGGCAACGTCCGACAGGTGTAATCGTAATAGCATGCCGTACCGCTCGTGTCCTGGTTAAACTCCACTATCACGCTTTTGTACGGCTGTCCGCCGCCCGTCGGGTCATATGGATCGATAGTTTGCGCCTGGTCTGGAGTGTTGAGCTGGCCAACTGGGCTACCTGTAAACGAAATCAGCTGACAGGTCCACCCCGACGCCCCTGGAATATCGTAGTTAGTATTTGGATTGCAGGTGTTTTGCGCCGCATTCTGGCCCTGGCTTAGCACCTTGCCCACCGCATCCTCTACACCTGCCTCAGCCGTATAGTAAGCCCGCAGCGTCTGCTCGGCATCCTCGGACTTGCGCAGCTGCAGCGTCTCCAGCGTCACCATGCTCAACGTTATTACCAGCAGCAACAAACTCAGCATTATCGTCGTAAACAACGACACAAATCCCTGCTGTTCGTCTCCTCGTCTCATCGCGGTACCGCTCCACTCGTTAATGTCACCACTGAACAAAATTCTCGTGCGCCCGTGCTACCAGAGCAAGTCGTACCAGCCCCGCTACCAGTTGTGGTGCCGTTGCTACTTCCCACCGTTACCGAGATATGAACCTCTTGACGCGGGAAACCGGCCGTCAGACTAGTGGTAGGCGTCACTTTAAAATCCTGCACGTTCACTTCTGGGTCGGTCACGGCCACCCCACCAGAGGTCGTCGTACAACCGTTATCGTGCCGGTACAGCACCAGCACCCCACTCGTCAGCTGCACCCAGTATTCACTTCCGGACGAATTTGCCGACTTCAGGCACAGCCGCGTAGTACCGTTTAGCCCAGCATTGTCAGTGTTAGCCCAGTCCACCCCCGACGAGTCTCGAATACCACGAACCAACTCATCGATAGTGCTGCGGGCATTATCCTGAGCCTGGTTTGAAGCCAGCGCCTCGTTATGCATGCGCACAATATTAATCATGCCGCTCACGATTATCACCAGCATCATGCTGAACACTGCCATGGCGACCACTAGCTCCACCAACGTAAAACCTCGCCCACCTGCTTCACCAACCCTCAGGGGTTTGGGCATACCGAGACCCCTCCCACCGGCGTATAGTTCAAATTCACCAGCCGGGTTTGAATTCGATTGGCATCGTCAATACCGCCACCAATCGGCGTAAACGAGTAGTGCAATTCAAAATCGTAGGCACATTGCTGACTGGTCGGATTAGCCGGCGGTACAATCGCGATCTCCACCACCGACGTCGGCACCGTCAACCCACCCGCCGGGTAGGTCAGTGAATTCGACACCGGCACCCACTGATTATTCGCCCCACCCGACTGTGCCATATGGAAGCATCGAATCGAGCCGTCGAAATGACACTGCCCCTTCGGCACATTTACCACCCCACAATAACCGCCCCCACTACAACCTCCAGCCCCCGCTTGAAAAGCGCCCCAGCCGCCCGACATCGCCAGCGAGTTGTCCCGGAAGCTCCGTAGCGCCTCCATCTGTTCCTGAGCCTGCTCACTCACAGTGGTCCGCTCCCGAGCCGTCTGGCCCACCCGGAATGCCATTGCCGCCACCGCCGTTGATCCCAGCAATACAAAGCCCAAAATCGCCAGCGCAAACGTCACCTCGATCAGTGTGTCGCCGCCCTCACCTATTAAACTCGCCCTCAACTCTTTAAGCATAAGTACATTCACTATAACATTTAATTTTTCTGGCGCTTAGTACAGCCCATTCACCCTCAAATACCAATCAACCAGCGCTTGGCCATACAAGAACGCCACCACCGTTCCCCCCACCAAAAATGGCCCAAATGGTATCCGCTGGTTCCTAATCCCACGCTTCTTTGCCGCCACCATCGCTATTCCACACGCCGCCGCCACCCACACCGCTAGCAGCACGGCCACTGCCGTTCCCATCGGCCCCAATATCAGCCCCATAGTGAACGCCAACTTAATGTCGCCGCCACCCATCGCCCGACCCCGAGACAAAAACACGATCAAATAAAAGCCGCCACCAGCCACCACCGCTGCAGCCAATATCCCCGCCAGCACCGTCAAGGACCGCGCCTGCACCGCCGATACCAGTGCGAACACCGCTGCCACCGCCATCAGCGGCAGCATCACCTTGTCCGGCAAAATCATCCACCGCACGTCGTACACCGCCAGCACTAAGAGCATCACCAGCATCACCAGCCAAAAGCCCAGCTTTACCAGATCCAAATTCCCGCTCATTACCATCACATACGCACTTAGCCCAAACGCCAGTCCCGTCACCACCTCCACGATCGGATGGTCCTTTATCGGCGCCTTGCAGTAACGGCACTTTCCACCCAACGCCAGCCACGACAACACCGGCACCAGATCAGCCACACCCAGCACATGCCCGCAATCCGGACACACACTGCGACCCTTTGCCCAGCTCCTACCTACATAAATCCGCCACACCATGGCATTTATCGCCGAACCAAATACCAGTCCCATCAGCCCGGCCGCCACCGCATACCACACTGCCACCGATTGTTCCGTCACACCAAGCATAACCAGATTATACCCAAAAAGAGGCCCGAAGGCCTCTTTTTGTTGAGCTAGTTCAGCAGATTATTGGTTGGTCAGGTCCTGTTGCCCCTGCTCAAGGCACATCCTTGTGGTAACCTGACGACCATTAATGATAATGTAATCTGTTGCAGGACCACCGCCCCAAGCAGGACATTGCGTGTTAGTCCAAGCTATGTTGTACTGACCACCAGTTGTCGGATCATTAAAGTTGCTGGGAAGATAGGTTGTCGTAAATGTTGCTTGCTGAACACCAGTTGTCGGGTAGGCACCATTATTGTTAGATGCGTAGCTTTCGAGCTGTGAAAGCAGCCTTGCGTTGTCGTTCTTGCGCTGAGTGTCACGCCGGCTCTTCTGGGCACCAGAAACGGCCAAGAACACAATCACCAGGATCAAACCCGCGATCGCCAGCACGAGGACGATTTCGATCAGGGTAAAGCCCTTTTCCTTCTTGAGTAGGTTACTCACCTTAACTACTACCTTTCGTTAACGATTTTATGAATTCAACTTAGCGTCAGTATCGCACTTATGCTTATTGGCTGTCAACCGCCGTTTATGAGCCAAGCTCTACTTTAGATTGCTAACACCGCCACTACCGACTAGCGAGTACACCGGCAGCAGTATGGCCGCAATCACACCACCTACAACGACTCCCAAGACCACCATCAGCAACGGCTCAATTGTCGTGGACAGGTTCTTCACCTCTTCGTCCACCTCATTCTCAAAATAGGTCGCCACCCGGTCCAGCATGCCGTCGATCGCACCCGACTGCTCGCCAATCTTAATCATCTGGGGCACCAACCGCAGGAATGTATCTTCATGCCCTTCCAGTGTCGAAGACAGCGCCTTGCCCCCTTTCACGCCCTGCATGGATCTCTCTAGCGTCTCCTGTACGTGCACGTTTCCAATCGCGTCGTGAACGATCCGCAGCGCCTCGAGCATCGGAATGCCACTCTGTAACATTGTGCCCAGCGTCCGCGCAAACCGCGCCATGTACACCTTGCGGAAAATCATTCCAAACAATGGCATATCGAGCTTAATTCGGTCAAACACTGCCCGACCCGAGTCCGTCTGCATATAGTTGCGCAAGGCAAAGGCTAGTGCTCCGAGGGCGATTAGCGCAATAAACCACCAGTGCACCAAGAAACTCGAAATCGCTAGCAAAATCTGAGTAAGCGCCGGCAGTTGCTGGTGTAGATCCTTGTACAACCCCCCCACCTGCGGCAACACCGTGGTGAGCATAAACACCAACACCAACACAATCACCACCATCACGATCACCGGGTAAATCAGCGCACTCCGGACCTTGCTCAAAATAGCCGCATCCTTCTCCTGCTGGTTGGCAATACGCTCGAGCGTCTTATCCACCGAGCCAGATGCCTCACCGGCCGCCACTAGGCTCACATAGATGTCGTTGAACACTTTGGGGTGCGCCGCCATCGCTTCGCTTAGGCTCGTGCCGCCTTCCACCGCCGCCACCACCTGCGCCAACACCTCCTGCAGCGCCTTGTTGGTCACCTGTTCTTGTACCGTACGCAACGATTGCGTCAGCGGTAAGCCGGCGTTAATTAGCGTGGACAGCTGGCGCGTAAAGATAATGCGGTCCTTAGCGCCCACGCGATTCCCCACCCCAGCCTTGGCCAACAGATCCTTCTCGCTCTTGGGGTCAATTGAGATTGGGAACATGCCTTGCGACATCAGCAATTTAGCTGCGGCCCGCTCGTTTTCGGCCTGTACCTCGGCCTTAATAATTTCGCCGGTATCGTCCTTATGGGCTGTATATATATAGGTCAGCATAGGTTAGCCGCGCATCAACCTCTCGAGTTCTTGCAAATCGATCGCAAAGTTCTTGGCCTCATCGTAGGTAATCTTGCCCGCCTGGATCATGCTTACCAGCTGCCGGTCCATGCTCTGCATGCCGTACTCGGCTCCGGTCTGGATGACGGCGTCGAGCTGATGGGTCTTGCCCTCACGAATGATATTGCGCACCGCCCCCGTAGCCACCAGAATCTCAGCCGCCACGGCTCGACCGCCACCAATACTCGGCACCAGCCGTTGTGAGCAGACGCCCTGCAGCATGCCAGCCAGCTGCACGCGAATCTGCTGCTGCTGGTGCGGCGGGAACACATCGATCATACGGTCGATCGATTGTGCCGCACTGTTGGTATGCAAAGTCGCGAGCACCAGGTGGCCGGTTTCAGCGATCGTCACCGCCGCCGCAATGGTCTCAAGATCTCGCATCTCACCAATCAGCACCACGTCCGGGTCCTGGCGCAAGCTACTCCGTAACGCCGCCGCAAACGAGTAGGTATCGTAGTGAATTTCACGCTGCACCACGATGCTCTTCTTGCTCTGGTGAGCATACTCGATCGGGTCTTCAATGGTCAGAATGTGACATGACCGCTCGGTGTTAATCTTGTCCACCATGGCCGCCAAGGTAGTTGACTTACCCGAGCCGGTCGGTCCGGTTACCAGCACCAACCCGCGCGGAAACTCCGTAAATTGCTTTAGCGCCTTTGGCATCTGCAGCTCCTCGAGCGTGCGAATCTTACTCGGAATCAAACGCAGCGCCGCAGCCAAATTTCCGCGCTCATGGAATGCGTTCACACGGAAACGCCCGTAGTTGCCGAATGCAAACGAGAAGTCTACTTCTTTGTCTTTCAGCAGGATCTCTTTTTGGTCATCGTCCAATATCGAGAACACCAGCTTCTCCATGTCAGCTGGTTCTAGTGCCGGGGCGTCGTCGATTGGCTTGAGTGCTCCATCCACCCTCAGCATTGGCGGCAGCCCCACCTGGATGTGCAAGTCGGAAGCATCAAACTTTATGACCTGCTCCAGCAAAAGTTCTATTTTGAGCGCGCTTCTTTCCAACTCATCACCTCAAAGTTACCCCTATTAAAGCACAAGAGGTATTGTTCAGTCCACAACCATCGCATATTCTTCAAACATTTTCGCCTAAAAGTCCGCGGCCACTCGCGCCACCTCTTCCAGGGTGGTAAAGCCGTTGAGCGCCTTCAAGTAACCGTCCTGCTTCATCGTCAGCATACCTTCCGCCGATGCCTGCTTCTGCACATCACTCGTGGTGGCGTGCTGTAAGAGCAGCTTCTCCATCGCGTCGCTCATGGCAAACACTTCATAAATACCAATGCGTCCTTTGTACCCCTTCACGCATTCTTTACAGCCCACCGCCTTATAAATCCGGTAGTCCTTCTGGCCTGCTAGCGGCACAATATCATAACCAATATCTTTCTTTACCTTATCCACTTCTTCTTTATGCTTTGGTAGGGCCTCACCCAGCGTTTCCATAATAGATTTGGTGGCCGCCTCGTCTGAATCCACCTCTTCCTTGCATTTTACGCACAGCTTTCGCACCAGCCGCTGGCCAATCACAGTGTTAATCGTGCTCGCGATCAAAAATGGCTCGATGCCCATATCGAGCAGACGAGGCAGCACACCGGCTGCCGAGTTGGTGTGAATAGTCGATAGCACCACATGGCCGGTCAGAGCAGCTTGCACCGCCAAATCAGCCGTTTCCTTATCACGAATTTCCCCTACCAGCACAATGTTGGGGTCCTGGCGCAATATCGAGCGCAATCCCGAAGCAAACGTCAGCCCCACATCGCCGTTAACCTGGATTTGGTTAATCCCATCCATCTTGTACTCCACCGGGTCTTCCAGCGTCACGATATTCACGCTCACGTCTTTTAGATCCTGCACGATCGCGTATAAGGTAGTCGATTTACCGGAGCCAGTCGGTCCCGTCGAGAGGGTCATGCCATGTGGCCTGTGAATACCTTCCGTAATCACCCGGAATGCTCGTCCACGAAAGCCTAGTGCCTCAAGCGTCAAAATTCCCGAGTCCTTATCCAAAAGCCGAATCACCACCTGCTCGCCCCACACTACCGGACTGATCGCAATACGCAGGTCAACCTCTCGCCCACTCGAGCTGATCTGAAACTGCCCATCTTGCGGAATTCGGTGCTCGTCAATGCGTAGGTTGCTTAAAATCTTAATACGCGAAATCAGCGCCGGCTCAATGCTCTTCGGCAGCGTCATGGTTTCCTGCAAGATGCCATCAATACGGTACCGAATCTTCAGTTCCTTCTCCCGCGGCTCAATGTGAATGTCCGACGCGTGCGACTGCGCCGCATAATCCAAAATCGCGTTCAACGCCCGGGTGATCGGCGCGTCCTGCACCAGGTTGGCCACCTCCTTCGGGTTCTTGGCCTCCACCTGAGGGTGATCATCCACCCGCGCGATGTCGAGGCTCGCCGCCACATCCGCCGCCACGTCGTTGCGGAATTGCTCAAGTACATGATCAATGGAGGCCCGGCTCGCCAGGTACGTCGTGATCGTGTGCCCGACCTTGCGCGACAAGAAATCCACCGCCTGAATATTGGCGGGGTCCAGCATACCCACCGCCAGCCGACCCTGCTGCATGCCAAACGGCACCGCCATGTAGGTCTCAGCCGTCTCCTTCGAGAGCAACCTGGTAATGTCCTCCGGCACCGTAACGCTACTGAGGTTCACGTACGGCACGCTCATGGCCTGTGCCGACACCCGCGTTAGATCCTCTTCGCCTACTAGGTTCTTCTCGGCAATGTAAGCAATCAGCGGCTTCGACGCTTTTAGCGCATCAACTTTAGCCGTCTCGAGATCTTCCGCTCTCAGCAGCTTATTCTCGAGCAGCAGCTCCTCTATCCGATGTTGACTCTCAACCGATAGCATTAGCGTTATTGTACCATTTCCGGCGCTAAACTACGGCCCGAATGGTGCTGTATTGGCCAGCCCCGAGAAGTCCTGCGGGGTGCTATAATCAACCACCTTGGTAGGATCATTGAGCTCAGTCAGTGCCGTCTGATCAAAGTTATCAGGAATTATTCCCACCTTCTCCACCTGCACTCCCGTCGAGCCCGCACCTGCCTTCTTAGGTACCAATTGAGTGTAGCCAATGTAGCCGGCCACCAGGAAAATCACTACCGCTATCACCAAGTAAACTAGGTCTTTTTGTTTCATTTAATGGTCTCCGTGCTAAGGGGCAGCTGGGCCTTGTCTTGGTAGTAGGTTTCGGCGGTAACCGTTCCGCTCAGGGCGCTACCGCTACCGGTTATTTGCAGGCCAGTAATCCGCATCGGACGAGCCGACTTCTCCAGATGATCGAGCAATTTCAGCAAGGTGTCGTAACGACCATCAAAGCTCAGCGAGAAATCAAACGGCTGGGGCGGGGGCGCCTGTGACGCGTCACCGCTCGCAGTAGTCGTAGTCCCAGTGGCAGTAGCGGCCGTGGCACCCGTCGTCGGCGCTACCGATTTCAGTCTCAGACCCGCATCGTTGGTCATGTTCTCGAGCACCACGATCAATCCCGGGAAGTCAGTAGTATCCGGCAGCGCATCCGCAATAACCCCAGCCTGAGTGCCCAGCGCCGCATAGGCATCCACCAACTTCGGCGCCGCGTCCACATCGCTCTGCAGGTTAGTATTGGCCAAATTCTTGGCCTTTAGCACTTTGTTGTCGAGCGTAATACTGCCGATCAACGCCTTTGCCGCCAAACCCGCTACACCCACCGCCAGGAGCGTGATCAACGTCAACACAATGATCAAATTGTTACCCGAAAGCTGCTCTTGTTGCTTGACGATTGCGTTACTGGCCATTGCCACCCCCCGTTGCTCCCGACGCCATTACAGCCGTAATTGTGTAACCCACACCTTTTGAATCGGCGTTCACACTACTAATGTTTACATTGGTAAAGTAGGGCTGGTTTGAGGCCTTGGCATTTGTCCCCACCTGCACATTCGACGCCGCCAGCGCCCGGTCCAGTTTGGCAACATCAGCATAGGTTTTAGCCTCGCCAGTCACCGTCATGGTGTTGGAAGCATCCACTGTTAACGAGTTCAGCACCGCGTCCTGCGGATCAGCCTGTTGGTAAGCATCAAAAAATTTCGTCATATAAACGCGCTTGCTATACAAATTGCCCAGCGACGCCAAGTGCTCCTCGGCGTTTAAGGCGTCCGGCAATCCCGAAATACTCTGTAATTTGCTTTCCTTGTCCTTGATACTGCCACTCAGCACATTTATGGCCACCTTTTGGCCAGCAACATAAACACTCAGTAGCACCACCACTCCGCCACAAATAACCCATACCATCACCGCGATACCGCTCGCCATCTGCTTCCGGCGCCGCTCTCGCAGTTTAGCCTGACGAACATCTGGGAGCAGGTTGATCAAAATGCTCATCCCATATACCCCCGACCAGCCAGACCAACCGCCGCCGCGTATTCACTCGACAGACTCATCAGCTTCTCCTGCAATCCCGACGGGTACGACACGTTCACCCAAGCGTTACCGAATTCCACCGGCAACCCAGTCGAGTTCGCCAGGAACGGTCCCAGCTCGGGGAGCGCCGATGCACTACCGCTCACTACCAGTTTCTCGATCTTCACATCCGGGTAGCGGCCGGTAAAGTATTTGGCCGACTTCTCCACCTCGCTCACTAGGTTTTCGAGCGTGGGCTTAATCGCCTTTAGAACCTGGCCTTCCAACTTCGACTGGGTCAGACCAAATTTGTATGTAAACTGAGTCGCCTGCACCTCATCCAGTCCCAGATTCTGGGCCACACTGCGCACAAACGTCATGCCTCCCACCGAAACCGACCTGATCAGCCGTGGCGCGTTATTCCATACAATCGAAATATCCGAATCCAGCGCGCCAAAATCCACGATTGCTACCGCCAGGTTACTCGGCGGCACCAGTGCCCGCGCCACCGCCGTAGCGTTGGCTTCCAGCGCCAGCGGCTCCAGTCCGGCCTTCTCCAGAATCGTCATATAACGTTCCACCGCCGATACCGGCGCGGCCACCAGGAGCACCTCCAGCTGCTTGCCGTCTTTGCTCTGGTCAATCACCGCCCAGTCCAGCTTCACCTGGTCGAGCGCCATGGGGATGTACTGCTCGGCCTGGTAGCGAATAGCCTTCGCCAACTGCGCATTGTCGAGCTTTGGCGTTGTGATCACCGTCGCGAACACCTTGTTCGATGGCAACCCCACCACCACGTTCTTAAGCGATACGCGATTCTCCCGCACCAGCTGCTTAATCAGCTCCGAAATCTTATCTTGGTCCATCTTGGAATCGCTCGCCGTCAGGTTCGCGGGCACCGGCAAAGCTCCGTACGCCACTAGAGCCGGATGCGTACTGCCACGCCGCAGCTGAACTAGCCGGATCGCAGTCGATCCGATGTCTAGTCCAAAGAACTCCGTGTCTTTTACCAACAGTCCCATTAGCTAAACTTTACCATAACCATTTTGCAAGTAAACCATCTCATTCTCACCTCTTCATTTTTCCTTTCCATTCGTTATCTAGAACAACGGCGGTTCTTCCCCTTTGTCCTCCCAGCAAAAGTTGATCAACCATGCTGCCGAAGAACTTCGGCGGATTTAAATACTGTGCGCCGTCAATATCTATCGCCCGCTTACGACGGGCACCGACTGAACTCACCTCGTTTGTAGCCAATTTAACGCACTTATGCTTGGTGGGCAATGTTAGCCGCTTATGCTAGCACTCGTAGCCTTGTCCCGCTAAAATATCCCCATGTCACTCTCACTTGGCATCGTCGGCCTGCCGAACGTCGGTAAGTCGACCTTATTTAACGCCCTCACCAAAAATAATGTGCTGGCAGCCAACTACCCGTTTGCCACCATCGAGCCCAACACCGGCATCGTGCCGCTGCCCGACCCGCGGCTGGCTGAGTTGTCGCGCCTGTACAGCGGCGCCCCCATCGTGCCCGCCACCGTCACCTTCGTCGACATCGCCGGCCTAGTGCGCGGTGCCTCCGAGGGCCAGGGTCTGGGCAACAAATTCCTCGCCAACATCCGCGAGTGTAACGCCATCGTGCAAGTCGTACGCGCCTTCCACGACTCGGGCGTCACCCACGTCGACGGCGCCCCCGAACCCGCCCGTGATCTCGAGACTATCAACACCGAGCTCATTCTGGCCGACCTCCAAACCATCTCTGGCCGGCTCGACCGCTTTGGTGGCGACCTTAAACGCGATCCCAAAACCTTCGGCCCCATCAAGGAGCTACTCGAACACACCCGCATAGGCCTCGACGAAGGCAAGCTTGCCGGCTCGTTTCTGAGCCCCGAGGAGCTCGAACAAATCCGCGACCTCCAGTTACTCACCGCCAAGCCATTTATTATCGTGTTCAACCTCGACGAAGATCAACTCACCGACGATGCCCTTAAGACCAAACTCACCGGCCTCGTCAGCCCCTGTCCCACCGTCTTCCTCTGCGCCAAAATCGAGGCCGAGCTAACCGACCTGCCCGAGGCCGACGCCCGCGAGCTTCTCCAATCACTCGGCCAGACACAACCCGGCCTCGATACGTTAGCCCACGCCGGCTTCACCGCTCTTGGTCTCCAGACCTATCTCACCGCCGGCCCCAAAGAGGTTCGCGCTTGGACTATTCCGGTTGGCGCCACCGCCCCCGAAGCCGCCGGCGTTATCCATACCGACTTTCAAAAAGGCTTCATTAAAGCCGAAATTGTCTCATTTACCGACCTCATTGCAGCCGGCTCCCTCACTGCCGCCCGCTCCGCCGGCAAAGCCCGGCTCGAGGGCAAAGATTACATTATGCGCGATGGGGACGTCGTCGAATTCCGCTTCAATGTCTAGCAACACTTACCAGGCTTTAGTTTTCGACCTTGATGGCACTGCCATCCCCAATAGCCCACAGGGCATGCCGTCAGCGCGATTGAAAGCTGCTATCGCTGCTGCCCGCGATCGCGTTCATCTCATAGCAGCAACTACCAGGCCATTTCGCTTCGCCCTCCCAGTCGTTAAGGCCCTCGGCCTCACCGATCCTTGTGTCGTCGGCGGAGGCACTACGATAATCAGCCCTTCAGGTGAGATCCTCCGCCGAACCGTAATTCCCCAAGCGGTAGTTAAATCCATACTGGATACTCTAAAAGAGTATCCATACGACGTTTCCATTGGCGACCAGTTTGACGACACTGGTCATCCCACGAGTATCCCCACTCTCGATGACGTAGATATTATCTTCGTAGCCCCCGTTAGCGACCATGATGTTTTACTGCTGCGCAAGCATATTGAACCCCTACATGATCTCTCATTCATCGTCGCGCCCTCCTGGACCGCAGGTATGCATGCGGTTACGCTGACGCATAAAACTGCCACTAAAGAACATGCTATTAGGGAGATCTTGCAGAAACTCAGTATCGATTCCTCAAGAGCTATCGGCGTTGGCGACGGCGATAATGACATCCACCTCTTCGCGGCTGTCGGTCATCGCATCGCCATGGGCAACGCCACCGCACAGCTTAAATCAATTGCAGATGAAACTGCGCCAACCATAGATGACGACGGACTCGCCTCTATCATCGAAAAATACTGCTTGACCGAGGGAAAAGACCATGTCTAACTACAAGGCCTTGGTCTTCGATATCGACGGCACCGCGGTACCGTCCGAACGGCTCGTCCGAGCCATTGCCGCCGCCCAGCCACACCTCCTCCTTTTCGCTGCCAGCGGGCGCTCCCCCGTCTACGGCGCGCCCATCCTAAAGGCGCTCGGCCTTACCAGCCCCTGCATCGTCGGCGGAGGCACCACCATCATGGATCCCACTACCGGCCGCATCCTCGACCAAGCGCTATTACCCACTACCGTCATTACCCGCGTACAACAAGCCAGCGCGCCCTTCGGCTATGACGTTCACCTGGGTAGCACCCCCACCCAAGTCCGCCCGCCCACGAACGGCCGCCCCGTCAAAGACCCCCAGCCCTACGTATTGTTCCCACAAGTTAATGACCGCGACATCACTGGCCTCATGCAAGCACTGTCAGCCATTCCCGAAATCGTCGCCGCCACTTCCCCCGATTTCGATGGCGGCCACACCATCCAAGTCACCAACCACGATGCCACCAAAGAGCACCGGGTAAAGCAGCTCCTCGATCAACTTGGCATCAGCTGCGAACAAGCCATCGGCATCGGCGACGGCAACAATGACATTCATCTCTTCGCGGCTGTCGGTCATCGCATCGCCATGGGCAATGCCGCAGACCAACTCAAATCCATCGCCCACGAGATTGCCCCGCCCGTCCACGAAGACGGCCTAGCCTACATTATCGAAAAATATTCCGCTTAAATCACTTCGCCGTGAGCAACCAAAACCGCTCCACGTTACCCTCGCTGCCGCTCACACCCGAATCCGCCTCGTCCAAGATCTCAAACCGCTCACTCACCCACTCTCGCAGTTCGGCCAAAATTTCATCCCGTTCCGGACCCACCGGAATCACTCCGTGGTAACGGTCCGCCACCGCTTTGCTGGCCTCAAACTGCGGCTTCACCATCGCCACAATCAACCCACCGGTCCTCACCAGCGCCGCCGTCGCCTCTAGCACCTCTCGCAAGCTAATAAACGACACGTCCATCACCGCCATATCCACCTGCTCCGGCAACTTCGCAATCCGGATATCCGTCCGCTCCATCACCACCACTCGAGCATCTTGCCGCAACTTGTAGGCCAGCTGGCCGGTGCCCACATCCACGCAAAACACCTTTGCCGCCCTATTCTGCAACGCGTAATCCGTAAAGCCACCCGTAGATGAACCCACATCGAGCACGGTTTTGCCTGCAAAATCCAGCTCCAGCGCCACAGCCACACTAGCCAGCTTATCGCCAGCGCGGCTCACATAACGCGCCTGGGGCTTAACGTGCAGTTCCAAATTGTTACCCACCACCAGCCCAGGCTTATCGAGTAATCTCCCCCCACCGGATACCTGTCCGGCCATAATCAACGCCCGCGCCTCATTCTGGCCCATCGCCAGTCCGCGCGTCACCATCAATTCATCTAACCGCATTTTACCCACGAACGAGCCTCTCAAAATCAACTTTGCCCAGCTGCACGGCCAAATCAACCGTATCCCGCCACTTCACAACCAGCTCCGCCATATCTGGCAAGTAGGTATTCTTCACCTCATCCTGCACAGCCACCAGCACCGGCATTTTTTTCGCCAACGCATAACCCACTTCCATTAGCATCCCCTCGCTGCGTTCCTCGCTATTTTGTAGCACCAACAAAAAGTCCGACCGTTCCATCATGCCAAATGCCTCATGCATGAACCCGGCCGGACCCAGTTCCGACTGCACAAAATCCCCCTGGCGCACGTCGAAGAATGTATTATGAATTTCCACCCCTTTATCCTCCAGCGCTCGTTTTACAGTCTCGAGCAATGGACGGATAGTTTTAGCTTCAGCGCCGGTGTGCCGATACGACACAAACACGCGCATAGTTACTTGGCGCGCTCGAGATAAGCGCCCGACAGTGTGTTCACCTTGATGCGGTCACCCTCGTTGATGAACAACGGCACCATCACTTGAATACCAGTCTCGAGCTTGGCGGGCTTGAGCGCTGTAGTAGCAGTGTCGCCCTTAGCGCCCGGTTCAGTTTCTACTACCTTCAAAAACAGTGCATTCGGAATCTCGAGTCCTATCACTTTGCCATTAAAGTACAAAAGCGTCACGGTAGTGCCATCGGCTACGTACTTGGCCTGATCTCCCAGCAGCTCCTCGCTCACCGACTCCTGTTCGTAGGTGTCGTTGTTCATAAACGCTAGATCGGAGCCTTCACGGTAAAGCATCTGCATGCTCGCCCGCGTCACCTCCGCCGACAAAATTTTGTCTGCGCTACGAAATGACTTTTCAACCACGCCACCGGTGAGCAAGTTTTTTATCTTTACCTGCACCACCGCCCCGCCCCGACCCATAGCCTTGTGAGTGTAATCGGTGACTCTGTAAGGCACGCCATCAAGCTCGACCAGCGTACCAACCTTGAGATCAGTGTGCCCCAGAACCGCCATTAGCGCACCACGAACGGCAGCAACGCAATGTGGCGAGCGCGCTTGAGTGCTACGGCTACTCGGCGCTGATGACGCAAACAGTTACCGGTGCGCTTTCGCGACTCAATCTTGCCGTAGCTCGACAAGTATCGCTGCAGCAGTTTCACGTCTTTGTAGTCCACGTGGTCCATCTTTTCCGCACAGAAGCGGCAGACTTTCTTGGAATAAAAATTAGCCATCTAAATTTCCTTACCTAAAACGGAATATCATCCAGATTAATGTTTTGGTTGGAGTCCAGGTCCTGGATCACCACATCGTCAGATTTGGGAGCGTGGCTGGTTGCCGGTCCGGAGCTAGCGGCTCCAGCAGCACCGGGCGCGTCGAGGAAGTTCACGTCGCTCGCCACAATCTCAGTGCGCGAACGCTTCACGCCGTCCTTCTCCCAGCTTTGGGTCTGTAAGCGGCCCACCACCATTACCTTGCGGCCTTTGGCCAGATACTGGGCGGCGAGTTCACCGAGCTTGCCCCAAGCCACAACCTCATGGTATTCCACTGCTTCTTTGCGCTCACCGCTCCCGTCCATCCAGGTGCGGT
>DASXHH010000015.1:0-30263 GCA_036488585.1 Candidatus Saccharimonadia bacterium | reverse complement strand
CAATAAAGAGCCACCATGGTGAACGACAGCGCGAAGCTGATGAATGTCGGCACCAGGGGCACGAGCGCCTGCAGATACTGGTGCCAATTACTACGTCCGCTGAGGTCAGGTGTTTTTAGCCTAAACGCCAGCAGCGTCAAGACGATGGCCATCACGCCATCAGAAAACGACTCGACACGGCTTTTTGGGATGCGCTCTATTTCCATGCTAACTCACTCCTTGCTCCCTTCGCGTGCGAGCATATCCAGGCGTCTTGCCCAGAGCTTCAGTCAAATAAACAACCGCGGGTCGACGAAGAGATTGCCCCTGCGCGAACAGGTCAGTTTTTGCTACGATGTTCATATGAGAAAAATTGCCGTCCTATCGTTCATAAGTCTTGATGGCGTAATGCAAGCCCCGGGTGGGCCAGAGGAAGACGCCTCGGGCGGCTTTAAGTATGGCGGCTGGACCTTCCCGTACTTCGATGAATTCAGTGGCAAGATAATGGGGGAGCAGATGAGTAAGCCGTTTGATCTGCTGCTTGGGCGAAAAACCTATGACATATTCTCCGCTTATTGGCCCAAACAAGATCCGTCGGTGCAGCCTTCTGTTCCGTTCAATAAAGCCACCAAATATGTCGTTTCGGGTTCGTCGCCCAAACTTGAGTGGGAAAAATCCGTGCTCATAGATGGTGATGTACTCGCCAAGCTAAAAGAGCTAAAGAAGCAGGACGGGCCCTTGCTGCAGGTACACGGCAGCGGTAACCTGATACAGACTTTGCTTAAGCATGACCTGGTCGACGAGCTCTGGCTCAAGCTATTTCCGGTGACACTCGGCCAAGGCAAGCGCCTATTCGCGGAAGGCACGAAGCCAGCCGGATTCGAGCTCATAGAATCCAAGACCTCACCGTCTGGGGTTATTTTTGCCAACTACAAACGAGCGGGCGAGGTTAAGACCGGCTCAATTGCTTAAGGACGCGTTCTCGGACAGATCGCGGTAGATAGCCGAAGCGCCGGTCACCTCGCCCGACTCATCCCGGATGGGCGAGACTGTGACTCCCACAGTAATCCGCCGCCCCGACTTACAAATCCGCTCAGTCGTATAAAAAGGCAGATGCTTGCCGTTCTTAACACGATCAAGTATGCCCACATATTCGAGCTGCATATCCGATGGCACGAGTACATCCAATGGCTGCCCGATCACTTCGGCTGCCGTATAGCCGTAGGTTCGCTCAGCGCCCTTGTTCCAAGTAGCGATAATGCCTTCGGCCGAGATCGAGACAATGGCATCAAAGGAATTATCCACTATTACCGCTATGCGGTTGCGTTCCTGCTCCAACAATACCGAATCGGTCACGTCGAAGCAGTGCCACAGCATGCCCACCAGTTTGCCCGGCTCATCCTTAATTGGTGAAGCTGTCCCGTCTACGTAAATCCGCCCGTGCCCCTCGTGCTCAAGCGGCATACGTCTCACAGTGGCTGGCCGGCCTTCGTTATAGACAATATCAGTGGCAGTCTTAAAGTCTGCGATCGCCTTGGGCACCACTGTATTGAGTGGGTGCCCTATGAAATCCTCAGGCGTACGGCCGGAGTAGCCGGCGAACACCGGGTTAACAATCTGGTATATTTTATTCTCGTCGGCAAAAGCCACGCCACCCGGCATGCTCCAGATTAAGGTCTCTAGTAGCTGCCGCTCGTGTCGCAGATCAAGGTGTTGATTAATTAACTCCCGGCTCAACCAATCCATATAATTTAATCTTAACATTAGCCGCCAGGCTGACTTTGTGGCTAAAATAAATTAATGAAAACATATATCATTCTCATTCGGGGTATCAACGTCGGTGGCAAAAATATCGTCCCTATGGCCGGGCTGAAAACCTGTCTGGAAGAAGAACTGGGGTTTGCCCACATTTCGACCTATATCGCTAGTGGCAATGTGATTTTGCAATCCGAGCACTCTGCCGATAAGGTTAAGGCCCAGATTGAATCGGCGCTACCGCGGGCATTCCGGCTCGACTCTAAGCTGATCAAAGTACTAGTTTTGACCCTGGACCAGCTCCAGGCTATCGTCGACCGCCGTCCGGCCGGTTTCGGCGCTGACCCGGCCCTGTTCCGCAGCGACGTCATTTTTTTGATCGACCTCAACGTTGGACAGGCCCTGGCCGTGTGTAGTCCGCGCGAGGGAGTGGATCAGGTCTGGCCGGGCGACGGCGTACTATACTTTCAGCGCCTCGACGCCAGACGCACCCAAAGCCGCATGAGCAAAATCGTGGGCACGCCAGCTTACCGATCGATGACCATTCGCACCTGGAGTACCACCACCAAGCTTTTGGAGTTAGTGAAAAGCGTAAGCACCAAGTAATTTTTCGCTTTTTTGGCTAGGCTAAACCTGTTATGTTTAATTCAATGCGAAGTGGTGGATTACGCAAATTTGGCTTCGTCATGGCGGCCTTACTGGTAGTGGCCGGGGTTTTTCAGTCCAATTTCTATCAGACACCGGCTGCCCGCGCCTACACTCCCACCCACGTTGCCGGTCAGGACTACAACATCTGTGACCTTGCCAGCACCTATCTAACCAGCCCCTGGACGTATCACGCGCTGGCATCGGGCTCGCAGCAATATACTGTGGCCCAATACGAAGCGCTCACCGGCTACGGTACCACGCTGCCGCCGCTTCCGGCCTACGTCGCGGCCGAAAGCTCCAGCACGACGGCAGCTGTAATTTTCGCGCCTGGAAGCCCGGCTGTTTCGAGCCCAGCCTATGATTTTCCCGAGACGCCCCTCCTGTACTTTTTCGAAGGCGGCTCCTACGGTGCCCTCGGCCTCGACACCGTGAGCGGCGATGAGTTCATCGGCGGATCTACCACTGGCTTTCCGGAGCCGACCTTCGACAACGGCAACGGGGCCGGGGGCATTAACGGACAAAATGGCTCCCACTACTTTTCCGGCGGCTCAAGCACACTGGCGTCCGCTGTATCTTCCGGCGCTACCAGCATAACCACCGTAGCAGCCATCCCCGGCTATATCGCCAACATAACGTTCTCGGATGGCTCCACCTACCAAATCTCCAGTGTTGCCGGCACCGCTATTAACCTAACCTCACCCCTAACTAGCAACGAGTCGGCCGGCAGCGCCGTTTGGGCCAACCGGGATCAACCCATCTCCGAGGTGACCTCCTCGGCTGCCCAGGGTACAGGCACCGTCACCCTCACAGCCTCATCAATCCCTCTCGTTCAGTACGGCAGCATCATGATTGGCGACCACAATTACCAGATCACCTCCGTCGCCGGGACCCAATCCGGCTACACCATTGGCGTTGGCTCGCTAGATATGGCGGTAGCCACGGGCACGCCTATCTACTATGCAGACCTTTCCGGCGGTGTCACCGTATCGTACTTAAACATCGCCCACGACTCACACAACACCACTGGCACCATCTACACCGGCGCCGGCTGGACGGTTACGCACAACAATATTCACGATGGCTATAAAGATCAAACCACAGGGAGTCCCACTCCTGGCCTTGGCGTGGCCATCTACGGCGGCGACCAGGGCACCATTGAGTACAACTGCCTGGACAAGATGGGCGACTACGGCGTTAACATCTTCGGCACCAATAACAAGTTCGACTACAACGAGGTCCGCGACTCCAACTATGAGCCCGACCCCGGCTGCGGCTGCTCCGGCGGTGGCAAGTGGTGGGGGACCATGAACGCCGACATCGTCGACAACGCCTGGATCAACGATTCGCCCGGCGCCGGCGTGCCGATTTGGCTCGATAATGGCAACACCGGCACCCTCATCTCCGGCAACTACTTCGAGAAGAGCTACGGCTCGGCTGTTCACAGCGAAACCGGATACAACCTCAATGTCACCGGCAACCTGTTTGAAGATGGCGGATGGGGTAACGGCACCGGCGGCTGCGGCGACAACTGTGATGGTGCCGTCAACCTCAACAGCTCCGGCGGTTGGAACGTGCCCGGTAGCCGCTACAACAACCAAGTGACGGTCTCCGGCAACCAGTTCGTGAACAACTGGTCGGGCATCAGCATCTGGCAGGCTGGCGGCCGTACCTGCGAGAACTCGGGCGAGGGTTGGCCCAATGATGCCGGCTACTGCTCGGGCGGCTTTCCCAATAGCGCCGCCCCCGCTGCCAGTGGCCAATACTACTTCTCTCACACCGGTGATACAGCGCACGGCTTCACGACAGCCGTAGTACAGGGCGCCTCGGGCGGCAGCTCCACCGTACTGGTTGAAGGGGCGCTGGCCATCAACGATCAGATTGGCTTCGCCAACCCCGCCGCCACTACTACCACCAGCACCACCAATGTCACCAGCTTCTCTGGCACCGGCACCATTAGCGCCACTACTACTGGCTTCCCGTCTTCGGGTCAGCTACGGGTCGGCACTTCCAGCGCCTGGGGCGATGGCAACGGCAGCTGGACTGGTGCTGTCTTGTCCTACACTGGCACCACGGGCAGCAGCTTCACCGGCGTTTCGTTTGTGCGCGGATCCGGTACTCTCGCGGGTCCCATCCAGCAAGTTCAGCCCTATAAAGTCACCTCCGAGGCCTGTTACGCCAACGACTGCGCGGTCACGATTACGCCCTCTCTCACCAGCAACGTCGCCACCGGTGCCACCGTTACCAACACCGGCACCTGCCAGCTCTACGCCACCGCCGCCGCCCTGCCCTCCGGACCGCTCGCGCCCAATGGCACCTCGTACTGGGATGGCTGCCAATGGGAGGCGCAGCGCATCGCCATCAGCGGCAATACGTTTATGGTACAACCGTCACAAATTAACGCCAGCACGCCTATCAATGGTGGCGGCACGGTTGGCACCCACAAGGATACTGGTACTGGTACCTTTGGTTGCAACCCAACGCTGTCCTGCGGTTCAAACTTTATGGCCGATCAATACAACTCTGGCGAAGCGCCCTTTGTTACCGAGATCGGTTCTAATGCCATGCTGAGTAATTCTGCGCTCACCGGCTGCCCGAGCTGGGATTCCGGCTGTACCACCAATCCACTAGCCAACCTCAATGCCGGCTCCAACCCACCTGGCGCACCGGCTGGCAACGGGGAAGCAGCTGGCAATGACGTCTGGTCCGGCAATACCTACATGGGCCCCTGGGCCTGGAGCACCTATATATACGGCAACTGCGCAGGTGGCGGGGTCTTCATGCCCGCAGACTCCTCCACAGGCCACAGCCTCGGCTCCAGCACCTGCAACGTCGACTACTCCGGTTGGCAGGCCGATTGGAGCCAGGATAGCGGCTCCACCTATAGTCCCATCGCTATAACTTTAGGTGGTCTCACCTCCGGCCAATTTATCCACGGACCAACCCAGGGCGTTACGGCCTATGCCGACAGTACTGCCGGCGCCATCACCAGCCACCTGCAGGTCAACGGTTCTACCGTATCCACCCTTAGCTCCTCGCCTTATAACTTCAACCTCAATACGCTCAATTACGCCGACGGCAGTTATACTGTGGGCGTTAGTGGCACCGATAGCGGTAGCCATACATCATCCGACTCGTTATCGGTTTACGTCACCAACGGCGACCTCAACGGCGACGGCAAGGTTAATCTCTCAGACCTTGCGGTCATGGCCGGCTTCTGGCTTCAGACCGACCCCAACTACTCACACGGCAACATTACTGGGCAAAGCGCGATAAACTTATCGGACCTGGCCGTGATGGCCGCTAACTGGGGATGGAGCAAACAATGACGCCGGTGTTCTCACGCGCTCGACATTGGGTAATTCTGGCCGGAGTTGTCATCACCTGCGCCTCGCTACTGGCCTTTAAATATGTCAACGCCTCCGGCGATGCCACCTTTGGCCTATCGCCGTCGAGCGGTAGCTTTGGGTCTGGCGCCACTATCAACCTGGCCATTTCCGAAACCTCCTCCGCAGGTGACAACACCAATGCCGTCCAGGTCAACCTGTCGTTCCCGGCCTCGCTTCAATGGCAAAGCAGCACGCTCACCGGCCCGTTTACACTCTGCGCACAGAACGCGCACACCGCCACGACGGTGAGCTTGGCGTGCGCGTCCGGCACTGCTCAATCCGGCACCCAGGCCATCGCTACCATCAGCTTTGTGGTGGTAGGTACCGGCTCGGCCACCGTCGCCATGACCAGTGGCTCCGATATCGACAATACCTCCGGCTCCAGTGTGTTTAGCGGCACTCTGCCAAGCGCCAATTACACCCTGCCGGCGCCCGCTACCCCCTCCCCAACACCCACCTCTACGGCCACTCCCAAGCCTAGCGGCGCCGGCATCAAGACCCCCACACCGTCGCCCATGCCCTCATCTACGGCTACGCCCAAAGCGTCCACGACTCCCGCTCCGGCGTCTGGGACTAAACCCAGCCCTACAATCAGTCCTAGCTCTGCGCCAGGCGCTGCTGCTAGCAACGGCTCACTTTCGGTCACCGTCACCGACTCAGTAGGTAAACGCCTGGCGGGGGCCAAGGCTCAGCTTGACGGCCGCAACGCCGTGACCGCCAACTCGAGCGGCGTCGTCAACTTCGCCGGCGTCACCCCTGGCGACCACACAGTCATCGTTACGGCAAGCGGCCAGCAACGCTACGAAGCCACCGTTACCATAGCCTCCGGCGAGAACAAACTCGTGACCTATAAGCTCACCAAAGCCCTACCCATCAGCTGGCCGGTCATCGCGATCGCCTTGTTGGCGGTCGTCGCCGTCATCGGGGCCCTCGCCTGGAATCGCAATCTTTGGCGCCGTTCCTCAGGGCCGAGGACAAATCTAGACAACATTCCTGTTAGCCCAAATCCTCTCCCTCCAGCACCCGCGCCCGCCGGCCGTCCAACAGGTAGTATGGCCATCAACCCGGTTGCACCGCCGTCAACACCGTCGCAGCTCATTATGCCGGCGGGTAGTGGTTCAGCCACTCCGCCCACCCCCGCGCCACAGCCGCAACCTCAAGCCAGTCAGGATATCTCGGAAAACCACGACCAGCGTCTAACATAACTAATAATCAAAACGTTTCGCGGCCGGTACACACTTGGTGCACCGGCCGCTTTCGAGGCACGAATTTTATGGATTGGCCTGGAAGGCAGTGATGGCCCTGGCCATCTCGTCTACCTGGCCCTGACCGCCAGACTGCACCGCGTCCCCGTATGAGAACAGGATGATCTGACCCACGCCACCTCGGCCCTCGCCGTAAACGGCGGCCCGCATCATCCAGGCCATCAAGTCCGCATTGGGCGGACCCGCGTTCGGTGGGAAGCCCAACGGTCCACCGTCGGCCTGGTGTGCCTTGCCCCAGCCAAACGTCTGGGCCACGAAGGCCGTGTGCAGGCCCGCTACCGCATTAAGAGTGGCACCGATCTGCTGTACGCCCCCCATAACGTCGGACCGGCCGTTGATCTTTTCCTGGATGTCGGAAATCGGCCCGTACCTCGAGACCGAGGTGGGAGACTGTGGCACCGGGTAGTAGTCGATGCTCAGGGTCATCTCAGGGCAGGCCGCGTGCACCTCCTCTAGGAACCTCAGTCGCGGATAGTTATCGGCGGCCAGGTTGTCGCCCCACGTCATGGTGCCTAGCAGCGGCTTGGTGGTAAGGGTGCGCATTTGCACGCAGCGGTGCTGTAGCGCATCCAGCCAGTGCTGGGTGTCGGGCTGGCCCGGGTCGGCCGGCTTTTCGTCGTCGATGAAGTAACCGCCGATCGCCGCGTTGCCGTCCAGCACCCTTACGGCATTTGCCACCGCTTGGTCGTTGGCAGCCACTTCCTGAGTGGTGTCGCCGCCGAGCTGGCCTTCAAACACCGGCCAGAGCTGCACCCTCGCGCTCTGCGCCCACCCCAGCTCGGTCGCTACCGGCGCAGGCAACGCTTGGCCGGGCGCTAGGGGGTAGTTAGCGGGATTGAGGTCGTAAGGAATTATCCCGCTAACGCCGTTGTCGCGCGCAAACGCGAGCGCATCTGCAGCTTGCTGCGTTCCGATGTTGGACGTATCGAACATCGAGACCGGCGGCACAGCGGGCGCGTTCAGCGTGGAAACCAACGCGTAGAGGCCGTAGCTGATGATGCCGGCCAGTATCAAGGCCAAGATCACAGGCGTGTGCAGCGACCGGCCACGAGGTGTACTCATCTGCCCTCTCTTTCGGATATCTCTAGCAAGAAACTTCGTCGTTCACGATCTACATACAATAATTAAAAATGGACCATATGTCAATAATGGCAAGATTACTAAAAAAGCGGCTCCATGACGGGGCCGCTTTTAGCGATGATTGCGTTGGGCGGCGAGGCCGGGAGTTGTATCTCTCCCGGCCCGGCCGCTGTCCGAATTTGGTTAGGTGAGGGACCTCAGAGCGGCGGCGCAAAGGCCGTCGCGCTGGAAGTTGTCCTCGCTGGTTTCGAGCGTTATGCCGAGTAGGCTGTGTGCGCCGCCGCCCGCTGCCAGTTGACCCATGCGATGAACCTCAGGCACGGGCGGTAGTCCGCCGGTCTGGGCGGTGAAGCCCAGCTGAACGGCGTCCGGCTGATCATCGAGCCACCAGCTGAAGGTCTGGATGCCAGCGGTGGCAGCGTTGCCGTCCACCGACTGGGCCAAGCCTCCAACCGTGGTGAGGGCGTCGACCGGGCCGTACTGGCTCGAGTTCTGCCAGGGGTAGTAGCCCACGATGGTCCGGGCACAGCCCGCGGCCTTGAATTGCTGAGCCTGGATGACGGTCATCTTGTCGATGATGCACCAGACCGGCTTCGAGGACTGGCTGTGGACCTGGCTGACCACGTTGCCGACCGCAGAGGCGTAGCTGGACAGGTTGGGGCTGTTGACGCCGAGGTCGTTCATGCCGACCACATACGCCACCAGTCCCGACTGACCGTCTACCGCCGACACCAGCTGGCTCAGGCTGAGCCCGTCGTGGTATCTGACGAACGGCGAGACCTCGATGGCCGAGGACATGCCGTCGCACCGAGCGTCGTGGACGAAGGTGACCATGTCGGCGGCCGACACCTTCTCGGTGCCGGCGTAGTCCGCCAACTGAACGCCCGGTTGGCCGTTCGACGGATGCGACGTGGCCCACAGCTCCTGCCGGCTCATCACCGTGTTGGCTGTGGGGTGGTTCTGCCATCCCGCCCAATGGGCCGGCAGTACCGGCGTGACATCGCAGCTAGTGCCCAGCGGCCCGTTGTTGGCCGGGGTCTGCGTCTGCGACGGTGCCGCCGGGGTCGCCGGCGCCGACGTGGGAGCCGAGGTTGGGGTCACAGTAGCGGTCGAGTTGTTGCCGTTGCCGTTCCCACCACCACCTGTGGCGGTGTTGGTCGGCAGAGCGCCGGGGTTGCCGGTGTTCTGATCGCCCGAGGTGCCGAGGGCTCCCGTCGCGAGCAGGATGATAATCAGCGCCAGGAGCGCAGCTATCACGCCCAGCAGCAGCTCTCGCCGACTGACGCGGCGGGGCTTCACGGCGGTCGTGTCGCGTGGAGGCCACCGCCGCCACACCGGCCAGGCCGGTGGGCGAGGAGGAGTGTCGGCAAGAGGAACTGGGGCTGGCAGCGGTCCTTGCCACTCCCAGTCCCAGTTGCCGGTGGCCGGGTCCTTCTTGAATACCCAGCCAACATCAGGCCCAGTCACAATGTACTCGGGGTCTCCTCCGGTGATGACTTTCCAGAAGCCAGGAGGCGGCATTGCAATCGCCTAACCTTTCGTTGGGTTGTGAGTTGCCTTCAGATCGAAGTTGTTCACTTGTCGTTCGGAACGGGGCAAACCTTACCACACAATGGCTAAAATGTCAAAGGTATAGCATAAGCGCTTCGACGACATTCGTCTCACTAATGCTTTGCCCCTCACCGTGCCTGTGCTAACGTATTACTCTATGGAAACAAAGATCACCTCCCAGACCGACACCGAAGCCAAGTTCACCGTTGAGGTGAAAGAGGCCGAGTTACAGCACATAAAAGCAGAGGTGTTCGACGAACTCCGGAAGCGCGTAAAGGCTGCCGGCTTCCGTCCTGGCAAAGCCCCGGACATGATAGTGGAGCGTGAGCTGGGCTCGGCCACAGTCCAGAGCGAAGTGGTGCAGCACGCCCTGCAGCACAGCTACGCGGATGCCATTCGTGAGCTCAAATTGCCGGTGGTGGGCCAACCTAAGGTAGCGCTCGATAAATTCGTACCGTACACCGAAATGCAATACGGCGTCACCGTGGAGCTCATGCCTAAAATCAAACTGGCCGACTACAAGAAGATTCGGGTGAAACGTGCGGCCATTAAGGTGGAGCCGGCCGAAATCGACCGTACTATCCAGGACCTGCGCCGCCGCGAGGCCACTCGCCTCGACTCCGAGCAGCCGGCCAAAAAAGGCGACGAGGTGAACTTTGACTTTGAGGGCACCAAAAATGGCCAGCCCGTGCCCGGTGCCTCAGCCAAAAATCAGACCTTGCAGCTCGGCTCCGGTACGTTCATTCCCGGCTTCGAGGAAGAGCTGACCGGTCTCAAAAAAGGCGACGAGAAAACCTTCGAAATCCGCTTCCCCAAGAACTACCAAGAATCGTCGCTGGCCGACCAACTGGTGAAGTTCAAGGTTAAGATCAATCAAGTTACCGAACTTGTGCTGCCCGAGGTTAACCAGGAGTTCGTAACCAAAGTTAGCCCATTTAAGTCCCTCGACGAGCTCAAATCCGACATAGCCGAGCGTGTTACCGCCGAAAAAGCCGAGCATGTATCTCGCGAATACGAACAAGAGGTGATCGATAAAATACTCAAAGAATCCACTTTTAAGGCACCCGAATCGCTGGTGGTTCAGCAAATGGAGCGCATGCGTGGCGAGCTAGAGCAGAACCTCGCCTACAGCGGCCTCAACATCGACAAGTACCTCGAGCTCACCAAGAAGTCCCGCGACGACATGGAGAAGGAAATGCGTCCCGAAGCCGAGCGCCGCGTTGGCCTGGCCATGGTGCTCACTGAGGTGGCCGCTGCCGAAAACCTCAGCGTCACGGGGGAAGACCTCGACTCCGAAATCAACCGTCTCAAGGCCGAATATCGTGACCCCGCTACCCAGGCCGAGCTCGACAACCCGGCCACCCGTGAGGAGGTCTACAACCATCTCATGGCCTCCAAGGTCATCGCTAAGCTGCTCGAATACGCCGAAGCCAAATAAGCAACTGGCACTCCACACTCGTGAGTGCTAACATGGTCTCGAGACATATTGCCGGATTTCGCCTGTCTCGCTAAGATAAGGAGGCCATATGCAGCCACGAAACTCATCAATCCTGGTACCAACCGTTATCGAAAAAACCGCTATGGGTGAGCGGGCTTACGATATTTATTCCCGCCTGCTCAAGGAGCGTATTATTTTCCTTGGCACCGAGGTCGACGACACCGTCGCCAACCTGGTGATCGCCCAGCTATTGTTCCTGGAGAGTGAGGACCCCAACAAAGACATCAAGCTCTATATCAACTCGCCGGGCGGCTCCGTGTACGCAGGCCTGGCTATGTTTGACACCATGAATGTGATTAAGCCCGACGTCTCCACAATCTGCGTAGGTATGGCCGCCAGTATGGGTGCCGTTCTGCTGTCGGCCGGTGCCAAGGGTAAGCGGCACGCCCTGCCCAACTCCAAGATCATGATTCACCAGGGCTCGGCCGGCTTCTCCGGTACCCCA
The DNA here is from genome assembly GCA_036488585.1 of Candidatus Saccharimonadia bacterium. Taxonomy (GTDB): domain Bacteria; phylum Patescibacteriota; class Saccharimonadia; order UBA4664; family UBA4664; genus DASXHH01. The sequence goes on along the minus strand of DASXHH010000015.1, from coordinate 18,656 downwards.
TCGGACATCGAAATTACCGCCCGCGAGGTGCTTAAATCCCGTCAGAAACTCGACGAAATCCTGGCCGAGGCTACCGGCAAACCGGTGGACCAGGTTCACAAGGACACGGACCGCGACTACTGGATGAGCGCCGATGAGGCCTTGCAGTATGGCCTGGTCGACCACGTTATCGCCAAATAAGCAAATAAGCGGAGAAAAAAGTGAAACGGCGACCGCCCCGAGTAATCCAGCCCGTCGAAGCCGTTTCGGTCCTCCGCAACCACAATTTCAACCGCCTCTGGGTGGCGCAGGTCCTGTCGCAGATCGCGCAGAACTTGTTAAACTTCGCGCTGATCATCCGGGTGTTCCAGCTGGCCCAGGGTACGCGTCTGGCCAACTTCTCGGTTGCGCTCCTAATCCTTAGCTTCGGCGTGCCCTCCATCTTCTTCGCGGCGGCCGCTGGTGTGTACGTCGACCATTGGAACAAGAAGGTGGTGCTAGTGGTGGCCAACCTGCTCCGCGCGGTGTTGGTGCTGGGCTACCTGATATTTGAGCACAATCTCGCCATGGTGCTACTGCTTAGCTTCCTCATCAGCTCTGCCACCCAGTTCTTCGCGCCTGCCGAGTCCGCGGCCATCCCGGCCCTCGTAACCGAGCGCCAGCTACTGCGGGCCAACTCATTGTTCATATTCACGCTCTACGCCTCGTTCATCGTCGGCTATTCGCTGTCGGCTCCAGTTATTGCGGCCTATGGCCCCAATGCGCCCTACATTCTCACCTCGGTCATGTTCTTTATCGCAGCCGTGTTCGTCTGGTTCCTGCCCGGTATTCGCGTAAAAGAGACCGGCAGCATGCCGTTTGCCCGTATTGTGCGCTACACCGGCCATGAAATACGGCGCAACTGGCAGCTTATACGCTCCAATCACAACCTGTCGTTCCCCATCGCCCAGCTCACTATCACACAGGCCTCGCTGGGCGTAATGTTGGCGCTGGCCCCGGCCATGGCGTTGGCCATTCTGCACCTGCCCATCCAAGACACCTCACACTTTCTGATAATTCCGGCTGGCGTGGGCATGGTGCTCGGCGTGGTCTCGATCAGCCACCTCGTAAAGCGCTATTCCAAAATCCGCGTGATCGCCGTCGGCCTCATCATCGCGTCACTCGCCCTTATCTTGCTCGGCCTGTCCAGCCTGCTTTACCGAACTCATAATGGCCACCCAATTGCCAGTGTCGAGTCGATTGGTCTGGTCGTGGCCGGTCTGGTCTTAATTCTTGGTTTCATGAACGCTGTGGTCTCCGCCGCCTCACAAACCATTTTGCAGGAGAACACCACCGACACCACCCGGGGTAAAGTCTTCGGTGCCCTTAATATGATGGTTAACATCGCCGCCACCCTGCCTATCTTCTTCGCCGGCATCCTGGCCGACCTCACCAGCGTCAACACGGTAATCGCCGGCCTCGGCCTTCTGCTCTTGGTCTTTGCGGCCGCCCAATATTGGTGGCTCCAACGCCAACGCAAACTGGCTTAGCTTCACAGGAACTTGTTCTTGACACATGCCCCAGATTGAGCGACACTAGATATCAAGAGGATGCTTAAATCGGATACTAGGCCCCGTAGGCCCTAGTTTTATGTGTTTAGAAAAACCTCTTAACACAGCCGTATCGCGAACGGCAAAATCCGAACCGACCACCCGGTGCAAAGTAGCTGAATAGTCTTTATTCTTATCGACTTAGTGCGCAGTGAGATAGCGGAGGGTTGTCGGCCAGTCGTAGTACTAAATATTTAACGATAGGAGCAATCGTTGGCCCGACCAGGTAGCGCTACCCGCAAACACCTTACAAACACCAAAGAAGTACTACCGTTGCCTAACCTCATTGAGATCCAGCTCAAGTCTTTTGAGTGGTTCATCACCGAGGGCCTGACCGAGCTCTTCGCGGAGATCAATCCGATCGAAGACTTCACCGGCCAGAGCTTGGCACTGTACCTTCGGGACTTCCACTTTGAGGAGCCCAAGTACGACGAAAAGACTGCCAAGATTAAGAACGCCAGCTATGAAGTGCCGCTAAAGGCCAAAGCTGAGCTGGTAAACAAAGAGACCGGAGAGGTCCGAGAGCAGGAAATCTTCCTGGGTGATTACCCCTGGATGACCGAGCGCGGAACTTTTGTGATCAACGGCGCTGAGCGTGTAGTGGTATCTCAGCTCGTGCGTTCGCCGGGTGTTTTCTTCACTAGCGAGCGTGCCGCCGCCGGCGAGCTATTCGGGGCCAAGGTGATCCCGAGCCGCGGCGCCTGGCTCGAGCTCGACACCAGTGCTGCTGGCGTTATTTCCGTTAAGATTGACCGCAAGCGTAAGCTGCCCATCACCACGCTGCTGCGTGCCTTTGGTTACGGCACCGACGACGAGATCAAAGAGCTCTTCAAGGATGTCGACACCGGTGACATTAAGTACGTCAACGAAACCCTCGAGAAGGACCCCAGTTCCAGCGTGAGCGAGGCCCTTATGGAGGTCTACCGCCGTATCCGTCCCGGCGACCTAGCCACCGTTGAGAACTCCAAGAGCCTCATCGAAGGCATGTTCTTCGATTTTAAGCGTTACGACTTCTCCAAAGTCGGTCGCTACAAACTCAACAAGCGTCTGGGACTAGATGTCCCCAATATCTCTGAAAACCGTATCCTGCGCCGTGAAGACCTCGTGGCCATCGTAGCCGAGATCATCAACCTCCAGAACGGCAAAGGTACCGCGGACGACATCGACAACCTGGCCAACCGCCGCCTCAAGATGGTCGGTGAGCTCATGCAGTCCAAGTTCCGCATCGGTCTGGCTCGCATGGAGCGCATTGTCAAAGACCGCATGTCGGTCTACGACACCACCACTGTTACCCCGGGCCAGCTCGTGAACGTCCGCCCGATCGTGGCTTCGGTCCGCGAATTCTTCGCAAGCTCCCAGCTCTCCCAGTTCATGAGCCAGATCAATCCGCTCGACGAGGTCGTTCACAAGCGCCGCCTCAACGCTATGGGTCCGGGTGGCCTCAGCCGTGAGCGCGCCGGCTTCGAAGTCCGCGACGTGCACAAGACCCACTACGGCCGTCTCTGCCCGATCGAAACTCCGGAAGGCCCGAACATTGGTCTGGTATCCAACCTGTCCACTTACGCCCGGGTCAACGAGTACGGCTTCATCGAGACTCCCTACCGCATGGTTATAAACGAAGTCCCCGTGGATAAGGGCGCCGGCGAGATCGCTCGCAGTTCACACAAGCACGGCGATTCCGTGATTGTGAAGTCCGGTGAGACCGTTACCGATGCTCACATCAAGAAACTGCAGAAGGCTGGCATCGAGACCATCAAGATCAAAACCCGCGCTACCGATCAGGTTCAATGGCTCGACGCCTCCGACGAGGAGCAGGCCGTTATCGCTGGTTATGGTGTGTCGATCGACGACCACGGTTTCTTCAACGAGGCCCGTGTGGCCGCCCGACTGAAGGGTGAGGCTGAGGAAGTCGACGCCGGCATCGTTAACTACATGGACGTTTCTTCCAAGCAGATCGTGTCCGTCTCTGCCTCGCTCATCCCATTTGTCGAGCACGACAACGCCAAGCGCGCGCTCATGGGCGCCAACATGCAGAAGCAGGCTGTGGCCCTCATTAAGCCTGAGGCCCCAATCGTGGGCACCGGCATGGAGGCGACCGTAGCTCGCGACTCCGGTCAGGTGGTTCTGGCCGAGCACGACGGCGTGGTCGACTCCGCCACCGCCCGTGAGGTCACTGTTACCTACAAGAACGGCGACAAGAAGACCTATGAGCTCACCAACTTCGCCCGCAGTAACGTTGGTACCTCCATCCACCAGAAGTGTGTGGTGGCCGCCGGCGACGAAATCAAGAAGGGTGATGTCCTGGTAGACGGTATGTCCACCAAGGACGGCGAGCTTGGTCTCGGCCAAAACATTCTGGTCGCGTTCATGAACTGGAAGGGTTACAACTTCGAAGACGCCATTGTGCTCTCGCAGCGCCTGGTGAACGACGACCGCTACACCTCCATTCATATCGAAACCCACACCGTTGACGTCCGCGACACCAAGCTCGGACCGGAGCAGGTCACTCGCGATATCGCCAACGTGTCTGAAGAATCACTCAAGGACCTCGACGAGAAGGGCATCGTGCGCATTGGCGCCGAAGTCACCGCCGGCGACATCCTGGTGGGCAAGATCACCCCGAAGGGCGAGCAAGAGCTCAGCTCCGAGGAGAAACTGCTCCGTGCCATCTTCGGTGAGAAGGCGCGCGACGTTAAAGACACCTCGCTCCGCCTGCCCAACGGCGAGCGCGGCAAGGTGGTCGGCGTTAAGGTATTTAGCCGTGAGAACGGTGACGAACTGCAGGCCGGTGTCATCGAGCAGTACCATGTCTCGGTCGCTCAGATGCGCAAGATCACCATGGGTGACAAGATGGCCGGTCGTCACGGTAATAAGGGTGTTATCGCTCGCATCCTGCCCATCGAGGACATGCCCTACCTCGAGGATGGCACGCCGGTGGATATGATCCTGAACCCCTTGGGTGTCGGTAAGCGCATGAACATTGGCCAGATCTTTGAGATCCACCTCGGCTGGGCCGCCCGAGCACTTGGCTACACTGTAGCCTCACCTGTGTTCGACGGTGTGACGCTCGAGCAGATTAAGGGCGAACTCAAACGCGCCGGCCTCCCCGAGGACGGCAAGGTCCAGCTCTATGACGGCCAGACCGGTGAGCCCTTCCAGGAGCGCACCACGGTTGGCTACAAGTACATGCTGAAGCTTCAACACATGGTCGACGACAAGATTCACGCCCGCTCGACCGGACCCTACGCCATGGTCACCCAGCAGCCGCTCGGTGGTAAGGCGCAGATGGGTGGTCAGCGCTTCGGCGAGATGGAGGTCTGGGCCCTCGAAGCTTACGGCGCCGCTCACACCCTCCAGGAAATCCTCACCATTAAGTCCGACGACGTGGTGGGTCGCTCCAAGGCCTATGAGGCCATCATTAAGACCGAAGAGATCCGCGGCCCGCGCATTCCGGAATCGTTCAACGTGCTGGTCAAGGAACTACAATCCCTCGGCCTGGCGGTGGACCTCACCCGTGACGGCTTGAAAGCCGAAGTGGATGCCGAACGCATCATCTCCGAGCGCCTCGACGACGAAATCACCGATCTCGGCACCGAGAAGATGCTCGAGGGCGAGGCGGTGGTCGCCGACATGCCGCTCGTGGATCTGCAAGCCGGCAATGAGGACGAATTCTCCGTCGACGAATCCGGCGGCGATGGTACCGAAGAAGAAGAGTCAGAAATAACGGTTGAAGGCTAGAACTATGGAATTACTAGAGAACCAAACTACCACCGATTTTGACGGCGTGAAGCTCTCGCTAGCCTCACCCGAGATGATCCTGCAATGGTCCCACGGCGAGGTTACCAAGCCCGAGACCATCAACTACCGTACCCAGAAACCCGAAAAAGACGGTTTGTTCTGTGAAAAAATTTTCGGACCCACCAAGGACTGGGAATGCTACTGCGGTAAATACAAGCGCATTCGCTATAAGGACGTAGTCTGTGACAAGTGTGGCGTCCGCGTCACCCGCAGCATCGTGCGCCGCGAGCGCATGGGCCACATTTCGCTGGCCGTGCCCGTCACCCACATCTGGTTCCTGCGCGGTACCCCCAGTTCCATCGGTCTGGTGCTCAACATGAGCATCCGCGACCTCGAGCGGGTAGTGTACTTCGCCAACTACATCGTCACCTCTGTGGACGACGCCAAGCGCCAGAAGGCCCTCGCCGAGCTCGAGACTGAGTTTAATTCCCGCAAGAACGAGCTCATCAAAACCTACGAGCGCCGTGCTGGCGAGCCCGATGCCGACGTGAAAGCGCTGGCTGAGGCCCAAAACGCCGAGCTCGACGAGCTGGATGGCTCCCGGGCCAACGCCAAGTCCGAGCTCGAGGGTCTTGCCCGCCTCACCCTCCTGCCCGAGGCCAAGTACCGCGACCTCAACCTCAAGTATGGCGATGTGTTCCGCGCTGAAATCGGCGCCGAAGCCATCCGTCACCTGCTCGTTGAGATCGACATGGACAAGCTCGTTAACGACCTCACTGAAGAGGCGGAAAACTCGCAGGGGCAGAAGCGCAAGAAAACCCTCAAGCGCCTGAAGATGCTCGAGGGTATGAAGGCCGCTGGCATCCGTCCCGAGTGGATGGTGACGACCGAGCTGCCGGTGATTCCGCCGGACCTACGCCCGATGGTGCAACTCGCCGGTGGCCGGTTCGCGGCCTCCGACCTCAACGACCTGTACCGCCGCGTTATCAACCGCAACAACCGCCTCAAGCGCCTCATTGAGCTCGACGCCCCAGAGGTTATCCGCCGCAACGAGAAGCGCATGCTCCAGGAGGCCGTCGATGCCCTCATCGACAACAATGCCCGCCGCGAGCGTGCAGTATCGAGCACCGGCACTCGCCGCAAGCTCAAGAGCCTGTCTGACATGCTCAAGGGCAAGCAGGGTCGCTTCCGCTAGAACCTGCTCGGCAAGCGTGTCGACTACTCCGGCCGTTCTGTTATCGTGGCCGGCCCTCAGTTGCGTCTGTACCAATGTGGCTTGCCCAAGATGATGGCGCTGGAACTGTTCAAGCCGTTCGTGATCGGCGCTCTCATCGAGCAAGGCCACGCTCACAACGTTAAATCCGCCAGCCGCATGATTGAGCGGGCCGCCGGTGTCGTCTGGGACATCCTCGAGGAGATCATTGCTGAGAAGCATGTGCTCCTCAACCGCGCCCCTACGCTGCACCGCCTCGGTATCCAGGCCTTCCAACCGGTTCTGATCGAAGGTAAGGCTATTCAGCTGCACCCGCTCGTCTGTCGTGCCTTCAACGCCGACTTCGACGGTGACCAGATGGCCGTACACGTGCCGTTAAGCGACGCCGCCCAAAAAGAGGCTCGCGAGATCATGCTGTCCAGCAAGAACCTGCTCAAGCCGGCCGACGGTGAAGTGGTGGTGGACGCTACCAAGGACATGGTGCTCGGTAACTACTACCTCACCTACCTCAAGTTTGGCGAAGACAAGCCGGTGAAGGCGTTCTCCAGCCGTAACGAGGCCATCTACGCCTTCGAAACTGGTGTCATTAAGCTCCAAACTCTGGTCCGCGTACCGGTGGAAGGAACTCTCATCGACACCACAGTGGGTCGCATCTACTTCAACGAGATTCTGCCTGAGGGCTTTGGCTTCCGTAATATGACCATGACCAAAAAGGTGCTCCAGCGCCTGATGGCCGAGGTGTTCGTCCGCTACGGCGGCGAGAAGACCGCCGAAGTGATCGACGCCGTCAAGGACCTGGGCTTCAAGCACTCCACTCTGTCCGGCGTATCCGTATCGCTCGACGACTACCTAGTGCCAGATGATAAAGGTGACTTCATCACCAATGGTGAAAAGCAAGCCGCCAGTATCTCCAACCAGTACGCGCAGGGCCTCATTACCGAGACCGAGCGCTATCAGCGTACGGTTGATACTTGGAAGCAGGCCAACGACCAGATCATGAAGGCTGTGGCCGAGAAGCTCAAAGAGGGTCATACCTCGACCGCCATCTTCATCGACTCTGGCGCCGAAGGTGACACTGCCCAGGCCAACCAGATCGCCGGCATGCTCGGCTTGGTGGTCGACCCGTCGGGCCGCACCATTGAGTTGCCGATCAAGTCCAACTACAAGGAAGGCTTCTCCGTGTTGGAGTACTTCAACTCCACTCACGGTGCCCGCAAGGGTCTCACCGACACCGCGCTGAAGACCGCTGAGTCCGGCTACCTCACCCGCCGTTTGGTAGACGTGGCCCAGGACGTCATCATCACCGAAGACGACTGTGGCGACACCGTGGGTGTGCCGGTATCGCGCGGTGACTCGGCCGCCATCGGCGAGAGCTATGCTCACCGCTTGGCCGGCCGCGTGGTCTCAGCTGACGTTAAACACGGTGGCAAGACTCTAGTGAAGGCCTTCGACCTCATCACCGACGACGCCGCCAAGGCCGTCGATGAGGCTGGTCTTGACCAGGTGCGTATCCGCAGCGTTCTGAGCTGCCGCACCAGCTGGGGCATCTGCCGCCTCTGCTATGGTCTCGACCTGGCCCGCGGCAACCTGGTTGACCTCGGTGAACCGGTCGGCGTTATTGCCGCCCAGTCCATTGGTGAGCCTGGTACGCAGTTGACCATGAAGACCTTCCACAAGGGTGGTATCGCCGGTGAGGACATCACCACCGGTCTGCCTCGTGTCGAGGAAATCTTCGAGGCCCGCGCCCCCAAGGCCCAGGCTGTTCTGGCCGATGTGACCGGTGTGGTTACCGTTAAGCAGTCCGGCGGCAAGCAGGTCGTTCGGATCGCCCCGGCTGACCTCAAAGTCACCGATTACGAGCTCGACGGCCGCACCGCGTCCGTAAAGAGCGGCCAGAAGGTGGTTGCTGGCGACGTGATTGCTGCCCTCGATGGCGGCAAGAAGCCGCTGAAGGCCAAGGCCGAAGGCACCGTTAAGGTCCACAAAGACAAGATTGAACTCACGCACACCGGTGGCGCCGAGCGCGAGTACAGCGTTCCGGCCTTCCAGAACCTGGAGGTCAAATCCGGCGACCTAGTAACTCCTGGTGACCGCCTTACCGAAGGCTCGATCAACCTACAGGAAATGCTAACGCTCTCTGGCCCCACGGCCGTTCAGCGCTATATCATCTCCGAGGTCCAGACCATCTACGCCGCTCAGGGTCAAATCGTATCCGACAAGCACATCGAGGTGATTATTCGCCAGATGTTCAGCCGCGTCCAAATCGAAGAGCCCGGCGATAGCCTGTTCGTTACCGGCGAGATCGTGCCACGGCAGAGTGTTCTGGAAGACAACCAGGCGCTCGAGAATGATGGCAAGCAGCCCTCTACCTACACTCAGCTACTGCTGCCGGTTACCAAGATCTCCCTCTCCAGCGACTCGTTCCTGAGTGCGGCGTCCTTCCAGGACACCACCCGCGTGCTTATCGCGGCAGCCATCCGTGGCAAGACCGACAAGCTACGTGGCCTCAAGGAGAACGTGATCATCGGTCGCCTGATTCCGGTAGGCACCGGCTTCAAGGCCGAGGGCGAAGAGGGCGAGGAAGGCTTGCCCGAAATTGAGGTCGAAGCCGCCGTTACCGACGGCCAAGCCACCAAACAGATTGACGAAAGCTAACACTTAGGATAAAATCGCACCGTTATGCCCACTATTAACCAACTACTGCGCAACCCCCGTCGGGATCCCAAGCGGAAGTCCAACACTCCGGCGTTGGACCGCATCCAGAACTCGCTCAAGGGTCGCACCTACAACCTACACTCGCCGTTTATGCGTGGTGTCTGCGTGAAGGTGTCTACCACCACCCCGAAGAAGCCGAACTCTGCCTTGCGTAAAATCGCTCGTGTCCGCCTCACCAACGGTATGGAGGTTACTGCCTACATTCCGGGTATCGGCCACAACCTGCAGGAGCACTCCGTAGTGCTCATCCGCGGCGGCCGTGTGAAGGACCTTCCGGGCGTACGGTACCACATCATTCGTGGTGCCCTCGACACCGCCGGCGTGGCCAAGCGCAAGCAAGGCCGCAGCAAGTACGGCGCCAAGCGCGAAAAAGCTGCGTAAATTAAGTAAATAATGCATCACCTGCCGGCTAGCCCGGAGGAGTATCCCGAAAGGAGAAAGTATGCCTCGCAAGAAAACCAAATCATTTAAGCGTGCGCTCGAGCCCGATCTGCGCTACAACAACGTCCTTGTCACCAAGATGACCAACAAGATCATGCGTGACGGTAAGAAGCGCCTGGCCGAAACGTTGCTGTACCAGGCTATGGCTAGCACTGAGGCCAAGGCCAAGCAGCCGGCCCTCGAGATTTTCGAGGCCGCCATCAAGAATGTGTCTCCCTCCGTCCAGGTGAAGGCCAAGCGTATTGGAGGCGCCACCTACCAGGTGCCAATGGAGGTCCGTGGCGACCGTAAGATCCACCTCGCTATGACCTGGATCCTCGATGCCGCCCGCGGCAAATCCGGTCGTAGCTTCGACCTACTGCTGGCTGACGAGCTCCTCAACGCCTACAACAACCAAGGCGACGCCATCAAGAAGCGCGAAGACACGCACCGCATGGCCGAGGCCAACAAAGCGTTCGCGCACTTCGCCCGCTACTAAACCAAAAACAAACCTCGCCAAATTGCCGCCCATCAGGCGGCTTTTTGGTATGCTTTAAATCATGAAACACGCCAAACTCGACGATCACAGCTACGTCCTCCGCCTCGAACTAGGCGACGACATCCACGAATCCGTGCAATCATTCTGCAACGGCAATAACATTAACAATGCTGCCATTCAAGGCATTGGCTCAGTCGATTCTCCCACGCTCGCGCATTATTCCATCAAAACCAAGCAGTTCACCGACAAACACCTCGATGGAATTTTCGAGGTCACATCCCTGCTCGGCAATGTCGCCCTCGTTGACGGCAAGCCCTTCGCCCATATTCACGTCACCGTTTCTGGCCTCGATATGCTGGCCCACGCTGGTCACTTGGTGAAGGGCGAATGCTCAGCCACCCTCGAGCTCATTATTACGGCCTACCCGAGCCACCATTGGAAAGCCGACGATGCGGCCATTGGCCTCAAAGTCTGGGATCTCGACGCTCACTAGCTTGATAAATTACGGAAGCCCCCGGCCGAACTGTGGTGTCCGGCCGAGGGCTATAAAAACATTGATCCCACGCCGAAGTGAGCAGCTAATGGGTTCGGGGATGGAATCTCGCCTGGCACTTGGTGTCGTGCTGGTCAGGGTCGTTGGTCGGACATGCATAGGGCATGTGTAGGAAGCCGTCTCCGCTTCTCGTGTAGCCCATGTTGTAGGTCCGGACGAACCCGCAGGCGTCGTGGTGCCCGCAGGCGTCGCCGCGGTGTACCGTCTCGCCGCATGCGCGGTGAACCAGAAGCGTGTCGTCTTCTGTCCTCCGGTACCCCATCTTACGGAGCTCCGTAAGCTCCTGGTCCGAGAAGGGGACGGCGGCGATGGTAGTCGTTGATGTCACTGTGCCTCCAAGGCAAGTTCGTGGAAGTCATCCAACCCCAGCATTTTACCTCTAATTTCATCAAACATAAATAACATACTCGTGACAAATAGGCGAAAATGTCGTAAACTAAACCGGTTTATATCTGGCAATCATGCTTATCAATCTGCAAAACATTAGCAAAACTATTGGTGCCAAGACGCTCTACCAGGGTCTTAGTCTCACCATTCAGCCTGGTGAGAAGATGGGACTAATCGGCCGCAACGGTATCGGCAAGACCACGCTCTTGGGAATTATGGCCGGCACCGACCACAGCTTTTCGGGCGACCTCGATCAACGCCGTGGCTTAGTGATTGCCTCTACCGCTCAAGAGCACCATGGCGTACTCGACCGGACCGTGCTCGAATATGTCCTCGAAAACCTGCCCGAGTATGCCAAACTCAAGCACATCATTGATACTTACCCTAACACCATGGGCGACGATATGGGCAAAATCGGCGCCTACACCGACGCTCTCACACGCTTCGGCGAGCTCGGCTACTACGACATCGAGGACCGCGCCCGCCAGGAGCTCGAGGCCTTCCAGGTGCCGGTCGAGCGCATTACAGGACCACTGCGGTTGCTCTCAGGCGGCCAAAAGCGGTTCGTGGAGCTGGTAAAAGTAACACTCTCGGACGCGGATCTATTCCTTATCGACGAGCCCACCAACCACATGGACTACATAGCCAAGGAAACGTTCATTAAGTGGCTCGAGGGCGTGGAGCAATCGGCCGTGGTGATTACGCACGACCGCGACGTGCTGGCCGTGGTTGACCGCATTGTAGAGATGAAAGGCCATGGGCTCATCAACTTCCCGGGTAACTACGAGGCCTACCTGCGTCAAAACGGCGATGCCACCGCCAAGGAAATTAATACCTACGAAAACGGCCAGAAGCGCCTAGTAAAACTCGAAAAGCAAATCCGCGACGCCCGCGCCAAAAAGGCCGGCTGGAGTGGCACCGCCGATAAGACCAACCCATTTATGCTGCTGGAACGCCGCCTCGCTAAAGAGCGCGACGAATTACTGGCCACGCTCAAGAAACCTGATTTCTGGATCGACCAGGAAACCATTGGCACCATGCAGGACAAAGTGGTGGCCAAGTACGAGAAGTACAAGGCTCGCAACATCCACCTACGCACAGCTGGCGAGCACCGTTCTCGTACTCTGCTGCAGTTAGATGGCCTGTCGCTCGGCTTCGACCAGCCGCTGTTCGCGAATGTCGGCTTCGACTTGGCGGTGGGGGAGCGGTTGCGCTTGCACGGCCGTAACGGCGCCGGCAAGTCCACCCTGGTACGGGCCATCCTGGCGGCTGCCGAGGGCCAGGCTCCGGCCGCCCGGGTGTTCGGCGGCACCATCCTGGTCGACCCCAAAACTGTCATTGGTACCTACGAGCAAGAAATTTCTGAAAGTTATCTCGGCCTCACTCTGCATGCCGCCGTCATGCGCGTATATCACGAGCATGACGCTGACATCAACGACCAACGCGCCAAGCAAGTGCTGGCAGAGTACCTGTTCGACCCTGCAGGGGACGGCCGCCTCGAAATCCGCAAACTGTCCGGTGGCCAGAAAGCCCGCTTCCAGCTCATCGCTATGCTCTGTCACAATCCCAACCTGCTCATTCTCGACGAGCCCACTAACCACCTTGATTTGCCCAGTATCGAGGAGCTAGAGAAAGCCCTCGACCGCTACCAGGGCGCGGTGCTCTACATTTCGCACGACTCCTACTTCGCCCAAAACGTCGGCGGCGATGTTGTGCAGGTCGGGCAGCCCGTCATCGCATAACTCCGCCCATGGTAAAATTACCGGTATGAAAGGGCACCTATTTTTCGTTGGTATCGTCGGCCATGCTATGCGTGGGCTGGCGCTGGCCGCCCGCGATCTCGGATATGAGGTTACCGGGCTCGACCCGGGCGCAGAGGAAGGAGACGGTACGCAGTGGCTGGCCGCGCGCCAGCTGCAGTGGAGTCGCGAGTTCACACCCGCACAACTCGACGGCGTGACGGCCATCATCGTCACTGGGATCCCCGTCCCCGATGCCGTTACCGATGAGGCCCGCCGACGCCACATTGCCATGAAATCGTACGCTGAGCTGGTAGGGGAGCTCACCGAGGGCCAACATGTCATCGCGGTGGCCGGTACTCACGGCAAAACCACTACCACCGCGCTGATCGCTTGGCTTCTGGAATCGGCTGGCCGTAAACCCGATTACCTCATCGGCATCCGGCCCTTTAATTTCGATTCCAGTGTCCGGCTGGAGAGCTCGGAGGTATTTGTGGCCGAGGGTGATGAGTACCGAGCCTCAACTTTAGAAACCAAATCCAAAGTCCAGTTTTACCATCCCGACACGCTCGTTCTCACCTCAGTGGAGCACGACCATCCCGATCTGTTTCCTACGGCCAAAGACTATGAGCAGCGTTTCCAGGATATCGTGGCGGGCGTGCCCAAAGACGGCCGGCTTATCGCCTGGGGCGAAAGTCTATCCGTTACACAGGCGGCGAAGTCGGCGCATTGCCAGATTTCCACCTACGGACTCGCACTCGGCGACTATACCGCTCGCGACATCTCCTATCTGCCCGGCGGTATTGAATTTGATATTGAAAACCATGGTGGCATTCTTGGCCGCCTGGCCGTGCCCCTGTACGGCAAGCACAATGTACTAAATGCCCTGGCCGCCACCACCACCGCGCTCACCGAAGGCCTCAGTGTCGACCAGGTTATCGCCGGCGCCGCCGGCTTCAAGGGTACCTATCGCCGTTTCAACCTGCTCACCCCCGAAGGCGCCAACATCACGGTCATCGACGATTACGGCCATCACCCCACCGAAATCGCCACCAATCTCGAGGCCGCCAAGCTGCATTTTCCTGGTCGTCGCATCATTTGTGTCTTTCGTCCCCACACCTACACTCGCACTCAAACCCTACTCAAGCAGTGGCAGAAGTCTTTTAACGATGCCGACCTCGTGTATGTGACCGACATCGAAGGTGCCCGCGAGCAGGGGACGGAGCACACCGTGAGCGGTAACGACATCGTACAGGCCCTCAAGATGCCCGCCCTTTACACCCCCAACCGCCCCGAGCTCATCAGCCGCCTCCAGCGCGACACCAAGCCCGGCGATATCGTCTTGTGCTTCACCGTCTCCGGCTACCATAATCTGGCCGAAGAGCTCGCCAACGTCCTCAATCAATAAACGCGAAAACCTCGCTACCCACCCGGAGCAGCGAGGCTCGCATGTGAGTAACGAGGTGATGTCCTAGCTAGAGCTAGGACTTAATTGGAGCGAGGCTCAGGGTGACCCCGTACAGGGAAACCCGCGGCACCTTGAGACCTCCGTAGAACAAGTGGCCGCACTGGAAGCCGCCCGTTACTATTGAGTCCCACAGGTGACCGTTGGCCAGCTCCACTAGCGTACGATCCGGGACCGACCCGAAATCGCTGGGATCGCCAGGGACAGATACCCCCTGAATCGCAAAATCGGCCCGAAATGCTCCCCGGTAGTTGTTCCCAACGGCGACCCACACCGCCAACAGGCGCACTGGGGCCTGACGACCCCTGAATAGTACTAGTTGCCCGTCCGGCGTCTCGTCTGCCGAAATAGTGGTTTTCGGCGCATCGAACAGCTCCGCCTGCCCGCACTGCATGTTCGGGAAGATGGCTTGCATGTTAGTCGCGTCATGGGTTGCGTCATCGGTTACGGTCGCCATTACCGCTCCTTTGGGTATGGGTGTACTAACGATTTGAAACCGAAGTGAGCCGTCGGGGAGTATCACAGACGTCTGAAAAGATGCGTCTGCAATGCTTCGCGCGGGCTCACATGAGGGCTCAAAAGTTCGTTATTATATTACCACCCCTTGATACATTTGTCAAGATGTGTCGGTATATATCACTAAACCCGCGCTTTTAAATGAGGGTAAGGTCTAAAATTATTTGTATACAATGCACAATACCCTCCCTTGAGCCCAGCGTTGCTAAATTTAGTTGTTATGTTACAACCGAGAGCCGCCCACCTTGATAAACCTGCCCATATCTAGTAAACTAAATCTAAGCAATGCGCCCGGCGCTTTTTTATTTGTGCGCATATCACGTAACCCGAAAGGATTCACTTAAAACCACCATGGCTCGCCAATATTCGCTCGAAAACACCCGAAACATCGGCATTATCGCCCACATCGACGCTGGTAAAACTACTACCACCGAGGGCATTCTTTACCGTACCGGCAAGACCCACAAGATTGGCGAGGTTCACCAGGGCGAGGCCACCATGGACTGGATGGAGCAGGAGCGCGAGCGCGGCATCACCATTACCTCCGCCGCCACCACCTGTTTTTGGAAGGGAAAGCGCATCAACATTATCGACACGCCCGGCCACATCGACTTCACGGTGGAGGTGGAACGCTCCCTGCGCGTACTCGACGGCGCTGTTACCGTGTTCGACGGCAAGATGGGTGTGGAGCCACAGTCTGAGACCGTTTGGCGCCAGGCCGACAAGTACGGCGTGCCTCGGATCTGTTTCGTCAACAAGATCAACCAGACCGGCGGTGACTTCTACAAATCGCTCGAGAGCATCCACGAGCGCCTGAGTAAGCGTGCCTACGCCATCCACCTACCGATCGGTTTCGAGCAGACCATCAATGGTGTGGTCGATCTCATTGAGATGAAGGCCTACACCTACAAGGATTACAAGGACCACGAGCTCATCGAGGGCGAAATCCCCGAGGACATGAAGGAGAAGGCTGAGCGCTACCGCCGACATCTAGTGGAAGCCGCTGTGGAATCCGACGACGAGCTAATGGAGAAGTACCTGGAGGGTCACGAGCTCACCATCGACGAGCTCAAACGCGCCATCCGCAAATCCGTGCTCACCGGCCAGTTCTTCGCCGTCACCGGCGGCGACGGTCGCGGTGTGATCGTGGAGAAGCTGCTCGACGCCATGGTCGACTTCCTGCCCAACCCGCTCGACATTGGCTCCGTCTGGGGCACCGACCCCAAGTCCGGTGAAGAGGTGGAGCGCCAGCCTTCAGACGACGCGCCGTTCTCGGCCCTGGCCTTCAAGATCGCGACCGACCCATTCATCGGTAAGCTGGCCTTCTTCCGCGTCTACTCCGGCGTCGTGAAGAGCGGCTCTTACATTCTTAACGCCACCACTGGCGAAAAGGAGCGCATCGGCCGCCTAGTACTCATGCACGCCAACTCTCGCGAAGAGGTCCAAGAAGTGTCGTCCGGTGAAATTGCTGCCGCCGTGGGTCTCAAGAACACTACCACCGGTAACACCCTTACCGATCTCGACCACCCCGTTATTCTCGAATCCATTACCTTCCCCGAGCCGGTCATCTCGATCGCCGTCGAGCCCAAGACCAAGGCCGACCAGGAGAAAATGGGCAACGCCCTCCAGCGCCTAGCCGAAGAGGACCCCACCTTCCGCGTCAAGACCGACGAGGAAACCGCCCAGACCATCATCTCCGGTATGGGTGAGCTGCACCTCGATATTATCGTCGACCGTATGAGGCGCGAATTTAAGGTGGAGGCCAACGTCGGCCGCCCGCAGGTCGCCTACCGCGAGACCATCAAGAAGACCGCCAGCGCGCAAGGTAAGTTCGTGCGCCAGTCCGGTGGCCGCGGCCAGTACGGTGACGCCTGGGTCGAACTCTCGCCGTCTGAGCCGGGTCAGGGCTTCGTGTTCGAAAACGGCATCGTCGGCGGTATCATCCCCAGGGAGTACATCAAGCCGACCGAGGAAGGTATCAAGGAGGCCATGGGCAACGGTATTCAAGCCGGCTACCCGGTAGTCGACGTGAAAGCCAAACTCTACGACGGTTCTTACCACGATGTTGACTCTTCGGAGATGGCCTTCAAGATCGCCGGCTCCATGGCCTTCCAAGCCGCTGCCAAGAAAGCCGACCCCATCATCCTCGAGCCGGTCATGAAGGTCGAGGTTACGGTACCCGAGGAGTTCATGGGCGACGTCATCGGCGACCTCAACTCCAAGCGTGGCCGCATCGAGAAAATGGAAGACCGCTCCGGCGCCAAGATCATCGACGCCTTCGTGCCACTGGCCGAAATGTTTGGCTACACCACCACTCTGCGCTCCATGACCCAGGGTCGTGGCTCCAATTCCATGGAGTTCGACCACTACGAGGAAGTGCCGCGCAACGTCGCCGACGAAATCATCGGCAAGCGCGCCGCCGCGAAAGCCAGCTAAACCTGCCTGAAAGACTAAGTACCTACGGGCCCACGGACGACTAGTCTGGGGCTCGTTTGGTATAGTTAAAACAATAAGCGCAAGGAGCGCATAAACATGAGCAATTGGCAGCGCCTCGACACTAAAATCGCCTACCAAAACGGCTTTATCACCGTTCACGAAGACAACGTTATTAATCCGCATGGCAAGCCGGTCCGCTATGGCTGGGTTGAGACGGCGCCCACTGTTATGGTGGTGGGCGTGGATGATCATGGCAAAGTGGTGATGGTGAAGAAACTGCGCTACACTACCGGCCAGCCCGCCTGGGAACTGCCCGGCGGTGGCACCGACGGCGCCGACCCCCAAGACGCCGCCAAGCGCGAGCTAGAGGAAGAAGCCGGCCTACATGCCGACCGCTGGGTGAGCCTGAGCGGCGAATACATGATCTGGCCCGGTGTAGCCACCCAGCGCGATTCGGTGCACATCGCCCGCGGCCTACACAAGGCCAAAGGACTCAAGGCTGAGATATCCGAACACGTCGAGGCTGTACAGGCCTTCTCCTGGGACGATATCAAGGAAATGATCAAAACGGGCGAGCTGAGCGACGGTGAATCTATCACCGCCCTCACCCTGGCCGGCCTCCACCTCGGCCACCTTAAGTAGCCACCGCAGGGTCTTTACAACCCAGGCTCTAACTGTCTATAATAACGAGGTCCAAATGGGCGGTATTTTTTGTGTAGTAACACGTAAAATACTCCCGCGGCATCACACTAACCCACCTTTCCACTCCAGATAGCTGATGCGGCCACCATACAGGTAGTCCGCGAACGGCCAAGCGGCCACATTATCCATCTGCAGTGGAATAGCAATATTAAGGAGATTTGAATGGCCGAAACATTCAAGCGCGACAAGCCGCATATTAACGTAGGCACCATGGGTCACGTTGACCACGGTAAGACCACGTTAACTGCCGCTATCACCGCTGTGCTGGCTAAGCACAAGCCGTCCGACATTAACAAGCCGGTCGCCTACGACCAGATCGACAACGCTCCCGAGGAGAAGCAGCGCGGTATCACCATCGCTACGTCTCACCAGGAGTACGAGTCCGACAAGCGCCACTATGCGCACGTCGACATGCCTGGCCACGCCGACTACGTGAAGAACATGATCACCGGTGCCGCTCAGGTCGATGGTGCCATCCTGGTGGTCTCCGCCGCCGACGGCCCGATGCCTCAGACCCGTGAGCACATCCTGTTGGCCAAGCAGGTGGGCGTGCCGTCCATCCTCGTTTTCATGAACAAGATGGACATGGCCGACCCCGAGCTCGCCGAGCTGGTTGAAATGGAAATCCGCGAACTGCTCGCCAAGTACGAGTTCGACGAGAACGCGCCGATCATCAAGGGCTCGGCCCTCAAGGCCCTCGAAGGC